>JBJEMA010000080.1:51396-51503 GCA_051879435.1 Lachnospiraceae bacterium
TGCACATTATGTCGCTGTGCAAAAATGGTGAATATTTTTGCACATTATGTCGCTGCGCAAAAAAGGTGAATATCTGTGCACATTATGTTGCTGCGCAAAAAAGGTGA
>JBJEMA010000080.1:51603-69945 GCA_051879435.1 Lachnospiraceae bacterium
ATATCTGTGCACATTATGTCGCTGCGCAAAAAAGGTGAATATCTGTGCACATTATGTCGCTGCGCAAAAAAGGTGAATATCTGTGCACATTATAGCGCTGCGCAAAAATGATGAATATCTGTGCACATTATGTCGCTACGCAAAAGTGGTGAATATCTGTGCACATTATGTCGCTGCGCAAAAATGATGCAATAATTAATCCAAGGTAGTGCTACGATAAAGGAGAAAGATAAGGGAGAAAAAAATGAGTGAAGTGAAGAAGAGACCGGATATGAAGGTGAATATAGCCGGCGTGGAATTGAAGAATCCGGTTATGACGGCTTCCGGAACTTTCGGTTCCGGGCAGGAATTCAGTGAGATGACGGATTTGAATCGGTTAGGTGCTGTTGTTACGAAAGGCGTTTCCGATGTACCATGGCCGGGAAATCCTACGCCGCGCATCGCCGAGGTATATGGCGGAATGCTCAATGCCATCGGATTACAGAATCCGGGAATCGATGTTTTTGTGGAAAGAGATATCCCATTTCTGCAGAATTATGACACAAAGATTATTGTCAATGTGTGCGGAAAGACCGTGGAGCAGTATTTGAATGTAGTAGAGAGATTGAATGACCAGCCGATTGACATGATGGAAATTAATGTTTCCTGTCCGAATGTAAAAGAAGGCGCGCTGGCATTTGGTCAGGATGCGAAAGTGCTGGAATCGGTAACAAAGGAAATCAAAAAAACAGCGAAGAAGCCGGTTATTATGAAACTGAGTCCGAATGTCACTAATATTAAGGAAATGGCACTGGCAGCAGAAGCCGGCGGTGCAGATGCGGTATCGTTAATTAATACTTTGATTGGAATGAAAATTGATATTCATCGTCGCCAATTTGTTCTGGCAAATCGGACCGGCGGATTTTCCGGACCGGCGGTAAAACCGGTTGCGCTCCGCATGGTTTACGATGTGGCGCATACGGTGAAGATTCCGGTAATCGGTATGGGCGGAATCACGACGGCAGAAGACGCCATTGAATTTCTTCTGGCAGGAGCAACCGGTGTATCGGTTGGAACCGCGAATTTTACAGATCCGCAGACAACCGCAAAGGTGGCAGCAGGTATCGAAGAATATCTGGAGAATAATCATTTTTCATCGGTGAAAGAGATTATCGGAATTTTATAAGTAATGGAAGCACCAAGGTATTATGGCGTTATAGGTATTTATGGAAGAAATAATAATATTATTAACAGAAATGAATCAGAAGGAACTTGGGCAAAACGAGTATAAGAAAGCGGGGTACGGGTATGGAAGATAAGAAATTTGTTTTGGCACTAACAAGAACCTGCGGGAGCGGAGCTACCTATATCGGTCAAATGCTGGCAAAAGAATTTGGGATAAATATTTACGACAAAAATCTTTTGCGTCTGGCCAGTGATGACAGCGGGATTAGTGAGGAATTATTTGCGAAAGCAGATGAAACCGTAAAGAAGAGTCTTTTGTACTCTGTTACAAAAAAGGTTTACAAGGGAGAAATCATTCCTCCGGAAAGCAGTGATTTTACAAAGAATGACAATCTGTTTGCATTTCAGGCGAAGGTATTAAAACAGCTTGCGGAGCAGGAATCATTCGTCTGTATCGGTCGCGCAGCCGATTATGTTTTGAAGGATTATCCGAGGGTAGTCAGCATTTTTGTGTATGCGCCATTCGAGAATTGCATCCAGACAGAGATGAACCGACTCGGCATCAGCCGAAAGGATGCGGAAAAACGGATTACGGATATGGATAAGTATCGTCGTGCTTATTATAAATATCACACCGGAAAAGAGTGGGAAAGTCCTTACAATTATGACATTTGCCTGAATACAGGGGAATTAAGTTATGAGCAGTGTGTGGAAATAGTAAAGAATTATCTGAAAGTAAAATACAACATTGAAAAATAATTGTTGATTTTTCGCCCTATGAGTGTTAAGATAACGGGTAAATTAAGCGATGATTGAGACAAAGGGGTTTCGGGGTTTCTATAATTCTTTTTTTGTAAGTTTTTCTTACATATTTTTTATGAAGAATGATATAGGAATCCGACCCCTTTTTATGTCCGATTTCAAACGCTTAAAAATAAAGGAGGAGAATTATGAAAGCAAAGAAAGTAATTAGTTTAGCTCTTGTAGCTGCAATGACTGCTGCCATGACATTTGGTTGCGGTTCTACAGCCGGAACAAGTGCAGGTGGAGACACCTTCAAAATCGGTGGTATCGGACCATTAACAGGTGCAGCTGCCATTTACGGAACAAACACAATGAACGCATGCCAGATTGCTGTTGATGAAATCAACGCAGCAGGCGGTATCAACGGATATCAGATTGAGTTCAACGCACAGGACGATGTTCATGATGCAGAGAAATCCGTAAACGCTTACAACACATTAAAAGACTGGGGTATGCAGACATTGGTTGGTTGTGTAACAACTACCCCTTGTATCGCAGTTGCAGAAAAGACAGCAGAAGACGGTATGTTCCAGATTACACCATCTGCATCTGCAACAACAGTTATTGAAAATGACAATGTATTCCAGGTATGTTTCACAGACCCTAACCAGGGAACCGCATCTGCACAGTATATTGCAGAAAACGGTCTTGCTACAAAGGTTGCCATCATTTACAACAGTTCTGATGTATATTCATCCGGAATCGAAGCTACTTTTGAAGCAGAAGCAGCAAATCAGGGATTAGAGATTGTTTCCATCGAAGCATTCACAGATGATACAGCAACAGATTTCTCTACACAGCTCCAGAAGGCTCAGTCCGCAGGTGCTGATCTTGTGTTCTTACCAATTTACTACACACCGGCTTCTATTATTCTGAAACAGGCCAATGATATGGGATATGCTCCTACTTTCTTCGGTGTAGACGGTATGGACGGTATCTTAACGGTTGAAAACTTTGATACATCTCTTGCAGAGGGCGTTATCCTTTTAACACCATTTGCAGCTGATGCAGCAGACGAAGCAACACAGAACTTTGTAGCAGCTTATACAGAAAAATATGGTGAGACTCCAAACCAGTTTGCAGCTGACGGTTATGACGCAATCTATGTTCTGAAAGCAGCAATGGAAGCAGCAGGATGTACACCGGATATGAGCGTTGAGGAAATCGGTGCAGCTATTCAGGCACAGATGACACAGATTACTGTTGATGGTCTTACAGGAACAATGACATGGGATGCTTCCGGTGCCGTTTCTAAGACACCAAAGGCTGTTGTTATTCAGAATGGTGTTTATGTAGCACTTTAATTTGAAAGATTTCTTCCTGTTTTGCCTGTAAAGAATAACAGGCAGTGCAGTGGGAATGTGAAGTTATCATTTTTGATTCAACAACAATGGGGTTGGCTCACGAAGAATGCAGTGAACCAACCCCATTTTCTATATTTTTACGCAGAGCAGATGCAAAACACAAAACACTTTGCAAAAACATAAACCCCCAGGTGTTTTGCAATTATATATAGGCAAACAGCACATAATATACATGGTCTTTATTATTAACAAACAAGTTGTCGCGTAAATATCCGATTTGTGTTAAAATCAAAAAGGTTATGTAAAAATTGACATGGATATTTGAAGATGAGGAAGGAATAAAAAATGGAATTTGTAACCCATTTAATTAATGGAATTAGTTTAGGAAGTGTATATGCGATTATCGCTCTTGGCTATACCATGGTTTATGGAATTGCGAAAATGCTTAATTTTGCACATGGTGATGTCATTATGGTGGGTAGTTATATTATCTTCCTGTTAATGAGTAATGCTGGAGTTCATCCTTTCGCGGCGATTATGATTTCCATTGTGGTTTGTACGCTGCTTGGAATGGGCATTGAAAAAATTGCATATAAGCCTCTTCGAAAGGCGACCTCACTTGCCGTTCTGATTACAGCAATCGGAGTGAGTTATTTCCTGCAGAATATGGCGCTTCTTCTTTTCGGTGCAGACACAAAGGCATTTTCCTCTGTCGTAAATCTTCCAAGTGTCAAACTGGCAGGGGGACAACTTGCCATTTCTGCAACTACGATTATTACCATTGTGGTTTGTCTGATTATCATGGCCGCTCTTATGCTGTTTATCCGTAAGACCAAGGCCGGACAGGCTATGCTGGCAGTTTCCGAAGATAAGGATGCGGCAATGCTCATGGGAATCAATGCAAATGCTACCATTTCCCTTACCTTTGCCATTGGATCCGGACTTGCAGCAGTTGCGGGGGCACTGTTCTGTTCCGCCTATCCGGCATTAACGCCATATACCGGTTCCATGCCGGGTATTAAAGCATTTACCGCTGCCGTATTTGGAGGAATCGGTTCCATCCCGGGAGCGTTGATTGGCGGTATTTTACTGGGTGTCATTGAGATACTGGGACGGGCTTATATTTCCTCCCAACTTTCCGATGCCATTGTATTTGCCGTATTGATTATTGTTCTTCTTGTCCGCCCGACCGGTATTCTCGGTAAGAAGATACATGAAAAGGTGTAAGGAGGTGGACCAATGAAAAAGTGGAAATCATTAAAGAAATCAACAAAAAATCATTTGGTTACCTACGCCGGCGTAATTCTGGCATTTGCCGTTATTCAGACGCTGGTATCCACCGGAAATGTTTCTTCTCTGTTTAAGGGTCTTCTGATTCCTATGTGTGTTTATTCCATCGTGGCCGTCGGATTGAATCTTTGCGTGGGTTATCTGGGAGAACTCAGCCTTGGGCATGCGGGCTTTATGTGCGTCGGCGCATTTACCGGTGCCATGTGTACCAAATTGCTTCAGGGAACCATCGAAAATGAGATTCTGCTTCTCGTTATCGCACTGGTGGTAGGAACCCTGACAGCTGCGGTTTTTGGTTTCTTGGTAGGTATTCCGGTGCTTCGTCTCAAGGGCGACTATCTTGCCATTGTTACCTTGGCCTTTGGTGAAATTGTAAAGAATATCATCAATGTGCTTTATGTTGCAAAAGGCAATGACGGATTTAAGGTAGCCGTTACAAACGGAAATACCATTAAAATTGATGAGGCAGCGGGTGAATACTGGCTCATTAACGGTGCCATGGGTGTCACCAAGATTCCTCACATTTCCACATTTGCCGCAGGAATTGTGGTACTTCTCATCAGTCTGGTGGTGGTTTATCATCTGGTGGATTCCCGTTCCGGTCGTGCCATCATGGCGATTCGGGATAATCGAATCGCAGCGGAATCGGTGGGAATTAATATTACAAAATATAAAATGTTGGCATTTACCATTTCCGCAGCAATTGCAGGTGCCGGTGGAGTGCTTTATGCGCATAACCTTTCCACATTGACGGCAAATACCAACAACTTCGGTTATAACATGTCCATTATGATTCTGGTATATGTAGTGCTTGGAGGAATGGGAAGCTTCCGGGGTTCCATTATTGCAACCGTTATTTTATATATGTTACCGGAAATGCTTCGCGGACTTTCCGACTATCGTATGTTAATGTACGCCGTCGTTTTAATTGCGCTTATGCTGTTTAACTGGGCGCCGGCTGCAAGACAGTGGAGAGAGCGTATGTTAGCGAAACTGCCGAAGCTCGGGAAAAAGGCGGAGAAAGGCAGGCAGGAGTAAATGGAAAAGAAGATCATGCTCGAAGTAAAAAATCTTGGAATATCCTTTGGTGGTTTACATGCGGTAGATGGTTTCAGCATTTCCATCGAAAAGGGACAACTTTACGGTCTGATTGGTCCGAATGGAGCAGGGAAAACAACCGTTTTCAATATGCTTACCGGTGTGTATACGCCGGATGAGGGAAGTATCCTTCTGGACGGAGAAAATATTACGGGAAAGAAGACCATAGATATTAATAAAGCCGGAATTGCAAGAACATTTCAGAATATCCGTCTGTTCCATGAACAGACCGTTCTGGATAATGTTAAAATCGGTTTGCACAATCAGATGCATTACAATACCGCGACAGGAATTTTCCGTCTGCCAAAATTTTTCGCAGTGGAAAAGCAGATGAACGAAAAAGCCATGGAGCTTTTAAAGGTTTTTAAGTTAGATGAGGAAGCCGAAACCCTGGCCAGTAATCTTCCTTACGGAAAACAGCGTAAATTGGAAATCGCCAGAGCATTGGCAACCAATCCGAAATTGCTTTTGCTGGATGAACCGGCAGCCGGTATGAATCCAAATGAAACCGCGGAACTGATGGATACCATTCGTTTTGTACGGGATACTTTTGATATGACCGTACTTTTGATTGAGCACGATATGAAATTAGTATCCGGAATTTGTGAGGAGTTGACGGTACTGAATTTTGGCCGGGTTCTCTGTCAGGGAAAAACGGAAGAAGTCCTTAATAATCCGGAAGTAATCAAGGCTTATATCGGAGATTAAGATCCATTATGCCTGCAAAAGAATGCAGGCGGAGAAATATAATGAGGTTAATAGAATGGCTTTATTGGAAGTAAAAGATTTAAAAGTAAATTACGGATTGATTCAGGCAATTAAGGGAATCAGTTTTGAAATTAACAAGGGGGAACTGGTTGCGTTGATTGGTGCCAACGGAGCAGGAAAGACCACCATTCTTCATACCATATCCGGTTTGTTGCAGCCAAAAGAAGGTTCCATAATATATGACGGAAAAGATATTACCAGAATTCCGGGTCATAAAATTGTATCTATGGGTATGGCTCATGTGCCGGAAGGACGACGGGTGTTTGCAAATCTTTCCGTTTATGAGAATTTGAAAATGGGTTCCTATACCAGAAAAGATAAAGCAGGAATTGAAGAAACCTTGAAATCCGTTTATGAGCATTTTCCCCGTTTGGAAGAAAGAAAAAATCAGATGGCGGGAACCTTGTCCGGTGGTGAACAGCAGATGTTAGCTATGGGACGGGCATTAATGAGTAATCCGGATATGATTCTTATGGATGAACCTTCCATGGGACTTTCTCCACTTCTGGTAAAAGAGGTTTTCTCCATTATTGAATATTGTCATGAACAGGGAATTACCATTCTTCTGGTGGAGCAGAATGCAAAAATGGCACTTAGCATCGCCGATCGCGCCTATGTTATTGAGACCGGTAATATTACCATGAGCGGTAATGCGAAGGATCTCCTGGAAGATGAAAATGTAAAGAAAGCATATCTTGGTGTATAACAACAAGAATAATTATAGTGGTTATTAATAAACCCTTGGCAGGAAGGAGAATGCTCCGGTTGCCAAGGGTTTTCTATTTGAGAGGTATCCGTACTTTTGACATTACTCTGTCCGGAAATTTCGAGTGTTTCCGGTTTGCCGGTGACAAGTTTTGTTACCGGATTAAAAGCAGTTTCTGTCCCGGAGAGAGTTGTTCCGAGTTTAACTCATTTTCCCGCTTGATTTCTTCTGTTGGAATGCGGTAAGTTTTGCCAATATCCCAAAGGGTATCGCCGGAACGGACAAAATAAATCACTATACCCGGTAACTCATTATCCTTTTCTTTATCATAGTCCACATAAGTAACTTCACAAATCATGTTCTTTTCTTCGGCGGAATGAACCAGCACTTCGTAGCAGACATTGGCCTTAATTTCCAATTCATTGTTGCTGACAGAACTGATGGACACTTTATCCAGATTAACGGAAATGGCGGACATGGCATCGGAACAAATATCCGCAATGGCAATGGTGTGCTGGAAAGGAATCTTTGCCGGAAGAGAAGAGTAAACCGGAGATTCCTGATTTTCAACATACAGCGCCTGCACTTCCAAAAATCCGGTAATGGTAATGTTGTCGTCCTGAATGACAGGTGTATCCGTAACCAGGTGGCTGGAAGGGTAAATCAGCTGCAGGTTATTTTGCGCCTGACCATTGAAGGTGGTGGTGCCTTTTACCGTGCAACGGGTAAAACTATGGGTGCAAAGGGACGGAATGCGTATATTTTTCCGGGTAATCAGACATTTTTTTCTGCAGTTGTAAAGATCAGTAAGACAGGAAATGGTTTTTTCCTGATATAAGCGAATATGGAAATCAAAAACCTGATCCAAAGACACGCCGCGAGGTTCTCCGTCAGAATCATTTCGGATTTCAAAGTTAGCAGAAGTGAGGAGAAAATTGATATTTGGAATATAATTTGCCTCACTTCCCGGGCATTCCAAGGCAGTCTGGTAAGGAATCGTGGTTTCCAGATAGCGAATGGACCGGTCCTCTCCCTGACAAAGGTACAGGAAAAAGATTTGCAGATTGCAACTGAAATTAATTTGCCCCTGTACAGGTACAATTTCCACATCATTCATTGCCACATGATTCCAGAGAATCGATGCAATATTCGGAAAGGAATCCGGCAGTTTCACTTCTTCGTGAATGCGGCAAATGTCTTTTTTGAAAGTGCACAATTCCAAATAGTCCATAGGACAGATTTGTGTGATGGTTGAATTTGCCTGCTCCTGTGTCTCTTCATCCAAAGGAGAAAATGCAGGGGCGTCGCATGCAATGCCAACCGGAATTTCTTCATCATAAATTTCGGATTTCACTGCACTGAGGGAAATGAGGGCATGAAGATTGCATTTTCTGGAATTAATAATACGTACCGCCATGTCTTCCACATTTGCATTGATCTGAACGAAATCTGTATTTTCCAGACCTTCTACAAATACGGACTCCTCCATGGGAATTTCGCCCTGAAGTGCGTCCATGGTTGACGGGTCATCTTCCGGCGTGTATAAAACGGAATAGCGAAAAATGCCGCTGATATTAACATGTTGCTCCATAATTCGAAAACCGGTAATGAGCAGGGTTGATTTATGAAGCAATACCTCAAGAATGTCGGGCTTCTGATCCGGGATAATAATGTCCTCTTCTATGGCAAATTGAGAGGTGACAGCCGGATATTCCTTTTCCAAATGAATTAGTTCTTTTTTTAGTTCCACAATTAACCTCCTGAATCGATTCTGTTTTGCAATACGCTAACAACAACATTCTGCTTATTCTTTAGAAGCAGAATGGCTGTACTCCAAGCGTTATCATTATTAGAATCTATGAAGGGAAAGCGGAAAAAATGATTATTTCCATAAAAAAAGTCCCTTTTCGGATTTGTGTGTCTGAATGAATTTGCGTATTCTGATTCGAATGGCAAAATTCATATTTAGGAACACAAATCCGAAAAAGGAGTAAAAAATGTTTTGATACCAATAGGAAATATGGTTCTTATCCGATTTGATTTACGCTTCTTCCGCTGTTTCCTGCAAAGCATAGGATTCAAATTTTTTTTGAACGGTATCATAGGTATCCTGACAAATCTGTGGAAGTTCATCGCCCCAGGTTTTTGTTGCCTGTTTGAAACCTTTTTCAAATGCAGATTTCATTTCCTCCATCTTGTCCGGATCTCCGCCGGTGAGTGCCATGGCGAAATCAAAAATTCGTTCGCTGGTTTGTTTTACGCCCCAATAACCGTCTTCACTGATGTCTTCCTGGGCCTGTTTTCTTGTTGACTCGTCCACCACCAGATTCTCATAAAAGGACTTCAATCCGTTGGCTTTGTTGTAGGCATCTCCCTGCTTGGTCATAAGCTTTTCAACGATATTGCGAAGTTGTTCCACATGAGCGTCGGAATCCTGTTTGAGACGATTAATGAGTTCCGGATCCCTGGTGTATTTGTTAGTTTTGGAAGTTTCGTTTGCAGAAGCAGTTTCTGCAGAAGGTTCATATACCGCAGAAACTCCGTCAATGGAATCTTTCACATTGGCGCCAGCAACGCTGTCTGCATTTTTTCCTGAAACAGAATCCGTTCCGTTGAAAGAATTCGCATTTACTTTGGATGCATTGGTATAAGTAGCATAATTGTTTGCCGCATTGGCGTTTGATACATTATTCATATTTATTCCTCCTTGAAAAATCTTTTGGAAATCCATTTCCTGAAAATAATCCTCATCTCATATATCGGTATGTATCACAGAAATATTAGCCCTTCTTTACAATTATTTTACTGAATATTTCTGAAATTTTGGTAGAATGGAAACAGGATAAATCAGAAGGGTGTTTTTTGAAGATATTAATTGCAAAGAGAGGATATCGCCATGCAGAAAATCGTAGAACGATTATTGGAAAAAAAGACGGAAAATAAGATATCCCTGCGAGCCTACGCCAAGGTAAATCTTGGGCTTGATGTGGTAGGGACAACGGAAAAAGGATATCATCTGCTTCGTTCCGTAATGCAGCAGGTAGATTTATTTGACGTGATTACCATCGAAAAAATTCCCAACATTGAATGTGATTATGCGGGCTTCGACAGCCGGATTACCGTTATTGCCAACAATGATGAAATTCCTGTGGACCGTACCAATCTTGTATATCGGGCGGCGGAAAAAATAATGATACATTCCGGCATGAAAGAAAATGTGAAAATATCCATTGATAAGCGAATTCCCATTGCAGCTGGCATGGCAGGAGGAAGTACGGATGCGGCAGCCACCTTCATTGGTATGAATGAATTGTTTGATTTGCAATTTTCCCTGGAACAGCTTATGGATATGGGAGTGACCATTGGAGCAGACATTCCGTTCTGTATTATGGGAAATACCGCTCTGGCAGAAGGAATCGGAGAGATTTTAACTCCTATTACCACAGTGCCCGAGATGACGCTTCTGATTACGAAGCCGAAGTTAAATGTGTCTACGAAATATGTATACGAGCATCTGGATATGGATACGATACAACATCCGGATACGGAAGGATTGCTGGATGCGTTGAAGCAGCAGGATTTAAGGAAAATGATTTCCTGTATGTCGAATGTATTGGAAAGTGTTACCGGGGAAGAATATCCGATTATAGGAGAACTGGAAAATGCAATTCTGGAAACCGGTGCGGACGGCGCAATTATGAGTGGTAGCGGACCAACGGTATTTGGGATTTACGCGGATGGAATTCGGGCATTTGAAGCAGAACAGGTAATGAGTGAAAAATATCCGGACATTTTTGTGAAGGCTGTGCATATCCGGACAGAGTAAATCAGGTGTACAAAATAAAATTCTGTATCAGCGGATGAAGCAGTTGCAGGCATATTTTGAGAAATAAGATTATGAAAAGGGGTTCATTATGGAAGATTTTTTAAGAGTAACGGCAGATGAATTTATCCCTTTGCGGGATGTTGTTTTTAAAACCTTGCGCAAAGCGATTTTAAGGGGTGATTTGGCGCCGGGTGAGCGTCTTATGGAAATTCATCTGGCACAGCGGATGGGGGTCAGTCGTACGCCGATTCGAGAAGCCATCCGTATGCTGGAACTGGAAGGTCTTGTTACCATGGTACCTCGTAGAGGGGCAACGGTGGCGAAGATAACGATGACCGGACTCAAAGATGTGCTGGAGGTTCGTGTTGCCTTGGACAAACTTGCCATTGAACTGGCCTGTGACCGGATAACCCAGAAGCAGTTGGATCAACTGAAAAAGGCCAAGGAACATTTTGAAAAAACGGTAAACAGTGGAGATATCGTGGCAATTGCGGAAGCCGATGTTCAATTTCACGATATTATTGTGGAAGCAGCAAATAATCAGAAATTAGCACAGATGGTAAATAATTTGTCTGAACAGGTCTATCGCTATCGATATGAATGTGTGAAGGATAAAAATATTCATCCGGAACTGGTGCGGGAACATGGGGAAATGTATGACAGTCTGGTGAGCCGGGATAAAAAACGGGCAGCAGACATTGTGCAAACCCATATCCATAAGCAGGAAAAATCCATTATCGCGAAATTACACCTGGAAGAAGAATAAAATTGAATTATTGTGGCATAATCCCAATATAGTTCAACTGTGACAATAGGCAAGGGTGTTGCGATTGCGTTCATGGGAATGGGCAAGAATGCTCCGGTATTTGCTTCGCAAATAATGACGCATTCTTTTGCCCACACCCATATCACGCAAAGCCGAACATTCAGAAGCCCATTGTCCCATTATGAAAAATATAAGGGGGATTTGCCATGAAAATAATAAAAGGAAAGATTGGTTCTGCGGTATTTGCCGTTATTTTAGTATGCTCTTTACTGGGGACATTGTTTCCGGATACCATCTGGGATGAAGAAAGTGTGCAGGTGACCGACGAAGAGGGAAATGATATAACAGCGCAGTATTCCGGCAGTGAATTGGCAGAACTGGTAGAGGAGGCACCACAGGTGCAGTATCAATTCCGGATTTTTGAGTTCTTTCAATAAAATGAAGAAACAAAAAAGACCCTGATGCAAAGGAAAGTGAAATGCAGGAGAAAAAGAAGGTAATCATCGAACTGGTCGGATTACAGCACATGGATGGAGAACATAGTGAGACATTTTCCCGGGTGGATGGAGAATATGTAATAAAGAACGGAACCGTCTATCTTATTTATCAGGAAAAAATGGAAGGGACAAAGGATACAAAATGTACCCTGAAAATTAAGGATCCGGTTATATCTTTGACCAGAAGAGGCGAAATTATTGTCAGTATGATATTCGAAGAAGGTCGTTCTCATAAGACCGGTTACATTACTCCTTACGGAACCTTACCGCTGGAGATTACTACCGGTGAAATGAAAATTGAGATGAAGGAAAACGGTTTGGAGGCTATATGGAAATATCGACTGGATTTGGATGGCCGTTTTCTATCTGACAATGAAATGCACATCAAAGTATTTGAGAAATAATAATTTTGAAATGAAAACGCCGTGTTTTTTTATGAATGGAAATCATAAACGAAAAAGAAGGCTGTCGCACAATGATTTCGTTTGGCGACAGCCTATTATATTACATAATCAGTTCTTTGATTTTTGCAGAATCGTATATTACTTTTTCCACATGATGTACTTCAATCTGATACAGCGCATTTGCGGCAATATGTTCCGCAACCTGCTCCACATCTCGAATTCCGGAGGTGCCGGAGCAAAGCTCTACAATAGTGTCCAGACCGTCTTCGGTAATTTCCACCTCATTGGCCGTCATGCTCATTCGCTTTAGGATTTTCGGAAGAGCAAAGCGGGAGAAAATGATTTTCTTTTCTTCTGCAGAATAATCCGGAATCTCAATTACTGCAAAACGGGACATAATCGGTGCGGAAATTTTCTCCTTATCATTAGCGGTTGCAATCGGATAAACACCGTCGGTCGGAATCATACATTCCATGTAGTTGTCCGTAAATCCAAGATTGTCCAGAAGAGTCAGCAGAACATCGGCCGGATTGCCGTTGCCTTTTCCTTCATTGGCTTTATCCAATTCGTTAATGATAAATACCAGTTTTGATTCACCGGCCTGTGCAAATGCCTCCATAATAATTCCCGGCTTTGCATTGGCATATACTCTGGAGGAACCGGTAAGTTGTTCCGGATCATTGATGGAACTCATATCCAGGGTTGTCCAGGACAATTTCAATATTTTTGCCACTGCGTACGCCACCTGGGATTTTCCGGTTCCGGCCGGACCAACAATTAAAAGACCATAAGCCGGAAGGGTGTGGGTTCGGTTAATCTGGATAATGGTTTCGATGACCCGCTGCTTCACCTTTTCCATACCGTAAAGTTCTTCATCCAGAATTCTTCTGGCTTCCACCGGATCTATGGCTTCGAAATAATTATTTTTCCAGTTAATTCCCATCATCATGGAAAGAGCGCGCAGTGCGTGGCGTCTTTCTTCCGGGGAAACCTCGTTGGATTTTGCAACCGCAAGATTTCGTCTTGCCCACAACTGAATATTATCCGGGAGAGTTCTTCCGGCACAGGAAATGAAATCCGTAATGGTCTGGATACTGGTCAGTTTCATGCCGTCGCCGGCTTCCTCTTTTTCGTCCTCGTCCACCTCGTCGGTATTTGGCGGATCGCAGCAAAGAAGCCGCTCAATCATATATTGCAAAAATCCATCCTCGGAAGAAAGTTTCTTGGTATCTCCGAAAGCCTGTTCCCGGATTTTATATACCGCATATCCTTCCTCTGTAACATAGCCGGACAAATTCACCTTGATGTGATTCTCGCCAAGCCATTTCAAAAGGCTGGTGAATCGGGAATCCACCTTCCGGATATCCAACCAGACCTTGTTGTCTCCATCATGAAATTCAAAGGAAGTACGTTTGATGGGGTTGATAAACATACCATTGGAATGGTGTTTCAGAATCCCGTCTTTATCCTCCAATACCAGAATCGGATGCTCCTTTGAGGTAGTATTTTCATAAGATGAAAATGTGGTATATGTACATACCGCCTGGGTTTTGTCTCCCTCACTTGCTTTAAAATCAAATACCGGCATAAACGCTCTCCTTAAAGTAAAATAACAGTATCTTGAAAAATTATAACATAAATATTTATCACTCGTAAAAATCACAATAAAATCCCTGTGAAATCTTGCATATTGAAAGTCTGAGTTGTATATTTAACCTTAGGGTTGAAGCCGTTTATTATGCACGGTTTACATTTCATTAGGAGGATTTGAAAAATGGCGAAAGAAAAAGTTGTTTTAGCCTATTCAGGCGGACTTGATACAACAGCAATCATTCCATGGTTGAAAGAAACATACGGTTATGATGTGGTATGCTGCTGTGTGGATGTAGGACAGGAATCCGAACTGGAAGGTCTTGATGAAAGAGCAAGATATTCCGGGGCTGAAAAATTATATATTGAAGATGTTGTGGATGAACTTTGTGATGAATATATTATGCCGACGGTAAAGGCAAATGCGGTATATGAGAACAAATACCTGCTGGGAACTTCTTTTGCGAGACCTGTAATTGCAAAGAAATTGGTTGAGGTTGCCCGTAAAGAGGGAGCAGTTGCCATTTGCCACGGAGCAACCGGTAAGGGTAATGACCAGCTTCGTTTCGAACTTTCCATTAAAGCACTTGCACCGGATATTAAAGTAATTGCAACATGGAGACAGCCGGAATGGACCATGCAGTCCCGTGAAGATGAAATTGCATTCTGTAAAGCACATGGAATTGATCTTCCATTTGACGCGAGCCACTCTTACAGCCGCGACCGTAATATCTGGCATATCAGTCATGAAGGATTGGAATTGGAGAATCCGGCACTGGCACCGAATTATGAGGATTTGCTTGTACTTTCTGTTACACCGCAGAATGCTCCGGATGAAGCAGAAGAAATCGAACTTGATTTTGAGGCAGGTGTTCCGGTTGCCCTCAACGGAAAGCAGATGAAAGTATCTGACATTATCCGCGAATTGAATCGTCTGGGCGGAAAGCATGGTATCGGTATCATCGATATCGTTGAAAACCGCGTGGTTGGTATGAAGAGCCGTGGTGTATATGAGACGCCGGGTGGAACCATTTTGATGGAGGCGCATACACAGCTTGAGGAAATCTGTCTTGACAGAGAAACTCTTGCATACAAGAAACTGGTAGCTGCCAGATTTGCTGATCTTGTATACGAAGGAAAATGGTTCACACCTCTTCGTGAGAGTTTATCCGCATTTGTGGATAAAACACAGGAAACCGTAACCGGTAAAGTTAAGATGAAATTATACAAAGGAAATATCATTAAGCAGGGAACATCTTCTCCGTATTCTCTGTATTCTGAGTCTCTGGCTTCCTTCACAACCGGTGACCTTTATGACCACACCGATGCAACCGGTTTCATCACACTCTTTGGTCTTCCGATGAAGGTTCGTGCTATGATGAAGCAGAACATCGAACAGAATAAAAAATAAAACATCACTGCTTCTGACAGATATCGTAGAAGCAGATATAAAATAAGATTCGGTTCAACGAAATTAAAAAGTTCTTCGCTTTTTTGCGAAGAACTTTTTTGTTATTTGATGCGATATCTTTTTTATAAATGATTTTAAATGATTTATTTTTTGTAGATAGAAATAAGAGAACCCGTCATTTTTGTGACGGGTTCTCTTCAGGAATATACTCAATTATGTCTTCAATTCTGCAATCCAATATACGGCATAATTCATCTAATGTATTGGTCGAAACGGATTCCCCAGCCTTCAACCTGCGTACAGTGGAACTGCTCACATTACCTTTTACCTGTAAGGTATATGTTGTAGCCTTTTTTTTTACCATTGTATTCCAAAGAGGATCATAAGATATCATATTATAAAACCCTTATTCTTGACTTATGTCCATTATTGCCTATAATAAGAATGAAAAAATATAGGCAATATTGCCTATTAAATTTGGAAACTATTTTTATTGTTCCGATAAATAAAAAAATTATGTGTGTGAGACAAGAGGAGAGGACAAATGAAAAAACAGAAGAGAGTAAGTTTTTTTATTACATTATTCGCAATGATATGGATGTCCATAGGATGTGGAGTAGTAACTACTACAACGGATGAAGATGTATCTGCTGTTATCGAAAATGACAATAGTGATTTAGCGGATTATGAAACTGTTTCCGCGGATGTTACAGAGGAGGTTACCGTTTCAGAAGACATCAATGTGGCAGAAGAAGAACCGACGGAGATACCGGAGCCAACACCGACACCAACGCCAACACCGACACCAACACCGACACCAACACCGACGCCAACACCGACGCCAACACCAACACCGACGCCAACACCGACGCCGACACCGACGCCAACACCGACGCCGACGCCGACACCGACGCCAACGCCGACACCGACGCCAACGCCGACACCAGCACCGACACCAGCACCGACACCAGCGCCGACGCCAGCACCGGTTCCGGTGACATCAAATCCAAGGGCCTATGTTTTAAACACAAATACATTCAAATTTCATTATCCGGATTGTTCAGCGGTAGGAAGAATGAATCCGGAAAATAGGCAGGATATTACTTGTACCCGCGAAGAATGTCTGAATGCAGGATATTCCTCATGTGGTATATGTAATCCATAGAATCATCACATGCAAATTATAATAATTGTATGTAAATAAAAAGAATAATATGATAAAAGAGATGATTGTAAAATAATCATCTCTTTTCTTTAGAAAATATAGAGAAAGTCCAAACTCTGTATTTGCCAAGGCCGATGGCGAAAGATTGGAGCATTCATATATGAATATTCATAATACAAAGATAAGAAACAAAAAAACGAATAAAACTTTACGGTACTTATTTTCCCTATTGATAATATTCCCGTTGGTATTGTCGTCATGTCGTTTTGTTGAAGTAAATCCTACGGAAGCAGAGGGCGTAATTACACAATCTGCCGACTCAGTTGCGGGAAATGTTGAGACAGCGGATCGAACCGGGGTAGAAGGCGCGAATGGAGAGATTCCAAATCCGGAAGACGGAACCGGCAATGCTGTGGAAAGGGAAGCGTCAGACGGCGAGAATAGCGATGTTATAGAGCCGGAAGATGGAATCAGTGATGTTGCAGATCCATCGGGAGCGAATGAAATAAATAATACAACGGCGGAAACCGAGATTCCAGAGGACGAGACCGGAACCGTTGGTTCGGAGGAAATGGGAACATTTTCCTATGATTCGATGCCGGCGTATTCCGGTCAGCCATATGTGATTATGAACGGTAATCAGCCGTATTTTACTGAAGCAGATATGGTGACAACACCGTTTGAATATTATTCGGATCTGGATTTTCTTGGTCGGTGCGGCGTCGCATATGCGAATATCTGCATAGAAATTATGCCTACGGAGGACCGGGGTGCCATCGGAATGATTCGGCCAAGCGGATGGCAGACCGTAAAGTATGATTTTATCGACGGTAAGTATTTGTACAATCGATGCCATCTGATTGGATATCAGCTTGCCGGAGAAAATGCGAATGAGAAAAATCTGATTACCGGCACAAGATATCTGAATGTTGTTGGTATGCTTCCTTTTGAAAACCAGGTAGCCAATTATGTGACAAGAACAGACAACCATGTACTTTATCGCGTTACGCCGATTTATGTGGAAAATAATCTTGTAGCACAGGGAGTACTTATGGAGGCAAAATCGGTGGAGGATGCCGGAGAAGGAATCTGTTTTAATGTATTTTGCTATAATGTTCAGCCGGGAGTTGTGATAAATTATTCGGATGGAAGCAATTATTCCGATGGAACACTTGAAAATGCGGTACCGGTGGATAGCCTGTCTTCTTCCGAATCAACGCCCGATACATCTGCCGGTGATATGACGCAGTCTACGGATGATTCGTCGAATGAATCTACATCACAGTCAGCGGGAGTTGCCTCCGATGGCTCTTCGTCACAGTCTGCGACAACAACGGATGCTGGAAATACGACGATTACCTATGTTCTAAATACAAATACAGGAAAATTTCATTATCCGACCTGCTCTTCCGTAGACGATATGAGTCCTCGAAATCGCCAGGATGTTGATTGGACAAGAGATGAATGCATAAATGCAGGGTATGAACCATGTGGAAGATGTCACCCTTGACCTATACCATTTGTAAAGAGGGGGTTCTTTCGTTCTAAA
>JBJEMA010000080.1:70045-114817 GCA_051879435.1 Lachnospiraceae bacterium
TAAAGAGGGGGTTCTTTCGTTCTAAAGCGCTTGATTGTCGTGAATTATTGTGATAACATATGCATAAAATATTGATGTAGTGAACTACATCTTTTGGACTGGTCGAAAGACCCGGGTCCACCAAACGGCGGGTAAGACACCCGCCTTTTTTTTCGAAAAGTAATCCCTGCAGATTATAGATTGTTTCAAGTTGCAGATTTGATTTGTACAATAAAGTTGACGGAACTGAAAATGCAAAAGCATATTCTTTCAAAATCGGAATGGTATTTCTTTGATAGCGAACGAACGCTAAAGAAGAATTATCTTAAAGTGTTAAAAAAGAAAGAAATAATTTAAATGAAAAAGGAGCTACGCACTAATTACTTAGTGCGATAGCCCCTTTCCAATTATTTTACGGATTTGGCGCCGGCCTTTTCCTGTGCCTTTTCTACGAGTTGACGGAACTTGCTCTTTTTCTTTTCCTCTTTCTTGATTACTGTTCCGTGAACTCCCTTCACATTCATGATGTAGATTCCGCTGATTTCTGCTTTTACTTCTTTTTTTACAGGAACCAAATCAAAGATGCTCTCATCACAAAACATGGTAAGGATTTGCGGTCCGATTTTTACCTTTACCATTGGGATTTTAATATTTCTTGCTGCTTTTGGAATCTGGTCCATAATAGAGGCGGGCAGGGAAGCATCCTTTGGCTTTATTCGTTTCTTATCAATTACCAGCATGGATACATTTTGTTTGTTTGCATCAAGCATTGCTTTCTGCTCATTTTGTTTTTTCTCCAATTTTTTTCCAAGAAAATACAAAACGGCTAACAATACTACAATGACGCCTACAACGATGAGAATAATCACCCATGGTTTCATCGTAATTTCCTCCGTTCAATCTTCAATTTGCATAAAATATGCACACAAAACAATATTAACATTGTTGGGAAAAAAATACTATGATTTTTTTCCGCAAATAAATTGGCTGTTTTTCCGCAAACAAATTTATAAGATATTTTTCTGAGAATAAATTGACAAGAATTTTTATATTGTCCAAAATGAAAGAAGGAAAAACAAATGGTTGCATTATCAACCGCATGAATTTGGATAGAAAGGTTGGAAAGCAAATATGTCATTGATTTTAGGCATCATTATCGGCGGAGTTATTATCGTGGGATTGGCTGTTTTTGGCATTACTGCCGGAGCGTTCGGATTGGCAATGGGAACAAAAAAGGATGATCCGAATCACGAACTGAAATTACAGGCGGAAAATGCCTTATTGGAAAAGCAGCAACAGGTAAAACAGTTAAGCAGTAAAATCAGCGTAATGGAAATGGACGCAAAGCGTCTGGACGATAAGATTGCGCAGTTAGACAGCGAAATAGAAGCATGCCAAAACCGTGCACAGACTTTTGTAAATGAAGGAAATGAGCAGCAGGCACGGGTAGAGATAACGAAAAAAGAGAATCTTCGTAAACAGCGGGATTCCCTTAACGAAAAAACCCAGGAATATCGCAACAGTATCCTTCGGATGCGGGATATTCAGAATAATCTGGATGCGGAACTGGTTCAATTGGAAATGCGTAAAAATGAAGCAATGCTGGATATGAGTCTTGCACAGACGGACAATAATGCCAATTCTGCGATTGCGGATTTGGAAAAGCGCGCACAGTATGAAAAAGATTATAATGAAGCCATGCAGGAATTAAATGGTATTTCTTCCATGCAGGGGGCATCCGCCAATGAATATGTTACATCGGGAACCGTAGACAGTGCGGTGGTGGATGCAGAATTGGAAAAATTACGGAGCAGTCAAAGTATTTCCGGTTCGTAAAAACTATCGTTTACGAAAATAAATTATATCGGCTGGATGGAACTCAGGTTACAACGGTATCCTCAGCAAATTAGAATTATAACTCAAATATATTGAATAGCTTCTTTAATCGAAGTGGTGTTGTTTTCATATAGGAAAGCAGCATCACTTCGTTTTATATTTATTCTTTTGAAGAAAAAAATCCATTTTATGGAAACATCACATTTGCATGGTCATTTTCTGTTCCTTATCTTTTTTTCAAGAGAGCAATATGCTAAAATATTATGGATTATGGTTTTAAATGGGATACTATGCCCAAAAATGAAGGATTGGATGATTTTATGAGTAAATTCAGAAAGATAGAAAAGATAGATAAATGTAAAAAAATATTTTTTAAGCAATCGCAAGGGAAGAGATTATTTGCAGGAAGGAAAATCCGCATCATACTTGTGGCATTTAGTATGGCATTCCTTCTTTGCGTGGAATCATTTACGGTATATGCAGATCCGGATATTGATGAGTTGACGGATGAGAGAGATGAAACGCAGGAGGAACTTGATGAGGTTAACGCTACCATTGAAGAACTGGCCATGCAACAGGAGGAAGTGGAGGAGAACATAGAGGAAATCAGTTGTGCACTGGTACAGGTTATGGCAGAACTGGATGTGGTGAAGATTCAGATTGAAGAGAAGGAGCAGGAGATTGCAGATGCCGAGCAACTTTACAATGATGCGGTTGCGGAGGAAGAAGAACAGTATGAGGCGATGAAAGTGCGGATTCGTTATCTCTATGAAACCGGCAATCAGGATCTGATCAGCATATACCTAGAAACCGGTAACATTGCGCAGGCTCTGGTGAAGGCAGATTATGTGGAAGATTTGTATGAATACGATCGCCGTATGCTGGGAGAATATCAGGAAACCGTACAGCGCGTAGCGGATTTACAGGTCCAATTGGACAATGAAAAAGAAGAGTTAATTGCGTTACAGTCAGATTATGAAATGCAGCAGACAGAAATGGAACAGGTAATTGCAGAACTTCAAATTGTTTCCGACGATTTTGAGGCACAAATAGAAAGTGCACAGCAGCTGGCTTCTACATATGCACAGCAGTTGGCAGCCCAGAATGCAGAAATTAACCGTATTCAGGAGGAGCAAAGAAGGGCTGCAGAAGAAGCAGCAAGACGGGCAGCGGAAGAAGCGGCAAGACAGGCTGCAGAGGAGGCAGAAAGACAGGCAGCGGCCCAGGCGGCAGCAGATGCAGCCAGAGAAGAAGCCAATGCAGCAGCACTGGCCGCAAGTGAAGAGGCGCGGCAAAATGCACTTAATTCCATGGCAAATGCAGCAGCCACGGGCACAGTGACCACGACGAATTCCGTTACCTACGATGTTTCTTCCATCTACGCAGCCAATGGCAGTGATCTCGGAAAAGCCATTGCAGTTTATGCGTGTCAGTTTATCGGAAATCCTTATGTTGCCGGCGGAACCAGCCTGACGAACGGAGCCGATTGCTCCGGCTTTGTATATGCCGTCTACCGGGATTTCGGTTATACCATACCAAGAAATTCCTATTCCCTGCGTTCTGCGGGAACGGAAGTGTCTTACGCAGAAGCCCAGCCCGGGGATATTCTTTGTTATCCGGGTCATGTGGCCCTTTACATTGGAAACGGTCTGATTGTACATGCCAGTACGGAGAAAACCGGAATCAAAATATCAAATGCGTTGTACCGCGGCGTTTTAACGGTGCGAAGAATTGTGTAAAAATCACATTTGCGAGAAAAGTATACGAAGCCTGTGGGAAGAAAAAATTAGTAAGAGAATATTAGCAAAAAAAGATAAGAGGTTAAGAAAATGGATTTTGGACCAAAGTATTACATAGTGAAATCATTGGATGGCGATTATGCCCATTTGCTGGAAAAAGAGAATCCGGAAGCAGAGGATAAACTGGTAGCCAGAGCGCTTTTGCCGGACAGCATTGCGGAAGGCAGTGAACTGGTCTATGAAATGATGAGTTATCGTCTTTTCTAAATGGAGTCTGCAATGCATCATTTTGCACAGGCACCTGCAATGGTTCATAGGAATCAGAATGAATATTTTGATCAATATTTTGTAAACAGATTTTATGATGAGAAAATTAACACACAGCATGGAGGAAACCAGATGAAAATCGTTGTAGTAACAGATTCATTTAAAGGATGTATGACATCACTGGAGGTCGGAAATTGCATACGGGATGCCATTATGGATGTGCGGGGAGACGCGGAGATTAAGGTATTTCCCCTTGCCGATGGCGGGGAAGGAACTGTGGAGGCGCTCATGACCTGTATGAAGGGCGAAGAGGTAACTGCAACAGTAACCGGTCCTTTGGGAGAAAAGGTGTCAGCCGTATACGGAATTATTCCGAAGCAGAAACTTGCCATTATGGAGATGGCAAATGTGGCGGGTATCACCATGGTTTCCGATTATTCGAAAAATCCCATGAATACCACAACTTACGGAGTAGGTGAAATGATACTCGATGCGGCGGGAAAGGGTTGTCGCGAGTTTATTATCGGAATTGGCGGCAGTGCAACCAATGACGGAGGTCTTGGAATGTTGTCCGCTCTTGGGGTACATTTCTACAAAGAAGATGGAAAAAAGACCGGAATCTACGGCCGGGATGTAGCAAAAGTTGCGAAAGTAGATATTTCCAATATGGCTGAAGTTTTGAAGGAATGTCATTTCACCATTATGAGTGATGTTCGAAATCCTCTTTGCGGACCAATGGGAAGTTCTGCCATCTTCGGACCGCAGAAGGGTGCTTCTCCCAAGACCATTCCGCTGATGGATCAGGGACTTGCCAATTATGCAAAGATTATTATGGATACAACCGGAAAAGATTGTGCGGATATGGAAGGAGCCGGTGCTGCGGGAGGACTCGGATTTGCATTTCTTACATTTTTGAATACCACGATGAAGCCGGGAGTTTCCTATATTCTTGATGCCCTTCATCTGGAAGAGCAGATGACAGATGCTGACATTGTAATTACGGGAGAGGGAACTTTGGACGCCCAGACAACTATGGGAAAGGCACCGGCCGGAGTAGCTGCCATGGCAAAAAAGCATGGGGCAAAGGTGATTGCATTTACCGGTGCTACCAGCGAAGATGCAGATGCCTGTAACCAGGCGGGAATGGATGCCTATTTCAGCATTTGCCGGGGACCTATGACCATAGAACAGGCGATGGATAAAGAAACGGCCATGAAGAACATGCGAATGACCGTACACCAGGTATTTAACCTGATTGCGCAATTTCAAAAGTAGTTTTTCACATAGTCTTAAGGAATAAAAGACGGGTCAAAGGAATTATGCTATGGGAATGAAAATGCAACTTTTCAAAGCAGGAAGAAATAAATTATTAAATGAGAAGATTGCGCGTATTCAGATGAATATGGAGAACAATTACAAGGATGCTGCGCAAATCAATTTCAAGGAATTTGAAGAACTTCTGGATAGTTTTGAGGAAAATGGAAAAATTAAAGGTGGGCAGTTAAGGTATTACGAGGAACAACGCGCACTCTTTGCGGGTAAATTGAAAAATTACACCCACAAAGATCAAAAACCTTATTGGACCTAGAGGAAAATATAATGGCGGAAATGACGAATTGCGATATGTGTAACTACTATACTTACGATGAAGAATACGAATGCTATGTCTGTGACATGGATCTGGATGAAGACGATATGGTTCGTTTTCTGCAGGGGAATACCAAGGGATGTCCTTATTATCAGTCTAATGATGAATATGCAGTCGTTCGTCATCAAATGTAAGTATGAGGAGTTGGAGAATGAAAAAGTTTAGAAGGGTATTTTCGATTGGATTGTTTTGTCTGTTATTGACGATTTCCGTATCCGGTTGTGGAACCGGGGAAAAGGACAGGGAAACGGGAACAGAAATTATCGATTTTTCTTCGTTGTCAAATGATGCAGACAATATTGCTACGCAGCAGGAACCGGATATGGGAATACAAAATGAGTCGGCAGCAGAGCCAGATAATTTGCCGGAAGAAAGTAACGGGGAAATGCCCGTGAACCCGTCGGAACAAAGCCCCGAAGGTTCTTCAGAAAACAGCGAAACAAATTCTGTAGACAGCACCGATGAGGAAAGCACCACGGCATCCGGAAATCAGGTAATGACGGAAGAGGAAACCTTTTGCTATGAAAGCACCTTTGGCTATGAAATCCATCTTCCGTTATCCTGGGAGGAAACCGTGCAAATTGTGGAGACGGAGGAAGGGACTGCGTTCATTTTTACAGCAGCGGAAGAAGAAAATTATACGGGTATTTTATTTTTAATCCGGCCTCTCGCTCTTGATGCATTGGAGGATTATGAAGGAATTGCCTATGCGGAAGATTACGCGGTTCAGATTGGCGATGGTTACCAGATACTTCGTCCTGTGGAGGAATGTTACGATAAGGACAATGCGTATGTAGCAGAAAATTTCGAGGAAAAATATAACGAAATTGCTGACATTATTATGACCATGCAGGCAATCCGGTAAAAGGTGAAAATCGGATTTGCGTGAAGTTACGATAAATGGAGATTGGCACAAATGAGTGTGAACGGAAAGAAGAAAAAGAAGGAAAGAAACAAAGAGTACGAATATAAAGAGGGCGAAATCTATATTCAGGGCGAATATATTGACGGTGAATATGTTGAATACGAAGTTATGTACCTGGACGGAGAATTTGTTCCCATTATATATGAAGACGAACCGGAAGAATATTATGAAGAATACTACGAAGATGATATTTCCAATGAAATGGGAAAACAGGCACATTTGGATGAACTTTCTTTCGAAAAAGAGGACGAGGATGACCTTGTCTTCTTATCGGAAGAAGAGATTTTAAATGCGGGAAATACCTCAAATTTATTGGGTATTCGCTGGGCTTTGGATTTGGAAGACAGTATAGAGGAAGAAGAGTCTGATGCAACAAAATCGGAGGATGCCGGCGCGAAGAGAACGAAAGTAAAGAAAGCCAGGGCAGAAGAAACCGGGGAGGAAGATTCCAAGGTAGAAGAGACGGAAGATTTAAAATCAGAGGGAGCAGCTGACGACGAAAGAACGAAGGAAAAAGCCGAAAACTCAGAATCCGAAGAAAAATCCGAGTCCGCAGATGCTTCAAAACCCGGAGAAGCAGTCGAAGAATCTGAGGTCGAAAAATCCGAGTCCGCAGATGCTTCAAAACCCGGGAAAGCAGTCGAAGAATCTGAGACCGAAAAATCCGAACCCGAAAAATCCGAGTCAGAAGAATCCGAGCCAGAAAAACCCGAGTCAGAAGAATCCGAGTCAGAAGAATCTTCAAAAACGGAAGAAACTTCCGAAAATGTAGAAGAATCCGATAATAACGAAGATACCGAAGAATCTAAGTCAGAGAAAGAAACAAAGGAATCCGGAGCCGAGAAACCGGAAGAAAAAGCGGAGGACGCCGAAATCCGGGAGGACGCCGAAGCCGGGAAAGATGCCGAAGCCGGGGAAGATGCCGAAGCCGGGAAAGATGCCGAAGCCGGCGGCGAGAAATCAAAAAGAGAGCCTATGGATCCGGCGAAAAAGAAAAAAATTATTCAGATTGCCGCAGTCAGCGCAGCCGCATTACTTCTTGTTACATATTTCGCGATGGCGTTGTATTACAACAAATATCTGTTTCCGAATACGGTGATTAACGGAATTTCCTGCAACAATATTTTGCCGGAGGAGGCTATGATAGCCATTTTGGAGGCAGACAATCAATATGCACTTGAGATTTGCGGCCGGGAAGGCATGACGGCGACAATTTCCGCCAACGATATAGGGTATGGCTTTGATTATGTTCGGACAGCAGAAGATATTAAACAGGAACAGAACGGACTGCTTTGGCCGATTGCCTATTTCGGCACTTACATTTATGAGTTGGAAGGAACACCACATTTCGACGAAGCATTACTGCAGGCAAAATTAGATGAAATGGATTTTCTCCAGGAAAGCATTATGGAGAATCCGCAGGATGCCCATATTGGAGAGTATGACCGGGAAAATGGCGGATTTTTCGTGGTTCCGGAAACCAAGGGAACCGCACTTGACCGGGAAAAGGTTTTTGAGATTGTAAAAAATGCTCTTTCCATGATTCAGACCAGTGTGGATCTGGATGCATCGGCGTGCTACTTAGAGGCTTCCATAAAATCGGATGATCCGGCACTGAATCAGGAGGCTACCCGATTGAACGGTCTGACCCGGGCCATGGTTACCTATCAGTTTGGAGATAGGGAAGAAGTCGTGGACGGAGGTGTCTTTATTGACTGGATTGATCCGGTGACAAAAGAGGTTGACCCGGAGAAGGTTACGGAGTATCTCACAGAGTTATCCGAAAAATACAATACTTACGGAATGAATGAGAATTTCACCACATTGCAGGGATATGAATTGAATCTTCCTAAGGGAAGATTTGGTTGGAAAATTGATATTGAAGCGGAAACACAGGCTTTGATTGAGGATATTCAGAATGGGGTCGAGGTTACGAGAGAACCGATTTTTGCCGTAAAAGGTGCGCAATGGGGCGAAAATGACATCGGTACATTTTATGTGGAAATTGATATGACGAATCAGATGGTATATCTGGTGGATAATGGGGTGGTGCTGATACAGACACCTTGCGTAACCGGAAATGTGGCAAGCGGTAATACCACTCCGCCGGGCATTTTTGGTGTAACCTATCGTCAGACCAATGCAACGCTTCGAGGTGCAACTTATACTTCCTTTGTTCATTACTGGATGCCGTTTAACGGAAATATCGGTATGCATGACGCCACCTGGCGGGGACGATTTGGAGGAGAAATATACCGAACCAGCGGATCTCATGGATGTGTCAATTTGCCAAAGGCGGCAGCAGCGAAGATTTATGATAGTATTTATCAGGGTTGCCCGGTAATTTGCTATTATCTGACGGAAGATTATATTATTTCGGCACCGGAAACGGAGAAGGAAATTGTGTTGGCGGAAGATGCTTATGTATATGGCACACCGTCTCCGTCCGCATCGCCTTCTGCCTCTTCATCACCGTCTCCGTCTGCGCCGGCAGAAACTCCGGGGATTCCGCAGGAGACAACGCCGGAAGAGGCGGCATCCCCAATACCGACGGAGACGCCGGGCGAAATACCACCGGTAGAAGAGACCCCGGGAATTCCGCATGAAACAACGCCGGAAGAGGCAGCAGCGCAGGCGGCAGCAGAAGCAGCGGCGCAGGCAGCAGCAGAGGCAGCAGCGCAGGCGGCAGCAGAGGCAGCGGCGCAGGCGGCAGCAGAGGCAGCGGCACAGGCGGCAGCAGAGGCGGCAGCGCAGGCAGCAGCAGAGGCGGCAGCGCAGGGACAGCAGTAAGGAATCTACAGGGAATGGAACAGGAACATTTGCTTGAACAATTGAAATGCTATGCATCATCCGACGCATATCCCTTCCACATGCCGGGGCATAAGCGCCAATGGGCAGATTTGGTTTCGGATATAACGGAAATAGACGGTTTTGACGATTTGCATCATGCCCGGGGAATATTGAAGGAATGTATGGAACGGGCAGCAGATTTATATCATGCGGACCAAACATTTTATCTGGTAAATGGAAGTACCTGCGGTATTCTTGCCGCCATATTTGCCACCGTGAAAAAGGGCGGGAAAATGCTGATGATGCGTGGAAGTCACAAATCTGCATATCACGCAGTTGCGCTTCGGGAAATTGTGCCGGTCTATCTGGAATCCGGCATCTTACCCGGACTCGGGCTGGATTTGGGCATTTGTCCGGCGCAGATAATTAAGGCATGCGAGCAGGAAGCAGGAATTGAGGCAGTGTTTCTCACTTGTCCTACTTACGAGGGCGTTTCCGTTAACTTGAGAGAAATTGCAGAATACTTACATCAGAAAGAGATTCCGCTGATTGTGGACGCCGCCCATGGTGCACACTTTGGAATGGCAGATTATCTGCCGGAAAATGCGATAGCCCAAGGCGCGGATCTGGTCATTCACAGCATTCATAAAACGCTGCCGGCACCAACCCAGACAGCTTTGCTTCACTGTTGCGGCAGTCGGATTTCACCAATGAGAGTGGAACATTTTCTTGATTATTTTGAAACCTCATCGCCCTCCTATTTACTTATGGGCGCTATGGACCGGTGTATTTCCTATCTGAAAAAAGAAGGAAAGGCACCATGGGAGAGATTTTATCAGATGCGCAGGCAGCTGAGTGATTCTCTCCGGAATTTAAAATCTATCGGAATCCTGGATGCATTTGCAACGGATAACCCATGGAAGCTGCCGGCCTCCCGTCTTCCGGAATTAGGGAAAATGGTGATATACCTTAAGAAAAATAATCATGGCGGAAAATGGCTTTATGACCGGCTTCGTCTGGATTATCATTTGCAACCGGAGCTTTCCCTGCCCGGCTATGTTCTTTTATTCTTTACCATTGCGGACAGGAAGGAGGGCTATGACAGACTGCGGGATGCGCTTCATGACATGGACGAAAAACTACAGAAAGATTCGCTGATGAGCGGTTTCCAAAATGAGGGAGATAAAATAAGTTCATTTAATGCTTTGGAAGGATGCGAAGCACCATCCCAATTTGTTCATCAAGAGAAAGTGAACAAAGTTCCATGCCTGACCATTGGGGAAGCGGAGGAAGCCGAAAAGCGATGGACACGGCTGGAGGAAGCCGAAGGAAGAATTTGCGGAGATTATATACAGGTTTACCCGCCGGGACAGCCTTTTCTGGTACCGGGGGAAGTAATTACCCGGGAATGTATCCGGCAGATGAAAGACATGCTGGCAGACGGCTATGAAATACGGGGAATAGAGGATAACAGGATTTGTGTACTGAAGGGCAGGAATTAACCCAAAATGCCAAGGAATTCCGGGCCGCGCCGCGTAAAGTAAATGTGCGAATGACGCCGCGCCGCACAAAGCAAATGCGCCGGGAATCGGATTATAAAAATATAATGAAAAATAGGAGAATAAAATTTAATGCGTAAAACAAAAATCGTTTGTACATTAGGTCCGGCTTGTGAGAGCGAGGAAATGCTTGCAAAATTATTACAGGAAGGAATGGATGTTGCCCGGTTCAATTTTTCTCATGGAACACAGGAGCAGCAGAAACAGCGGCTGATGCGACTGCGCAGCGTTGCTTCCTCCATGGACCGCACGGTTGCGGCACTTATGGATACCAAGGGACCGGAAATCCGATTGGGAGATTTTGTGAACGGATCTGCCATGCTTACCAGAGGCAGTCAGTTTATTTTAACTACGGAAGAAATGTTAGGTACGGAGGAGAAGGCCACCATTACTTATAAAAATCTTTACCTGGATATTCAGACGGGTATGACCATACTCATCAACGACGGTTGCATTGAAATGGTGGTGGAGAATATTACGGAAACCGAGATTACCTGCCGGGTCATTACCGGAGGAAAGGTGAGCAACCACAAAGGGGTAAATGTGCCGGGGGCTGTTTTATCCATGCCGTATATTAATGAGGTGGACGAATCGGATATCCGTTTTGGTGCAAATGTGGGATACGATTACATTGCCTGCTCTTTTGTTCGCTGCAAAGAGGACATTCTTGCAGTTCGCAAGATTCTGGAAGAAGAAGGCAGCCGCATGAAGATTATAGCTAAAATTGAGAATATGCAGGGAATTGATAACCTGGATGAAATCATTGATGTGGCAGATGGTGTTATGGTTGCCCGTGGCGACATGGGTGTGGAAGTGCCAATGGAACAAGTGCCGATTCTTCAGAAGGAAATGATTAAAAAGGCGGTAGCCAAAGGAAAACAGGTCATTACCGCAACTCAGATGTTGGAGTCCATGGTAAGCAGCCCAAAACCTACCCGTGCGGAAACGACGGATGTGGCCAATGCCATTTTTGACGGGACGACAGCGATTATGCTTTCCGGGGAGACGGCAGCCGGGGAATATCCCCTCGAAGCGGTTGCTACCATGGATAAGATAGCCCGCATGACGGAACAGAACATTAACTATACCGGAAGAATGCGTCATATTCGTGAAAATGGAACTCTGGATATAACCACAGCCATTTCCCATGCTACATGCCAGACGGCAGCAGATATTGACGCAGCTGCCATTATTACCGTAACCATGTCAGGATTTACCGCAGAGCGCATTTGCCGCTACAAACCTACCTGTCCGATTATCGCCTGTTCTACAACTGTCGAGGTGTGCAGACAGATGAATTTGTTTTATGGAGTAAAACCGATTCTGATCCGGGAGGAGGATCATTCATCGGAGAATTTGTTCCGCAGTGCAATCAAGGCTGCCGTCAAATCCGGTCTGGTAAAGAAAAATGACCGGGTGGTTTTAACTGCAGGCCTGCCGCTTGGAGAATCCGGCAACACCAATATGGTGCGCGTGGAAATTGTTGATTAAAGAATCGCATACCAACAGGGCGCGCGAAGAGATCGTTGAATCGGGATTCGCATACCAACAGGGCGCGCGAAGAGATCGTTGAATTGGGATTCGCATACCAACAGGACGCGCGAAGAGATCGTTGAATCGGAATTCGCATACCAACAGAGCGCGCGAAAAGCCAGGAAAGGAGTGCAAATGGGAAAATACATCATGGCGCTGGATCAGGGTACTACCAGTTCACGGTGCATATTATTTGATCATAACGGAAAAGTCTGCGGTATTGCCCAGAAGGAGTTTACCCAGCATTATCCAAAACCGGGCTGGGTGGAACACGATCCTATGGAAATTTGGTCCTCGCAACTTGGCGTTGCCATTGAGGCCATGGGAAAAATTCAGGCCGATTTTCATGAAATTCAGGCCATTGGAATTACCAATCAGAGGGAAACAACCATATTATGGGATAAAAATACGGGAAAACCGGTGTATCCGGCCATTGTATGGCAATGCCGGCAGACGGCCAAGTGCATTGAAAAATTAATAAAAGACGGCATGGGCGAATTGGTTCGTTCCCATACCGGACTAATTCCGGATGCCTATTTTTCTGCCAGCAAGATTGCCTGGATTCTGGATGAAGTACAAGGGGCCAGAGAAATGGCGGAAAGGGGCGACCTCCTTTTCGGAACCGTGGATACCTGGTTAATCTGGAATCTTACGGGAGGACAGGTGCATGTGACCGATTATACCAATGCATCCCGGACCATGCTTTTTGATATTCATAAGAAAGAATGGGATCAGGAAATTCTTGATTATTTCCATATTCCGGGACAAATTCTGCCACAGGTGAAACCATCCGGGGCAGTTTACGGATATACGGCAAATACTTTACTTGGAGAAGGAATCCCCATTGCAGGCGCAGTGGGAGACCAGCAGGCAGCTTTGTTCGGACAATGCTGTTTTTCTCCGGGAGAAGCAAAAAATACATATGGTACAGGCTGCTTTCTGCTCATGAATACAGGCAAAAAAGTGATACACTCCGGCAACGGGCTTCTTACCACCATTGCTGCAGGATGTGACGATAATCCGGATTATGCGCTGGAAGGCAGTGTGTTTGTCGCAGGTGCTGCCATTCAATGGCTGAGGGATGAAATGAAGTTGATTGAGAAAGCCGGTGACAGCATGGAAGCTGCCATGCGGGTTAAGGATACGGCAGGAGTTTATGTGGTTCCCGCATTTACGGGACTGGGTGCGCCTTACTGGAATCCATACGCCAGAGGCATGGTGGTGGGACTGACAAGAGGTGCGGGCCGGGATCATTTTATCCGGGCAACGCTGGAGTCTTTGGCATACCAGAGCCGGGATGTGATTCGTGCCATGGAAAAGGATGCGGGCGAAAAACTGAAAGGTTTGAAGGTAGACGGCGGAGCCAGCAATAACGATTTTCTAATGCAATTTCAGTCGGATTTGTTACATACGCCTGTGTACCGACCGGACAGTGTGGAAACCACTGCCCTTGGAGCTGCTTATCTGGCGGGGCTGTCCACCGGTTTTTGGAAGGAGAAAGAGGAACTGAAAAATATGCAGACCGGCAACCATGTTTTTACTCCCGCTATGTCAGAAGAGGAGCGGCAAAGCCGGTTAAAGGGTTGGGAAAAAGCAGTCCGCTGCGCCCTTGCGTATACGGAAGTAGAGGAGTAAACAATTGGGAAAAATATTCTATATCATGGGTAAGAGTGCCAGCGGAAAGGATACATTGTACCGAAGATTGCTGGAGGAAAAGGAACTAAGATTAAAACCTTTGATTCCTTACACAACCAGGCCAATTCGAAGCGGCGAAACCGAGGGCGTGGAATATCATTTTACGGACATTGCCGGATTGCAGGCTCTGGAAGCAAAGGGTAAAGTTGTGGAACAGCGTTGCTATCACACCATTCACGGGGACTGGTATTATTTTACTGTGGACGACGGCACGCTGGATTTGGAAAATAACGGTTATCTGGGTATCGGCACCCTTCCGGCCTTTAAGAAAATGCGAAGTTATTTTGGAGAAAATGTGGTAATTCCCATTTATATTTCCATTGATGACGGCGTGCGTCTGGAGAGGGCGCTGAAGCGGGAACGCACCCAGAAGGAGCCGAAATATAAGGAAATGTGCCGGCGTTTTTTGGCCGACGAAGAAGATTTTGATGAGGAAAAGCGCAGGAAACTGGGACTGACCAGGGAATACAACAATGATGACCTGGAGAAATGCCTGGCAGAAATTGCCACCATGATAAAACAACAAAGTTAATCCGATTATAATTACGAATGGAAAAAAACAATACTTATTCGATATATTTTTCAAATGGAAAACAACAAAGTACATTTGAATTATTTTCCAAATGAAATACATTTTTAAGAAAAGGGAATGAAACATGGATGATTTGACCATTCATCAGCTGACCCAGGTGCAACAGACAGAGCAGGTCCGGCAGACACAGACTGCGGACGGAACCTTCAAATTTATCTTGGCCAGCAATATTGCGGAAAGTGAATTACAGGAAAAACTGACAAGCCTTATGTCGGAAATTACCGCACAGGGAGAGAAAATCAGCAAAAAGAAGGATATTCGCGATATGAAAAAATATCGCAGTCTGATCAAGGATTTCATGAACGAAATTGTAAACCGATCCCATGAATTTACCAGAGAGAATTTTTTGGATAAGCGCGGACGCCACCGGGTCTATGGCATTGTGCGTCTGGTTGACGAAAACCTGGACCAGTTGGCACAGGAATTGGTGAAGGAGCAGCAGGATAATATGGCAATACTTTCCAAGATTGGGGAAATCCGAGGGCTTCTTTTGGATTTATTTATGTAAGGAGGGGTAGTTATGGCAACATTTCAGGATATTGTCGGACAGCAATTATTAAAGGAGCAGTTACAGAATTCTCTGGAGACGGGGAAGATTTCCCATGCTTATATCATTCAGGGAGAAAACAAAAGCGGAAAAGAATTTGTGGCAAATGTGTTTGCCCAGGCAATTGTCTGCGAGAAAGGTGGCGCAAATGCCTGCGGAGAATGTCATTCCTGCAAACAGGCCATGAATCATAATCATCCGGATATCCGTTATGTGGGACATGAAAAGCCAAGCGGTATCGGTGTAGATGATATTCGCCGGGAAATTAATGATACGGTGCATCTGACTCCGAACCAGGGAGGGAAAAAAATATATATTGTACCGGAAGCAGATAAAATGACGCCGGCCGCCCAGAACGCACTTCTAAAGACTTTGGAGGAGCCGCCGGAATATGTGGTGATTCTTTTGCTGGTTTCCAATCTGGATATGATGCTGCAAACCATTTTAAGCCGTTGCGTTCTTCTTCGCATGAAGCCGGTATCCGACGGGGAAATGCGTTCTTATCTTATGCGGGAGTTAAAAATCCCGGATTATCGTGCCGATGTGTGTATCGCTTTTGCCAGAGGAAATGTGGGGCGGGCAAAATCACTGGCATCCAACGAAGATTTTGATAAAATCAGAAATGATGCCCTGTCGTTGTTGAAAAACATTTATGACATGGAAATCGTTGAGGTCATGAATGCTATTCGCCAGATTAAAGAACACGATATGGATGTGAATGATTATCTGGACATCATATCTGTCTGGTACCGGGATGTTTTGTTATTCAAGGCAACCCATGACGCCAATCACCTGGTATTCCGTGATGAAATCAACGCCATAAACCGTGTGGCAAAACGGGCGGAATATGAAGGAATTGAGGATGTAATCCGGGCGCTGGACAAAGCAAAGAGACGGCTGGCATCTAATGTTAATTTTGAACTGACGATGGAACTTCTGCTTCTTACGATTAAGGAAAATTAAATCGGGGAATCGCAGAAAGAATTGTGATATAATTCCGGAAACAGAATCGCGAAAAAGGAAAAGGACGAAAAGTCCGAAAAATGTGGTGAATAGATGGAGGTAAATAAATCATGGTAAAAGTTATTGGTGTTCGTTTCCGTACAGCGGGAAAAATCTATTTTTTCGATCCGGGCAATCTGGATATTAAGAAAGACTGCCATGTGATTGTGGAAACGGCAAGAGGAATTGAGTATGGAACCGTAGTGGGAGATGTTCGGGAAATCGAAGACGACAAAGTGGTTTTGCCGCTGAAACCGGTACTTCGTGTGGCTACGCCAAAGGATGACGAACAGCAGGCCAATAACCGGAGAAAAGAAAAAGACGCATTTAAAATCTGTCTGACCAAAATTCAGGAACACGGGCTGGACATGAAACTGATTGATGCAGAGTATACCTTTGACAATAACAAAGTTTTGTTTTATTTCACTTCGGACGGACGGGTGGATTTCAGGGAACTGGTAAAAGATTTGGCTTCCGTTTTCCGTACCCGTATTGAGCTGCGCCAGATTGGTGTGCGGGATGAGACGAAAATGCTGGGAGGCATTGGCATTTGCGGACGCACCCTTTGTTGCCACACCTATTTATCCGAATTTAACAATGTATCCATAAAAATGGCAAAAGAGCAGGGACTCAGCCTGAATCCCACCAAGATTTCCGGTATGTGCGGAAGACTTATGTGCTGTCTTTTGCATGAATATGAGACCTATGAATATTTGAATAAAAAACTCCCGAACCAGGGAGATTTTGTCACCACGGCCGATGGCTTTAAGGGGGAAGTACAGAGTGTAAATGTGCTCCGCCAGAAAGTGAAAGTGATTATCACTGACGGTGACGAGAAAGAAATTCGGGAGTATCCGGTGGAGGAACTTCAATACCGCAGACACGGGCACAGGGAAAAAGCCATTTCCGCAGAGGAACTGGAGGAGTTGAAGGAACTGGAAAAATTGGAGAAACAGGACCGGGAAGACAAGGAAAACAGTACAGAGAACGCAGGGGAGAAAAAACATCAAAACCGCAGGGAGAATGGTCACAGAGACAAAAACCGTATACGCCAGAGACCCCAGGACAGAGGAGGAAAAGGTAGTGGAAATCATTCGGAAGGAAACGGAGAGGATTGATGACCTGCAACGCAACGGATTGAAAATCATTCAGGATTCCGGGCGATTTTGTTTTGGAATGGACGCAGTGCTTTTGTCCGGATTTGCCTCTGCAGGGGAAGGAGACCGGGTGTGTGATTTCGGCACCGGCACAGGGATTTTACCTATCCTTATGTCTGCAAAAACGAAAGCATCCCATTTTATCGGTCTGGAGATTCAACCGGAAAGCGCAGATATGGCAAAACGCAGCGTGCTTCTTAATCATCTGGAGGAACGCATTTCCATTGTAGAAGGTGATATCAGGAAGGCAAGGGAGATTTTCCGGCCTTCTTCTTTTCAGGTAATTACCTGCAATCCGCCTTATATGCCGGCGCAGCATGGGCTTCCCAATGAGCATTCGGCAAAAACCATTGCCCGTCATGAAGTATGTTGTAATCTGGAGGATGTTTTACAGGCGGCGGAAAAATTGCTGGTGCCGGGAGGCAAACTATTTCTGGTGCACCGGCCCTTTCGTCTGGCCGAGATTTTATCGAAAATGACAGCGCATCGGTTAGAGCCAAAGCGGTTGCGGATGGTTTATCCCTTTGCGGACAAAGAGCCGAATATGGTTTTGATTGAAGGGGCGCGGGGCGGCAACCCGGGGATGCAGGTGGAAAAGCCGTTGATTTTATTTGAGGCGCCCGGTGTATATACAAAGGAAATCCGGGAAAATTATGGATTTTGAAGGAAAAACAATGACAGGAAAATTATATTTGTGTGCCACACCGATTGGTAATTTAAAAGATATTTCGGCCCGGGTGTTGGAAACCCTGCAGGAAGTGGATCTGATTGCAGCGGAGGATACCCGCAACAGCATTCATCTGCTGACACATTTTAATATCCGCACCCCCATGACAAGTTATCATGAATACAATAAGTACGACAAAGCCGCCACATTGATTGCCAAAATGAAGGCAGGAGAAAATGTGGCTCTGATTACGGATGCAGGAACACCGGCTATTTCCGATCCGGGAGAAGTACTTGTGAAAATGTGCCTGGAGGAGGGCATTATCGTAACCTCTCTGCCGGGACCGGCAGCCTGTATTACAGCCTTGACTTTATCCGGGCTGTCCACCAGGCGTTTCTGCTTTGAGGGATTTTTGCCAACGGACAAAAAGGAGAAAAAGGAAATTCTGGATATTTTGAAAAATGAAACCAGAACCATTCTTTTGTACGAAGCGCCGCATCATCTGGTGAAAACCCTAAAGGAGTTATACCAGTCGCTGGGAAACCGGAAAATAACCCTTTGCCGGGAACTGACCAAAAAATTCGAAACCGTACTTCCCACGACATTCGAGGCGGCTTTGGCGATGTACGAAACCGAAGAACCCCGGGGGGAATATGTGCTTGTAATAGAGGGAAAGAGTCTGCAGGATTTGCAGGAAGAAAGAAAATTATCTTTTGCGGAAATGTCCATAGAGGAACATATGGAAATGTATCTTTCGCAGGGCGATGACCGGAAAACAGCCATGAAAAAGGTGGCGCTGGACCGTGGAATCCCAAAACGGGAAGTATATGATTATCTGAATAAATAAGTGCGTATGATGCGAAAATCAGAAAAAAGGAGCAGGAAAATGGATACAATTATGACAAACCGGCTGGATTGCGGTTTTTTAAAATATCAGCAGGAATTTGAGGAGGCAGCGCTTCGCGCCCTGCGTTCCGGCTGGTATGTAATGGGTAAAGAACTGGAAAAATTTGAAACCGATTTTGCCGCATTTTGTGGAACAAAGCATTGTCTCGGTCTTGGAAATGGGCTGGACGCACTGATTCTGGCCTGCCGCGCCATTGGTTTAAAAGAAGGAGATGAAGTTCTGGTTCAGGGAAACACCTATATTGCCAGTGTCATGGGTATTTCCATAAATGGGGCAACCCCTGTTTTTGTAGAGCCGGATGAGCATTTCCAATTGGACCCGGGTAAACTGGAAGAAAAACTGACGGAGCGGACAAAAGCCGTTATGGTGGTGCATTTGTACGGGCAGGCGGCGAAAATGGACGAAATTGTCGCATTTTGCAGAAAGCACAATCTGAAATTAATCGAAGACTGCGCGCAGTCCCATGGCAGCTGCTTTGATGGAAAAATGACGGGTACCTTTGGAGATATCGGCTGTTTTTCCTTCTATCCGACGAAGAATCTGGGCTGTTTTGGAGACGGAGGCGCCATTGTAACGGATTCGCAGGAATATTATAACAAAATTAAAATGCTGCGGAATTACGGCAGCCGGGTTCGTTACTATAATGACGAGGTGGGCGTCAATTCCCGTCTGGATGAAATCCAGGCAGCACTTTTGTCTGTGCGGCTTTCCCACTTGAATGAACTTACACGGGAGAGAAAAGAAATTGCAGACCGCTATTATGCCGGCATTCGAAATGATAAAATTATTCTTCCGTCCAAACGGGAAAAATGCGATCATGTTTTTCATCAGTTTGTAATCCGTTGTAAAAACAGGGATGCACTAATTGAATTTCTGAAGGAGCGGGGAATTATGACCATTATTCATTACCCGATTCCGCCACATTTGTCACAGGCCTATGCATATCTGGGGCATAAGAAGGGGGATTACCCGATTACGGAACAGTATGCGGACGAAGTGCTTTCCATACCTATGTATAACGGATTTACCGAAGCGGACCAGCAGCGTGTGATTCAGGCACTGAACGAGTTTTGAAATCAGGGATAACTACCGCATTTCCGGCAGATGTATTTTCAGGAAATGCTATTTCCGGCAGATGTATTGTCCGGCAGGTGAAATTTCCGGATTAAGAGTGAATGTGTGGTTTACGGAAACAGAAATGACAGAGGGAGACCATATGGCGTCAAACAGAAAGATTGCGATTCCAACCGCCGTTTTGGAGATATTGGAACAACTGAATCGGGCAAATCATGAAGCCTACATTGTGGGTGGCTGTGTGCGTGACTTTCTTTTAGGCAAAGAGCCAAGTGACTGGGATATTACCACTTCTGCAAAGCCGCAGCAGGTGAAAGCCCTGTTTCGCCGCACCATTGATACGGGAATTGCCCATGGTACCGTTACCATTATGAAGGGAAATGTGGGCTATGAGGTCACAACTTACCGGATTGACGGAGAGTACGAGGATGCCAGACATCCCAAGGAGGTCACATTTACCGCTTCTTTGGAGGAGGATTTAAAGCGCCGGGATTTTACCATGAATGCCATGGCCTACCACCCGGAAAAAGGGCTGGTGGATATTTTCGGCGGAGAGGAGGATCTGAACCGGGGCATTATCCGCTGCGTGGGAAATGCGAAGGAACGCTTTACGGAGGATGCCTTGCGGATGATGCGTGCCATTCGTTTTGCAGCACAACTGAATTATGAAATTGATGAAGAAACCTTTCAGGCAATCCGGGAGTTGGCACCGAGCATTTCAAAGGTTAGTGCGGAGCGCATACAGGTGGAAATGACAAAGGCGCTAATTTCCCAGCATCCCGGTAAATTCCGCCTGTTTTATGAGGCGGGACTGACGGCATATTTTTTCCCGGAATTTGACCGGGCAATGGAGACAAATCAGAATCATCCGCACCACTGTTATAGTGTGGGAGAACATCTGCTTCATGCCGTTGAGCAGATGCGACCGGACAAGGTGCTTCGTCTGTCCATGCTGCTTCACGATATTGGAAAGCCGTATGTGAAGTCCACTGATGAGGAAGGGATTACGCATTTTTACGGGCATCCGAAAGTCAGTGAAGAAAAGGCGCGGCAGATTCTTCGCCGCCTGAAATGGGATAACGATACCATTCGGAAAGTATGCACTTATACCCGTTATCACGATTACCGAATGGATGGTGGTGAGACCGCTATACGCCGGGCAATAGCAAAAATCGGGGAGGAATTTTTCCCGGATATTTTTGAGGTGCAGCAGGCGGATGTTATGGCCCAGAGCAATTACAAGCGGGAAGAGAAACTTGCCATAATCGAAAAGGAGCGGGAATTGTACCTGCTGGTGAAAGAAAAGGAGCAGTGCGTTTCCCTGAAAACACTGGCTGTGGGCGGCCGGGATTTGATTGCCCTTGGGGTTGCGCCGGGAAAAGGTCTTGGGGTGATTTTAAATGGTATGCTGGAAGATGTTCTGGAACATCCGGAGCACAACACCAGGGAGTACCTGTTGGAAGTATTATTGGAAAAATTATAGAATTCACTTTCATAGAATCGGGATTCCCGGAGAGAACCGTGGCAATATAATTGGCAGGAGATTTGTCCAAAAAATACAACTCCCAAATAGCATAATCGGATAACCTCTTTCATAAGATGAGATAGCTCACAAAATGAAATCAGGAAAAGAGGTTACGGGATGAATGAGAGAAATGTAGGGTTATTCGAACATTATGATGTTACAGTGCTTCGCTCCTACCGGGGGCGGGGCTCTATTATTTGTGAGACCGAAAACGGGCTGAAAATTTTGAAGGAATTTTCCGGAAAGGAAGAGCGTGTCAATGCCATCGGTAAGGTTCTCACTGCCTTGAAGGAGAAGGGATTTCCGGTGGAGTCCTATCTTCCCACCAGGGAAGGCAATTACATCTGTCAGGATTATGAGCAGAAGAAATATGTGGTGAAAGATTATTTTGAAGGACGGGAATGCCAGCCTGATGATATTGATGATTTGCAAAAAGCCTTTTGCTATCTGGGCAGATTTCAAAATGTGGCGCAGCAGATTTGCAATGAACCCGCGGCGGAATCCTGCTTTTTAGGTGAAATGGAAAAGAAGAACCGGGAACTTCGCCGTGTCCGGAAATTTTTGCGATATAAAAACAATCGGACGGATTTTGAATTGTTTCTTTTGAAAAATTTCGATTTCTTTTTCGAAAAAGCCCTGGAGGTGGAAAACCGGCAGCGGGAAGAAAAACTGCTGGTAAATAAAACCATTTGCCATGGTGACTTCCAGTATCATAACATTTTATTTACCGGGCAGGGATTGATTTTAATTAATTTTGAGAAATTGCAGTATGATGATGTGTCCCGGGATCTGGCCCTTTTTATGCGTAAGGTGCTGGAGAAATGCGGCTGGGATATGGGAATTGCCGCTATACTTTATAAAAGTTATATTGAAGCGCATAGCATGACAAAGGAGGAATTTCAGATTTTTATTGAGCGGATGACTTATCCGGAGAAATTCCGTAAGATTGTGAATCATTACATAAATTCCAAAAAGACGGTGGAATCGGAAAAGGATATGGAAAAACTGGCCCGGATTCTGGAGCAGGAACCGGCAAAGGAAAAGTGCATTTCCTTTTTGAAAAGCTTCGGGGTATAATCGAACCAGCGGGAAATATGTTTTCGGATTCGCGCAATTGCGGATTTTGCATTTCCGAATTTTGCATTTCCGAATTTTACATTTCCGGATTTTGCTTTTCCGGTTCGGAAATTCCGAATTGGATATAGGACGGCGAAAGATCGTTACGAGAAACACAAGGATAATTTTTATGAAGAAATGGACCATTACTCTGATAATAACCTTACTGCTGGCTCTGCTTTACGGATGTGGGCAGCAGAGCACGGCAAACACTGCGTCGGAAAATGCTTCCGGCTTTATTGCAGCGTTGCCGGGGAACTATGATTCTGCAGATACTGCTATTGTTATCAGTAAAAATACACAGGAAAGCACCATAACCTTTCAGAATCTGGTTTTGGGACGCAGATACACCCTGTATTATGACGGGGCAACGGAATTTTACGACAAATACGGACTAGCGGTTTCCCTGGAGCAGATTTCCCGGGGACAGCTGGTGGATGTCACATTTATGAAGGGGCGAAAGCGCCTGAATTCCATGGCTCTTAATGCCGGCGCATTTCAATTTGAAAATCTGTCCAATCTGGAGATTTCCGGTAACAAGGTGATGCTGCAGGGCGAGGAGTATCGGTTTGACGATAATCTGGCATTTATCAGCGAAACCGCCATAAGCGAACTGATGGAGATTTCCGCCGTTGACAAGGTGACTCTGGTGGGACAGGACCATACCATATACAGTCTCATTGTGGAGCAGGGGCATGGTTATCTGCGCCTGGAAAATGAAAGTTTCTTTGTGGGAGGCTGGGTGGAATTGAGCCAGTCAATGATTTATCCCATTGAAGAGGACATGTTGCTCACCGTTCCTGTGGGAACTTATCAGGTGACAGTTTCCGGCAAGGGCTGTACCGGTAGCGAACAGGTTACCATAAACCGGGGGGAGGAGACAACCCTTGACGTGAGCCAATGGCAGGGGGAGGAAATGTACGGAACCATTGTATTTACGGTATCGCCGGACAACGCCACCATTTATATTGACGGAGAGAAAATTGATTTGTCAAATCCGCAGGAGTTGTCCTACGGCATTCATCAGATGATTGTGATTGCAGATGGCTATGAGACCATCAGTCGATATCTTCGCGTCACTTCGGATTATTCCAATATGGATATCACCATGGAGGCAAAAACTTCGGAGGATTCAGTTTCGGATAACAGTGTATCAGAGAACAGCGTTTCGGACAATACGGCATCCGGGAACAGTATTTCGGAAAATGGGACAACTGCTGCAAGCGCTCAGCCTTCCGGTCTGCTGCCTATTGTTTCGTCTGCGCCTTCCGCCGCTGCATCCGCATCGCCTTCCGGACAGTCATCGCCGATGCCATCTGCGTCCCCTTCCGCCGGACAGGGAGAAAGGGAAAATGGGACAACCGACAATTCTACCCCGTCGCAGACCATTACCACAAGCAATGAGCACAGGGTACACATTGAGGCACCGGAATCGGTGGAGGTCTATGTGAATGGCAGTTATATCGGTCTGGCGCCGGTATCCTTCACGAAAACGGAAGGAACCTATGAGATTACATTGCGCAAATCCGGCTATCAGACCAGAAGTTATACCATTACCATTGACGCAACCCAGACGGATATCAGTTATTCCTTTTCCGAACTGCTTCCAATGAATTAAACGTAGGCCTATGAATGAAATGTAATCTTATGAATTTAATGCAATCTATGAATTTAAGGTAAACCTATGAATTTTATGTAATCCTAAACCTTGACAAACAGGTAATTATTTACTATAAATTACCTATGCGCCTTTTGCCCGGGCTTATCATACATGTCAGAAAGAGTGCCATCTTGATGCCAAGGAGGCGAACGTTCTAAGACATATCGCACATGTCAGAAAATGTGGCTGTGAAAGGTTTTTGGATGGTATGCGTGTGGTTACAGCGCGTGCGCAGAAGGGATTATCATTAAAACATTTCATTTAGGAGGATTTTCACATGAATAAGACAGAATTAGTTGCATCAATTGCAGATAAAGCAGGTGTATCAAAGAAGGATGCAGAAGCAGTGGTTTCCGCATTTACCGATACGGTAACAAAGGAATTAAAGAAGGGTGGCAAGGTTTCCCTGGTAGGTTTTGGTACATTTGAAGTTTCTTCCAGATCTGCCAGAACAGGTCGTAACCCTCAGACAGGTGCTACCATGAAGATTGCAGCATCCAAGGCTCCGAAGTTCAAAGCCGGAAAAGCATTCAAGGATGCATTAAACTAATTTCCGGAAACGGATTTTTATCGTTGTACAGAATTGGGAAAAGGCTTCCGATTTGCCGGTGGTCTTTTCCCTTTCCTTTTCGGAAATCCGGCCGAAGAGATTGTCGAAAACGCAAAGAACCGGGTGGCATATGCAAGGAACCGGGCGGCATACGCAAGGAACCGGGCGGCATATGCAAGGAACCGGGCGGCATATGCAAGGAACCGGGTGGCATATGTAAGGAACCGGGCGGCATATTTGCGGGAGCATATAGAAAGGAGCATTTATCATGCGGTTGGATAAATTCTTAAAAGTTTCGCGTTTAATCAAAAGGCGCAGCGTGGCCAATGAGGCCTGCGATGCCGGGCGTGTTCTGGTAAATGATAAGGTTGCCAAAGCCGGTGTCAATGTGAAGGTGGGAGATGTCATTACCATTTTGTTTGGCAACCGGGAAACAAAAGTCCGGGTTCTTTCCCTGGAAGAATCCATTCGGAAAGAAGACGCGGAAAATATGTATGAATATCTTTCCTAGTTCCGGAATAAAATTAATCAAGCAGTGAGTGATGGAGAATTCTCTTGGAGGAACTTGTCTCAGATTTCAAAAGAGGCCATAAGCTTACCATGCAGGGGCGCGAAAATTTAAAGATCAGCGGCGTGGAGGATGTGATATCCTTTGATGAAAATCAGGTAATTCTGGAAACGACCAAGGGACGCATGACCATAAAGGGAGAAGGCCTGCATGTAACCCGGCTGAATCTGGAAAAGGGAGAAGTGGATGTGGACGGGAAAATCGATCAGATCCAGTATTCTTCCTCAGATAAAAGCGCACGGATGGAACCGGGTTTCTGGGCAAAGATTTTCAGTTAAATGGAATTTTTTGTTTTTCTCTTTGCGGGCGTTCTTTTTCCTTATTGCTATGATTATCTTCGTATATTCCGGCGCATTGTTAAACATGGTTTCCTTTGGGTGGTGCTGGAGGACACAATTTTTGCAGTGGGGATCACCGGATTTCTCTTTCTCTTATTGCAGAAATACAATAAGGGGATGTTTACCTACCCGGTCTGGCTGGGAATGGGCAGCGGTGCTCTTATTTATCTGGCCTTTGTCAGCGGGAAATTTGTTTCCGGCAGTGTATGGGTGATTATGACTATATTGTGCACTCTGCGGGATTTTTTTGTCAAAATAGGGCGAAAAGTTTTAAAATATTATGTAAATCTGTGTAAACATTTTTCGAAAGTAGACGATATAAAAGATAAAGAGTAATATTTTGTTGTACAGAAAATACAGAGAAATGGAAAGGGATGGGATTGCCTGTGAAGAAACCGGCGTTTCGTAGAAAAAAACGGAATAAAGCAACCATAGCACTTGGCATAACGGTAGTTACGGTTTTTGCCGTGGTGATTCTGTACAGCAGCATTAATCTGTACCGCACCAGAGAAGCCCTTCGTGTTCAGGCAGAAACTCTTCAGATGCAGGTGGATCAGGAAAATGAGCGCACCAAAGAACTGGAGGAATATGAAACCTATACCCACACAAAGAAATTTGCGGAAGAAACTGCCAAGGAAGTGCTGGGTTATGTATATGACGATGAAATTGTATTCAAGGCAGACGAGTGAGGTACAGGGATAATCCTTTTTGCAGAGACAATTGCAGGGACAATTGCAGGGACAATCCTATTGCAGGGATATCCATTTTCCAAGATGCATAATTTGTTGAAAAAATGTCAGGTCCTTATGGCAGGGAATGACATTTTTTTTATTTCTTCTTTCGTATGATACAGAAAGAAACAGAACTTTTTCTTTTGGTGCTGTTTCAAAAGGAGCGAATTCATGGAAATATGGGAGGGAGAAATGGAACATTTTATGGGACAGATGAATTACCATTTATTATCCAGTTACGAAGGAATGCGCATTCAAAATTATGCCAGGGCATTTCGGGATTTGTCGCATCATATCCGCAAAATGACAACGGAGCAGCTTCGGAAGGCAGAGGATTATCTGGATAATGATGACACACAAATGAGTATCGTACGGGATTTTGAAAAGGAGCACTGGAGAAGGTACGGGGAACGGATTAGCGACGCGGCGGATTTGTTCGACGGCATTTCCAGGGAATGTTTTTGTGGTCGTCAAGTGGCGCTTCCTGTGCGAAGGAGAGTGGCAGTACTTTTGAAAAGACAGGGCGTACAGTTAAAGGATATACTTCGGATTGAGCAAAATGGTTACCCGAAGCAATATCTTATTTGCGCCCGCAGTACAGACGCTCATCTTGTGGATTGTGACCGGGTGGCCGAAATTCTCGGGACATGCTTATCTGCGGAAATTATTCCGGCAGGCTGTTGCCCCGTGTTTATCAGCGGGGAATTCGGGGAATTTTTATTTGAAGAGAAGGGCCGTCTGGAAATGGAATCCGGACAGGCATTTGTCTGCAAATACGGAGAAAATGTGTCAGGGGACAACTTTTCCTTTTTTAAGCGCGGTGATCGGTTTTTTTGTCTGCTCTCCGACGGAATGGGTTGTGGAGAGAAAGCACGGAAGGAATCGGCGCAGGTGGTTGATCTGGCAGAAAATTTTTTGGAGGCAGGATTTAACGGACCCCAGGTACTGGGTTTTCTGGAAGGAATGCTGATGGAAAATTATCTGGAGAGCAGCATTCCCACACTGGATTTTATGGAATTTGATCTGCAAAGTGGGGAAATGCGTCTGGCAAAAATGGGAAGTGCAGTCACCTACTTGTGGAATGGCCGCACCCTGATGGCGTACCCGGCGGAAAATATACTGCTTGGCTATGAAAATACCGAGGATTTGCAGTGGCAGACGGAAGAATTGAAACATGGTGATATTTTATTTTTTCTCACAGACGGGCTGGTGGAAATGCTGCTGGACGGCTACAAGCAGGAAGAACTGGAACTCTTTATAAAAGAAAACAGCTTCCGCAGTGCCAAGGAACTGGCGAAACTCATTTTATCGGAGGCCATTCTTCTTACAGAGGGAAAGCCATCAGATGATATGACCGTACTGGTACTGAAGGTTTCGGAGCAGAGAAATTAAGAACCGGTATTTGCCATGTTGCGTTGCAGCCTTGTGGATATGAAAGCCGCGAGCGATGCCGGCGTGCTATGCATTTGAATTTGGAATATGATGCCGGCGGAATGAGCATTATATTTGATTTTTGTGGGAAATGATAATATAGTTGACCTAGTGAATAACACTTGAGAAAGGTACTTCCATGATTGCGAAAGTGCAAAATTACATCCGGGAAAATAAACTGTTTCAGGAGGGAGATGTTGTACTGACCGGAGTATCCGGAGGTGCGGACAGCATCTGCCTTCTTTGTATGTTAAAAGAACTGGTTGAGCAGAAATTGCTTCCGGTTTCTCTTTATGTGGTTCATGTAAATCATGGTCTTAGGGAGAGCGCCGGGGCGGATGAGGATTATGTCCGCCGCATTTGCGCCAAATGGGAAATTCCATTTTACCATAAAAAGGTGGATGTAAAATCTTTCGCGGCAGGGCAACATCTTTCCACGGAGGAGGCAGCGCGGATTTTGCGTTACCGGGCTATTGGTGAGGTTAAAACGCAGTTACAAAAGCAGGAAAAGAAACCTGTGAAAATTGCGGTGGCGCACACCATGGATGACAATGCGGAGACAATTTTGTTTCATTTGTTCCGTGGAACCGGGATGAGAGGACTTACGGGAATGAAAGGTCTTACCGATAGGAAAGACCTTATTGGAACGAAGAATCTTGCGGAGACGGAGGATTTTGCAGGTATCGGAGTTCAACAAGGGGAAATCGTCCGGCCACTGCTTTGTCTTCAGCGAAGAGAGGTGGAAGAATATTTGGCGCAGCGCCGGGTGGATTTTTGTCAAGATGAGACCAATAATTCTCTGCTTTACGCCCGCAACCGGATTCGCCACAAAATAATTCCGCAGGCCGTTATGGTTAATGAGCAGGCGGTTCTTCGCATAAACGAAATGAGTCGTCAGATGACCCTGGCAGAGGATTTTATGCAAACGGAGACAGACCGTGCTTATGAGAATTGTTGCCGAGAGGAGAGGGAAGACATCATTATACTGGAAAATGAATTTCTTCTTCTGCACCCTTATTTGCAGCAACGACTGGTGATGTCTGTATGTGCAAAAGTGACCGGAGGTGCAAAAGATATTCACGCCGTTCATATTCATGATATCCTTCATTTGTTCCATCTGCAAAGCGGGCGCAGGATTTGTTTGCCGCGACAATGCAGTGCTTATCGCATTTACGAAGGAATCCGTATCAGCAGAGAGAAAACCCGGGACGCTACGCCTGCGAGAGCCGGTAACATGCCGGTTGGCAGGGCGGGATGCGCATCAGTAACGAGAGCCGGTGATATGACGGTTGGTGAGCCGGATCATGCCCCGGTCCCACTTCCTATAAATGGGGATATCGACTGGGACGGTTACCACATTTCCACAAGAGTGTTTCCTTACACGAAGGAATCTTTTCCAAAAGAAATGGATACGAAGTGGTTTGATTATGATAAAATAGTAGAGACGCCTGTGCTGCGCCATCGGCAGGAGGGGGACTACCTGATGCTGGAGGAAATGGGCAGCCGGCAAAAGTTAAAGTCCTTCTTTATCAATGAGAAGGTGCCGGCAAAGGAGCGAGATGGGATTCCGCTTCTGGCAGCAGGAAAAGAAATATTATGGATTTATCCCCTGCGCATGAGTGCATCGGCAAAAGTTGGGGATACTACAAAAAGAATTCTGGAGGTTCGTTGGAAAAACAATGGATAATATACGGGTATTGATTTCAGAAGAAGAAGTAGACGCAAAGATTCGCGCCCTGGGGGAACAAATCAGCCGGGACTATGCCGGAAAAACAGTGCATTTAATTTGTGTGCTGAAGGGCGGAGTCTTTTTCCTGTGTGAACTGGCAAAGAGGATTACCATTCCCGTCACCATGGATTTTATGTCCGTATCCAGTTACGGCAATGAAAAAAGTTCCAGTGGCGTAGTGAAGATTGTAAAGGATTTGGATGAGCCTGTAGAAGGTAAAGATGTGCTGGTAGTGGAGGATATTGTAGATACGGGCCGCACCCTCAGTTATCTTTTGAAACTGTTGGAGGAAAGAAAGCCGGCATCCCTTTCCCTTTGCACATTTTTGGATAAGCCATCCCGAAGAACCCACGAAGTGAAAGTGGACTATACCGCATTTCAGGTGCCGGATGAATTTGTGGTGGGTTATGGTCTGGATTATGCACAGAAATACCGCAATCTGCCTTATGTGGGCGTTGTGGAAAATGATTCATAAATATGGAGGAAGGCAATTGAGAAAGTTTAGTTTTAATATTTATTTTTTTGTCGTGATAATTCTGCTGATTCTGACCCTCTGGCTCAGTTTCGGCCGTTCAAAAAACATTGTCTATTCGCAAAATGAATTGCAGGAAACCCTGCAGACCGAGGTTGTGGAATCCGTTGTTATCCAGCAGAATTCGGAGGTTCCTACCGGTGTCGTAACCGTAACCACGGAAGCAGGTCAGGTCCGTACCTACAATGTTTCTGATGTAAATGCCGTTAAGAACCTTGCAGTGCAAAAGGGTATTTCCGTTTATATGAGGGATGTTCCGGGGGAAAACTGGTTTCTGGAGTATGTTTTGCCGGGGCTGTGTGTGCTGATTATCTGCGTGTTCTTCTTTGTAATGATCAGTAATTCCCAGAATTCCGGAGGCGGAAGCGGAGCAAAGATGATGAATTTCGGCAAAAGCCGGGCTCAGATGGTGGAAGGCACCAATGTGACCTTTCAGGATGTTGCAGGTCTGAAGGAAGAAAAAGAAGATCTGGATGAAATTGTGGATTTTCTCCGGGAACCTGCCAAATTTACCGCCATCGGTGCCCGTATTCCAAAAGGAATTCTGCTGGAGGGTCAGCCGGGTACCGGTAAAACACTTTTGGCGAAAGCCATTGCGGGCGAGGCGAAAGTGCCGTTTTTCAGCATTTCCGGATCTGATTTCGTGGAAATGTTTGTAGGTGTGGGTGCATCCAGAGTCCGGGATCTTTTTTCGGAAGCAAAGAAAAATGCGCCATGTATCGTGTTTATTGATGAAATCGATGCTGTTGCCAGAAAAAGAGGTACCGGTATGGGCGGTGGCCATGATGAAAGGGAGCAGACCCTGAATCAGCTTCTGGTGGAAATGGATGGTTTTGAGGCCAATACAGGCATTATTGTTATGGCGGCAACCAACCGGGTGGATATTTTGGATCCTGCTATCCTGCGACCGGGCCGATTTGACCGGAAGATTACCGTAAGCCCGCCGGATGTAGGCGGCCGGGAAGAAATTCTTCAGGTTCATGCCAAGAATAAGCCTCTGGCGGAGGATGTGAACCTGGAGCAGGTGGCAAGAACCACCGCCGGATTTACGGGTGCCGATCTGGAAAATCTGTTAAATGAGGCTGCCATTTCCGCAGCCCGGGCAGACCGCAAATATATTATCGAAGAGGACATAAAAAAATCCTTCATCAAAGTGGGGATAGGTTCCGAAAAACGAAGCCGCGTGGTTGGAGAGAAGGAAAAGAAAATTACGGCATACCATGAAGCCGGACACGCTATTCTCTTCCATGTGCTTCCGGATGTGGGCCCTGTGTATACGGTTTCCATTATTCCGACCGGACCTGGTGCCGGCGGCTATACCATGCCATTGCCGGAAAAGGATGAAATGTATCTCACCAAGGGAAAAATGTTGCAGGATATCATGGTCAGTCTCGGCGGCCGCATTGCGGAGCAGATTATTTTCGATGACATTACCACAGGTGCCTCCAGCGATATTAAGAGGGCAACGGATGTTGCCCGTAAGATGGTAACCCGCTACGGAATGAGTGAAATGGGTACCATTAATTACGAGACTGACGATGGAGAGGTGTTCATTGGCCGCGACCTTGCCCACGCCAAAGGATTTAGTGAGCAGAAGACCGGAGAAATCGATGAAGAAGTGAAGAAGATTATTGACGATTGCTACACCAAAGCCACAAAAATTCTTCGGGATAATATTCGGGTTCTTCATTCCTGCGCGAATTTGCTTTTGGAAAAAGAGCGTATTACAAGGGAAGAATTTGAGGCTTTGTTTGAATAAATGAGATAGATGAAACATACAAAATAAGCTTCAGAATAGCTTCAAAGTAAGATTTGCAGAATAAGATCAGCAGAACAAGTTTAGCAGCATAATATAAAGATTTGTGCAAAATGAACAAAAACCAAATACAACTTTTGTAATATTTGTGAATCCTATGCATAGACGAAAAAGGGCGAAATGATATAATTCTAGTTGTAACCCCCAATACATTTATAGTTTTTTGCTATAACCCCATAAGAAAGAAATACCTTCTCTGAAAATGGCAGTGAAAACTGTCATTTTTACTTTTAAAATAAAATTATGTCAGCGAAGCGGTTGCGGGGTTTTACAGTTGCTCTTGTCGTAGGCTTATATTTAACCTGCCAACAACCCTGCCAAAGCCTACACCAACAACCCTGCCAAAGCCTTTCAATTTCTTGAAAAAATGTACATAATAAGATAAAATGATTAGTAATTATACGCAAATAATGCGTAGGGGGAGAGAAAAAGAGAATGGCATATGTGAATAATTTCGCCAACAACGGCAGAGCTTACATTTCTGGAATGAGACCCATCTTAAATAAGCGCGCCTTATTTTCTGATACGACGGAAACATTTATTCATCCGCTTCAGCCTACAGCATATGGTCTTGTTACAATCAAATTCCGTACAGCAAGAAATAATGTAGATCGCGTGGACCTGGTATCTACCCGGGATATATTTCCCATGGAAAAAATCGAACGGGATGAACAGTTTGATTATTACGCGGCCGAAATCCAATTGGAAAATGAAAACTTCCTTTATCATTTCGATGTTTACACCGGAAGAATCTGCATTCACTATGATGTTCGCGGTGTAGTGGAACAGGTTAACGATTATTATAATTTTAAGATTTTTCCGGGCTTTCGCACCCCGGACTGGGCAAAGGGCGCGGTGATGTACCAGATTTATGTGGATCGTTTCTGTAACGGCGACCCTTCCAATGATGTCCAGACCAGAGAATATCAATACATCGGGGATTATACCCATCATGTGGATGACTGGTATCGATATCCAAAGGAAATGGATGTTCGTGAATTTTACGGCGGCGATTTGCAGGGCGTTCTGGATAAAATGGATTATTTGCAGGACCTGGGAGTTGAAGTTATTTATTTCAATCCGTTGTTTGTTTCTCCTTCTAACCACAAATATGACATTCAGGATTATGATTACATCGACCCCCACATCGGTCGCATTGTGGAAGAATCCGGCGACCTTCTGGAGGAAGGACAGCAGGAAAACCGGCTGGCAACCAAATATATTAACCGGGTTACCAATATGAAAAACCTGGAGGCGAGCAACGCGTTATTTGCCGAGCTGGTGGAGGAGGCGCATCGCCGCGGTATGAAGGTAATACTGGACGGCGTATTTAATCATTGCGGTTCCTTTAATAAATGGCTGGACCGGGAACGCATTTACGAAAATGCGGAAGGCTACCCAAAAGGCGCTTATTTGGATGCGGACAGTCCGTATCGGAATTATTTCAAATTTTACGATGAAGGAAAATGGCCTTATAACCACACCTATGACGGTTGGTGGGGTCATGACACGCTACCAAAACTGAATTACGAAGCTTCCAGGGAACTTTGTGATTACATTCTTCATATTGGTAGGAAATGGGTTTCACCGCCTTTCAATGCAGACGGCTGGCGGCTGGATGTGGCAGCAGATTTGGGCCATTCCCCGGAATTTAACCATCATTTCTGGCAGGAGTTTCGCCGGGCGGTGAAGGAGGCAAATCCCAACGCCATTATCCTGGCGGAGCATTACGGCAGTGCAGAGAACTGGCTGCAGGGAAATGAATGGGATACGGTAATGAATTATGATGCCTTTATGGAGCCGGTTACCTGGTTCCTTACCGGTATGCAGAAGCACAGTGATGATTTTCGTAAGGATCAGTTGAACAACGCCATGAGTTTCTGGGGCGCAATGAAGCATCACAACGCCATGTTTGCCATGCCGTCACTCATGGTGGCCATGAACGAATTGTCCAACCATGATCATTCCCGTTTCCTGACCAGAACGAATCACAAGGTGGGCCGGGTAAACAGCATGGGTTCCGAGGCCGCCAACCAGGATGTAAATGTGGCCGTTATGCGGGAAGCAGTGCTGATGCAGATGACATGGATTGGTGCACCTACCGTTTACTACGGAGATGAAGCGGGGCTGTGCGGATTTACGGATCCGGATAATCGGAGAACATATCCATGGGGCAGAGAAGATCACCGGCTGATTGAATTTCATAAAAAGATGATTGGATATCGCAAACAGTTCAAGGAACTGAAGACGGGCTCCATCAAGGATTTAGGAGAGGATTACGGCTACCTCGCTTACGGAAGATTTAATAATGACGCCCAGTGTATCATCATGGTAAATAACAACGATTATGAGATTACCAAGGATATTCGGGCCTGGGGTCTTGGAATGAACAAAAATACCACGGTGACACAGATTATCATTACTACTTCGGAAGGCTTTGATGACACGCCGAAGGAGTATCCGGTGGAAAATGGGATGCTGGTTGTAACATTGCCAAAATTTTCCGCTGTGCTTTTGCGTCACGAAGGAACGGGGTTAACCAGAGAAGAACTGGCCTGGTAAGTTTACGTAAAATGCGGGTAAAATGCAGATAAATACGCTTTCTTTAGCAAATTTTAATATAAAGAAAGTGGTGTGTTTGACAAAATGCACAAAAAGACGCAACAAAACTATAATTCAATTGACATATCAAAACAAAAAAAATATAATGTATTCGTAGGCAGTGCCTACAAAAACAATTTATATTATTTTTTAAGGAGGAAAAAAACAATTATGAAGAAGAAAATTGTAAGCCTTACACTTGCAACAGTTCTTGCATTATCAACAATGGTTGGTTGTGGTGATACAGCTACAACAGGTGACACAACTTCTGACAACACTAGTGTAGAAGAAGGTGCAACAGGTGATGAAGGAGCAGCAACAGGTGATGAACCGGCGGCTCCTGTAGAAGACACAGCTGATGTTACTACAGCTGCTACAATGGAAGCTCCTTCTGTAGACGGATGGACAGATGACATGAAGATTTACTACTATTCATGGAACACAGAGTTCGGCGACAGAATGGGATATGTATTAAAGAACCACCCGGAATATGAGCCATATGTAGAGTATGTTAACCTTAACTGCTCTGGTACAGATGGTACATACCAGGAAGGTGTTTCTCAGGCAATCGCTTCCGGAACAAAATATCCTTCAATCATCGCTGCTGATAACGATGTTGCTAAGCAGTTCTTAGAGTCTGATGACACTGTAGCTCTTTCTTCTATCGGTATCACAGAAGATATGTATGCGAATGCATATCAGTTCACAAAAGACTACGCTACTGTAGACGGAGAGTTAAAAGCTCTTACATGGCAGGCAGCTGTTGGTTCATTTGTATATCGTACAGATATCGCTCAGGATGTTCTTGGTGTTTCTTCTCCGGAAGAAGTTCAGGAATATGTAAAAGACTGGGATACATTCTTTGCAACAGCTGAAACAATGAAAGCAGCTGGATACAAGATGCTTTCCGGATGCGACGATATCAAGTATGCTTGCTTCGATCAGCAGACACAGCCATGGATCACAATCGCTGAAGACGGAACAGAGACATTAACTCTTGATTCTTCTGTAACAGACTTCTTCAACTACTCTAAGCAGTTGTATGATGGCGGTTACACAGATAACTCTTCTATGTGGGATTCTACATGGTCAGCTAACTTCGAAGATGATGTATTTGGTTACTTCGGATGTACATGGTTCGTATACTGGTGTATGGCATTCGACACAAATGAAGATGGATCACATCCTGAAACATCTACATTTGGTAACTGGGCTACATGCCAGGGACCTGTTGGATATCACTGGGGTGGTACTTATGTAGCAGTATTAAAGGATTGTCCTAACCCTGAACTTGCTGCTTACTTAGTATACGCACTTTGCTGTGATGAAGATGTTATGTATGACATCGCTTCTTCAACACTTGACTTCGTAAACAACAAGGCTGTTGTAGCTAGAGAAATCGAAGAAGGCGTTGGTGCTTCTGATATCCTTGGTGGACAGAACCCTGTTGCTGTTTGGGCTGACGCAGCACTTGCTGTAGACCTGAGCAACGCTTCTTACCTTGACTCTTACATCAAAGAGTACATCACAAACGCTGCTGCTGCATACAATGCAGGAACATACGCTTCTGTAGATGAGGCTCTTGCAGCTGTTAAAGCAGACGTTGCTGCTAAGTTCGATTACGTAGTAGTTGAATAATTAAGGCTTTGCAATCATTGCGAGTAATCGCAATAAGTCATGGTGCATCGGCATGTAAATGCCGGTGCACTTACTTAAAAGAAACAAAAGAAGGTTTTCTTCGTTGTTGGTTTTAGGTATTAAAAATTTGCTAACGGGGTGAAATGTTTTGAATAATAAAAAGAAAACAGTAGAATACGGTAAATATGGATACGCATTCATCGCACCATTTTTTATCGTATTTTTAATATTCCAATTCTACCCACTTTTGTATACATTCTACGCTTCTACTTTAGTAAAGGCTGGTCGTGGAAGTGCAGTTACGTTTGATTTGGTGGGCAACTATTCTAAATTTATTTTTGGTAGTGATAAGACATTCTGGTATTCCTTGGGAATTACTGTAGTACTGTGGCTTTTAAACTTTATTCCACAGATTATTATGTCTTTATTGTTGGCTTCCTGGTTCACAGACCAGCACAACAAATTAAAGGGTCAGGGCGCATACAAAGTAATTATTTACATGCCGAATATCATTACAGCTGCAACAATCGCTGTATTGTTTAATAACTTGTTCTGTTCTCAGGGTTCTATTATCGTATTCCTGAGAGATATTTGTAAAGTAAAGATTCCGGATGGTGGTATTTTGGACCACGGCTGGTATTCTTTGATTATCATTGCTTTCATTCAGTTCTGGATGTGGTATGGTAATACAATGATCGTGTTGATCGCAGGTATTATGGGTATTAACCCTTCTCTTTATGAAGCAGCAATGGTTGACGGTGCAACCGCTAATCAGCAGTTCTTCAAGATTACTTTACCGTTGTTGAAACCAATCTTGCAGTACACCATGGTTACTTCTTGTATCGGTGGTCTTCAGATGTTCGATATCCCGAGTTTGTTTAACAAGGGTGGCCCTGATATGTTAATCGGTCAGGATAAGGTTCGTTCCACAAGAACAGTTGTTATGTTGATTAAGGACTATATTGCCGGTGGTGAAACAAGTAGTAGTTATAATGTTGGTCGTGCGTCTGCATATTCTGTATGCTTGTTTATTGTAACATTGGCAGTAAGTATGATCTTCTTCCTTGCAACATCAGAGCGCAAAGAGCATAAATAAGGAGGGGAGTACGAAGTATGAATGTTCAGATGACAGAAGAAAAGAAAAGTATGAGCTGGGTAAAACCGGTTCGATATGTAATATGTATTTTCCTTTGCATATTAAGTATTTTCCCATTCTATGTATTACTTATTAATGCAACTTTGGATTCAAATACGATTGTTAAGGGTATTCATTTGATTCCTGGTGGTTCTATCATTAACAACTATAAGAACCTGATGGATCCGATTAAAAACCCACAGAACGAAATCTGTAACATGTGGGAGTCTTTACTCCACAGTTTAATTGTTACAGTTCCGACGGTTATTTTGCAGGTTTACTTTGCATCCTTCACCGCTTACGGTGTAACCGTTTATAACTTCAAGTTCAAGAAACTTGCATGGGGATTCATTTACGCAATCATGATGATTCCTACACAGATTACTATCATTGGTTTGTTAAAAGTATCTAACTTGTTACACATGGATGGTACTTATTTACCATTGATTATTCCTGCAATTGCAGCACCTACCACTGTTTACTTTATGAAGCAGTATATGGAATCCGGTTTCTCAGTTGAAATCGTAGAAGCAGCCCGAATTGACGGTGCAGGAGAATTTAAGATTTTCAATATCATTGCTTTACCTTTGTTAAAACCGGCTATGGCTACACAGGCGATTTTCGCATTCGTAGCATCTTGGAACAACCTTTATACTCCGCAGTTGGTACTTGGTTCAGCAAAAGAACTGTCCACCATGCCTATGTATGTAGCAGGTCTTCAGGCTCAGGATTACCAGAGAGATTATGGTATGATTTACCTTGGATTGTTAATGACAGTAATTCCAATCATGGTAGCTTACTTCTTACTTTCTAAGTATATCGTTGCCGGTGTTGCTCTTGGTGGTGTAAAAGAGTAATAATCCGTTAGATTAATACTTAAAATTAATGACAATAATGCAATTACGCAAATTGTGATATATTTGTGTAGTTGCATTATTTTATTGTTTTAAAATATTTGATATGATAAAATTCTACAAGATATGGCTTTGTCATGTCTGATGTTTTCATACCATTTTTTGTTTTGTAAAAATGTGTTTTTGAGAAGATCCGTTTTTTGATGAAATAAGATTTCTGAGAAACGAGTTTATAATGAAATAAGTATTTTAAAGTTTATATTATATGAAATAAAAACAATCATGCTTGGTATGAAATAGGAATAGAGAGGGATTATTATGAAAAAGAAAAATTTTTGTAAAAAAGGAGCCATGATTTTAGCATCCACCTTGCTGATTGGCGCAACATTATTATCCGGTTGCGGAGAAAACAGTAATTCAACTTCCGGAAATGCTGCTTCGCAAAATTCAGCAACTAATACAGTAGGAAATGCAATCGCTCCTGATTCCGCAAATCAGGTTATTATGACAATTGAAGATACGGATGTGACCATGCAGGATGTGTATTTATATACTTTACAATATGCATTTAACAATTCACTAACCCCAAGTAATGTAAATGACAGTACTTATGAAGGATTACTGAGTAACATTATGACGGAATTAAAGTTAGAGGTAGTGGAATACCATTTGGCTCTGGTTATGGAATCCGAAGTGACGGAAGAAACCTTGCAGAGCGCACAGGCCAGTGCAGACGCATTTTACAATTATTTTGGTGGCGAATTTCTGGGTAAATACGGAATTGATCAGGCCGCAGTAAATGAATTATTCCGTCGTCAAGCTTATATTGGCATGATGACAAAAGAGGCGCAGATTAACCTCTCCGAAGAACTTTATGAGCAATATGTGGAAGATTATGCGGAATATGAATTCCATAAGATTTACTATGTATTATTCCCGAATTATGAAATCGATGAAGAAGGTAATACGGTCTCTGCAAACGAAGCAACTATTGCACAGAACCTGGAAACTGCCAATGAAATGTGGGAAAGAGCTACAGAAGCAATGGAAAATGGGGACACCTCAGTAACACTGGAGTCATTGGTTGCGGAATATGGTATGGAAGATTATGCGACAGAAGATTATATCTACAATGCCAATTATGGAGAAACATTAAATCAGGCACTGGAAACAATTCAGGACGGAGAAATTTCCGATGTCATAGAAACAGATGCGGGCTATATGATTTTCCGTATGGATATTCGAAACGACCAGGGATATAAGGACTATTTCCTCAATTATCTGGCCGCGCAGGAAGCAAATAATAACCTTCCGGTTTTGCAGCAGGCATGGTATCAGCAATCCGGCGTTGCATCAATTCCGGTTAACAATGACATTCTTTATACCTTGGATATGCTTAGCATGGTGACTGATTTGCAGGCTTATGTAAATAAATAATGCAATAGTTTTGCATAATATGGGACACAATACCGTATTATGCAATTTTCGGGTGAATACAGACCTAGTGTTTGCCAAATAAACTATATATTCACAAAATAGAAAATTGGGTTAAATTATTTATGGATGAAAAACAAACAAGACAAAATAAATTAATGAGGGCAATGGAGGTTTTCGGAAACATCTTCGGTTTAAATCTGATGTTTATCGTCTTTTCCCTGCCTATTGTCACCATTGGTGCATCAACCACAGCCTTATATGCAGTGAATTTGAAAATGGTTCGAAAAGAAGAAGGAACCATTGGAAGGTCATTCGTGGATGCATTCAAAAGTAATTTCAAACAGGCCACAAAGGCATGGTTGATGATTTTAGGTGCATGTGTTGTTATTTTTGCAGAAATTTATATGGTACTGCGCGCAGAAGGGTTTCTGAGAAATTTCTATATTGTAGTCATTGTTATTGAAGGAATATTAATGGGATTAACGGTTCCTTTTGTTTTCCCGTTAATCGCCCGGTACAACAATACCGTACGGAACACTTTTAAAAATTCATTTTTGCTGGCCGTAAGTAATTTATGGTCTTGGGCAAAAGTATTTCTGATCTGGTTTGCACCGGTATATTTTTCGTTCTATGATTTCTCCATATTTTTCCTTACCTGGTACTTGTGGTTGATTATTGTATTTGGCTTGATGGGTTATTGTTCTTCCATCACATTACGAAAGGTGTTTGACCGAATTGATGCCACAGGGAAATCGAAGGAAAATGAGGAAGAAACTGCTGTTGCTGCAGGGGAACCGAAGGGAAATGAGGAAGACGCAGTTGTTCTTGCGGATAAATCCAAAGGCAAAAGTTTTCGCTATTATGTGAATGAAGAAGCGGACGAGGATAAAGAGTAAACGGAAGTTGTGAGATGGAATGTGGTTTCGTCATATGAAATAATAACAGTTGAAACACAGAGCGGGTAATTTATTACGCCTAAGGGATTTGCAATTTATCGCACCTAAGGGATTTGCAATTTATCGCGCCTAATGGATTTGAATCTTGAATTTGTTTGGTTTATATGCTAGTATCAAAATAAGCGAAAGTTTGTCTATTTTACATATAAGAATAAGCAGATTGGTAGCAAAGTGGGGGCAAATCTTATTTAACAAATGCGATAGGATTTTGCAATCTGGTTATCAGACAAAAAGACGAGTAAAAACAAGGGAAAAGGGAAGGTATAAAAATGGTTGATATTAATCAGATCATGTATGACATGATTAAAAAATGTAATTGTATTGAAACATCCAGCGTTAATGAGATTGAAGAAGTAATCGATACCGGTTTGGAAAAAACGGAGGAGAATATTCAGAAAGTCGCTTTGGAATATCTTGATGAGAAAGGTTATTCCAGACGTGTGGATAACCTTGATCGTGCAAAGCAACACATTGTAGAGAGTTCGCTCTTTTCTGATACGGTTCGTGTCAGAAAGAGACGGGAGATGGTAGAAGATTTGCTTCAGGAAGCAGATGAAGCAGAACTTCAGAAATTAACCAATATCTGTATGCTGGATAATCTTCTGAAGGCAAATGAGAAGTTAGAGAAGATTGCCAATGCAAAATATGAATATAAGATTGAAGTCTTAAATGACATTTTAACAGAAGCAGATCGCCCATCCGGATCACTGCAGGAATTTGAATCATTCCAGATGATGTTAAATCGTTATGCAAGTCAGGGATGGCGGGTAATTAATATTACAAATAGAGAAACTGCTAATCATAAGATTTCCATGACAGGATTTACCAATCTTACCAGACAGATTGTTGTGGTGTTTGAGAGAAAAGTAGTTGATAAGAAATAAATGATAATTTTTATGGTTAAAGAGAACAGAAATGTTCTCTTTAATTGTTATTATGAAGAATGAAAAGAGGAATAAGATGAGAACCGTTTCGACAGAAGAAATCATTAAGAATATTAAAGAAATGTGCATAGAGGCCAATCATTATCTTTCAGAGGATATGAAATGTGCTCTTCATGCCGGGACGGAAGAAGATGCATCGGAATTAGGCAGACAGATTTTAAAACAATTAGAAGAAAATCTGGAAATTGCAGGACGGGATATGATTCCTATATGTCAGGATACGGGAATGGCAGTGGTATTTGTCGAACTGGGACAGGATGTGCATATAACCGGCGGATGGCTGGAAGATGCAATCAACGAAGGCGTCCGGCAGGGTTATTGCGATGGATATTTGCGAAAATCGGTGGTCTGTTGTCCAATTGAACGGGATAATACCAAGGACAATACCCCTGCAGTAATTCATTATGAAATTGTTCCGGGAGATCAGATTAAATTAACCTTCTGTCCAAAGGGATTTGGAAGCGAAAATATGAGTCGCATTTTCATGTTAAAACCCGCAGATGGAGTAGAAGGAATCAAAAATGCAATCATCACAGCGGTAAAGGATGCAGGACCAAATGCCTGCCCGCCTATGGTAGTGGGAGTTGGCATCGGAGGTACATTTGAAAAATGTGCCATACTCGCAAAGAAAGCACTTACCCGTCCAATCAACCAAAGATCGGATATTCCATATGTGAGACAAATAGAAGAAGAGGTACTCGCGGCTGTTAATCGTAGCGGAATCGGCCCGGGAGGTCTGGGAGGCTCCACTACTGCATTTGCCATTAATATTAATACATATCCAACACACATAGCCGGAATGCCGGTTGCTGTAAATATTTGTTGCCATGTAAATCGGCACGCAGTGCGGGTGCTGTAAACAGCCCGGCAATATCATGGAAACACCTCAAAATCAGGTCTTGGAAACAAGACCGGGAAAAGTCTCGGGAACAAGGCTGGAAACAAGGCCGGGAAAAAGTCTCGGGTACAAGGCTGGAAACAAGGCCGGGAACAAGGCTGGAAACAAGACTGGGAACAAGGCTGGAAGAAAAAGTCTCGGGTACAAGGCCAATTAATATATTGTATGAAAATTTAGAAGAAACGGAGAATAAAATGGAACGATATATGAATGCACCACTGAGCGCGGAGGATGCAGAAAGCCTTCGTGCGGGAGATTATGTGTATATTTCCGGAACGATTTATACTGCCCGGGATGCTGCCCACAAAAGAATGCAGGAAACATTGGAGAAAGGCGAAAACCTTCCTATAGAAATGGAGCAAAATGTGATTTACTATATGGGACCTTCTCCGGCAAGGGTGGGAAGACCGATTGGTTCTGCCGGTCCGACAACCGCCAGCCGAATGGATAAATTTGCGCCTCAGTTGTTGGATCTTGGTTTGAAAGGAATGATTGGAAAAGGAAAAAGATCAAAAGAAGTAAAAGACGCCATTGTTCGAAACAAAGCGGTGTATTTTGCTGCAGTTGGTGGCGCAGGTGCTCTTTTGTCAAAAGCAATTCTATCATCGGAGATCATCGCATACGATGATTTAGGGACGGAGGCTATCCGCAAATTGGAGGTTAAAGATTTTCCGGTAATCGTGGTAATTGATTCCATGGGAAATGATTTGTATGAAACGGCAATCAATGAATTCAGCCGTGAATAAATGTGAATGATTCCGGGAAAACATCATCCATGCCAAAACGCATGTGATTCCGGGAAAACTTCAGCCGTGCCAAAACGCATGTGACTTCGGGAAAACCTCAGCCGTGCCAAAACGCATGTGATTTCGGGAAAACCTCAGCCGACCCATTTTAACCGAAAAGATTACGAAAGGAAATTGAGGAAAATGCAACGAATCGCCTGGATTGCATTTCGAATGTTTTTTCCGATTATTGGATTGCTATTTCAACTGAATTGGTATTCCAAGGAAAAACATCGTAATTATGAAAAAGCATATGATTTGGTAAGCAGGGCATGCCATAAGGTTATGAAGGTTGCGAGAATTACGCCGATTTACGAAGGGGTGGAAAATGTTCCCAGGGAAGATGGTTTCATTTTCTATCCAAATCATCAGGGTTTATTTGATGTATTGCTGTTTCTTGACAGTAGTCCCAAACGATTTGCGTTTGTAATTAAAAAGGAATCCAGCAATATTATTTTGCTGAAGCAGATTATTGCATCTATCGGATCCCTGGTGATTGACCGCAAGGATTTAAAACAGTCATTTGCTCTAATTAAGGAAATGACGAATCAGGTAAAAGAAGGAAGGAATTTTGTCATCTTTGCTGAGGGGACCCGTTCCCGCAAAGGAAATGAGATGCTTCCAATGAAAGGCGGAAGTTTTAAGGCGGCCATCAATGCGAAATGTCCTATTGTACCCTGCGCGTTAATCGATTCCTATCGTGCATTTGATGAAAAGGGTATTGCCCGGAAGACGGTTCGGTTGATTTACCTGCCGCCGATTCTTTATGATGAATATAAGGATATGAAAAGTCAGGATATTGCAAATGAAGTTAAACGGCGAATCGAAATAGCAATCCAAAATGCGGAAAATAAAGAAAATGACGGCAAACGCGGAAAACTAAAGACGGCAAACGCGGAAAACCAAGACGGCAAACGCGGAAAACCAATAATGCTTGACAATAAATAAAGCATTTTGTATAATTTCTATTGCGTTGTGATTAAGTTGCAAAGACGAAATCCTTGGCAGAATTAAATATTGAATCATATGAATTCAGTATCTGGAGAAGTACTCAAGAGGCCGAAGAGGTGCCCCTGCTAAGGGTATAGGTCGGGAAACCGGCGCGAGGGTTCAAATCCCTCCTTCTCCGTTAATTCAGAAAAGTAGTCATACATTCGTATGACTTTTTTTATTTCATAAATAATATGGAAAGAAATATAATACTTCTTTATTTTTATAAGAAAATTATTTTCTTCCTAAATATCTCATATAAAAAGGATTGAGAGTTCTTTTTTATCATTTCATCAGGGATATAAAAATACTATTGTCACGTATAAAAAGGAGCGAGAAGGTAAAAATAGTTTCCATAAAATGTCAATTTGTAATGTTATGTAATCACATTTTTGGGAAATGAAAAAATTTCAAAAAAATTTTCAAAATGTTGTTGACACTAGAAAATCAAGATGTTAATATAAATCTTGCCGCGTGAGACGGGGCGCTGAAATAAGGATATTTCAAAATAGTTGTTGACAAGGCATTTGGTTAATGGTAATATATTACTGTTGCGTTGAATGATTGCAACAACAAAGAACCTTGACAATTAAACAGTAATGCAACCCTGAAAATTTTCGA
>JBJEMA010000081.1:0-11181 GCA_051879435.1 Lachnospiraceae bacterium
GTACTGATTGAATTAAATTATAATGACTTGGCAACTCTTGGCATTGATTATATTTTTTCCACCTATTCCTTGACGGAAAACGAAATTCCGGAAGAGGCGGGAGTTCATCTTACACTTTTGTATGATGAATATGAAACCTATATATACCGGGTGGAGAGGTAAATTAAATAGCAGATAGGAAAAGAACATTGTAATGAAGGTACTTGTTATAATTCCTGCATTTAATGAGCAGGAATGTATCGAAAAAACGGTAGAAAACTTAAAACAGGAAGCCCCTTTTGCAGATTATATTGTGGTAAATGACTGTTCCAATGACAAAACCCGGGAAATCTTACAGAAGAACCATTTTTCCTATATCGATTTGAAATTAAATCTGGGAATTGGCGGGGCAGTGCAAAGCGGTTATCGTTATGCCCAAAATCATGGTTACGATATCGCCATTCAAATGGATGGCGACGGGCAACATGATCCGGCCTATTTAAAATCGTTAATTGCACCAATAGAGAAAGGCGAGGCGGACATTACCATAGGTTCCCGTTTTATTGAAAAAGAGGGATTTCAATCTTCCGGTATGCGCCGCATGGGGATTCGCATTTTAAATGCAATTATTTTTTTGTGTACCGGGAATAAAGTAACCGATTGCACCAGCGGATTTCGCGCAGTGAATGCCAAATATATAAAAATGTATGCGGCAGACTATCCCATAGACTACCCTGAACCGGAAGCCATTGTTTACAGCCTTTTGCAGGGAGCAGGAATCCGGGAAGTCCCTGTTGTGATGCGTCAGCGGGCCGGCGGAAAAAGTTCCATCCGACCTTTTCATTCTTTCTACTATATGTTTAAGGTTTCTCTTGCCATGTTTCTTTGTAAAATGCGCGGAAGTGGCTACTACACAAAGAGAAAAGATAATTTCAACACTTGAAGAAACAAAAGAAACAAACAACAAAAAATCGAAACAAACATAATCATTTGAAGTAATTAATGAATCGGAGGAAAACTCTATGTCCCTAGTTTTAAAAATATTTCTTCTCGTTGCAGAAATCCTTTATTTTGGCGTTCTGCTTCATTTTTTGAAAAAGAAAATGATGATGATTCGTTATTCTGTGATATGGATTGTTTTAGGGGTCTGTATGCTTGTATTTACTCTGTTTCCGAATCTCATGATTTCTTTTGTGAAAGCAATCGGAGTGGAATATCAGATGAATGGACTCTTTGGTATTTTTATTTTTTTCCTGCTTTTGATGCTTTTGTCCATGACGGCTATTATTTCCGGACAGACGGATTCCATTCGAAAACTTACCCAGGAAAATGCGCTGCTTGAGGAACGGATTAGAAAATTGGAAGAAAAGAAAGCAGATTCTTAAAAAAGTAGGAATTCAAAAGAAAAGATTTATCAGAACAGAAGGTGATTGGATTGTATAAGTCTAAGGAACATGTATTTGTAATTTGTGCATATAAGCAAAGCCCATATTTGCAGGAATGTATTTCTTCTTTAAGGAGACAGAACATTCAAAGCAAAGTAATTATGGTTACTTCTACGCCAAATGCTTACATTGCGGATATGGCAGAAAAAAATCACATTTCCCTTTATATTAACGAAGGGGAAAGCGGCATAGCAGGGGATTGGAATTTTGCTTATGAGACAGCGGCAAAATTCGGCTCCATGATAACCATTGCGCATCAGGATGATATTTATGATAAAAATTATTTGTGGAATATTCTTCGCATGGCAAACAGGGCGAAGAAACCGTTGATTGCATTTTGCAACTATGGGGAATTGCGGGACGGCGAGAAAGTAGAAGATAATAAATTATTGCGGGTGAAGCGGCTTATGCTTCTGCCATTACGATTTCGCCCTTTCTTTCGCAGTATATTTGTCCGCAGAAGGATTTTATCTTTTGGCTCGCCGATTTGCTGTCCCTCTGTTTGCTATTTCAGAGACAATCTGCCCCCTGTATTATTTCAAAAAGGGTTTTACGGGGCTGTGGACTGGCAATGCTGGGAACGGTTATCGAAACGCACCGGTTCATTTATTTATGTGCCATGGATTAACATGTACCATCGTATTCACAAGGAATCGGAGACAAGCCGGATTATCGAAAATAAGAATCGCAGCAAGGAAGATTTGGCCATGTATAAGAAATTCTGGCCAACTCCGATTGCAATGATTTTGGAACATTTTTATAACAAAGGAGAGGCTTCCAACCAATTGTAAGCAATGACGCAAAAACAAAAAAATGTTTTCTGGAATATGATATACAGCCTTATGAATGCCGGGCAATCCTTTCTTCTCTTATTTCTGGTGAATCACCTGCTGGGAGAAGAGCAGTCGGGCATTTTTTCCTATGGATTTTCCGTTGCTGTTTTGTTTATGTATATTGGTAATTATGGCATCCGAAATTATCAGGTGAGCGATACCGGGGAAAAATATTCCTTCACGGAATATTATTCTTTCCGTTTTCTTACCATAGGCATCATGCTTTTGATTGCAGGAGTGGATTGCCTGTTTTTTGTGAAGGATACGGCAAAGGCTATGATTATTTTTTCGCTTTGCTTATTTCGCGCAGGAGAATGTCTGGAGGATGTGTTTCATGGTCGGTTCCAACAGAAAGAAAATCTTGCGTTGGCCTGTCAACTGGGAACCTTTCGTTACCTGGTCTCGGACCTGATATTTTTTCTGACCCTTATTCTTTTGAAACAACTTCTTCCTGCCTGCATTTGCTATGCCGTATCTACCATAGCCGGGGCCTGGTTTTTCAATGTCCGAAAACTTCGGGGAGATGCTCCCCTTCGAATTTCCATTTCATTTTTGAAAATCAAATTGTTGTTGGCGGAAGCTTTCCCACTGTTTGCCGGTTATTTTCTCACAACTTATCTGACCAATGTTGGCAAATATGCGATTAATAAATATTTGGATGAAATAGTGCAGGCGCATTTTAATATGCTTTTTATGCCGGTGCTTCTGATTAATCTTCTTTCCACCATGATTTTCCGACCCGGGATTGTGGAAATGGCACGACTTTATAACGAGAAAAAGAAGAAGGAATATTATGGTTTTGTATCAAAACAGTTATTCGCTATTGGTCTGCTTTCTGTGGTGGTTTTGCCAATCTGTTACTTTATTGGAGTGCCCTTTTTATCCTGGTTTTACGGAAGTGATCTAAGTGCCTATTCCATGGAATTTATGATTCTTATGTTTGGCGGTGTGTGTTCTGCGGTTATCAGTTTCCTAAATGTCTGTATCATTACCATTCGCGGACAACAGCCGGAATTATGGACGACTCTTGGCATTTCCGTTATATCGGCGGGGATTACCTATTATGCAACGAAAGGTTACGGACTTTTCGGAACCTGTGTTTCTTATGTGATTTCCATGGTTCTTCTTGCCGTTTCTTATCTTGTCCTTCATGGAATCATTGCCGGGAAACATTTTGAGAATTGACTCTTGCATGATAGAGAAATATAGGATTTTAAACAGATGATAAATTGAAGAATTGCAATTTTATGATTGAGAATCGCGCATAATCTCATATTTTTGTAACATAAAGGGATGGCATCAAAGTATTTTTGCTTTAAGAGGATAAATGTATGAAAATTGGCATTTTAACAGTGTATTCATTTAATTATGGTTCTTATTTTCAGGCAACGGCTTTATATAAAAAACTTGAAGAAATGGGCTATGAATGTGAATTTATTAATGAACGGTTTAAGCAGTACCGCTGGGGTAATTTATTTTTGCTTTATACCTTTGACGGTATCATGCCAAAATTCGTGAAATCCTATATTGCAAAGTTTCTTCCACAGTATGAAACCTATCTGCGTTTAAAGAAAGATGTATTGAGGTTCCGGGAATCACCAAAGCATCTGCATGACATGCGCCAAATAACTTCCCGTTATGACGGTGTTGTTTTGGGTGCTGATGAAATGTGGTCGGCAAATAAAAAGTCGATTCGCTATATGCCGGAACATTTTGGGAGAAGAATTTGCTGCCCGCATATATCTTATGCTACAAGCGGATGTTTATTTGATGTGCATGACAAAAAACTGGTGCGAAAGGCTGCAAAAGGAATGAAGACCTTTTCTGCCATTGCTGTGCGTGATCTTTATACAAAAAAAGTAGCAGATAAACTTACGAAGGATAATCATCCGGTGGTACTGGACCCAACCCTGCTTTATCCCTATTTTATTTCCGATTCTTCCAGAGAGAAGAAAGGTACTTATTTATTGCTTTACGGTCAGCATTATTCACAAAGCCAGCGGGAATATATACAAAATAAAGCACGGGAGATGAAACTTCCCATTATGGCATTGGGCTGGCCGCAGGAATTTGCGGATGAGTTTTTGGATCCGGTAACTGCAGAGGAATTCCAGAACTGTTTTTCAGAAGCCTCCTTCTGTTTTCCGTCAACTTTTCATGGTACCATTTTTTCCATTCTTCATCACAAACCCTTTCTTTCCATGACTAATCAGCTTAGGGGGAAAAAAGTTCGCATGCTGTTGGAACAACTGGAATTGGCAGATTTTATTTTTGAGGAAGGAAAAGAGTCCTATCCTGTGGTGGACTATGAAAAAGTCGAAAAATGTCTTGCAAAACAAAGGGCATTTTCGGAAACTTATTTGCAGGAGGCTCTCCTGAATATTGGCTGCACACCAAATGACAGGAATCTTAAACATATTCCCGGCAATTTAAAATGTCAGGAAGATGAGAACCCCGTGTTACCGGAGGATAAATGCCGGGAAAAAGAAAAAAGACAAATGATTTGCCCTGAAATTGACTGCACCGGGTGCTTTGCCTGCCATGGGGTTTGCCCTGTGAACGCAATTTCCCTCCGGGAAGATAAACAGGGCTTCCTGCACCCGCGGATTGATACAGAGGTATGTATAAACTGCAATCGATGCAGAATTGTTTGCCCGCAAAATGTCTTAGAGGAAAAGATTTGCCCTCAAAATTTTTGCGCACAAAATGGAAAATCGCAACATGGGAAAGGACAACATGGGAAAGAACAACATGGGAAAGAACAACATGGGAAAGAAGAAAATGATATAATACGAAATCTTTGTAAGCCCATGGCATTATACGGCGCATTTTCTAAAAATGTGAAACAGGTACGGAAAAGTTCCTCCGGCGGTATATTTGGGGAACTGGCCGCTTATGTATTACAAAAAAATGGCGTAGTGTATGGCGTGGCCTTTACGAAGAATAAAGAAGGGGTTGTGCATCAAAGAATTACTTCCCTGAATCAATTGCCGGAGTTATCCGGATCAAAATATGTGCAAAGCAATACGGCCGGTACCTATTCTATGCTTGAAAAGGATTTAAAAGAAGGGAAAATGGTGCTTTATTCCGGAACCCCATGTCAGATTGCCGGAGTGCAGTCCTTTGTAAAACAAACCTGCCCGGAAACATGGGAACATCTTATTACGGTGGATATTCTTTGCCATGGTGTCCCTTCTCCTATGGTATTTCGGGATTATATCCGTTCCCATAAAGGGAAGGAGAAGGATTCCATTGCTTCCCTTACCTTCCGGGATAAGACCTTTGGATGGAGAAAACAGGCAATTGCCGTTCATTTTACCGGGGGAAATCATTATTTAAAACGAACCGAGCAGGATATTTATTACCGGCTTTATTTTAAGAATATTATGCTTCGCCCTTCCTGCTATGATTGCAGGTATATACACCGCAATCGCATAGGGGATATTACTCTGGGAGATTATTGGGGCGCAGAGGATACAGGCAGATTTACCCGTAATCAGGTATGCAACGGAATCAGTTATGTCTCCCTTCAGACGGAAAAAGGGCGGAAATTATTTGACGCCATTTCTCAGAAAATAGTCCGAAAAACAGCAGATGAGAAAAGCAGTTATCAGCCATTGTTTGATAAAGCGTCGAAATGTCCGAACAATTACAGCGATTTTTGGAGGGATTACAATGCATACGGGTATGATTATGCTACAAAAAAATATTCCCGTTATGGAGCCGGGGAAATACTGGTGAAAAAAGTACTCGGACCGGTAGCGAAAAAAATGGGACTTTATAAAATTGCACAAAAGATTTATTTTGTTTTTTTCAAATGAATGACTTTTTTATTTTGTGTCATAAGAGTATAATTTAATCAGTGGGGGAATCATTTGATTTGCAAAGGATAGGTTTTCGGGGAAAGAAAGAAGGTACAATGCTGGATAAAGTAGATGTTAGAAATCGAAAACTACAAATGCAGGGTAATTTAATCAAGTGGTGGAATGTTTATGAAACATCGGATACTGATTTATTCCCGGTGGGTAATCCCATGGAAAATCAGCAGGGTCTGGAGGAAGATGAAAGGGAACTGCTGGCACTTATTATGGATGAAAATGATCATACCAATGTTTATGACAAAACCTTGTTTGAATTAAGTGTCGAGAACGACTGCCGGGAGAATGCAGAAACCGTGGTATGTGATGACTCCGATAAAGAAAAACTTTTGGATGAGGCAAATGCCATTTTCAATCGTTTGATGCAGGAAGCGGCAGAAGACCGCGCTGAGAAAGAACGGGAGATTGAAGAAATAAAAAAATTAGCACAGGGGTAGTTCGTATCAATGGTCCGGTATTGCTTATCGTTCGATTTGTACAGAACACAAAATTGATAAAAAACAGTTCCGAATAAATTCGGAACTGTTTTTTATTCATTCTAAAACTGAGTTTGATTGTCCCGTTTCAGGTTTTTATTTGCCGTTGAAAGCATGAGTTTAATCCGGTTTAACTGATTTACTTCGCTGGCACCCGGATCATAGTCGATGGCAATAATATTGGCAGACGGGAATTTTTTCCGCATAGCTTTAATAACACCTTTTCCGACAACATGATTGGGAAGACAGCCAAAAGGCTGGGTACAAACAATGTTGTGTGTGCCGGAATGAAGAAGTTCTATCATTTCCGCGGTCAGGAACCAACCTTCGCCGGTCTGGTTACCGATGCTTACAATTTCTTCCGCTGATTTTGCTAAATCGTAAATGTTGGATGCCGGATAGAAGTGCTTGCTTCGTGCCAACTCCTTATTTGAGGTTTCCCGTACTTTGTTCAAAAGGGCAATTCCCATTTTGCTGATGTTTGCTGATTTTTTGCTCATACCGAACTGCTTTGCCTTATATAAACTGTTATAGAAACAATAAAAGAAGAAATCTACAAAATCCGGAACTACGACCTCAGCCCCTTCCTGTTCCAGCAGTTCTACAATGTGGTTATTGGCAAGAGGAGAGAATTTTACAAGAATCTCTCCGACAACTCCAACCCGAGGCTTTCGTTCTTCGTTAATTAAAACAGCATCAAATTCCTGAATTATGGATTTACACATTTTCTGGAATGTGAAATAATTCAGATGTTTTTGCTTTAAGAAATCTTTGCATTTTGCTAACCATTTCCGGTGAACTTCTTCCACCGAACCGGGCGTCAACTCATATGGCCGCATACGATAAACACATTTCATGAAAAGGTCACCAAAGAGTGCGCCATATACTAGTCGCTCAGCCAGAGCAAAATCCAGTCGAAAGCCGGGATTAGATTCCAACCCGCTAAGGTTCAGGGATATAACCGGAATGTTTTCAAATCCTGCTTTTCGAAGAGCACGACGAATAAATGCAACATAATTGGTTGCGCGGCAGCCTCCTCCGGTCTGTGTCATTAATACAGCCAATTTGTTCGTATCGTATTTTCCGCTTTGGATGGCATCTATTATCTGTCCCGTCATGCAAAGAGCCGGATAACATGCATCATTATTGACATATTTCAGACCTACATCAATGGCGTTGCGGGTATCATTGGTTAAGACTTCTAAATGATAGTCACAGGCCTCAAATACCGCTTCAAACATATCGAAATGAATCGGTGAAAGCTGTGGACACAAAATGGTATAGTCCTTTCGCATTTCTTCCGTAAAAAGAACCCGTTCGTAAGCAGAAGAATGAAACTCTGCATGCTGTTTGTGTTTCTCCCGCACTTCGATTGCGGCCAGAAGAGAACGGACACGTATTCTTGCAGCTCCCAAATTATTTACCTCATCAATTTTCAGACAAGTGTAAATTTTATTGGAAGCGGTTAGAATATCATTTACCTGATCTGTAGTAACCGCATCCAGTCCGCATCCAAAGGAATTGAGTTGAATCAGATCAAGATCTTCTCTGGTTCGTACAAAACTTGCGGCGCGATAAAGGCGGGAATGATACATCCACTGGTCAGATACGATGGTAGGGCGGTCGGTTGTGCCCAGATGGGATACCGAATCTTCTGTTAAGACCGCAATATTATATCCCGTAATCATCTCCGGAATCCCATGATTAATCTCAGGATCAATGTGATATGGACGACCGGCTAACACAATTCCTCGCATGGAATGCTCCTCCATATAGCGAAGAACCTCCTCGCCCTTCCTTTGCACATCGATTCGTGCTTTTTCCTGCTCTGCCCATGCTTTTTCAACAGCAGCATGAATGGTTTGGGCCGGAATTTCTTCAAATTCATTGATGAGAGCAAAGGAAATGGTGTCGATGCTTGCAAATGACATAAAAGGATTGCGCAGGCGAACAATGCCGTTACCGATTTCTTCCACATTATTTTTGATATTTTCCGAATAAGAGGTTACAATCGGACAATTGAAATGATTGCCCGCCTCTTTTGTTTCATTTCGCTCATAACAGATGGCCGGATAGAAGATAAAGTCCGGTTTTTTGTTGATCAGCCATTGGATATGGCCATGTGTCAGTTTGGCAGGATAACATTCGGATTCAGAAGGAATAGACTCGATTCCCAGTTCATATATTTTCCGTGTGGAAAGAGGAGAAAGCAAAACCCGGAATCCCAGTTCTGTAAAAAATGTATGCCAAAACGGATAATTTTCATAAATATTTAATACACGCGGAATTCCTACCACACCGCGAATCGCCTGATCCTCCGGCAACGGTTCATAATTAAATACCCGTTTTAATTTATAATCAAATAAATTTGGCACATTGTTTTCGTTTTTCTGTTTCCCAAGTCCACGTTCGCAACGATTGCCAGAAATGTATTGTCTGCCACCGGAAAACTTATTGATGGTAAGCCGGCAGTTATTGGTACAGCCCCTGCATTTTGTCATGGCAGTAGAATACTGCAATTCATTAATCTGCGTTTCGTTCAGCATGGTTGTCTGATAACCGCATTCGTAGTTTTCTCTGGCATAAAGAGCAGCGCCGAAAGCACCCATAATACCGGCTATGTCAGGGCGGATGACACTGCAATTGGCAATCTTTTCAAAACTGCGAAGGACAGCATCATTGTAGAAGGTTCCTCCCTGAACAACAATATTTTCCCCAAGTTCCGTTGCATCAGATACTTTAATCACTTTAAATAGAGCATTTTTGATTACGGAATAAGCAAGACCTGCGGATATATCGGATACCTCAGCACCTTCTTTTTGCGCCTGTTTAACCTTGGAATTCATGAAAACGGTGCATCTGGTACCAAGATCAATCGGATGCTTTGCAAATAATGCGGCTTTGGCAAAATCCTGCACCGAATAATTCAACGATTTCGCAAATGTTTCGATAAAAGAACCACAACCGGAAGAACAGGCTTCATTTAACTGCACACTGTCTACTGACTGGTTCTTGATTTTGATACATTTCATATCCTGACCGCCAATGTCAAGAATGCAGTCTACCTTCGGATTGAAGAAAGCAGCGGCATAATAATGGGCAATGGTTTCGACCTGGCCGTCATCAAGCAAAAATGCGGCTTTCATCAGCGCTTCCCCATATCCGGTGGAACAACTGCGTACAATATGTGCGTCTTTTGGGAGTAAAGTAAAAATTTCTTTTAAGGAACGAATGGCTGTCTCCAGAGGACTTCCGTTATTGTTATCGTAGAAGGAATAAAGGAGATTGCCATCCGTATCAATGAGGGCAATTTTCGTGGTGGTACTTCCGGCATCTATGCCAAGGAAACAATCACCATGATAGTCCTCAAGATTGCTTTTTTTCACACAGTGAGATGAATGGCGTTTTTGGAAATCGTCATAAGCCTTTTCGTTCTCAAACAATGGTTCTAAGCGGGCCACTTCAAAATCCATATGAATGTCTCCTGATAATTTGGCAAGCATATCATCCATAGAAATTACATTTTCGTTTTTGGCGTTTAATGCAGAACCAATGGCTGCAAAAAGATGGGAATTTTTTGTTTCCATGATGTGTTCTTCGTCCAACTTAAGGGTACGAATGAAAGCCTCTTTTAATTCGGAAAGGAAATAAAGAGGACCGCCAAGAAATGCAACATGACCACGAATCGGTTTTCCGCATGCCAGACCGCTTATGGTCTGATTAACCACTGCCTGAAATATGGAAGCGGACAAGTCTTCTTTTGTGGCACCGTCATTGATTAAAGGCTGGATATCGGATTTGGCAAATACACCGCATCTGGCAGCAATGGTGTAAAGAGACTGATATTTTTTGGCGTACTCATTCAGACCGGTTGCATCTGTCTGCAATAAAGATGCCATCTGGTCAATAAAAGAACCGGTACCTCCGGCACAGATTCCATTCATACGTTGTTCGATATTACCATTTTCAAAATAAATTATTTTCGCATCTTCGCCGCCAAGTTCAATGGCAACATCAGTTTTTGGAGCCAAAACCTCCAAAGCGGTACTTACGGCAATTACTTCCTGAACAAAACTTATATTTAAATGCTTTGCTAAAGTAAGACCGCCGGAGCCTGTAATCATGGGCATGAACTTTATATTTCCAAGTTGCTTATGAGCCTTCTCGGTCAATTGTAACAGCGTCTCTTTAATATTTGCATAATGTCTTTCATAATCGGAGAATACTATATTCGATTCCCTGTCAATAATGGCAAATTTAACCGTTGTTGAACCGATATCGATTCCCAAACGGTAGAATTCCTGTGTCATAACAATAACTCCTAATCTGGATATTTGTAATTTACATGTTCGTAAAAAACTTCTTATGTAAAACATTACAATTATAGCCAATTTTTTTGGTTTCTGTAAATACCATTTGGCAGAATACACAAGAATATCATAGTTTGTTTGGTTGATATTTCCTATGGGGAATGATAAAATATGTTGAAATATTATGTAAATGTTATTGGAGCGGAAGAATGAATCAATTTATAAATTTTTTGGAACGAAAGTTTGGAAAATATGCGAGA
>JBJEMA010000082.1:0-43150 GCA_051879435.1 Lachnospiraceae bacterium
TAAAATATAACAAAGTATAAAGAATAAGAAAAAGTATAAAAAGTTATAAAAAGTTATAAAGAATAATATAATGTATAAAGAAGTATATAAAGGTATAAAGGATTAGTAAGAGAACTACAAAAATATATACATTTTTTGGAACAGGAAAAGAGAGGAATTATTCCATGCAAAATCCATTTACGACTACATTCAGTAAAACGCCGGAATATACTTATATTGCGACAGATAAGACAGAAGAGATATTAGAAAATTTTTCTTATGATTCTCCTACAGAATCCGTCTATAAGATTACAGGCGTTCGAGGATCGGGGAAAACGGTAATTCTTGCAAAGATAGAGGAAGAATTAAGAAATCAAATAAATGCGGGAAAATGTTGGCTTGTTTTTGATTTAAATCCAACCAGAGATATGCTTAATCAAATTGCAGCAATGCTTCAAAAAGAAGGATTTGGCAAAAACAATAAAAAAAATAAAATTGTAAATGTTTCTGCTTCTGTTATGGGGACCGGCGCAGGAATAGGATATTCAACCGAACAGGAAAACAATTTCATGGATATTGGAGTGGAAGTTGAGTCCATGATTCAGCAGGCGCAGGAGAAAGGAAAAAAAATATTTATTGGAATTGATGAAGTCTCAAAAACGACAGAAATGATTCAATTTGCATCTGAATATGGAAGATGGCTTAGGGCAAATTACCCTGTTTATCTTGTATGTACTGGTCTTTATGAAAACATACAAGAGGTAAGTAATGTGAAAAACTTAACATTTTTCAGAAGGGCAACGACTATAAAAACTGAGCCACTTAATATGGTACGAATGACAGAAATGTATAAAAATAAGTTAGTAGTTGAAACTTCAAAAGCCGTTGAAATGGCAAAATGCACGAAGGGTTATGCGTATGCATTTCAAAAACTGGGTTCGTTGTATTTTCAGAAGAAGGAAAAAGAAGAGACTGCAGCAATTATGAGAGAATTGAAAGCAGAGTTATTTGCTTATTCTTATGAAAAAATATGGAAAGAAATGACAGAAGCAGACAGAAATTTTGTCAAACAACTTACAGATAAGGACGAGTATAAACGGGAAGAGGTATTGCAGAAAATGGGAGACAAAGCCGGCAATTACTCTGTATACAGAGATCGGTTAATGAAACGTGGAATTATTGCCGTAAGACAGGGATATGTTTCATTGTCTCTGCCATTCTTTGCGGATTATGTGAAAGAATACTGCTAATTAGCCCTTTTGTTGCCCCTACTTCTCCTTCGCAACCTGAAAGATGTAGAATTTCAGATAATAGGATTCGTCGGAGGACCAGAGGATTGGATGGTCCGGGGACTGGGTGCGGAATTCTACCTGCCGGAGTCGTTTATGAACACTTCGGGCAGCCTCTTTGATGGTTTTGGCAAATAGATCCGGGTCCATAAAATGAGAACAGGAGCAGGTGGCAAGATAACCGCCGCCCTTCACGAGCATAAGCCCCTTGCGGTTGATTTCACGGTAACCTTTAACTGCATTTTTGATGGAGTTTCTGGATTTGGTAAATGCCGGTGGATCCAGAATTACAACATCAAACAATTCATTCTTTTCGAGTAATTCCGGAAGAAAATCAAACACATCATGCACCTCAAATCGTGCAATATTTTCCAAATGGTTTAACTTAGCATTTGCCGTTGCCTGAGAAATGGCAAGTTCCGAAGCATCCACGCCGAGAACAGAGGAAGCTCCGTTTATGGCGGCGTTAAGCGCAAAGGAGCCGGTATGGGTAAAGCAGTCCAACACCTTCTTTCCTTTGCAAATGGAACCGATGGCCTTGCGGTTATATTTCTGGTCCAAAAAGAAACCGGTCTTTTGACCGTCTTCCACATTTACCATATATTTCACATTATTTTCTTCAATTTGAACAAGAGTATCAAATTCCGGACCAATAAAACCTTTGTAGCGCTCCATACCTTCCTGAAGGCGTACTTTTGCGTCGCTTCTTTCATAAACGCCGCGAATGATTATTCCATCCTTAGACAGAATTTCGGACAGACATTCAACAATTTGAGGCTTCAATTTGTCGATGCCAAGAGCCAGGGATTCGACAACGAGAACATCAGAGAATTTATCAATTACAATGCCGGGAAGGAAATCAGCCTCGCCAAAAATAATGCGACAACTGGAAGTATCCACGCAGGTTTTGCGATATTCCCACGCGGCCGCTAAGCGTTGGTAGAGAAAGTCCTTATTAATTACAGTCTCTTTCTTGCGGGACAATATTCGTACCGTGATTTTAGATTTGGTGTTAATGAAGCCATAGCCGAGAAAAAAATCATCAAAATCCAGAACCGTAACCAAATCTCCGTTTTCAAAAGTGCCGTCAATTCGGTCAATTTCATTATCATAAATCCACATGCCGCCGGCCTTTAAAGCGCGTGCCTCGCCTTTGCGAATACGGACAATTGTGGAGTAGTTGTAAGAATTCATCTGTATTTCCTCACTTTCCCTGGCATTTTCATTGCATATACCCTAGTATATTTCATCAATTAGAATAGCACATTTTCGTATAACCAGAAAGAAGATTCGTGCAATGCAGGGCAATTGGATGTTCGTTCAATGCAGGGCGATTGGAGTTGTTGAAAATGAAAGTCGGATAGGGTATAATTACAATATATGTTCATTGGGGGACATGAAAGTTTTGTATAAGAGAGGACGGTAGCGTTATGGCATTTTTTGACAAGGTTGGAGCAACATTACAGAGCTTTGGAAATGATGTTTCAAACAAGACTAAGACGATGGTTGAAGTGAACAATCTTACTGGACAGTTGAAGAACTGTGAAGATTCCCTGAAGATGTATTATCAGGAAATCGGTAGATTGTATTATGAAAAGACTGATGCTTCCGGCGACCCGGAAATTGATGAGATGTTTGTTAAAGTAAAAGAGGCAAAGCAGGCAATTGAGCATTTGAATCTTAGTATTCGTCGCGCAAAAGGTACGAAGGTTTGCCAGAGTTGTGGAACAGAAGTATCTAATGCTACAATTTTCTGCCCAAGTTGTGGAGCAAAGATTGAAGATAGTGTGGAAAGTGCTCCGGTTACCGAGGCGACAGATACTCCGGTTGCTGCAGACCCTTGTAAATGTGCTCATTGTGGAGCCATTATGAAAGCAGGCGCTTCCTTCTGTATGAATTGCGGTACAAAGGCAGAGTCTTAATTAAAAAGCATATTCTTGCTGGAATGGCATTGAGAATAGCATTGATTGGAATTAAATAATAGGGTTGATTATGAAAAAGAAAACAATTAGCGCTTTACTTACGGCATTAAACATTGTGCTTGTGATTGCGATTGTTGTTCTGATTGTGAAAATCAGTACACGCAAGCCGATGACGGAGGCGGATAATCAGGTGGGACCGGATATTCCGACTGTGAGTATGGATGTAGTAGGTGATGTATTGCAACAACCGGATACTGTTGTGGAAAATACTGCGGTTAGCAGAACCTTGATGGCGATTCCGCAGTCTACGACAAGCGTAAATGTTCGCTCCGGTCCCGGCACGGATTACGATCGCATCGGTTCCGCTTATACGGATTGCGAATATGAAGTAATTGCGGTATATAATTCCGGCTGGACAAAATTGAATTATGATGGAACGGAAGGATATATCAGCAACGATTTCCTGTGCTTTAAGTATCGGGAGGAATTTAGTGATGGGAACTTTACCTATACTGATGTACCTTATTCGGAATTAACCATTGAAACGCAGACCGATGTTCCGCCATTGCCGGTTCGGGAAGAAGAACCGGAAAATGCAGACGCGGATGCGGCAACTGCAACGAATGATACTTCGGAGAATACGGATACAACCGTGGAATAATGAACTTATTAGGATAATATTTCAGAATTAAAAATCACTCGTACATCTTTATTTAAGTTGTACGAGTGATTATATTTTAAATTCTAATGGTGTCACATTCAAAATTGCTGTACGGTTCAAAATTGCTGAGCCGTTCAAAATTGCTGTACCGTTCAAAATTGCTGTACCGTTCAAAATTGCTGTACCGTTCAAAATTGCTGCGCCTTATAACTGTATCGCCGGTCATGCTGTAACTTTACGGATTTGCGGCTCCGCTGTTTCCGATATAATTGCTGCCTGTGATGCCTTCCGGTACAAAGTTATCCAGATTAAACTGATATCCGAGAGCGGCTAATTCCTGCTGTTGCTGAAGGATGATTGTCATATAATTCGGATTGGAATAGAATTCTGCATCGTGCGGACACATATTGGTGGTAACGGCATTTGGCGTACAAGCTTGTATCGAAGGCGCTTCCACCGGATTCAATTCCAAGGTGCCGGGAACCTTAAATGGACAGGCGTCACACGCCTTCAGTCCGGAATAAAGACAAACCATACCGGAGTAGTGAACATCACACATTTCCGTCGGGAGGTTTTCTGATGCGAAATACTCCGTAGAAAGATGGTTGTCGCAAAGCCCCGGAATTGGTAATTTGCCGGACCGGTTGCATACGGTAATGGCGGTGATTCCTGCCGGCATTACAAAGGACTCCTGTGGGAGATTCTCATGAATACGGGACATTACTGCGCGCCATAAGGTTTTTGACAAATTTTTGGAAGCACTGTCCTCCATACTTACATTGTTATCATATCCGGTCCATGTAGTGGCAGTATAATAAGGAGTATAGCCGGCGAACCAGACATCTTTATAATCGGAAGTGGTTCCTGTTTTTCCGGCAATTGCCATGCCGCCGAAATTGACGGAGCCACCGGTACCTTTTGTCACAACATCCACCATGGCACTGGTCAAAAGATAGGCGGTTGTTTCCTTAATTACCCTGTGAACATCCTGATCCTGGGTTTTATCAATCAGCACATTGCCGTCATGGTCGATAATCTTCGTGTAAAGGATAGGCTCCATATAAATACCGCCGTTGGCAATTGTTGCATAGGAAGCATTTAATTCCATGTTGGTAACGCCGTCTGTGATACCGCCAAGGGCTAATGTCTGGTTAATGTCTGAAAATACATCCCCATTGGCATTTGTGCGGGATTCCACAAGAGTGGTAAATCCGAAATTAATCAGATAGTCGTATCCAAGCTGCGGCGTAATTTCCGTCAGGGTTTTTACTGCAATAATATTCAGAGACTGTTCAATTCCGTATCGGACAGTACAGATTCCCTTATAACCACTGGAATACCAGTTGGACACCGGCCGCCCATTTACATAGTTAAATGGGCCGTCCACATAAACGCTGGCCAGATTTATGCCGGCACAGTCCAGCGCCGGAGCATAGGTAGAAACAATCTTAAATGTGGAACCCGGCTGTCTGGTGGAATTGGTTGCACGATTCAGTGATCGGCTGGTTGTCTTGGTTCCGCGGCCGCCAATAAGTGCAACAATGTGTCCGGTGCTTTGTTCCTCAACGGTAAGGGATACCTGCGGTTGCGGTGTCAGTGTAATGCTTTCGGCCTCAATTTCATCGCCGGGTTCCATAACAGCCGCAAGATAATCTGCGATAGCGGCATAGGCATCATCCTGAGTGGAATATAAAAGATTAAACCGGCTGTCAAATTGGCGATAATAGGAACGAAACATTTCCGTGGAGTGGTTTTCTACAGTGCCATCCGCTTTTACGATGGTAAGCTGATAATTCAGATACCATTTGGTATTCTCCGGGAAATTGGCTTCGTCTGCATAAATTTCATCGCAAATGGACTGAATCTGCGGGTCCTGCGTAGTAAATATACTTAAGCCGCCGCTATAAAGCATATTGTAAGCCATAGTAGAGGCCTGGGACTGGGTATATCCCTGTTCCAGATAAAGTTCTGTCAAATCTTCGGCTGCCGTTTCAATGACTTCATCAACAAAATAGGAGTAAACATTATTGGTGGAAACCTCTGTATTGACGGATTGAATCCGGGAATACACATCATCTGCCAATGCCTCCTCGTATTCTGCATCAGAAATAAAATTCATATCATGCATGTTGCGCAAAACCTTTTCTCTTCGTTCTGCGTTGTATTCCGGATGAGTAATCGGATTATACTTGGAAGGATTCTGGGTAATGCCGGCAATGACAGCCGCCTCGGAAATGGTCAGTTCGTAAACCGGTTTTCCAAAGTAGCGCAGGGAAGCGGCTTGTACACCAAGCGTATTTTGCCCAAGGTTAATGGAATTCATATAGAGTTCCAAAATTTGCTCCTTGGTCATGATTTTTTCCAACTCAAGCGCCAGATACTGTTCCTGAATTTTACGCTTGATACGTTCCAGATTCGAACTTTCATTCACCCAGTTATCAAAAACATTGTTTTTAATCAACTGCTGGGTAATGGTACTGGCACCCTGTGAAAGACCACGATCTTTAATTGTTACATAAGCGGCACGACCGATACCGATAATGTCAATTCCGTTGTGCGAATAAAATCGCTCGTCCTCAATGGCAACAAATGCGTTGGCCAGATAGGTGGGAATTTTATCCATGGTGACATAAGTACGGTTCGAATCTGCAGCCACCAGTTTGGTCATCTCGTGACCTTCGCAGTCGTAAATGGTGGTTGCATAACCGGATGGCGTCACATCAATGGTAGAGATATCCGGCGCAGTATTCAAAATGCCGCGAAATGCGCCGATTCCCAGACAGGCCAGTATAACTACAAAGGAAAGCGCACAAATAATGAATGCCTTTACAAATGTAATCATCAACATTTTCTTTATTTTTATTCCTTTGGAGTTCAGTTCCTTTTGTTTGTTCAGAACTCCGCGCTTGCTATAGTTCATAAACTCTCCAATCCGGCTTAAAAGAAGCCTTCCATATTATACCAAATTATTTTATGTAACTCAATGTACATTGGGGACGTACCTTTTGTCAAAAGGAGTGTCCCCTGTCACACGCTTCGACAACATTCCACGATGCATGTTAGAAAAAAGGAACGCTTATTGTCGCAAACGCATTTTGTAACTACAAAATGTGACAACAGGTACGTCCCCAATGTCAAAAAATCTGACAAAAGGTACGTCCCCAATGCCAACAAAAGGTACGTCCCCAATGCCAACAAAAGGTACGTCCCCAATGTCATAATATACAAAACATGACAACAGGTACGTCCCCAATGCCACACATCCCCATGTCACACATCCCCTTGTCACACATTATGCGAAGGGCGTGTTTGTGAATGTTATATAAATCCGGGACTTTTATTTCGAATATGCACATGTTATTATGATTTTATGCAAAGTTACAAAATTTTATTGCAGGGTGGAAGCGGAGAAATTGAGGAAAAGAAGTCTCGTTTTATTGCGAATCTTCGTCCCGTGGAATCTGAGGAAGAAGCCACTGCATTTATTGAGGAAATGAAAAAGAAATATTGGGATGCCCGTCATAATTGCAGTGCATTTGTTATTGGAAAAAATAATGAAATCATGCGTAGCAGTGATGATGGGGAACCTTCCGGGACGGCAGGACGCCCCATGCTGGAAATATTAACCAAAGACGAACTGCATAATGTGGTAGTTGTGGTTACCCGTTATTTTGGAGGAACCCTATTGGGAACGGGGGGCTTAATCCGGGCTTATAGCGAGAGCGTGAAGGCAGGATTGGCCAATTGCAAAATTGGTCGTCTGACGAATGGGCGGGAACTGGTTGCTGTATTCCCATATACGGAGGTGGGGCGCATTCAGAATTATCTGATTTCCAGGGGTTGGAAAGAGAAAAACGCTGATTATACAGATGTGGTTTCTATGACATTGGAAATTCCGGAAGATGATTTGGAGCAGGTTAAAATAGATTTCATTGAATTAACCTGTGGAAAAGTGGAAATGCTGGAAGGGAAGACTTGCAATATTATAACGACTGTGCCATTATGACTCCCGCATAGTCATTGTTTTTGCTGGGTCGTGCCCTGCGTTTTATTATAAGTCATTTGCTGCGCTTTATTGCAGAACGTGCCCTGCGTTTATACCGTTTTCTTTGACGTTTGACGGCATTTCCGCTATTATGAAAATGCAATTTTATTCAGAAAGGTGGTGGTTATATGGAATATCAAAGTCAGGAAGATTGTCCGTATCATATACCCTGTAACCACGCCTTTTTATGTGGTTCTTTCAAAATGATTTGCAGAAAATGATAGCAATTTTGTCCCCTTTTTGCTGTCTGCAAATCTGTAACGGCGAAAGGAGAGAACATGGAACAGAATTTTGAAGAATTGCAGGAATTAATTCAAACGAAGCAGTATACCCGTTTGCGCCAGACCATGGCGGAGATGAACGACGCGGATATAGCTTCCTTTCTGGAAAGTTTGGAGGGAGAAGAACTATTAAAGATTTTCCGTATTTTGCCGAAATCACTTGCGGCAGATGTATTTTCTTATCTTGATATGGAAAATCAGCACTCCATCATTACCCGCCTGTCCGATAAGGAGGCGGCCAACATCATTAACAACCTGATGGCGGACGATGCCACGGATCTTTTGGAGGAAATGCCGGCCAATATTGTGAAGAAACTATTGGCTAATGCAAATGCGGAGACCCGAAGAGACATAAACCATCTTTTGCGTTACCCGGAGGATTCTGCCGGTAGTGTAATGACAGTGGAATATGTGGATTTGAAAGAAAATATCACGGTTCAGCAGGCAATCGAAAGAATTAAGAAAATCGGTATCGATTCCGAAACCATTAATATCTGTTATGTGCTGGATAATAAAAGAACGCTGATAGGAACCGTTGCCCTTCGGTATCTTCTGTTAAGTGAACCGGACGAAATTATCGGGGAAATCATGCATGAAAATGTTGTATCCATTCATACCATGATGGACCAGGAAGAGGTTGCCAGACAGTTTAAGAAATACGACTTTACTTCCATGCCGGTTGTGGATAATGAAAACCGTCTTGTGGGAATTATCACCGTTGACGATGTTGTGGACATTATTGAAGAAGAGGCAACCGAGGATATTGAGAAAATGGCGGCGATTGTCCCTTCCGATAAACCATATATGAAAACCAGCGTATTTGAACTTTGGAAAAAGCGTATGCCCTGGCTTTTGCTTTTGATGATTTCTGCCACATTTACCGGTGGTATTATTGCCAGTTTTGAAGATGCCCTCAGTTCCTGCGCCATCCTGGTGGCTTATATTCCAATGCTGATGGATACCGGCGGAAATGCGGGCGGTCAGGCCAGCGTTACCATTATTCGTGGACTTTCCCTGAATGACATTGAATTTAAGGACTGGTTTCGTGTTATCTGGAAAGAATTCCGTGTGGCGATTATATGCGGGATTTCGCTTGCGGCCGCAAATATGCTGAAACTTTTGTTTATTGACCGGGTAGGTATCATGGTTGCTATTACGGTATGCGGCACTCTGGTGTTGGCTGTTCTCATTGCGAAATTGGTAGGTTGCACCCTGCCGATGATTGCCAAGAAAATCGGATTTGACCCGGCGGTTATGGCGAGCCCTTTTATTACAACCATTGTGGACGCCCTGAGTTTGTTGATTTATTTCCAAATCGCAACAGCGGTCATGGGGTTACATTAGTGTAAGGCGCAAGCGCAGTTACCAAAAGTGAAATGCATAAGTGTGAGCCCTGAAAGTGCAAGTGCCGAAATGTGCAATCGCAAGAGGTTTCAAAAATAAAATGTGAAAAGTAGGATAAGAGGATAAAAATGAGTTACGCAGATCAGTTATTTATAGAAATGTGCAAAGATATTCTGGAAAACGGAACCATTACCGAAGGGGAGAAGGTGCGCCCGCACTGGGAGGACGGAACACCGGCTTATACCATAAAAAAATTTGGCGTTGTTAACCGGTATGATTTGCGAAAAGAATTTCCGCTTCTGACCCTTCGTAAGACGGCACTGAAAAGTGCTACGGATGAGATTTTGTGGATTTGGCAAATGAAATCCAATAACATTAAGGATTTGCACAGTCATATCTGGGATGAGTGGGCAGACGAAAATGGTTCCATTGGAAAAGCCTATGGCTATCAGATGGGAAAAACGTATGTGCATCACATGGCAGATGATAATTCACCGGAGCAGGAAGCGAAACTAAGAGCGGAGTATCCGTCAATTCGGTTTGAGGAAAATCCTTTGTGGACAAAAGAGAATAAAGAAAAAAGATATCGTGTATATCTGGATCAGATGGATGCGGTAATCTGGGATTTGCGGAATAATCCTTTCAGCCGTCGTATTATGACCAACATTTACAATCATGAAGAATTATATGAAATGGGTCTATATCCGTGTGCTTACAGTATGACATTTAATGTCACCCAGCGACCGGGGGAAGATAAACTTACTTTGAATGCTGTATTAAATCAGCGCTCACAGGATGTTTTGGCAGCAAATAACTGGAATGTGGTTCAATACAGTGTGCTTGTGCATATGCTGGCTCAGGTTTGCGATATGTATGTGGGAGAGCTTGTTCATGTAATTGCAGATGCGCATATTTATGACCGACATGTGAATATTATCAAAGAACTGATAGAAAGACCGACCTATGATGCACCGACCTTTTGGTTAAATCCGGATATTAAGAATTTTTATGAATTTACGCGAAATGATGTGAAGGTGGAAAACTATGTTACTGGTCCCCAGGTGAAAAACATACCAATCGCCATTTAGAGTTAAATGTTGTATGGGAACAAATGCATTTCTTCAATAGGTTAAATAAAAGCAAAACGAAACGAAATTAATAAAAAAGAAAGCCGATATCAGGCTTTCTTTTTTTCGTACTTAATAAAACAATATTCTAAATCAAAGTAGGTTTCCTCTTCGCTTTGCCCGGTGACAACCCATTCCGGTTTCTCGTCCAGATTAGGGAAATAAGTATCTGCCTGATAGGCGTGATCGATTTTTGTAATATAAGCAACATCACAGTAATCAACCAATTGTGTGTAAATGCTGCCTCCGCCGATTACATAAACATCTTCCGTTGGGTACTGCTTAAGAAGTTTGAAAAGAGCGTCCAAATCATGAACAACAATTGCATCCTCGCAGGAAAAAGTAGAATCCTTGGTCAGAACAATGTTGGTCCGATTTTTCAGGGGTTGCTTATTTGGAAATGACTCCAGGGTTTTGCGTCCCATAATAACGACCTTTCCGCCGGTTTCGGAACGGAAAAATTTCATATCCTGCGGGATGCTGACAAGAAGCTGATTCTTGCATCCGATTCCCCAATTTTTGTCAACAGCAGCAATTAAATTCATAATGTTACACCCTTTCAAAATAGGTTTTCCCGGCTATAACCGAAATTTACAATGTTACCACGCGGTTTCGACCTGCCTGCTTAGCTTTATAAAGTTTATCGTCTGCACGGTTAATAGTTGCTTCCACGCCCAGACGGTCGTTAAATTCTTCCATACCAAAAGACATGGTGACATGAAAATCATATTCTTTAAAGTGCATTGGCATTTTCTCAATGGTTTTACGAAGTTCATTTAAACTTGTTGCCGCAGCATCAATGTTCATGTTTTCGAAGGTAAATAGAAATTCCTCGCCACCCCAGCGGGCAACATGTCCCTTGCCTTTCATATGTTTGGTAAATTGAGCAGCAACACTGGAAAGTACATAATCGCCGGTGTCGTGCCCATAGGTATCATTTACCTTCTTAAAAAAGTCAATATCCCCGATGGCAATGGTAAAAATTTTGCCGGAATGATTAAATTCGTAAAGCAGACCTTCCATATGCTCGTTCATATGACGACGATTGGAGAGGTTGGTCAGCGGATCAATATTAGCCATTCTTTCCAGATTTTCGTTGATTCTTTTCAATTTTTCTTCTGCATTATTAAATTTGCCACAGTAAGAGTATGCGATGATACCAATGCTGGTAGTGAAAATGAAAATGTTGAAAGACTGAATAAATAACTGATGCGCACCGGACGGTACCCGGGCAAGCCCAATACCTTCGTAAATTTCCGCAAGGAAAATCAAAAAGATACCAAGACCGAAGGTATAAAAACGTTTTATATACATATGTTCCGTCTTATTGTAATAAATAATCAGGATATTCAGGAATAACATAATATGGAAATCCATGGAATAGCCCAGAAAAAATCCGAAAACAGCAGGAAAAACAAGTAAAACAATGTTGAGTAAAACATTACCGCCTGTGGTGTGATTTTCGTAAGTAAGAATAAAGGCTCCTACCAAAAGACTGATGGCCCCCACGCATAATAGTCCAAGAATATAATGCTGAAGAAATGCAATGGTGACACCTATTACGAAAAAATAAAACATGAAAATGCAACACATAATACGAAGCAGTACTGCCATTTCCTTTGTTTCATTTTCGTCTTTTACATCGGTTTGTAGGAAATTAATAAAATTTTGAAGCCAACTCAATAGCGTATCCTCCATAAGTGAAAAGCATTCCGGTTTGGAATGGATTTTCTCATACAGAATTATTTTACCATAAAGGGGTTATCTGCGACAAATATATTTCATGATATTTTGTGTTTTTGTTTCATGATATTTTGTGTTTTTGTTCGTGATAATTTTGTGTTTTTATTTTGTGTTATTTTTTGTGCTATTTTTTGTGCAAATTTTTGTGCTATTTTTGTGCTTTGTTTTTGCTATATATGTGATTTTGTGTTTTGAAAAATCTCATATCCGGAACCGACAACCGACGGATAAACAATCTTCAACCATCTGAATTCTTGACACTGTAATTTGGCGGTTGTAAGATGATAACTGGTGAAAATAACCAGAATTAATCTTACAATTTTATAACTGCATCTGATGTTGACAAAGTGAGGATGACATTTTCCGGAGACGACATTTTGTGGAGACGACAAAATGAGAATGACATTTACCGGAGACGGCATTTTGTGGACATCAGTACAAATTAAATGGGAAAGGAAGTTTCATTATGGAAAAGAAGAACCTTGATTGGTCAAACCTTGGATTTGGCTATGTTCAGACAGACAAACGTTATGTATCAAATTTTAAGAACGGTGCATGGGATGAGGGGGTTTTGACAGACGATGCGAACATTACAATCAATGAATGTGCCGGTGTTCTTCAGTATGCGCAGACCTGTTTTGAAGGATTAAAGGCCTACACAACAGAAGATGGCAGAACCGTTTGCTTCCGTCCGGATTTAAATGCGGAAAGAATGTTTGATACCGCACAGAGATTGGAGATGCCTGCATTTCCGAAGGAGCGTTTTGTGGATGCAGTGAAACAGGTTGTTAAGGCCAATGAGGCGTATGTTCCGCCATTTGGTTCCGGCGCAACTTTATATTTAAGACCATATATGTTTGGCTCAAATCCGGTAATCGGTGTAAAGCCGGCGGATGAATATCAGTTCCGTATTTTTGCAACTCCGGTAGGTCCATATTTCAAAGGCGGTGCAAAGCCTTTGACAATCTGTGTCAGTGATTTCGATCGTGCCGCACCAAACGGAACCGGACATATCAAGGCAGGACTGAATTATGCCATGAGTTTGCATGCAATTGTAACTGCACACAAAAATGGATTTGATGAGAATATGTATCTGGATTCTAAAACCCGCACGAAGGTGGAAGAGACCGGTGGAGCTAATTTCCTCTTTGTTACAAAGGACAACAAGGTTGTTACGCCGAAGTCAAACAGTATTCTTCCTTCCATTACAAGAAGATCCCTGATGGTTGTTGCAAAAGAGTACCTTGGTCTTGAGGTGGAGGAAAGAGAAGTTTACTTTGAAGAAGTGAAGGATTTTGCAGAGTGTGGTCTTTGCGGTACTGCAGCAGTTATTTCCCCGGTTGGCAAGATTGTCGATCATGGCAATGAAATATGCCTGCCAAGCGGCATGACGCAGATGGGACCGGTTACTAAGAAATTATACGAAACCTTAACCGGTATCCAGATGGGTAAAATCGAGGCCCCGGAAGGCTGGATTGTGGAAATTTAATTTGTTCAATTTATAATTAATACAGAATTGTTTCGTAAAATTGTTTTGGATTATTCATTTGCGTAATTATAAATTCAGTTGAAAAAACATTTGCGTAATAAAAAACTGAGAAAACAGTAAAAAAAGTTCGTGAAATTTGTTTCACGAACTTTTTATTTTCATACAAAATTACATTTCACGAAAACATTTTGTTCCCCATCTGGATGCGGAACAAAATGTGAATTACCGATGCTTTCATCTATCTCTTACATTTTCTTGGAAGCGGCAGAGATGGCAGCGCGCTTTCGAAGCGTCGGATCCAGAATTTTCTTTCGGATGCGAAGGTGCTCCGGCGTTACTTCAAGAAGTTCATCTGTGCCAATAAATTCAAGGGCCTGTTCGAGGCTCATAATCTTCGGCGGAGTAAGACGAAGCGCTTCATCGGCACTGGAGGAACGGGTATTGGTCAACTGTTTCTTCTTGCAAACATTTAACTCAATGTCTTCCGCTTTCGGATTTTCTCCTATTACCATGCCGGCATACACGCGTTCTCCGGCACCAATAAATAAAGTGCCACGTTCCTGGGCGTTGAATAAGCCGTAGGTAACAGATTCCCCGGATTCAAATGCAATAAGAGAGCCCTGTTTCCGATAACTGATTTCTCCCTTAAAAGGTGCGTATCCGTCAAAAATGGTATTAATAATACCATTTCCTTTGGTGTCTGTCATAAATTCGCCGCGGTATCCAATCAAGCCACGGGATGGGATAGAGAATTCCAACCGGGTGTAGCCGCCGTTGGCAATGCCCATGTTGCGCAGTTCTCCTTTTCGTTGGCTAAGTTTTTCGATGACACTACCGGAAAACTCTTCCGGAACATCAATATAAGTTAGTTCCATCGGCTCCAATTTCTTGCCATTCTCATCGGTATGATAGAGCACTTCTGCCTTGCTGACTGCAAATTCATAGCCCTCGCGGCGCATATTTTCAATTAATACGGACAAATGCAATTCCCCTCGTCCGGAAACCTTAAAGCATTCAGTGGTTTCCGTTTCCTCCACACGAAGGCTGACATCGGTATTTAACTCACGGAACAAACGGTCACGCAGATGACGGCTGGTGACATATTTGCCTTCCTGACCGGCAAATGGAGAATCATTTACCATAAAATTCATAGAAATGGTCGGCTCGGAAATCTTCTGGAATGGGATTGGTTCAGGCTTTTCCGGAGCGCAAAGAGTGTCACCGATATGAATATCGGATATACCGGAAATGGCAACAATGGATCCAATGCCTGCCTCATTGACCGGAACTTTATTTAACCCGTCAAATTCATATAGTTTCGAAATTTTAACCTTTTTGCATTTTTCCGGTTCATGGGCGTTGACAATCACCACTTCCTGATTTACTTTGACAGTGCCGTTGTCAACTTTACCAACACCGATTCGTCCCACATATTCATTATAGTCAATGGTACTGATAAGAATCTGTGTACCTTCTTCCGGATCCCCCTCCGGGGCAGGGATATAGTCTAAAATGGTATCAAAAAGCGGTACCATATTATTGTTTTCATTTTCCAAATCGAGAGTGGCTGTGCCGGCTTTGGCAGAAGCGAAAACAAATGGGCAGTCTAACTGTGCATCATCCGCATCCAGTTCCAAAAACAACTCAAGTACCTCATCAATTACTTCATTCGGTCTTGCTTCCGGCCGGTCAATTTTATTGATACACACAATAACCGGCAACTTCAGTTCGAGGGCTTTTCCCAGCACGAATTTGGTCTGCGGCATAGCACCTTCAAAAGCATCTACTACAAGAATTACCCCATTTACCATTTTCAGCACACGTTCTACTTCGCCGCCGAAATCAGCATGGCCAGGGGTGTCGATGATATTAATTTTCGTTCCTTTATATGTGACGGCAGTATTTTTTGATAAAATAGTGATTCCGCGTTCACGCTCAATGTCGTTGGAATCCATGACACGTTCGGCGACCTCCTGATTTTCCCGAAAAACACCGCTTTGCTTTAACAATTCATCCACCAGAGTGGTTTTGCCATGGTCAACATGGGCAATGATGGCTACATTTCTAACATCTTCTCGTCTTTGTTTCATTTTTCTTCTCCGTTATATTCAAGCACTTTCTAAAACCACAGTATTATAACACGCACAAAAATGGAGTGCAATACGGCAGGAATAAGCCCGGAGCGGTTCAGGAATAAGCCCGTATAATTTTGGCAAACAAGGTCATCGTTCCAAAAATATGGTTGGCAGGATAGGATTAATTGAATGAATAGGATTGATTGAATGAATAGGATTGATTGAATGAATAGGATTGATTGAATGAATAGGATTGATTGAATGAATAGAATTAATTGAATTGGAATAAAAAAATATTTTGAAAAAATACACAATATTGACACAATTCTGTGTCATAAATAATAGTAGATGGTGTGAATTTGACAATATTTGTCATTTTATAAATTAAATTGCGATGATTGAATCTTTATTCTGCACGATGAGATGATATATTATGTACTCGTGATGAATATGGTTGGATATGAATATTTAACCTGCAGCAAAATACGCAGGAGTCATTTGACTAGCCATACGAGAAAGGGGATTTGATAAAATATGGAAAAAGTGATTGAAAACAATCAGGTAACACTAATGGGAGAGATTATAAGTGAATTTGCTTATAGTCATGAAATTTACGGCGAAGGGTTTTACATGGTGGATGTTCAGGTGAACCGACTAAGCGAATCGGCGGACATTATTCCACTCATGGTTTCCGAACGGCTTCTTGATGTCACGCAGAATTATGTGGGAAGAAAAATTGCAGTATCCGGACAGTTCCGGTCCTACAATCGTCATGAAGAACGGAAAAATAAACTGGTATTGTCCGTATTTGCAAGGGAGATTGAATTTATTGAAGAAGTGGGCGAAAGCAGCAAAACCAATCAGATTTTCCTGGACGGATTTATCTGCAAAGAGCCAATTTACCGGAAAACACCGCTGGGAAGAGAAATCGCAGATTTGCTTTTGGCGGTGAATCGTCCTTACGGTAAATCCGATTACATTCCATGCATCTGTTGGGGAAGAAATGCCCGTTATGCGTCCACATTTACGGTTGGATCCAGATGCAGTGTATGGGGACGGATTCAGAGCCGCGAATATTTGAAGAAAATCGGTGAGGATGAAACGGAAAAACGCATAGCATATGAAGTCTCCGTCAGCAAATTGGAACAGGCGGAAACGGTGTTGGATTAGTATGGCCGTTTCGTATATGGTTTGATTACGAGACAACAGTCGGCTGCCCGAAAAAGTAAGCGCTCCGGATAGGATACAGAAACAGCGAATAAGGAGTGAAAAAAAGGCGAAATAAGCGGTGAAAAACGGCCGAATCGTTTGACATCATAATCGTATAATGGTATATTAGGTATGCACTGGGAAACAAATTGTTTTTCAGTGCATATATTTATTTTATAAGATAGAGGTTGCGGTAATTAAGAGTAGCATTGTGGATGTTTCAGGGACAGAAGATGCAATGATGGGTAACGAAAGGAATTATCGCCGAAAGGGTTTGCTTCCTGCAGGGCAGATCTTTGGGGATGCAGTGAATAACTGTATAACTGTCATCTTTGTTAAGATGGGGCGCTATCAATCATTCTTTTTTGAATGGGAATTTGGCGCTGACATCTTGTTGTCAGCTTTTTTTATTTCATAATTTAAGGAGGAAAAAATTATGGCACTTTTTGAAGGCGCAGGTGTTGCCATTGTAACACCATTTCACGAGGACGGGTCCGTTAATTATGAGCAATTCGGAAAAAATATCGAGTACCAGATTGCCAACGGTACGGATGCAATTATTGTTTGCGGTACGACAGGAGAGGCTTCCACGCTGACGCATGAGGAGCATTTAAGTGTAATTAAGTATTGCGTAGATGTGGTTAACGGAAGAATTCCGGTAATTGCAGGTACCGGTTCCAATTGTACGGAAACGGCGATTTACCTTTCTCAGGAGGCAGAAAAAATCGGGGCAGACGGTCTTTTGGTTGTTACGCCTTACTATAACAAAGCAACCCAGAAGGGATTAAAAGAGCATTTTACCATGATTGCCAATTCCGTTAAAATCCCGATTATTCTTTACAATATTCCGGGAAGAACCGGCGGAGTGAATATTTTACCGGAAACCGTTGTTTCTCTATGCAAAGAAGTTCCGAATATTATCGGAGTAAAGGATGCCACCGGCAATTTCTCCCAAATTGCAAAATTGATGGCACTTTCCAAAGGCATGGTGGATGTTTATTCCGGAAATGACGATCAGGTAGTTCCTCTTCTTGCTCTGGGCGGAAGAGGTGTAATTTCCGTGCTTTCCAATGTTGCTCCACAGCAGACCCATGACATGTGCCGGAAATTTTTTGATGGGGATGTGGAAGGCAGCCGGGATATCCAGTTAAAAGCAATTGACCTGATTAGTGCACTTTTCTGTGAGGTAAATCCAATTCCGGTTAAGAAAGCAATGAATCTTCAGGGACAAAATGCCGGTGTGCTTCGCCGTCCTCTGACGGAGATGGAGCCGGAGAATGCAGCAAAACTTGAGAAAGCAATGAAAGAGTTTGGCATTTTATAAGGTTAAATCGTATTGGATTGGTGCCAATTATCCTGGCACCAGTCTCTTTTTAAAGACACAGGAGGAAATAGAAAATGACACGAATTATTATGCATGGTTGTAATGGAAAGATGGGACAAGTTATCACAGGTCTATTGAAAGATGACGAAGATGCTGCCATTGTGGCAGGAATTGACATTTCCGACCATGTGAAAAATGATTATCCGGTTTTCCCTTCTTTTGCTGAATGTAATGTGGAAGCGGATGTTATTATTGATTTTGCTTCTGCGAAGGCAACGGATGCATTACTTGATTACTGTGAGACGAAAAAAGTTCCGGTAGTCCTTTGTACCACTGGCTTGTCCGAAGAACAGATTGCCCGGGCGAAAGAGGTTTCAAAAACCAGTGCTGTTTTGAAATCAGCCAATATGTCACTTGGAATCAATATGATGATGAAATTGTTAAAAGAGGCGGCTGCCATTCTTTATCCGGCGGGTTTTGACATTGAAATTGTGGAAAAGCATCATAACCAGAAACTGGATGCTCCAAGCGGAACGGCTCTGGCATTGGCGGATTCCATAAATGAGGAATTTGATAATTCCTTTGAATACATTTATGACCGCAGCCAGGTCAGAGAAAAGAGAGACCGCAAGGAAATGGGTATTTCCGCAGTCCGCGGCGGTACCATTGTGGGAGACCATGATGTGATTTTTGCAGGCTGTGATGAGGTAATCACATTTTCGCATCAGGCTTATTCCAAATCCATATTTGCGAAAGGCGCTATCCAGGCTGCGAAATTCCTGGCAGGAAAACCAGCGGGATTTTACGATATGCACGATGTAATCCGGTAAAATTAGAGGAAAGTTAGAGGGATATACTTTGGAAGAAAAGGATATGCGTTTATTAAAGCAGTTGTCAAAACAGTACCCTACGATAGCGGCTGCTTCCACAGAGATTATTAATCTTCAATCTATTTTGAATTTGCCACATGGTACGGAACATTTCCTTACGGATATTCATGGAGAATATGAGCAATTTAACCATGTTTTAAAAAATGGTTCCGGTTCCATTCGCCGTAAAATTGATGAGGAATTTGGAAATACTCTGAGAGAGAAAGATAAAAAGGCACTTGCTACGCTGATTTATTATCCGGAGGAAAAGTTGGCCATTGTATCGGCAGAGGAAGAAAACATTGACGACTGGTATAAAATTACCCTGCATCGTCTGGTTCAGATTACAAAGCGTGTTTCTTCCAAGTACACCCGTTCCAAGGTGCGAAAAGCTTTGCCTAAGGATTTTGCCTACATTATTGAGGAATTAATAACAGAAAAGGCGGAGGTGCAGGATAAGGAAGGATATTATAATGAAATTATTCATACCATTATCCGAATTGGACGGGCGCAGGAGTTTATTATTGCTCTTTGTAATCTGATTCAGCGTCTGGTGGTGGATCATCTTCATATTGTGGGAGATATTTTCGACCGAGGGCCGGGACCGCATATTATTATTGACACTTTGATGCATTATCACTCCGTTGATGTACAGTGGGGAAATCATGATATTTCGTGGATGGGAGCGGCCAGCGGTTGTACGGCACTGATGGCAACGGTAATCCGAATTGCCGCCCGTTATGGAAATCTGGATACGCTGGAAGAAGGATATGGAATTAATCTTGTTCCCCTTGCCACATTTGCCATGGAAACCTATAAAGATGTGGATTGCAGCGCATTTTCCATACGCTATAACACCAATTACAATACGAAAGATCTTGGGCTGGATATGAAGATGCACAAGGCAATCACCATTATTCAGTTGAAACTGGAAGGACAGTTAATTAAGCGCCGTCCGGAATTCGGAATGGAGGACCGGTTACTGCTTGATAAGATTGATTTTGAAAATAAGACGGTTCGAATCGGTGACAAGGTGTATCCTATGACAGATACCGATTTTCCGACGGTGGACCCGGCAGATCCTTATCGTCTGACGCCGGAGGAAGAAGTGGTTGTGGAGCGTATGCATCACACATTTACCCATAGTGAAAAATTGCAAAAGCATGTACGATTCCTGTTTTCCAAGGGAAGCCTTTACAAGGTGCATAATTCCAATCTTTTGTATCATGGCTGCGTTCCGCTGGAAGAGGACGGTTCTTTCAGTGAGGTAAACATTTACGGAAAGAAATATAAGGGCAAGGCACTTTACGATATTCTGGAAAGTTATGCACGTAAAGGGTACTATGCGGTAAATGACCGTGCGGAAAAGAAAAAGGGACAGGATATCATGTGGTATATCTGGGCCGGACCGGATTCCCCTGTGTTTGGAAAAAATAAGATGGCCACATTTGAAACTTATTTCGTGGAGGACAAGGAAACCCATAAGGAGATTAAGAACCCATATTATTCCATGATGGAAAATGAAAAGGTTCTGAATACAATTCTGGAGGAATTCGGTTTGGATCTGAATCATTCCCATATCATTAATGGGCATGTGCCTGTAGAATTGAAAAAGGGGGAACTGCCTATCAAATGCGGCGGAAAATTGCTTGTTATTGACGGTGGATTTTCCCGGGCTTATCAAAGCAAGACAGGAATTGCGGGTTATACCCTGATTGCCAATTCCCACGGAATGTGGCTGATTGCCCACGAGCCTTTTGAGTCCAAGGACGCAGCAATAAAAAATGAATCGGATATTGTTTCCGATTCCCTTCTGGTGGAGACCTATCCGCAAAGGCATCTTGTTGCCGATACGGACATCGGAAAGGAATTGCGGGAGAGCATCCGTGAATTGGAAAATCTTCTGATGGCGTATCGTGAAGGTGTACTGAACGAATCCGGGGTGAATTAAATTGCATTTGTGATGCGGAGTCGGTGGAAAAATGCATTTTGCGAAGAGTGCATGGAAGATGTTATGAATTGAAAAATGTGTTTTGCGAAGAGTGCATGGAAGATGTTATGAATTGAAAATGTGTTTTGCGAAGAGTGCATGGAAGATATTATGAATTGAATAATGCGTACGCGAAAGTTTTTGAAATGAATTTCAATTGCTTTGCGTACGCATTTTTGTTATTTTCCGCTCTTTGCTCCGGACATCGGTTAAAATGACTGCCTTTTGTCTGCGCGGATTATTTGTTATTTTTGTTGGTGTTATTCCCGCTTGTAGAATCCACCGCATTATCAATACCGTCTGTTACATCATCTACCGCATTGTCTACCGTATCTGTGGCATCATCTACAACATTAGTTGCCCCCTGCATGGTATCATCGATTACATCCGTTACCGTATTGGTGGCATCATCCACCATATTGGTAGCCCCGTTGGTGGTATCCGTAACGGCATCTCCGGCATTTTCAGAGATGCTGGAGGTGGCCGTCGGCTGTGGTGACGGACTGGTGTTTACCATGTCATTCGGATCCTGTTTATTTTTTCCACAAGCGGTTAATGTCATGGCAAGAAGCAGAATTACAAATAGTTTTTTCATAATATTCCCTCTTTCTATAAAGATTTATGGTTATAGTTTGCGTGAAATTCAGAAATTTATTCAGAGAAAGCAAATTAATTTGATTTATCCGATTTCCCTTAAAACAAAATATTTCTTTAAATGTATTCTCTGCAGTTTTTTGTTATAATGAAAAACAAAAAAAGTAACTGGGAGAGAATGTTGGATGGAATTTCGTCCTTGTATTGATATTCATAATGGAAAAGTGAAACAAATTGTAGGAGGAAGTCTTGTTGATGGTGCAGGTGCTGTCTCGAAGGAAAAAATAGAGGCAGATAGAATCTTGTTCGATGGGGCAGGAATTGCCCGTAAGGAACAAGCGGATTCGGAAACTGCATGGTTCGGTTCTACAGCAAAAGAAAATTTTGTCTCCTCTTATGATGCTGCATTTTATGCAAATTTTTATAAGGAACATGAAATATCCGGTGGTCATGTGATATTGCTGAATAAAGCCGGAACAGTAGAGTATGAAGCAACAAAGAAGGAAGCCTTATCTGCATTGAAAGCATATCCCGGTGGACTTCAGGCTGGTGGTGGAATTAATCCGACCAATGCGAAGGAGTTTCTTGATGCCGGAGCGCAGGCAGTGATTGTGACCAGTTATGTTTTTGCAGATGGGATGATTCATATGGGGCGTCTTCAGGAAATGGTTGAAACTGTTGGAAAAGAACATCTGGTACTGGATCTGAGTGTGCGACGAAGGAACGGACAATATTATATTGTGACGGACCGTTGGCAAAAATATACTGACACTATTTTGGATAAAACAATGTTGGAACATATGGAAAAGTATGCGGTGGAGTATCTGATTCATGCAGTGGATGTGGAGGGGAAAGCCTCTGGAATCGATGAAGAACTTGCGGGAATTCTCGGCTCCTATGAGGGAATCCCCGTTACCTATGCAGGCGGCATTCATTCTTTTTCGGATTTGGAGATATTAAAAACTCTGGGAAATAATCGTGTGAATGCCACGATTGGAAGTGCGCTGGATCTCTTTGGAGGAAATATGGCATTTGAAGAAGTGCTGACTTTTTGCAGGAAATATTGAGACAGAAGAGATATCTGTATTTTGCAGGAAATGCTGAAACAGAAGAAAATGCTGAAACAGAAGAAATGCTTGATTTTTGTGGGAAACACCGGGATGGATGAAATGAAAAAGAACCGATTTGCATCGGTTCTTTTTGTGTTCATTTTTAATCCGTTAAAACAATATTGCGAATTCTGACATTTCATTCTATAGTACTGCTAAATTTTTAGTGTCTGCTATGTAAAATTTATATCGAAAATGCACATCGAACAACTGATTAAATCACAGGAATTATTTTTTGATTACATTAGCTGCCTGTGGTCCTTTTTCACCATCAACAACATCAAATTCAACTTCCTGTCCTTCGTTTAATGTCTTATAGCCTTCTTCGTTTGCAATTGCAGAAAAGTGTACGAATACATCTTTTCCTTCTGCTGTTGAAAGGAAACCATAACCTTTCTGTGCATTAAACCACTTTACTGTACCCTGCATCTCAAGTACCTCCAAAAAAAATATAGTGTTGTTTTACAACAAGGTAAATATAGCATACCCACCTGTAAAAGTAAAGAAATTTAGAGGGGATAATTTGGTTTCTTTGTATGGTTTATTCAACTATTATGAAGGGTTATTCGTTTCCCTGAAGTCGCTTAAAAACCAGCTCATAGCCATCGCATCCATAGGTGAGAGAACGGTTCACCCGGCTGATTGTGGCAGTGGAGGCACCGGTATTATCAACAATTTCTGAATAAGTTTTATTATCCCGCAACATATCTGCTACGGCAAAACGCTGCGATAAACTTAATAATTCGTTGACGGTACATATGTCTTCAAAAAAGCGATAACAGTCATCGCGGTTTTCCAGTGTTAAAATAGCATCAAACAAATGGTCGACAGCGGGCGTGTGTATTTTTTCATTCATACATAATGTCTTCCTTTATCTTTTCCATAGTTTTCATTTCGGTGTGAAAAATTCCTGACCACACTTTAAGATTTTATCACAGTAAAATTTTACAGTAAAGATGTGCGATATAAGGCGACAGTCAATAACTATATATGGCGATAGTCAATAACTATATATGGCGACAGTCAATAACTATATAAGGCGATAGTCAATCATTTGGAATAATGACGGAATCCGGACTTGGGAAAAAAACCGATTACAGAATTGGGGATAAACCGAAACACGGACTTGGGAAAAAACCCGATTACAGAATTGGGAATAAACCGAAACATGGAATTGGTAATAAATAACTTTACATGTAGTAATGATTACTATATAATGAGGTTCGTGTAATGTTTTTGTTTATCCGGAGAAAAGAGGATCAGGCTAGTGTTTTTGCTTATCCGGAGAAAAGAGGATCAGGCTAGTGTTTTTGTTTTTCCGGAGAAAAGAGGATCAGGCTAGTGTTTTTGTTTATCCGGAGAAAAGAGGATCAGGTTAATGTTTTTGCTTTTCCGGAGAAAAGAGGATCAGGTTAATGTTTTTATTTTTCCGGAGAAGAAAGGATAAGTTTGGTGTTTGCGGCTTTGCCGGAGAAGAAGAGAGGATAGGGTTGGCATTATGACAATAGATATTGATGATCTTTTAAATAGTATTATGGACACTTTGGATCGGGTATCCTTTGTAAAATCACAGGAAATCCCGAAGATTGATTTGTATATGGATCAGGTTACCACATTTATGGAGGAGCATTTGAAAAATACAACCCGCCATAAAGAGGAAGATAAAATACTTACCAAAACAATGATCAACAATTATGCAAAAAATAATTTGTTACCTCCGCCGGAAAAGAAAAAGTATTCCAAGGAACATATTTTGGTTCTTATTTTTATCTATTATTTCAAAAATATTATATCCATTAACGATATACAAACCATTTTGAATCCGCTGACAGAACAATATTTCGGGAAAGAAGGTTTTTCCATAAAGGATATATATGATGAAGTTACAACGATAAGTGGGGAACAGATTGACCTTATGAAGCAGGACATCCGTATAAAATACGAGACGGCTACTTCACAGTTTAAGGATTCACCGAAGAAAGACCAGGAATTTCTGCAGATGTTTTCGTTTATCTGCATGCTGAGTTTTGATGTGTATTTTAAGAAGTTGCTATTGGAAAATATTCTTGATCAATATACGGAAAAGAAAAAGGAGCAAGAGGAATCCGGAAATCCGGAGAAACGCAGGAATGCAGATGCCAAAAATGCTGAGAAGCGTAAATAACTACATTAAGATGCACCGAAAAAGGTCAGTCGTGAAAAGAAATTGAAAAATCAAAAAGAATTTCAAATAAAAAACCCTCTAAGAATGACGGTACTTAGAGGGTTTTATTTTTATAATATCCTGTCCGAAAAAATCTTCGATATCAGCAGATGAATTAATTCATCTTGTTTACTGCTAAGTTAAGGCGAGAGATTTTTCTGGAAGCGTAATTCTTATGATAAACACCTTTCTTGGTTGCTTTATCAATTACGCTTGTAGCATTCAGCAATGCAGCTTTAGCAGTTTCAACATCATTCGCTTCAATTGCAGCATAAACTTTCTTTACCGCAGTTTTTACGCTGGATCTGATTGCCTTATTTCTTTCTGCCTTTTTTTCACTAACAAGAATTCTCTTCTTTGCAGATTTAATATTAGCCAAGACTTGCACCTCCATTTTAACATTTTAACTTAATAAAAATGTTACATTAAAGCCGGACACGGACGTTCTAATGCAAACATACGAACTAATTTTAATGAATGCTGAAAATTATGTCAATAGAAAATTTATTTTTTGCGGTGATATAGTCCATTCATTAGAAATGGATATCCTGCATAAGATAAGTGTATAGCATAACAAAATTGTAATGCAGTTATTTTACCGTATTACGCTATAAAAAATGGAAAAAGCTATTTGCAGGAAGGAATGACAGTTAAATGCGAAAAATTAATTGGCGTAAAATCGCATTGTGCATTTGCATTTTAATGGTATTTGTTCAGGCGATGCGGTCAGAACGCATTTCCATATTGGATGAAGGACAGGAGCCGGCGCAGGTTAATCTGTATCATTATTTTTCGACGCAATGGTTCCCACTGGGACGATATGTGCAAAATCAGAAAAACGGAATGGGTAGTGATATTTGCAGTATTTTAATTCGGGAAACACATCCTCTTCAATGTTATGTGGAAGAAAATCTTATTTTGGAAAATGCAAATAATTTGTTGCAAAACGAGCAAGAGAAGGGCGGCGAAGAAATTGAAAGAAATTTTATTAATGGAGTAGATGAAAATGCTCTGCTAGCGGAAAACAATGCCGCAAATAATGCATCAGCGCAGCAAGGCGCAATGATGCAGGAAAACAAAATCGAATCAGCGAAGCAAGACGCAATGACGCAGGAAAACAGCTCGCAGCAAGGCGCAATGACGCAGGAAAACAACTTGCAAATCGAATCAGCGCAGCAGGATACGATGCAGGATACCTCTTCCGACAGCGGATTGAGGCAAGGAAGCGATTCCGCAAAGCAGGAAAACGAACAGGAAGAACCGCAGATGGACTATGTGACACTGGAGTGTTTTCGTCAAAGCGCTGTAGCAAGCACATCCCTTAATAATCCTGTGCTGAATGGTATGCATGTGACACCGATTGCTCCTGCGCAATCCAAAAGTGTTATTGTGTCCCAAAGTACCTATCAGGATTATGCCAGTCTTTTGCAAAATTATTATGTAGTTGACGCCGGTACTTCAGCAAATTCTGCTATTTTTAATGCAAAACAACTGCTCTCCGTGGATTTATCCATTGACAGAGATACAGATGGCCCGCAAATTCTGATTTATCATACCCATTCACAGGAGGGATTTGCTGATTCCGTTCCCGGGGATGAAAGCACAACCATTGTGGGAGCCGGTGAATTGCTGGCCAATATCCTCACTGATTGTTACGGCTATGAGGTTTATCATCATACAGGCCGGTATGATACGGAACATCACAGTTATGCCTATTCCTATGCAGAGCCGGAGATTGCGCAGATTTTAGAGGATAATCCGAGTATTCAGGTGGTAATTGATTTGCATAGGGATGAGGTAGCAGAGAACACGAAACTTTTGGCTGATGTAAATGGCGTGGAAATGGCGCAATTTATGCTTTTCAATGGGCTGAGCTATGTGAATGGCGTGGGCGATATTTCCTATTTGCCGAATCCCAATCTGCAGAAAAATCTGGCATTTTCCCTGCAAATGCAGATAACGGCAAATGAATACTATCCGGGACTTGCGAGGCGCATTTACCTGAAAGGTTATCGTTACAATATGCATCTGGCGCAGCGTTATCTTTTGATCGAACTCGGAGCACAGACCAATACGGTGGAAGAGGTGCAGAATGCCTGTTATCCGCTTGCAGACATTATCGACAAAACGCTTCGTGGAAATGCGAGATATTTGTAGAAACCGTTTTATGCAATGACGAGGGAACTAGGCAAGACAATGACATTTTGATAAAATAAATTCGTTATAGCGTGATATGGAGAGAACAAGATGGAAAAAACGATGCAGGATAAAATTCGAAATTTTTGTATAGTGGCGCATATAGACCATGGGAAATCCACTCTGGCGGACCGTATTATCGAAAAGACCGGTTTGTTGACACAGCGTGAAATGCAGGAGCAGGTGCTGGATAATATGGATATTGAACGGGAGCGTGGAATTACGATTAAGGCGCAATCCGTCCGAACGATTTATAAAGCGAAGGACGGCGAGGAATATGTGCTGAATCTGATTGATACACCGGGGCATGTGGATTTTAATTATGAAGTCAGTCGTGCATTGGCAGCCTGTGACGGTGCCATACTTGTGGTGGATGCAGCACAGGGGATTGAGGCGCAGACACTGGCCAATGTTTATCTGGCGCTGGATCATGACCTTGAAGTTTTCCCGGTTATTAATAAAATAGACCTGCCCAGCGCAGACCCGGAACGGGTGGTAGAGGAAATTGAGGATGTGATTGGCATTGAAGCGGTGGGATGTCCGCTGATTTCTGCCAAGAACGGAATCGGAATCGAGGATGTATTAGAGAGCATTGTGGAGAAAATTCCGGCACCTCAGGGAGATGCGGATGCGCCGCTAAAGGCACTTATTTTCGACTCGGTATATGACCCTTATAAAGGGGTTATTGTATTTGTGCGAATTAAGGACGGCCGGGTATCCAAGGGCACGAAAATGAAAATGATGGCAACCGGTGCGACGGCGGAGGTTGTGGAAGTGGGGTATTTCGGAGCCGGTGTATTTATTCCTTGTCAGGAACTTTCGGCAGGAATGGTAGGTTACATTACTGCCTCGATTAAAAATGTGAAGGATACGGCAGTCGGAGATACCATTACCGATGCGGACAACCCTTGCGCAGAGCCTTTACCGGGCTACAAAAAGGTGCTGCCGATGGTCTACTGCGGTCTTTATCCTGCGGATGGTGCGAAATATCCGGATTTGCGTGATGCACTGGAAAAATTGCAGTTAAATGATGCTTCCTTATTCTATGAGCCGGAAACTTCTGTGGCACTGGGCTTTGGCTTCCGCTGCGGATTTCTTGGACTTTTGCATCTGGAAGTAATTCAGGAGCGTTTGGAAAGGGAATACAATCTGGACCTGGTGACTACAGCACCGGGAGTTATTTATAAAGTCTATAAGACGGATGGCACCATGATTTCCCTGACAAATCCAAGTAATCTGCCGGATCCATCGGAAATTGACCATATGGAAGAACCCATCGTAAAAGCGGAGATTATGGTTACAAAGGAATACATCGGTTCCATTATGGAACTTTGCCAGGAACGGCGCGGACGCTACATTTCCATGGATTACATTGAAGAAAATCGAGCACTTTTGAAATATGAAATGCCGTTAAATGAAATCATTTACGATTTCTTTGACGCACTGAAATCCCGTTCCAAAGGTTACGCTTCCTTCGATTATGAAATGAAGGCCTACGAAGAATCCCGCCTAGTGAAACTGGACATTCTCATTAACCGGGAGGAAGTGGATGCATTGTCCTTCATTGTACATGCAGACAATGCCTATGAACGGGGACGAAGGATGTGCGAGCGATTAAAGGAGGAAATTCCGAAGCACCTGTTTGAAATTCCGATTCAGGCGGCAGTGGGTGGAAAAATTATTGCGCGGGAAACCATTCGTGCCATGCGAAAGGATGTGCTTGCCAAATGTTACGGCGGTGATATTACCCGTAAAAAGAAACTTCTTGAAAAACAGAAGGAAGGAAAGAAACGAATGCGCCAGGTGGGCAATGTAGAAATCCCGCAGCAGGCGTTTATGAGCGTTTTGAAATTGGATGAAGACAAATAAATTATCCCTTTATGTGCACATCCCCTTTTGTGTGAGAAAATGCGATTATTGCGATTTTCTCTCATTTCCCTGCGGACAATATGACAGATCTATGTATCTGTCGGCTTTGCATAGGGAAATCAGTGCTATGGGGAAATATTTTGCCGGAGCCAATGTAGATACGGTTTTTATTGGTGGGGGAACACCTACTGTATGTACGGCAGAAGAACTGGAAAGGCTTTTCGTGACAATAAAGTCCGGGTTTTCTCTTGAGGAAAACTGTGAATTTACCGTAGAGGCCAATCCGGGAACGGTCAGCCGGGAAAAATTACAATGCCTGAAGGAACATGGCGTGAACCGTATTAGTTTTGGATTACAGTCTACCATTGATGAGGAATTGAAGAAGCTGGGACGGATTCATGATTATGCCACATTTTTGGAAAATTTTGAATTGGCGCGCATGGTGGGATTTCACAATATCAATGTGGATTTAATGAGTGCACTGCCGGGACAGAGTGTGGAAGATGTTTTGCTTAATGTGAAACGGATTATTACACTTTCACCGGAGCACATTTCCGCATACAGTTTAATTATTGAGGAAGGTACTCCCTTTTATGAAATTTACGAAAGTAAATCCCATGTTCTTGGGGCATTTCCTGAGGACGAGACAGAGCGGGAAATGGCACATTTGCTGGAGCGCCATTTGAAGGCTGCCGGCTATGTTCCTTACGAAATTTCCAATTATGCCAAACCGGGATATGCCTGCCGCCATAATATTGGCTACTGGACCGGTCATAATTATCTGGGACTCGGTCTGGGCTCATCTTCCATGGTGGATTCGGCGCGCTGGAAAAATACGGTTGATATGAAGAAATACCAGGAAGTCTGGGGAGAAATGGGCGAGAGCCACAAGTCCGGATTGGCAAAGATTGATGTTGGAAATGCCAATGTTGATGACGAAATCAACGAAAGAAATGCAGTGGAAGAATACACTCGCCTGACGGGGCAGGACCGGATGGAAGTATGCACAAGCCTTGCCATGCAGGGCCGGATAGAAGAATATACCCGCCTGACCAGAAAGGACCGGATGGAAGAATTTATGTTTCTCGGACTCCGGATGCATCGTGGTGTTTCCGATAAAGAGTTTCGGGAACGGTTTGGTTGTAACATGTTTGTGATTTATAAGAACTGGATTGAAAAGATGATATCCCAGGGGCTTTTGAGGATTGTATCTTTGCAGGAAAATCCAAACAATCTGCCAAAGAAAATTCCGCAGGAAAACCCAATAATAAAAGAAGATTATCTCTGCCTGACGGAGAGAGGGCGTGATCTGGCCAATTATGTTATGGCCGGATTTCTGCTGGATTAAGAATTTAATGTCTTCCGGATTAAGAATTGAAACAACTTTACATGACGACAAACCTTTTGTTATAATAATTTGTGGTATGAAAACATTTTTTGGAAAGGCACTTTTCGATTGCTTTTGACATAAGATAAAGTAAATGTCATATGAGGCCTTCGAAGTGAACACATTTCCACAACCCTTATCTGCGGAAGAAGAAAGTCATTATCTGGCTGTATTGAAGGATCGTGCCAAAAAGGACTCAGAGCAAGAACGGCAAAAAGCCAGACATCAGCTGATTGAGCATAATATGCGGTTGGTTGCGCATATTGCCAGAAAATTTCAAAATGCGGATTCCGGACAATCGATGCGTTTCGGAAGAGATTATTATAGTGATTATATTCTTGATTATTTGCGGGAAGATTTGGATGATTTAATTTCTGTCGGAACCATTGGCCTAATAAAAGCCATTGATACCTATGATGCTTCTAAGGGGAGTAAGTTGGTGACTTATGCATCCCGATGCATTGAGAATGAATTGCTGATGCTGATGCGGAGCAAGAAAAAATCAGCGAAGGACATTTCTCTGTATGAGCCCCTTGGGACGGATAAGGACGGCAATGAAATTAACCTGCTGGATATTTGTGATTCCAATCAGGAAACCATCGACCATCAACTGGAAATTGATTCTGCTTATCGTCGGCTTGCACATTTTATCGGGCATGGGCTGACGAGTCGGGAGAGATTGATTATCTATATGCGATATGGATTTGAACCTTTTGAAGAGATGACCCAAAAAGAGATTGGACAGCGGCTTGGCATTTCGAGAAGTTATGTTTCGCGAATTGAGAAAAGGGCATTGCTTAAGTTGTGGAATCTGTATGAAACGGAAGACAAATAAGATTTGCCGGATATGCGATACCGTATTTTTGCATAAGTGTCAGCAAAGGTTTCGTTGGTTTGGAATGCTTTGATTCCGGCATTTACTTGTTTGAAATAATTTGATAGAATGAGAGTGTACGCGGCGGTCTTGTGCCTGCCGTTGTAACATAAAAAGAAGGTTTAGCAAAAACTATTTTAGGGAAAGAGGTAAACAAAATGGGAAACGTAAGAATTCATGATGTACTTGCGGTTGCACAACAGGCAAAAGCATCAGATATTCATTTGACCGTTGCATTACCACCAAAAATGCGTGTTAACGGTCACCTGATTAGTATGGAGAACTTCCCGGTTCTTACAGCGGATGATACATTGGAAATGTTACTTTCCATTACAACCGATCATCAGAGAGAAATTTTCAACAGTAAGGGTGAACTTGATATGTCCTTTGCGGCAGATCCTTTCGGACGTTACCGAGTAAATGCATTTCGTCAAAGAGGTTCCGTTGCAATGGCATTGCGAGCAGTTAATACCACCGTTCCTTCACCGGAACAGTTGAACCTGCCAAGAGCATTCGTTGATTTGTATCAGAGAAAAAGAGGACTTATCCTAGTAACCGGTCCTACCGGTTCCGGTAAATCTACATCACTTGCATCTATCATTAATCAGGTTAATGAGCATAGAGATGCCCACATCATTACATTGGAGGACCCGATCGAGTACCTGCACTTACATAAGATGTCCATGGTTAACCAGCGTGAAATCGGTTTCGACTCCATGAGTTATGCCAATGCGCTGCGTGCTGCCATGCGAGAGGATCCGGATGTTATTCTCGTAGGTGAGATGCGTGACTTTGAAACAATTTCCGTTGCCGTAACTGCAGCAGAAACCGGTCACCTGGTATTGTCAACACTTCATACCATCGGTGCAGCTTCTACCGTAGACCGTATCATCGACGTATTCCCGCCGCATCAGCAGCAGCAGATTCGTGTTCAGCTGGCAAATGTATTGGAAGCCGTTATTTCACAGCAGTTGATTCCTACACAGGATGGACGTGGACGAGTTGCCGCATTTGAGGTTATGATTGCCAACTCTGCTGTTCGTAACCTGATTCGTGAAGGTAAATCACACCAGATTCAGTCCGTACTTCAGACAAACCGTAAACTTGGTATGATTGGTATGGACGAGGCTATTATGAATCTTTTCCAGGAAGGAAAGATTTCCCGTGAAATGGCAATTCAGTTTGCTGTTGATCCGGAAGGTATGCAGAATAAACTCCGCTAGTTTTTGCTTTTTATATAAGATTCAGTAAAAGGCGAATTCAGGGGGGAAAATAGTTAATTTAGAGGCTGTTTGACTATGCAATTGGTCGCAGCCTCTTTGCAATTGATTTTTCGGTGGTGTATAAAGAGGAGTTAATTATCCGGTAATATCCGGGAGAAAGGAATAAATCGAATCACTAATTAGGATGATTGGATTAAGTGTAGATGGATGAGAAAAAAGGAAAATCAAGAATTCGTTAATGAAGTTGACTTTGATGATAATTGGCCTTTGTTTGAAAAAATTTTAGCCTATCTTCGTTATCTTCAAATTCGGAAATATATTGTCGGTAATCCGAAATACAAATGCGTCGATATTGGATGTGGCTTCAATGGCCGTTTTCTGTTTTCTATTTCGAAAAAGATAAAATATGGTTATGGTTTTGATCTTCGTGCAAATGAAATTGAGAAGGGTAATATAAAGTTAATTAATAATTCGAAATTCGGTGGAAAAATTCCTTTGAAAGATGAGACCGTTGATAGGGTATTTATGCTTGCTGTTTTAGAACATCTTCCGGTGGAAAATGAACTGGTTAAGGAATCTAACCGCATATTGAAACAAGATGGATTGCTGGTATTGACAACCCCTACACCAATTGCAAAGCCTGTTTTAGAATTTTTATCTTATAAATTACATATTATCAGTGAAGAATCTATTCGCGAACACCAGCATTATTATTCGAAACAAGAATTAATTGACCGGCTTCAACAAGATGGATTTACTATTGATAAATATTCATATTTTCAGTTTGGATTTAACCAGATGATTATTGGAAGAAAATAATCATGCTATCAACCTTGGTTGAGTGGATTTGCGCAAAGGTATTTTGCTACGATGGAGATAACAAAAGGCTATGCTCCGACATAGCTTTTTTGTTTGAGAAGAAGACTTTTGCATTTGAGTGTCATTTGAGAAGAAACAGTTTTACATTCTACACTTGACATAGCCATTTCTCAATGATATTTTTTTAATATCAATTTTTCTGCGCTGGTTGTTGTTTTTTGGAACTGTATAAAGATTTAGTTGTTTTCCGAACCAATCCAAAGGAGTTGATTTTTATGTACTTTTCTGAAGCACTTTATATCATGGACAGGAATATGGAACTTTATATGATTGAGGAACAAAAGAAGGCGTTGGAAGAGGCAGAACAGGTCATTGCGGACAAAGAACAGGTCATTGCGGATAAAGACCAGTTGATTGAGGAATTGCTTCAAAAACTTTCGAAATATGAAGAACAATAACCCTGGCTTTTGGGTATAAAGATTTAGTTAATTTGCGAACAGAACCAAATATTATTTTTTCTATATTATTCTATTGTTACATATCAATTGATTCAAATTATTTTTCGCACATTCGTGCAAATATTTTCAAAACAAATTGTTTAATAATCGAAAAATGGGAGGTAGTTAATTGGTTACAAAAATTTTATCGGGCGCAATCTGTGGGATAGATTGCAAAATCGTTGCAGTGGAGATTGATATTTCGTCAGGACTTCCGTGCTTTGAGATGGTAGGGCTTCTGGGGAATGAGGTTCGAGAAGCGAAGGAACGAGTAAAGGTGGCACTTCAAAATGCGGAAATTATACTGCCACCGGTTCGCATTACAATTAATTTTGCACCGGCAAATATTCGAAAAGAAGGAACAGGGTATGATCTGGCGATTGCAATTGGATTGTTGACATCTTTGGGTTATATTCCAAGCGAAAAATTGGAAAATGTGCTTGCTGTCGGAGAACTTGGACTGAATGGGGAAATTCGTGGCGTAAATGGAGTCCTGCCAATTGCACTTGAAGCAAAAAAGAGAAATATTTATACTCTGCTTGTTCCTGCCGTGAATCAGAAAGAAGCGTTGGTGGTAGATGGTTTGCGGGTGGTTGCATTGGAAAATATTACGGATGTAATTGCTTATTTTCGCAAAAAGCAATTGGGCTTGCAATATAATGAATCTCCAGAAGAAACAGAAATAATTCAAAATCAATCAATGAATGAAGCGGTTACAAAAGTAGAAAATATTACATCCGAACTGCAATGCAATGATAGTAAGAAAAATAGTCTTGATTTTGCAGATATCTGTGGACAGGAAAATATGAAGCGTGCGGTGGAAATTGTAGCAGCAGGTTTTCACAATCTTCTCATGGTAGGTCCGCCCGGGTCTGGGAAAACCATGATTGCAAAGCGGATTCCAACGATTCTTCCAAAGATGACAAAAGAAGAGATGATAGAGGTCTCAAAAATATACAGTGTGGCAGGTTTGCTTACGAACGAAGAATTTCTGATTCGAAACAGACCATTTGTGGCACCGCACCATACTATTACCAAATCAGCATTTGCAGGAGCGGGACTTGTCCCTAAACCCGGTATGGTTTCCAGAGCACACAAGGGAGTTTTGTTTCTGGATGAAGTTGTTCATTTTCACTCGGAGGTGTTGGAAACATTAAGGCAGCCTTTGGAGGATAAACAGATTCATATTTGCCGAAGCGGTGGTAATTATGTATTTCCAAGCGAAATTATGCTTGTGGCAGCGATGAACCCATGTCCTTGCGGTTATTATCCGGATATGACGCGATGCCATTGTACGCCGGAACAAATTCGCCGTTACAGCGGGAAAATATCGGGACCGATTATGGATCGAATGGATCTTTGTATTGAAACCATGCCGGTAAATTGGAATGATTTGACAGGTGGGAATATTGAGACTTTACCAAAGAAGGATTTGGCAAAAGTTAATCGAAAGGACAGTGCTGCTCTTCGAAAAAATGTAGAAAAGGCGAGAGAAATGCAGCGAAAACGATATGCAGGAACCGGAATAGTTTTTAATTCCGAACTACAACCATCCCAGATAGAACAATTTATTCTTCTTGGTGAGACACAGAAAAAACTGCTAAAAAAAATGTACGAGAAATACAAACTCAGTGCCCGTTCATATCATCGACTGTTAAAAGTGGCAAGGACAATCGCTGATCTTGATGAGGAAGAATTTATATTGGAAAAACATATATTGGAGGCGGCCGGATATCGGAACTGGGATTACTTCAAAGTGAATTGATTATCTGCATGCGAGGAGGTGAACTTTAATGCATCATCAGGAAAAGGAAATGATATGTCATGAAACAAATGACAACCGGGAAAATACAACACCAAAGCAGGAAAATGCAATGAACAACCAAGAAAATATAACACATGACCAAACAAATGCAACATATCATGTGGGGTGTAGATTGTTCCTTGCTTCAATTCCCACGATAGGGAGAAGGAGTGTAATAAAATTATATAAGTGTTTTCATAACAGTGCGGAAGAAATATGGGAAGCCCCGTTGGAAAGAATTCGTAATACCGGTGTCCTAAGTAATAAACAGATGGAAGAATTTCAAAAATACAGAAAAGAGTATTGCTTTACTATGGCAAAGATGCTGGCGGCCAAAGCGATTTCCATTGTGACATACGGAGAAAAAGGATTCCCGAAAAGATTGCAGGATATTGCAGATCCCCCATTTCTTTTATTTTATCGTGGAAAACTTCCGGAGGATTCCTGTCCCGCAGTTGCAGTGATAGGAGCGAGAATGTGCAGTGAATACGGCAGGAAAATGGCCATGGAATTGTCATCTCAATTGGCGAGAAATGGTGTAAATATCATCAGCGGACTCGCCAGCGGAATCGACGGGTTGTCCCAAAAGGCGGCATTGGACGCCGGCGGAAAAAGTTTTGGCATATTGGGTTCCGGCGTAGATGTTTGTTATCCGTCAACGAATTATCCCATCTATAAGAGGCTCATGGAAAACGGAGGTGTCATCAGTGAATATATGCCGGGAACAAAACCGGAAGCTTACCATTTTCCGGAGAGAAATCGCATTATATCCGGGCTGTCTGACATTGTGCTTGTAATAGAGGCAAAAGAAAAAAGCGGAACGGCAATAACGGTTTCTATGGCATTGGAGCAGGGGAAAGAAGTAATGGCGGTGCCGGGGCGAAATATTGATCCGCTCAGTATTGGCTGTAACCGTATGATTCGGGATGGGGCTGGGATGGTTATGGGTGTGGAAGATTTGCTGGAAAGTCTTTCCCTGCAAGGATTTTCATTCATTGACCATAAAGATGCCGGTACGAATAGTAGAATTACTCATGAGGATAAAGAATTGCAAAAATGTGCAAGACGGATTTATGAATTTTGTGTCAGTGCGCCGGTTACAACGGATGCGATTCTGGATAATGAAATGAAGTTCGGAAAGACGGCTGAGGATACCAAAACATTACTTGGCTGGATGGAATTAAATGATTACCTGTTTTTTCAGGGGGGATTCTGGAGTATAATGTGAATTAAGAAAAATATTGTTCCAAAAATGTGAATGATTATCAACGAAATGATTTTGAACCGATAATCGAAAATGGAACGAAACGGATTAGGATGATTAAATCTGAAAGATAATGTGTCTTTATGAGTAAAAACATTAAAGTGAACAGTTTATTAAGTGTTATACAGAAAACCTGCAACATACTGTTTCCGTTGTTGGTTTTTCCGTATCTGAGTCATGTGCTTGGACCGGATGGATTTGGAAAGTACAGTTTTGCCAATTCCATTAACTGCTATTTTTTGCTTGCGGCAATGCTTGGAATTCAGACCTATGCAGTGCGGGAAGGGGCAAGGGTACGGGACAATAAGGAAGAGATGAACCGGTTTGTCAGTGAAATTTTTTCCATAAATCTGCTTTCTCTTGTCCTGACGGGAATGGTGTTTGCCGCCTTTATACTTTGGCATCCCGGATTTGTGGAAAACAGGCAGCTGCTGCTGATTCTTAGCGTTATTTTGCCGTGTACCGTATTTGGACGGGATTATATTAATGCCATCTATGAAGATTATGCTTATATTACGATTCGCTATATTATAATTCAAGTTCTTGGAATTGCAGCTATCTTTCTTTTTGTCAGAACGGAATCGGATTATGTAATTTATACGGTGATTTATATGGTGACAACCTCGGCGGGATATCTGGTGAATTTTTTTTATACGAGAAAATATGTATCCTTCCGAATCACAACGCATATGAATATGAAACGCCATCTGAAGCCGATTATGATTCTGTTTTGCGGACAGATTGCAACCACGATTTATCTGCAATCGGATGTTACCATGCTGGGTGTTTACAAAGATGATGTGGTTGTAGGTATCTATAGTGTGGCGGCGAAAATATACGGGCTGTCGAAAAGTGTTATTAATGCAATTACCACGGCAATTATTCCGCGTCTGGTATTTTATCTGGGCAAAAAGGACGAAGAAGGATTTCGCCATATGTCCAACCGGCTGGCGGAGTATCTTCTGCTTTTTGTTATTCCTGTTATGACAGGGCTTTTTGTACTCAGCGAACCGGTGCTGTATATCGTAGGAGGAGAAAAATTTCTTGCCGGTTCCTTGACCTTGAAAATCCTTTCCATCGCATTGCTATTTGCGGTTATGTCCGGATTCTACTGCAATGCCATTATGATTCCGCTTCGGAAAGAAAAGGAATACCTATATATTACCATTGCATCTGCGGCACTAAATATCGGACTTAATTTTGTAATGATTCCCCGCTTTGGGATGGCAGGAGCGGCACTTACTACACTGCTTTCCGAGATTCTGGTTATGATGCTTGCAATTCTCAGAACAAGGAATGAACTTCGGACAACAATGTCATTTCGTCATATCGGTTCTATTCTTGTGGGAAGCGGAGCAATTGCCGCTGTCTGTTATTTTACTGATTGTTTTGTGAAAAATTATTATCTGTCATTTACCGTGGCGTTTGTTGCATCAATCATGGTATACAGTCTGGTGTTATGCCTTCTTGGAAATGCAATTGCTTTATCGGTTTTTCAAAAGATTTTCGGAAAATTTACAAAAAAACAGTAATTTTGTTCGGATTTGCATCCGGAAAATTATGGAAATAAAAAAAATAGATAGAAAAAGTGTTCCATTTTATTGAATTTTATGTAATAATTACAAAAGAATGCATTAGGGCTATTCTGTCCAAAATGTTTTACTAGGAGGAAATGCATCATGGCATTATTTGGGGAAAAGAAGCGACTTGGTGATATGCTTGTAGAAGCCGGATTAATATCTGAAGAACAGTTAATGAAGGCTTTGGAAGAACAGAAGTCGCGCGGAACGAGGTTGGGTGAGACATTGCTGGCACTCAATTTCTTGGATGAAGGTACTTTTGCCAATTTCATGTGCGTGAATATGGGATATGAGATGGCAGAAGCGGATGAACTAAAGGAATTTGATCCGAGAGCAATCGAGATGGTTGGAGAAGCCTTGGTGAAGAAACATGAAATTCTTCCGTTTGGCTTTGATCCGGATAACATCAATATTATTAAAGTGGCGATGTCTGACCCGATGAACTTGGGTGTCGTGGATGATATTGAGATGGCAACCGGAATGGAAGTTAAGCCATATTTTGCAACACAGACTCAGATTGCTGTAATTTTGAACAAACTGTATGGTAAGAAAGATACCATGGAAGCGGCAGAAGAGTTTGAGGCACAGCATGCTGCGGAATATGGGGATGTAGAAGAAGAAAAGGCAGATGATGATGTTGGAGATGCACCAATCGTAAAGATTGTTCGTTCCATGATTCAGCAGTCTGTCCGGGAAGGTGCTTCCGATATACATATCGAACCGCTGGAAAGAAGTGTTCGTGTTCGAAGCCGTGTGGACGGTATGCTTCAGGAAGATGCTACCTATTCCACAAATATGTTAAGTGCGATGACAGCTCGTATCAAGATTATTTCCGGATTGGATATTTCCGAAAAACGTAAACCACAGGATGGTCGACTTACTTATGTGGTTGACGGTGTGGAATTCGATGTCCGTGTTTCTATTCTTCCTACGGTATACGGGGAAAAGACCGTTATGCGACTTACGAAGAAACAGGGATTGACTCAGGAAAAGAGCAAACTTGGTCTTTATCCGGATGATGAGGCAAAACTGGATGGTATTATGAATAACCCGCACGGTATTATTCTGGTAACGGGTCCTACCGGTTCCGGTAAATCAACTACCTGTTATACGGTTTTGAATGAACTTAATAAGCCGGATGTTAATATTATTACAGTTGAAGACCCGGTGGAAGCAAATATTGCCGGTATCAATCAGGTGCAGGTTAATGTAAAAGCAGGTCTGACCTTCGCATCAGCGCTTCGTTCCATCCTCCGACAAGACCCGGATATCATTATGATCGGTGAGATTCGAGACAGTGAGACAGCGCAGATTGCGGTTCAGGCGTCTATCACGGGTCACTTGGTTATCTCGACTCTGCATACAAACTCAACAGCTGCATCCATTACCCGTTTGATTGATATGGGTGTTGAGCCTTACATGATTGGTGATGCGGTTGTTGGTATTATTGCTCAGCGACTGGTTCGTCGTTTGTGTCCGAAATGTAAAGTTGGACACGAGGCAACAAAACAGGAAAAAATTCTTCTTGGAAAAGAAGGGGTAGAGGAACCGATTACGATCTATGAGCCGGGTGGTTGCGAAGCCTGTGGTACCGGTTATAAAGGACGACGCGCGATTTATGAGATTATGCCAATCTCTGCAAAGATTCGTCGTACCCTGCATGAGACGGTAACGGCAGAGGTGATTCAGAATGCAGCAGTTGAAGAGGGCATGAATACACTTCAGATGTCCGGTGCGCGTAATGTAATTGATGGTGTTACCTCCATTGCCGAGATGATGCGTGTAGCCTACGATATGGATGCACAGAATGAGGCTAATATGAACAGCATCGCACAGGGCGAGGAAAATGCAGAGCAGTAAACAGTGCTTCGTGTTAAGTTGCCTATTGAGATACTTGTTTTGAATCGTTTTTATGAAAGAAAAAATATAAAGTAAAGGTGGGAGATTATGGCAGAATTTGCATACCGGATTATGACTCCGGCAGGAAAAGAAAAGAAAGGTACCATACAGGCAAAGAGCCGTGATGCAGCCATGCAGATGCTGAAAGCCAACAAGAATGTGGTAATCATGTGCGAGGATGCTGCAGGGTTAAAAAGAGGATTTAGTCTAGGTGGTATAGGGAAAAAGGTAAAAGCCCGTGATTTGGCTGTCTTTTGTCATCAGTTCCAGAGTATCAACGCAGCAGGTGTATCCGTAGTAGACTGTTTCCAGATGCTTAGTGATCAGACAGAGAATGCGGGACTCAGCAACGCAATTAAAGCAGTACATAAGGATATTTCAAAAGGTGATCCTCTTTCTACTGCCATGCGACGTCAATCCGGTGTATTTCCGGAGATGCTGACGAACATGGTAGAAGCCGGTGAAGCTTCCGGTAGTTTGGATAAGGCATTTGAACGTATGGCGATACAGTTTGAAAAGGATGCGGCTTTGACGCAGGCGGTAAAGAAAGCAATTACCTATCCAATCATCCTTGTTATCGTTATGATTATTGTAATTATTGCAATGATGGTATTCGTTGTACCTACTTTCATGGGTATGTTTGCGGATCTGGATACGGAGATGCCTGCTACAACCATGGTGCTTGTACATATCAGTGACTTCTTTGTTGCCTGGTGGTGGCTGATTATCATTATTTGCGGTGCTTTGTATGCAGGAATTAAGTTCTATAGTACTACGGAAGCGGGTAAAGAAGTCCTTAGTGCAATGCAGCTTAAGATTCCATTCCTTAAGACGGTTAAGATTAAATCGGCCTGCGCCAGACTTGGAAGAACATTATGTACGCTTCTTGCAGCCGGCGTATCTATGACAGATGCACTTGAAATTACCGGTCGAAGCATGGAAAATCTTCTCTATAAGAGAGCCATGAAAGAAGCAAAAGATCAGGTTATGCGAGGCGTTCCGCTTTCCAGACCGCTGAAAACCTGTGGTTTGTTCCCACCGATGGTTATTCATATGGTTAGTATCGGCGAGGAAACCGGTAGTATCGAAACAATGCTGGAGAATGTTGCTACTTACTACGAAGAAGATGTTCAGCTTGCAACAGAACAGCTTATGACAATCATGGAGCCGGCCATCATTCTGGTTATGGCGGTTATTGTCGGTTATATGTGTATCGCAATCTTCCAGCCGATGTTTACCTTGTATGACAATCTGGCATAAGAGAGATGCGGTAGTTTATTGTTGAAAAAATAGGTGCTGTTGCTTTAACCATGTTATACTGTTAAAGCAACAGCATTTTTATTCGTAATTGAGAAAGGATACAAAATGCAGAATAAAGAAATAAATGATAATCAAAAAAAAGAAATTGAAAAGACGCAGGTGAATCAAATAGTTCAAGAGAATCATGAAGGTGGCGAATGCAAACCTGATAAAAACGATTCGAGCAAAAAATCGGATCGAAAATCCATGAAAGAAATAAAAAAAGATAAGTATGATATTTCTCGTCATAAAGGGCCGTTTTGGATAATTTCGTTAATATTATTTTTAGTAGGTTTGATTGGCACAATTATTTTACTTGTAATGTCCTGGGATAAAAATGTTGTAGTCTCATTTGGGGACATCAACCAAAGTATATTATTAAAAATTTTTTCTGTTTCTTTATCACTGGGTGGTATTTCATTTCCGCTCATGTTGTATAACTCCAAAAAGAACAAAAATAAAAAAGGATGGATATTAGCAGCGTTAGGATCGTTGGTGTTTTCCGTTGCAATAATTGTATTATGTACATTTGCGGAAATTAGATTAGATGGATATAACAATTATACTTATGGTGAGATTAAGTATGAGGATTACAAGATTCTTTTTCGTTCTTCAAAAGATCTAAATAATAGTGTTTTCTATGATTATTATGTCCCGTTTTCCTCTACAAAATATTATTATTGTTTTACATCATATTCTTATCCGGCTGAAGTGGCTTCCTATTTACAGGATGAACAATGTATAGAATTGTACGATTGGGTTACAGATGAAGGAATCTTGATTCCATTAGAAAAAATATACACAGAATGATTAATATTTTCCCGAAGGGTGTAGGATGGAAATTAGAATGAAAAGTAAAATGGAAAACAAATTGAAAAAGAATAAATTCTATTGGCTGTGGGCTTTTTTGCTTACACAATTAATATTGGTTGCTTCTTATGGCTTGGCTGAGATTTTGCCGGGACAGAAGTGGCTGTTTTTGGATGGTGATTTGCTTAGCCAATATGCTCTGTGTTGCAAATTGTTTTGGACAAAATTATTTCATGGAGAAAATTTGTATTATTCCTTTCAAACTGGATTTGGAATGAATGATTCTTTACTTTATTCATTTATGGCTTTGAATCCGTTTAATGTATTTTATGCCATTATTCCGGATTTGAATATTGCCGGGATTGTTTCTTATTCC
>JBJEMA010000083.1:0-10839 GCA_051879435.1 Lachnospiraceae bacterium
TATTTTTCATAAACCGACTTACTGACAAAACAGGTTGGATGGTTAATCATTACCTTTCCAAGAAAATCATGATGATAGAATTCAATCGCCATCTCTTTCCCATCGATCAGCGAACGCATGGAACCATACAAAACCATGTCAGTCTTCCCCTGCAACTTTTGTTTTTCATACTCGCATTCCATAATTTCAAGAGCATTCGATTCATAGTAATCGTCACTATTCAGAATACCTATCAGTTCACCGGTTGCCTTTTTGATTCCCTTATTCATGGCATCATAGATTCCCTGATCCGGTTCCGAAATATAGGTCATTTTTCCCTGAAACTTCGGTTCATATTCTTTAATTATTTGTAAAGTATTATCTTTGGAAGCACCATCAATAACGATGTATTCGTAGTTCTGATTCGTCTGATGAAGGATGCTTTCAAAGGTTCTTGCGATTGTTTTTTCGCTGTTATAACAGACGGTAATAATAGATATTTTTGTGCTCATATTTTTAATCTTCTTACAACGGTCTCATGACTCTTCCATGAAAATAAAGTTTTTTCATAAACTTCTAGTAAATTCAGGTTATTTTTTTATTTCTCTTTCTGAATTTCATTTAAAACTTCCGGATACCGACGCATAATAGCCTGCATGGCATGGTCATTGGTTAACCTGTTATCAGTACCTACATTGGTATGATATAAACCACTTTTCCTTGTCCCCGGAATATCAAAATAAATCTGTGAGCCGCAATTGCAGGTTACTGCCTTCGTATGATTTAATACGGCCATACACTTTAACCACAAATCGTCCATATTTGGACAAAGTTCTTTTATCGCATCTAGGTTAAGGACTTCCGAATGTAAGGCTTTCGGTGGATATAAAACGCCACCACAGCCAACCGGTAGCAAGCGCATCTGAGGTGTATCCCCTTCCTCATAAGAACTAGTCCATTCGCTATAAGGCTTTAAAGATTTATCCACATTTAGTGTTATAAGATGTGCATATTGACAACAAACACAATCCGGATATCGGAGATGCGTTTCCCACAACTGCTCCAGACAGTTCTCCGGATAAAGCATATCATCATCTACCGTTACCACATAATCCTCCGGATATTCCTTCATGGTATAGTAATATTTTTTGTGCGACCGTATATCTTCATCACAAAACCTTATCTCAAGTCCTCTTTCCTTTAGTCGCAATAGTTTCTTTGGCAGATTACTTTCACCATTAGGAAATTGCGAACTTGCTAACCACAAAAGAATTTTTTTCGGCTTTTTAGTCTGATTCAATAATGATGTAATAGTAATCCATACTTTATCAATTCGATCCGTAAAAGTAGTCAATGAAACTATGATTTCACCTTTTTCATCCACACCTTTTCCACTTTGGCTTTTTGCCACCAATGGGAAGAAAGATACACAAATCAGTTTATTGAATTTATAAAGAAAAGACCAATATTTTTTTTCACATACCTTTGCATTACGAGCACTTTCATATAATTGTTGAATCATGACATACTGTCTTTCCATTTTCCCATAAGAAATTATAATTCATTCAAAACGAAATAATCTACCAATAACAACTTCCTTCTACCACTTCCGATTTTTGCACTTTATCTTTATCTGATGGTCTTGTCCATGCGTCATTATAAAGTTTCGATATAAACTCATGGCCATCCCAGCGTTTTCCTTTGATACCAAAAAGAATCTGAAGAGAACCACCCATATGAACAGCCTGTTTTCCGTCTGCCTTGATCTTTGCAGCCAAAGGAAATCCATATGCGCCACAACCCACAAGTGCAATATCATAATCAAGTTTCTTTGTCTGTTGATACATATCCTCAAGCGCATCAAACCAGGTTGCATATCGTTCATCTTTTTGTCCCGCAATGGTCTGAACAGCTTTTATTGTTGATAATTCAAATTCCGGAAGAATATTTGTTCCGGGAAATATTTTTTCTCTTTTTTTATATTGTTCCTGTATCGTCTCAGCAAAAGGATGAATTACCAAAACTTTTTTCCCTTTTAATGCTTCTGACCAAGGCGATTCAAAATAATATGGCTCGATACCGCGAAGTTCTATATATGTTGCGTTTGGCAGATATTTCTTAGTAATCTCCCCCTGCAAAAACATATTCCACACGCCTATCAAGTCTACCTCTTTGCAAGCATCCAGATAAACATCCGCGAACCGATAAAACATCTCCTTTTCATCCGGAAAGAAACCTGCCTGATTCACAAGTTTACTCCTGCTTCGTTTGGACAATCCACCGTATCTCCCGCCGGATTTTTCGAAGATTACATCTGACAGAGCACGAATCTCATTCCCCCCGAATCGTCCTGCCATAAAAGGCTGTCCGGATTCAATCATCTTTCGAATTGCATCATTTCCCTGCTGGCTTGACAATACTTCTTTGCAATAGTTTTGCTCAAAAAGATTCTTTTTCATTATCCTTCTTGATAATGCATTTGCATAATACTTTATGACTTCACTATGATATTTTATACGAAAAATATTTTCATTAACTTCTCTAAATTTCATAAATACAAAACTATCTTTTCAATCTATTATTCCAAAACTTCCTTGATAATACTTTTCTTGGCATTAATGGCATATGCGCTTTCATACACATAGCAATAACATTTCTTTTTGTTTTATTGCTTGCGTTAGGATTACGAAAAGTCATGACAATTCTCCCCAGCGCAGATAAATCAAGCAGTTTCATGTCATTACGACTGAGTCGCTCTTTCAAGAATAAATACCTCGTAATCAATACTTTTGTTCTTTCTTCTGTAGAATAATCAGAACCAACACTGCTTAAGGAACCGCTTCTCTCCATCAAGCAATATATTTGTTCTTCCGTAACTTCTATTTTTTTCGCAAAGTATGAAGTTTTTATTGAGAACATAACATCATTGGAATATATTATTTCATCAAAAGAAATTGCATTATTTTTTATCAATTCCAACCGAATTAGTTTTGACCATGGAGGAGTAAAACGATACAAAAGGTCCAATTCAACTTTTCTCTTTTCTTGTCCCTTATCTGATTTTTTTGATTGATGTTTTACATAATTTTCTACATAATTGGAAAATTCAATATGTCTATCACTAATGGAACCATCTGCCTTTTTACTAATGGGATTAAAAAAAATAATATCACTCTCTGATAAAAAATATAATTTTACCTTATCAAACCAACCTTCTAAAAAAACATCGTCTGCATCCGCGAATAAAACCCACTTCCCTTTTGCATGTTCAAGTGCAATATTTCTGCTTTTACCGGCTCCTTTTACTGAAGAACCATTGCTTAAAAACAAAACAGACAGATTTTGTTTTTTACAGCCTTCAAAAAGTTCTAACTCCTTATCACTTTTATCATCTACAACAATTGTTTGAATATTTTCTTCGTTCGGTATCGTCGACAACAATTTATTTAATAATAAAGGCGAATTGTAATGTGGAATAATTATGCTTAAATCAATCTGCTTGGTTATACCATCTTCCATTCGTATTACTCCTCTATTATTTCAAATTGATTACATCTAAAGTATTAATGCACTATTCCAAAATAATTGCATTTACTCTGCAAATCTTTTATCTTACACTTCCACTCGGTATAAACATATTCTCCACCGCTGGAACCCGATATCCCCCGGATTCTCGGATATAGCGGAAAGTTTCTGCTGGCAATCTTATTTGTTTGAATCACATCTTTATAGACATGTTCCAAAAAATGTCCTTGTCCGTCATTCACCTTTTTATATGCCTTTTGAAAGTAGGTCTGAAACAGTTCCTTTGACATCGCGTAGATTCTGGTATCGTAGATGTCTCTTCGTGTTCTATTCGGAATATTAATGTAGCAAAGTTGTTTTTTCTTATTTCTTTTATCAAGGACCCTAACGATTTGTCCCAGATTGTCAACCACCAATCTGCCGGTTACTTTTACGAAATAGTCTTCCGATTTCATCAACTCACTATGCGCCATGACATATTCCATGATTTCGCCTTCGCCATAACCTTTTCCGTAGGTTTGAACTGCGGAAGAATCACCTTGAAATGACAGCCACTCCAGTTCTTTCCGATTCTTCTGCGCATGAAGTTGCAGATTATCTTTTATCAGCAATAGTTCTGCGTCTTCATAGTTACTGTTATCGCAGAATACAATTTTCTGAATTCCGTCCTGTTCAATATAGTAGCGGATACAAGCAAGATATTGCTCCAAGCGCACTTTTGAATCCTGGACTACCAATTTATCTTGTTTAACCGGTTCAATGGTTCCTGTAATAATTAAAACCATATTTTATTCCTTTTTCCAACATACTGACAATCAGATAAAAGACCATTGCCAATATGATTACTCCAACAACATATGCCACACAATACTTTCTGCTGTCGTGAACATATGGAATTGTATAACTCTGAATCACAAACAATTCATATGAACATAAACCAACAAAATAAAAGAATCTATTTTGTAGTAAACATTTTAATTCATCTGTAATCAATAGGATACATGTCGCAAAAAATAAGACCGTTGGTAATGATAAAATATTTAACACAAAGAAATTTCCATGATAAATCATCGGAACTTGTGTAATTGCCAAAAAGATGACTCCGAAGAATCCGAATCCAATAGAAAGAATTCTTTTCTTTTTCTTTGGGATAAGAAAAAACCTATCTTTATGTTTTGCAATAATTACTCCCAGCGGAAATGAGAGCATCTGCCTTGCTCTCAAAAATGGAATGGCGTCGTTATAAGGAAAAATACATTCCAAAACAAAAAACGCGCCAAACATTAATAAATAAAGATACTCTTCCCGCACCTTACCGGGAATAAATCTGCAACACAGTTTTACAATATAGTATATTATATAACAAATAAGGATATAGGGAACGAACCATCGTACTGCCCGCAACAAAACAGCATGGGTAAAAAAGCGTTCCGTGTCCCAATACTGATGATAAAGTTGCCAACTGATTTCCACCAAATATACCGGTACACATATTCGAAAAAACCTCTTTTTCCAAAAATGCCGACCTCCGTTTTTCTGCCATGATATTTCAAGCCCATATCCGGACAAAATCAGAAATAAAGCCACTCCCGTTCCTGCTATGAACTGAATTGCCTGCACTCCAAGCTGCGCTCCAATATGAGCCCATACCACGGTTAATATAGAGAAACCTTTTAATGCAGTCGTATAATCTCTGGACATCCAGTCCAAATCATATTTTCTTAAAAATGGTAATTTAGCAGAAATCTTTTCCGGCCATGGAAAAAATCCCAGTATATACAATATTCCAATTGTTGCAGTTGAAAAAATAAAGGATGTCATTATAATTGATTCCCTTTGTCCCCAATACACCTTCTACTAATCTCCCGGTACGAAAATACCTTCGCACCCTTCTCCTTTGCGACTTCCCGCATTTTTTCCAATTTCTCCGGGTGCCCGATAAGGTCTTCCAATGTCGCCTGAATCTCCTGAACCGAGTCCTCTTTCAGGAAGCGCACATTTCCGCCCAGGTCAATATGGGTGGTGCCTTCCCAGTATTTCACTACCATGGGAAGTCCCTGGCCGACCACCTGCTCCCACATCACCGAATGGCGCCCCGGAAATACCACAAGATCCGCCATGGCAAAATAAGGATAGGTCTCATCCGCCGGCAACCAGCCGATGTATTTTATATTAGCATCCTCACATAAGGACAGCACCTGCTCCTTCATATCGTCCACAATGGAGCCGATGAGAAGAAGTTTAATCGGGCGCTGATATTTTTGTATTGTTTCTTTGTCGTTCTGTGCCGGATTGACAAAGATCGATTCTTCAAGGTTCTGTGCCGGATTTGATGAGGTTGTTTCCCTTGGGTAATCCTGTATTCTATTAATATTCTTCACCGCTTCCAGCAGAAGTAATGTCTGGCGCTTGGCGTGGTCGATTTTCCCACCGGTTACAATAACAAAGTCATCCTTTTGGTAGCCCAACTTTTCCCGGGTTGCTGTGATAATTTCCGGGGTTGCCGCATTTTCCGCTTTTTCGTCGTCCATACCCATAACCAGAAGTTCGGTCTTGTCTTTCGGTGTATGATAGCGCTCCAGCAAAAATTCAACTCTGGCCGGAAGCACGCCGTAGAACTTTTCCGTATAAGGCACCAGTTTCTGCACCTTGTAGCGCCACAAGCCGCCATGGAGCAGATGCCTGGACAAAAAATTGCGCCCGCTGTTGGAGTAGTCGCTGTGGCTGTCCACATAAAGGCGCGACGCCGGATTTTCCTTCTTATAGCGGGCAATATCCTCCGTATCCATAATCTGCGGATTGTGCAAAAAAATGATATCGGGGCCAATCTGCTGCAGGGTCTCATACAATCCCACATAGTGCACCCTCTCCGCCGGGCCGTGCTGCATGCGCCCGTCCTTCGATTCCAGACGGACAATATTCACGCCGTTACAATCGGTCTCCCTTGTCTTATCGGTGCGCACATATTCGCCCTTCTCGTCGTACACGAACCGATTGGCAATCACCGTGACCTCATGTCCCGCCAGCACATGATATTTCGCTATCATATTGTCCTGATATCCCCATCCGTCCATATAAAGGCCGGACAAACAAATATGCACTATTTTCATAACATGCCCCTTCGAGCATTATACTATATTTTGGATGGTATTACCATCGTTTTGGGATGCCTTACTATTTTTGCATTTGGAAACTTATGGGGCTGGGCGTTGCGGGGGGCTTTTTTCCGGGGGATTTCTTTTCGTTCAATTATTTCCCAGATTCATTCTATATCGGATTCGATTTATTCTGTAAGGATATTGCACAGAAAACCTTTCTTTGTTGAGCGCACGCATAAATCGTGATTGCGCGCAAAACCATCTAACTCTTCAGATGATTAAATCCGGCTAAAATTATAACAAAGGAGGAACTGCGAATGCAGCAAAAAAAACCAAATGACAAACAAAGTGAATACCAGACACAATTGCAAACGGACTCTTCATCACGAAATTCCAAGTCCTCATCGCGAAATACCACGGTTTTTTCGGAGAACAATAATAAGTTTGCAATGTTAAACCATCAGCATTATGATCATGTTTTCAAAATTGTATTTGAGAATCTCGGCAATCTGCTGTCACTTTATAATGCTTTGGCCGGCACCAATTATACAAATCCGGACGATTTAATCATAACCACTTTGAAGGATGCTGTATTCATTGGTATGAAAAATGATTTATCTTTCGTGATCAACAATAATCTGAATCTCTTTGAACATCAGTCGACCATGAATCTTAACATGCCTCTCCGGGCATTCTACTATATTTCAGATGTATTCAAATCCATGTATTATGGAAAAAAATTATATCAGACGAAGCAAATCAAAATAATTGCACCAAAAATTATCATGTTCTATAATGGAGCAAAAGAAGTACCTGACCAATATGAGATGCGCTTATCCGATGCATTTATTGTTCCGGAAGCTAATCCCGATATTGAAGTGGTTGTCCATGTCATCAACATTAACGAAGGACACAATCAGGAATTGTTTGAAAAATGCTCCATTCTCAAAGAATACAGCATCTTTTCTGCGCGTATTCGTCAGGCGTTCACTTCTTATCAGGAATATAAAAAAGAGCATTTGTCCAACGATAATACAGAATCAGACGAGGAAGTTCTCGTAAACTATATTAAAAAGGCAATTGATTCCTGTATCAGGGACAATATTCTCACAGATATCTTGCAGAAAGAGAGGAACCGCGTTATGGAAACAATTTTATCTCACTTTGACGCTGACGAATATATAAGTGTTGTTAGGGATGAAAGTTTTGAAGATGGCTTCGAGAAAGGTCAAGCAAATTCCATCCGTTCTTGTCTTTTGAAAAGTCTCGAAATGTTTGGAGATATCCCTGACTATGTTGCGAATTATATCAACATGGAAACAGATATTGATGCCTTAAAGGCTCTTTTCAATATCGCTTTACAGTCCTCTTCTGTAGAGGAATTCTGGCAAAAGTGTAATTAGGTTACTTCAGGAGAATATCAAGAGACTATGCTTCGGCATAGCCTTTTGTACTTAAGGAGCATACTAAAAACAATGAAAGAACATGCTACAATTTTTCCAAGTCATAAATATCCGACAACGATTTGATGCGGAAACGAAGCACGGTGCCTTGCAAAAATGCAATAAACTTATTGCTGGAATAAATCTTCTTCACTCCGAAGGTCACGCCATAAGTAAGCAGTTCCCTCCTGCAGGCTTCAATAGCCTTCAGGTAAGGACGGTAAAGTGCATCCTTTGTCGGTTTAGAAAGTGTCTCGGATGAGACATTCACTTTTTTCTCACTCAGATAACGAATATTCTGAAAATGATAAAATACAACCGGGAATTCTATTCCTGTCTTCTTCTCCCGTAGATATATTACTGATTCAGTCATCTGTTCCGTCGTATTGGACGAACTGCTCTCATCTGCCGGCTCTTCTGTCATATTGGACAGACTACTCTCATCTGCCGGCTCTTCTGTATCTGATATACTTCCTGTTACCGGCTGTACTCCTGTATTCACAGGTTTTTCTCCCACATATTCGTACTGCGCCAGATTCCACGGTGCAACGCCGCCGCCAAGATGCTGTAGTTCATGTACGCCCTGAAATAACTTCGGAAATTTCTCCAGATATTTTTGGTCTCCCATCCGCTCCGGCTCATACAAATGATAGCACCACTCATAGCAGCGTTCCTTCCACCAGGTAAGTGCCTCTTTCGCATTGTCCGACTGATCAAAATAATTAAATTCCACACAATATTTTCCGCTTCGCTTCATGGTTCTTTGATCTTTCCACGAATCGGAAAAACGATGCTCCGTAATTACTACATTTGCACCCGCCTCGTGAATCTCATCCAGAAGCACCTGCGGATTGGAGAAGAAATAAAGGTCGGCATCAATATAAATGCAGTGGTCCACATCATAATGTTTAAGCACATATTCAATAATCACAGAAGTGCAAGTCCAGCAATATTCCGCTTTCGAGCGCTCCTGCTTCAGTTCTAAAAGTTTGGAATCTTCCGCCTCAATATCCTTATTGGAAAGAATCACCGCATGCCTAAGTTCCATGGAATTCAACACCATCTGTGATTTCTCATCAAAGCAAAAAATATAAAGAGTAAAATCCCCGGACACTTTCTCCAGGGATCGATATAAACATAATCCTTTATCCAGATAATAACTGTCGAATAAAGTACAAAAATTAATCATTTTTCATCCTTTCCCGCCGCCATCCGGAATTAACATTTTCTTCGAGCATCTTCTCCGTAATTTCATTTCTTGGAATTGCCATTTTCTTAAATCAACTTTTCCGAGAATTTCATTTCTTGGAATTGCCATTTTCCTTCATGATTTTCAGATAATCTTCATAATTACGGATGTATTCGTTGCCGTCATAATGGGTGTTGGTAAGCACCAGAAGCACAGAATCCGGCGAAAATTCATACATATCCTTCCACACCATCTTGTTGATGTAAAGCCCCATTCGCGGCCGATTCAATTCGATGATGCATTCCTCCGTGCCGTCGGTAATCCGCACCTTACTCGTTCCACTCACATTAACAAGAACAAATTCCGACTCCCGGTTGGCATGCTGCCCCCGCACCACGGTATCATCCGATCCGTAAATATAGAACACTCTCGCAATAGCAAATGGAATGGACATCTCTCCTTCCACCACCACCAGATTGCCTCTTTCATCTCCCAGTTCCGGAAATTCTATTATTTTATACTGATCTGCTAAAGCCATATGACGCTCCTATTATACTTTTTATAAATTGTTTGTATATTTCGAATTTGCTATTTTTATAACTATATTGTCCCTGTATTTTGAATTCGTTGTTTCTGCAATTGTTTTGTTCTTGTATTTTAATTCGTTGTTTCTGCAATTGTTTTGTTCCTGTATTCACAATGTGCGAATCACCCTGGCCGGATTGCCTGCAATCACCTGATTGTCGCCAAATGTGCCGCTCACAACCGCACCGGCTCCTACCACGCAACCATCGCCCAGCACAGTTCCTTTCAGAATGATGGCGTTACAACCAATAAAGCAATTCTTTCCAATGGTAATTGGCTTCGTTCCAATCCACTCAGCCCGTTCGCCGCTTTCCGGCGCCTTTCCGCTAAGTAACTCATTTCGTTTTTCTGCTTCCACCGGATGAAAATCATTGTCCAGAATTTTCACATTTCCGCCAATACAGCAATTGTCGCCGATGGTAATTTCCTTCCTCGCATAAATGGTCGCCCCGGATATACCCACATGATTTCCGATGCGAATACTTGCTCCGGGCGCCCTTGTCACAATAATCGTGCGCGAATACAGTCCCACCAGATTAGAAAGAAACGAACTCTTTATCGTACATCCTTCCCCAATTTCAAGGGACGCACCTTTCTTATTATAAATCATCGGCACTCCTTTTAACAGAAGGTTCTTGCCGAAGCGCACCTTATTCATTTTCATAATCAATTGAAACCAATTACTATTCATCTTCTTCTCCCCTTCCTATTATCTCCGGGTGATTTCTTCTTCCAGTGCCGCCCGGCGCATGTTGCTAACTTCGTCATCGTCAGAGCCGGACATCACATGTTGCTAATTTCGACATTGGCTGCGTAGCAGACACGGAGAAATTGGCGCAAGGGATGGCGGGCTCGTCCGTTCGTCGTTCGTCGCATGTAGCGATGGCAAGTTCGTCCGTTCGTCGCTCGTTGTCAGAGCCGGACATCACATGTTGCTAACTTCGTCATCTTCAGAGCCGGACATCGCATGTTGCTAATTTCGACATTGGCTGCGCAGCAGACACGGAGAAATTGGCGCATG
>JBJEMA010000084.1:0-10836 GCA_051879435.1 Lachnospiraceae bacterium
TAAGAAAAGATGAAAATCGGATTTGATAATAACAAATATCTGGAGATGCAATCCCAGCACATCAAAGAGCGGATTGCAAAATTTGATAATAAATTATATCTGGAATTTGGTGGCAAGTTGTTCGATGATTATCATGCTTCAAGAGTACTTCCCGGATTTCTGCCGGATTCCAAATTGCAGATGCTGCTGCAGTTAAAGGAGCAGGCGGAAATCGTTATTGTAATCAGCGCCGAGGATATTGTCAGCAACAAGGTTCGCGGGGATTACGGCATTACCTACGATATGGATGTGCTTCGTCTGATTGATGCATTTCAGGAATATGGTCTTTATGTGGGCAGCGTTTGTTTAACCAAATATACGCCGGAAAAAGAAGTTCAGAATTTTGAAATAAAATTAAAACAACTCGGAATCCGTTCCTTCCGCCATTATAAAATACCGGGATATCCCAATGATGTCGCCGGAATTGTCAGCGAAGAAGGCTATGGAAAGAATGATTATATTGAAACTTCCCGCCCGCTGGTGGTAATTACTGCGCCGGGCCCGGGAAGCGGGAAAATGGCAACCTGCCTGTCACAGTTATATCATGAGCATAAGCGCGGTGTGAATGCAGGTTATGCAAAATTTGAAACATTTCCAATTTGGAATCTGCCTTTGAAACATCCGGTGAATCTGGCTTATGAGGCGGCGACTGCGGATTTGAATGATATAAATATGATTGATCCTTTCCATCTGGAAGCCTATGGCGTTTCTACGGTGAATTATAACCGGGATATTGAAATATTCCCTGTGGTAAATGCGATGTTTGAGATGATTTACGGACAGAGTCCTTATAAATCGCCTACGGACATGGGAGTAAATATGGCGGGTAATTGCATTTGCGATGATACCGTGTGCCAGACGGCCAGCCGCATGGAAATTATACGCCGTTATTACAAATGTCTCACGGATCAGAAGATATCCGGCGTGACAAAAGATGATAAATTCAAATTGGAACTATTAATGAACCAATCCGGTATTTCTTTGGAGGAAAGGCCTGTGATGGCGGCGGCAAAGAAGCGCTCCGAAGAAACGGGGAACTTACCGGCATTTGCCATTGAATTGTCAGACGGCACCATGATTACGGGAAAAACCGGTGAACTTCTGGGCGCAGTATCTGCAGCACTCTTAAATGCCCTGAAACATCTGGCGGGAATTGAGGAAGATATTAAACTGGTATCTGCGAAGGCAATTGAGCCGATTCAAACACTGAAAACGGCCTATCTGGGAGGACGCAATCCCCGTCTTCATTCCGATGAAATTTTGATTGCACTTTCCATTTCCGCATCGGAAAGTGAACTCGCGGCAAAGGCATTGGAGCAGATTCCTAAGTTAAATGGCTGCGATGCACATTCCACGGTAATTCTTTCCTCAGTGGATATAGAAACCATGAAGAAACTCGGCCTCTATATTACCAGTGAGCCGGTTTATGAGGAAGAGGACAGGAAATATCACAAGAAATAAGGGGAAAAATTAAACATAGAAAGGTTGGTAGAAACATGGCAAAGTACACGAAGGATGACATCAGAAGAATTATTGAAGAGGAAAATGTGGAATTCATTCGTCTTCAATTTACCGATGTATTTGGTAATTTGAAGAATATTGCAATCACGGCAAGTCATTTGGAAAATGCCCTGGCAAATAAATGTATGTTTGACGGTTCTTCCATTGAAGGATTTGCAAGAATTGAGGAATCGGATATGTATCTGTATCCGGATGTGGATACCATGGCGATTTTCCCTTGGAGACCACAACACGGAAAAGTTGCAAGATTAATCTGTGATGTCAGAAAGACAGATGGAGAGCCGTTTGAAGGAGATCCAAGATATGTTTTACGAAGAGCCATTACAGAAGCCGAGAAACTTGGCTATACCTGTAATGTAGGTCCGGAATGTGAATTCTTCCTGTTCCAGACAGATGAAAATGCGCTTCCTACAACAATTGCCCATGAGCAGGCAGGTTATTTCGACCTGGGTCCGATTGATTTTGGTGAAAATGCAAGACGCGACATGGTGCTTACCTTAGAGGATATGGGATTTGACATTGAAGCTTCTCATCATGAGTGTGCACCGGCACAACATGAGATTGATTTCCGCTATGACGAAGCATTGCGGACGGCAGACAATATTATGACATTCAAATTGGCAGTCAAGACCATTGCCAGACGTCATGGTCAGCATGCAACCTTTATGCCTAAGCCAAAGAGTGCTACAGCCGGTTCCGGTATGCATTTGAACCTGTCTTTGTCAAAGGACGGAAAAAACATTTTTGCTGACAGCAATGATGCCAACGGACTGAGTCAGGAAGCATATTATTTTATCGGTGGAATTATGAAGCATATGAAAGGTATGACGGCAATCATGAATCCGCTGGTAAATTCCTATAAGAGACTGGTGCCGGGATATGAAGCTCCGGTACATATTGCATGGAGCGTGAAGAACCGTAGTCCGCTCATTCGGATTCCGGCAGTTCGGGGGGAAGGAACAAGAATTGAACTTCGTAGTCCGGATTCTGCTGCAAATCCGTACCTTGCCATTGCATGTGCGCTTATGGCAGGCCTTGATGGAATTAAAAATAAAATTACACCGCCGGACAGCGTGGACCGCAATATCTTCGAGATGAGTGCGGAAGAGATTAAGAAGGCGGGCATAGAGAGCCTGCCGGCTACTCTGCTGGAAGCAGTAAAGGAATTGGAAAAGGATACTTATTTACAGGAAGTGCTGGGTCCTCATATTGCACCGCTCTATATTGATGCGAAAAAGAGGGAATGGGCTGCCTATAATGAACATGTAAGCAGTTGGGAAGTTGACCGTTATCTGTACAAATACTAATTAATCTTGCGTAATCCAAAGGCGGAAGGGAGGAAGACATGTGACTAGCGTGATAGTACTGTTTCAGCGGCTAGAGGAAGCAAGGGGAATTAGGAATTTACTTGTCCGGAACGGATTCGATGTTGCGCAGGTCTGTACGCAGGGATCACAGGCGTTGTCCATTGCCGATGATCTGGTAAACGGAATCGTTGTATGCGGTTACAAATTTCCGGATATGATGTATTCGGAAGTAAAAGAATGTCTTCCGCCGGGATTTGAAATGCTTTTGGTGGCGTCGGGAAGCATTTTGGCAAATGAAGATATTGAGGGGATTGTTGCACTGGAAACGCCGGTAAAAGCCCATGATCTGGTGGATATTGTTGAGGTCATGGTTGCGGAAGCGGAGCGCAGAAAGAAAAAAGCCCGTATGACGCCAAAGAAGCGTAGCGAGGAAGAAAAGCAACTTATTGATGAAGCGAAGGCGTTGTTGATGGATCGTAATCATATGACGGAGGAAGAAGCTCATAAGTATCTGCAAAAATGTAGTATGGACAGCGGAACGAATCTGGTAGAAACCGTACAGATGGTAATTCGTATGATGCAGGATATGTAACATTTTCTTTATCATTACATAAACTTAAAAAAACGATTGGACTTCGGCAGAACAATGTACTGTATATTTTGCCGGAAGGATGCCGGGAATGGAAAGGAAGGTTGTTTTATGAAGTTTGTTAAAATGGAAGGATGCGGAAACGATTATATTTATGTGGATGGGGCGAAAGAGCACATTGTCGATAAGCCGGAGATTGTGAAGCGATTGAGCGACCGTCATTTTGGAATTGGCGGTGATGGGGTGATTTTTATCAATCCCTCCAAGCAGGCAGACTTTGAGATGGAGATGTATAATGCTGACGGCTCCCGTTCCGAAATGTGTGGAAACGGAATTCGTTGTGTTGCAAAATATGTTTATGATTTTGGACTGACGGACAAGAAGGAGATCACGATTGAAAGTGCGGGAAAGATAAAATATCTGTCCTTGACGACGGAAGAGGGAAAAGTATCCCGCGTCCGGGTGGACATGGGAGAACCTCAGCTTCTTGCCAAAGAAATACCGGTCATTTCGGCGCAGGAGAAGGTGCTTGACGAAGAAATAGAGGTGGATGGCCGGATTTACCGTATGACCTGCGTCTCCATGGGCAATCCACATGCGGTGGTTTTCGTTGATGATGTGGAAAATATGGATTTGGAAAAAATAGGTCCAAAGTTTGAAAATCATCCCCGTTTTCCTAAGCGGGTAAATACAGAGTTCGTTACGGTGCTGGATGACCATACGGTACGCATGCGTGTGTGGGAACGGGGAACGGGAGAGACTTTGGCCTGCGGAACCGGAAGTTGTGCAACGGCAGTAGCATGTTTATGGAATCAAAAAACCGGGAATGATATAACGGTAAAACTAACCGGTGGGGATTTGCAGATTGTAGTGGAACCGGATATGTCCCGGGTTTATATGACCGGTCCTGCCACCATGGTCTTTTCCGGAGAAGTTGATATTTCGTTTCTTAGCCGGTGAATTTGCCGCATTTGATATAGGTAATCGGGTCGGATTAGAGAGTAGGATATTTGTCAGAGGAATCTCTGATACAACAAATAACGAGAAAAGCATACAGCAAAAGGAGAAAATTATGTTTCAACCAAATGAGAATTACTTAAAATTACCGGGAAGTTACTTGTTTTCTACGGTAGCAAAAAAACAGAGAGAATTTCAGGAGGCCAATCCGGATAAAAAAGTGATCCGTTTGAGTATTGGCGATGTAACACAGCCCCTTGCACCGGTGATTATTGATGCCCTTCATAAAGCAGTAGATGAAATGGCAGATGCAGCAACTTTCAAAGGTTATGCACCGGATTTAGGATATGAATTCTTGAGAAATGCCATTGCAAAGAACGATTATCAGGATCGTGGCTGCAACATTGCAGCAGATGAAATTTTTGTATCCGATGGTGCAAAGAGTGATTCCGCAAATATTCAGGAGATTTTTGCGGCGAACAGCAGGATTGCCGTGTGCGATCCGGTTTACCCTGTATATGTGGACTCCAATGTGATGGCCGGAAGAACAGGTGATTACAACAAAACTACGGAAACATGGAGTAATGTCATTTATATGCCATGTCTGGAGCAGAATAATTTTGCGCCGGAACTGCCAAAGGAAACGCCGGACTTAATTTATCTGTGTTTCCCGAATAACCCGACAGGTTCTACCATTACCAGGGCACAGTTACAGGAATGGGTAGATTACGCAAATAAGGTTGGAGCAGTAATTATTTATGATGCTGCTTATGAGGCATATATATCCGAAGAGGATGTTCCTCACAGTATTTATGAATGTGAAGGTGCAAGAACCTGTGCCATTGAATTGCATTCTTTTTCCAAAAATGCCGGATTTACCGGTGTGCGTCTTGGCTACACCGTTATCCCGAAAGAGTTGAAATCCGGTGATGTCTGTCTTCATTCTTTATGGGCAAGAAGACATGGAACAAAGTATAACGGCGCACCTTATATTGTTCAGAAGGCCGGAGAAGCAGTTTATTCACCGGAAGGGAAGGAACAGTTGAAGAAGCAGGTGGCTTATTACATGAACAATGCCTCATATATCAAGAATGGCTTAAAGGAAGCAGGTTATCAGGTGTCAGGTGGTGTAAATGCACCATATATCTGGCTGAAAACCCCGAACAATATGACAAGCTGGGAATTCTTCGATTATCTGCTTGCAAATGCAAATGTTGTAGGAACGCCTGGTTCCGGATTTGGACCAAGCGGCGAACATTTCTTCCGATTAACCGCATTCGGAAGTTACGAAAATACAGTGGAAGCAATTGCGCGTATCAAGGCGCTTTAATATGACGGAAAAGGGCATGTCAATCTGGTGTGCCCTTTTCTTTGCAAATGAAACCACGCCGGAGGGCTTTGCGTAGAAGGCATAAAAAAAGGATGCCGGAGGGCTTTGCAGAAGGCATAAAAAAGGATGCCGGAGGGCTTTTGCAGGAGGCAAAAAAAGCATGCCAGAGGGCTTTGCAGAAGGCACAAAAAAGGATGCCGGAGGGCATACAGGAAAAAACAAAGATAAGGAGAAAAATGAAATGGCAAAAGTTGCAGTAATGTTGGCAGATGGATTTGAGGAAATAGAAGCGTTGGCTGTTGTTGATATTTTACGACGGGGCGGTATAGAAGTATCCATGGTTTCCATTATGGGGCGCTCCGAAGTGGAGGGTAGCCATGGAATCCGGGTGCAGGCAGACCTTCTTTTTGATGCGGTGGATTTTACAAAGATGGACATGGTGGTTTTGCCGGGCGGCTTGAAAGGAAAAGAAAATCTGGAAGCATTCCAGCCGCTGGAAGAAGTCATTCGCCGGTTTGATTCAGAAAATAAATATGTGGCTGCCATTTGCGCGGCACCGACGATATTGGGTCACATGGGATTACTCCGTGGAAAAACTGCCTGCTGTTATGGTGGTATGGAGTCAGAACTGGAAGGCGCAAAGGTTTCTATGGAGCCGGTTACGAAGGACGGCAATGTGATTACTTCCCGGGGAATGGGAACAGCAGTGGCATTTGGACTTGCCTTGCTGGCGGAATTTTCCGGTCAGGATGCAGCCAAACAGATGGCGAAAAAAATAATGCTGTAAACAGCTGCTACCCGTATGAAGAATCAACAAAAATACGCGGTTTGCCGCTATCCGTATGCGAGTATTAACAAAATTCGCGAATTTCTGATACCTGTAGGAAGAATCAACAAAATTACGCAATATGCAATGAACAGGAATTGAAATGAGATGAAATCATTACTGAAATATTTTTCCGGATACAAAAAAGAATGTGTACTGGGGCCTTTGTTTAAATTACTGGAGGCCTCCTTTGAATTATTTGTACCACTTGTGGTGGTACAAATTATTGATGTGGGAATAGCCAATCAGGATAAGGGCTTGATAATCCGCTATTGTCTGATTATGGTAGCACTGGGGCTCATTGGGCTGACCTGCTCTTTGACGGCGCAGTATTTTTCCGCGAAAGCGGCGGTGGGATTTGCCACGAAGGTTAAATCTGCTTTGTTTCACCATATTCAAAGCCTGTCCTACAGTGAAATTGACCGCCTGGGTACGGCAACCATGATTACCCGTATGACCAGTGATATCAACCAGGTGCAGTCCGGTGTCAATCTGACGCTGCGCCTTTTTTTGCGTTCTCCCTTCATTGTGTTTGGCGCCATGATTATGGCATTTTCCATTGATATCAAAGCCGCCCTTGTGTTTGTGGTTGTAATACCGCTGCTTTCCATAGTAGTTTACGGTATTATGCTGATTACCATTCCTATGTTCAAAAAGGTGCAGAATGGGCTGGATGAGGTGCTTGCACAAACCAGATCCAATCTTACGGGTGCCCGGGTGATCCGTGCATTTGGAAAAGAGGAAGAGGAGATTGCTTCCTTCCGGGAAAAGAACCGCCACTATGTAGGTCTGCAAATGTCTGTGGGCCGCATTTCCGCTCTCATGAATCCGGTCACCTTCGTTATTATAAATTTGGGAATTGCCTGGCTGGTATGGCGCGGTGCCTGGCAGGTGGAAGCCGGTATCATTACGCAGGGGCAGGTTGTAGCTCTGGTAAATTACATGTCCCAGATCCTGGTGGAACTTGTGAAACTAGCTAATCTCATTGTGACAGTCATAAAAGCCCTTGCCTGTGCAGGAAGAATCAGCAATGTGTTTGATATGAAATCCTCTATGGAGGAGGGAACCTTGGAAAATGTGGAAGGAAATGGTGCGGTTGTATTTGACCATGTTTCCCTCACTTATCAGGGAGCCGGCGATGAGACCTTAACGGACCTTCATTTTACCGTTAATCCGGGGGAAATATTGGGTATTATCGGCGGTACCGGTTCCGGTAAGACTTCCGTGGTGAATCTCATTCCGCGGTTTTATGATGCAACAAAAGGAAATATTTTTGTGGACGGAAAAAATGTGAAGGATTACCGTTTCGATTCCCTTCGCCGGAAAATCGGCGTCGTCCCTCAAAAAGCGGTTCTTTTTCATGGATCCATTCGGAAAAATATGCAATGGGGAAATGAGAATGCCACAGATGAGGAAATTCATCAGGCACTACGGATTGCCCAGGCAGAAGAATTTGTGTCAGAAAAGGAAGGCGGTCTGGATTATATGATTTCCCAGGGCGGGAAAAATTTGTCCGGCGGTCAGCGGCAGCGTCTGACCATAGCGCGTGCCCTTGTCCGGAAACCGGAAATCCTGATTCTGGACGACAGCAGTTCAGCGTTGGATTATGCCACAGACGCTGCACTCAGAAAAGCCCTTCGGCAAATGGAAAACCCTCCGACTATATTTCTGGTATCCCAGCGGACATCCTCCATTCGTCATGCCGATCAGATTCTGGTTCTGGAAGACGGCCATGTGGCAGGTATCGGAACCCATGAGGAATTGCTGAATAATTGTGAAGTATATCGGGAAATTGCTTCTTCTCAGGAAAATCTTACAGTACAGTCCGGCGGTGTGAGTGCCGGGGGAAATGAACGAATATCCCAAGGCAATAGAAAAGCTGACGAGAGTGCCGGTGGAGATAATCCGATTTCCCGGGCTGGTGAAAATGATAGCGAGAGTTCCGGGGAAAATGAATGGTCATCCCGTGACAGAAAGGAGGGAAAAGTACATGCGTAACTCCGGAAAAGAAAAGCAAAACAATGGTAAAATATTAAAACGCGTGATGCATTACATTTCCCATTACTGGTTTTTGCTGGCGGTATCCATTCTGTTGGCGGCTACTTCTGCGATATTGTCCTTATATCTTCCGGTCATGGTGGGAGATGCAATTGACTATATCGTCGCACCGGGGCAGGTTTCCTTCGGAATGCTATTGGATATTCTAAAGAAAATGGGAATCATTATCGGCATAACGGCGCTGGCGCAGTGGATCATGAATGTTTGCAACAATAAGATTACCTTTGATGTGGTTCGGGATATCCGACGCGATGCATTTGAGAAAATAGAGCATCTGCCTCTTGCCTATCTGGATGCGCATCCAAGCGGTGAAATTGTCAGTCGTGTAATTGCGGATGTGGATCAATTCGCAGACGGCTTACTCATGGGATTTACCCAGTTTTTTACTGGCGTGCTCACGATTTTCGGCACCTTGTTTTTTATGCTGCGAATTAATCCCAAAATTACGCTGGTGGTTGTGTTAATTACGCCGCTGTCCCTTTTTGTTGCTTCGTTTATCGCAAAGAGAACCTACTCCATGTTTCGCCTGCAGTCGGAAACGAGAGGCGAACAGACAGGACTGATTGATGAAATGATTGGGAACCAGAAGGTGGTGCAGGCATTTTCTCATGAAGCCCGGGCTATGGAGGAATTTGATGAGAATAATCTCCGCCTGGAGAAATGCTCTCTGCGGGCAATTTTCTTTTCTTCTACCACCAACCCTTCCACCCGCTTTGTGAATGGACTGGTATATACCGGCGTTGCCCTGGTGGGCGCCATTGCCGTAATGAACCGGCGTTTGTCTGTTGGACAGTTATCCTGCTTTTTGAGTTATGCCAATCAATATACCAAGCCTTTCAATGAAATTTCCGGCGTGGTTACGGAATTGCAAAATGCATTGGCATGCGCGGGAAGAATTTTCGAATTAATTGATGAACCGACGGAAATTCCGGATGGGGAAAATGCGATTACATTGGAACATGCCAAGGGGCAGTTATCTCTGCAAAATGTTTCCTTTGCCTATCTTCCGGAGCAGCATTTAATTGAAGATTTCAATTTGGAAGTGAAGCCGGGACAACGAATCGCCATTGTAGGTCCTACCGGTTGTGGTAAAACGACACTGATAAATCTGTTAATGCGTTTTTATGATGTTAAGGAAGGAAGAATATTACTGGAGGACCGGGACATACGGGATTATACAAGAAAAAGTCTCCGAAGTAATTATGGTATGGTGTTGCAGGAAACCTGGCTGAAACCGGGAACCATTCGGGAAAACATTGCCATGGGAAGACCGGAAGCAACTGAGGATGAAGTGGTTGCGGCGGCAAAAGCATCCCATGCCCACAACTTTATCAAACGATTGCCGCAGGGATATGATACGGTAATAACAGAGGATGGCGGCAATCTTTCCCAGGGACAGAAACAACTTCTTTGCATCGCCCGGGTAATGCTGTGCCTTCCGCCTATGCTGATTTTGGATGAGGCAACCAGTTCCATTGATACCAGAACGGAGTTGAAGATTCAAAATGCTTTCAGAACAATGATGCAGGGGCGCACCAGTTTTATTGTTGCCCATCGTCTTTCCACCATTCGGGAGGCAGATGTTATTCTGGTCATGAAGGATGGCAATATTATTGAACAGGGCAATCATGAAAGTCTGCTGGCGCAGCATGGATTTTATGAAAAATTGTACAACAGCCAATTTGCGACGGAGTAGTGGATAGAATTGAGAAACGGATGGTGAAATTATGAAAGTAATTCGTAAACAAAAGAACAGTAAAATGTGTTTTGTATGCGGACTTGATAATCCATATGGTTTGCAGGCTCCCTTTTATGATATGGAGGACGGCAGCGTAATGACATTGTTTTCTTATCGGGAACAGCACCAGAGTTATCCCGGCAGAGTACATGGTGGTCTGATTACCGCGATGCTGGATGAATTGGGATTTCGTGCCTTATGGTCTTACGAAAACAGTGATGCACAGTTTGGAGTAACCATGTCTCTGGATACCAAGTATCGGAAACCGGTGCCCTATGATGAAACCCTGATTGGGAAAGGAACCATTATAAAGAATCATCTTAATTTCTTTACCACCCATGCAATCATAATGGATTCCGCAGGCATCATTCTGGCAGAGGGAAATGTGAATTATATCCGGCTGGATAAGGATAAAATCGCCAAAGGTGTACAAATCCATGAAGAAATGCCCTACCTGATTCCCGATGATGT
>JBJEMA010000085.1:0-8622 GCA_051879435.1 Lachnospiraceae bacterium
CGTGTCTGCTGCGCAGCCAATGTCGAAATTTGCAACATGTGATGAGCGGCTCTGATGATGTAAAATGATGTATAAATAAAATGGAGGAGAAAAATGATAGTAGCGAAGACAGTAGAGGAAGTTCGTGCACAGGTAAAAGCGTGGCGAAAAGAGGGATATACGATTGGACTTGTGCCGACTATGGGATATCTGCATGAGGGACATGCAAGTCTTGTGGATAAAGCAGTGGAAGAGTGTGACAAGGTGGTTGTCTCAGATTTTGTAAATCCGACACAGTTTGGTCCGAATGAGGATTTGGAAGCTTATCCGAGAGATTTCGAACATGACTGTGAACTTCTGGAAACTCATGGATGTGACATGGTATTTTATCCGTCTGTGGATGAAATGTATCCGGACGGAGGCGGAAAGACCGATACCTATGTGGAAATTCTGGATGATATGCCAAAACAACTTTGTGGAAAAACAAGACCGATTCATTTCCGTGGCGTATGTACGGTTGTTAGTAAATTATTTAACATCGTGATACCGGACAAGGCATTTTTTGGACAGAAGGATGCACAGCAGTTAGCGATTATTCGTCGTATGGTGCGGGATTTGTCTTATGGAATAGAAATCATTGGTTGTCCAATTGTGCGGGAAGAGGACGGATTGGCAAAGTCTTCACGGAATACTTATTTGAATCCGCAGGAGAGAGAAGCAGCACTTATTTTGTCTAAGTCCATTTTCCTTGGTCAGAAGATGGCTGAGGAAGGCGAGATAGATGCGGATGCCATAGTTAAGGCAATGACAGAAAAAATTGAGACAGAGCCAATGGCAAAGATTGATTATGTCTCTGCCGTAGATGCGGTAACCATGCAGCCGGTACACAAAATAGAAGGCCAAACCCTATTTGCTATGGCTGTCTATATCGGCAAAACCCGCCTCATCGACAACTTCCTATACCCCAGGGCCTAAAGTGAAATCGCACTCGTGCTTGCACGAGAGTGCGATTTCATTTGAGGCCCGCCAAAGATGAGAAAGGAGCGAAGCGGATTTCGAATCTTTGCAGAAGTGCGAGGCAGCGAAGCTGCAAAGCACTTCGAAGGGTATAGGAAGAGTGGAGGAGAGAAATCGTGCTTGCACGAGAGTGCGATTTCATTTGAGGCCCGCCAAAGATGAGAAAGGAGCGAAGCGGATTTCGAATCTTTGCAGAAGTGCGAGGCAGCGAAGCTGCAAAGCACTTCGAAGGGTATAGGAAGAGTAGAGAAAGGCGAGGATGAGAAAGGAGCGAAGCGGATTTCGAATCTTTGCAGAAGTGCGAGAGCAGCGAAACTGCAAAGCACTTCGAAGGGTATAGGAAGAGTGGAGGAGAGAAATCGTGCTTGCACGAGAATGCGATTTCACTTTAGGCCCGGTTGAAAAAATTATGAAAGAGTTGAGAACAAAATTATGACAGTAGAAATGTTAAAAGGAAAAATTCATCGCGCTACCGTTGTTCAGGCAGAACTGAATTATGTTGGCTCCATTACCATCGATCCGATACTTATGGAGAAGGCTGGGATATTTGAATACGAAAAGGTGCAGATTGTGGATGTTGATAATGGGAATCGATTTGAAACTTACACCATCGCAGGGGAAGCCGGTTCCGGCATGATTTGTCTGAATGGTGCGGCAGCCAGATGTGTCAGCGTGGGAGATAAAATTATCATCATGTGTTATGCTGCCATGACGCCGGAGGAAGCAAAGGAACATCATCCACAGGTGGTCTTTGTAGATGACAACAATCAGCCGTTGCGCGTAACCACATATGAAAAACACGGTCTGCTGAAGGATATGTAACAAGAGAAAATGTGATTTATCCGGGCGGGTAAATGTGAAAAAAGTCTACTCTGTCAAGGATAGCGGAAGCAGACAAAAAACCGGTTGCAATCAGAAAATAAAACAGATTGTAGCGGATATAGCAAACACAGAATAAAACAGGGAGGATTTGTCCCATGGAACAATTGAATGGAAAATGCGTAATTCTGGGAATCACCGGCGGAATTGCTGCATATAAAATGGCAAATGTGGCAAGTGCGCTACGAAAAGCGGGTGCGGATGTGCATGTCATTATGACGAAACATGCCACTGAATTTATTACGCCTTTGACTTTTGAAACACTGACAAACAACCGATGCGTGGTGGACATGTTTGATCGGGATTATAAGTACGAGGTGGAGCACATTTCCCTGGCGAAGGCAGCGGATTTGATTTTCATCGCACCGGCGACCGCAAATGTGATTGCGAAAATGGCAAATGGCATTGCAGACGACATGCTTACCACAGTAGTTCTGGCGTCAAGTTGCAAGAAAATGGTGGCACCTGCCATGAATACGGCAATGCTGGAAAATCCGATTACACAGGACAATATAAAAAAACTGGAGCAGTATGGATTTGAAATAATTGCGCCTGCCTGCGGCATGCTTGCCTGCAAGGATGTGGGCAGCGGCAAATTGCCGGAGCCGGAGGTGCTTCTTTCTTATATTGAAAAAGAATTGGCGCGGGAAAAGTCCATGCTCGGAATGCATGTGACCGTTACAGCAGGACCAACGCAGGAAGCAATTGATCCTGTGCGTTATATTACCAATCACAGCACGGGGAAAATGGGTTATGCCATTGCAAAAGAAGCGATGCTGCGCGGTGCTGAAGTTACTTTGATTTCCGGCCCGGTTGCCATCGAACCGGTTCCTTTTGTAAATGTGAAATCCGTTACAGGTGCAGAGGAAATGTTTGAGGCGGTAAAAGAAACTTTGCCCACCACCAACATTTTAATTAAATCCGCTGCCGTGGCAGATTATCGTCCTTGTGAGGTGGCAGAAGACAAAATTAAGAAGAAGGAAGGCGACATGAGTATTCCTTTAGAGCGAACCCGGGATATTTTAGGCTGGGTGGCGGAGCATCGTCATGATGATTTATTTGTTTGTGGATTTTCCATGGAAACAAAAGATTTAATAGAGAATTCCAAAGCGAAATTGGAAAAGAAGAAACTGGATATGGTGGTGGCAAATAATCTTAAGGTGGAAGGTGCCGGATTTGGCACGGATACCAATGTAGTCACCATTCTGACAAAGAAGGGAATCGAAGAATTGCCTTGCATGGGAAAAGACCGGGTGGCCGGCAAATTACTGGATGCAATTGACCGGTGCCGGCGCGTACGGTAATCTGCACTATGTCTTTACAACTATATGGTTATGACCATAACGGCTCTGTCACATTAAATTGTTTATTTTGATGTAACTGATACCCCACCATTAAGGTGGGGTTTTCTCTACTATCCATTCGGCATTACTTCGTCGCTTTTTTCCTTCGTGAATAACAACCACATAATGTTAGAAGATGGCATTTAATCTACAATATGACTGTTTATATAATTTTCACAAAAAATTCACGGAAAATACAGAAAGTTTAAAAGTAAACGAATTGACTTGCTGCTATGTGATAGATAAAATATAGTCTGGTAGAGAAGAGTTGTTTATAAATGTTGGAAAAGTAAAATGCAGGAAAGACAAAAATTATAACAAAAAAGATTATAACAAAAAGATTACAACAAAAAGATTACAACAAAAAGATTACAACATATAGATGTAAGATAAGAATGTTACAAAACATGGGGAAGAAAAATGGATGTGAAGTTAGTTGAACAATGCTTGGATATGACCTTGCGGGGAAGAAAATTTAAAAAAGTAACAGACCATTGGTATAGTTCCATGCGGAAAAAATATGGATTAAAGCAATTGGAAATTGATATTCTCTATTTCATCAGTCATCGGGGCTACGGTGTAACGGCGAAGGAAATCAGCAATTCACTGGTGGCGAACAAAGGACAGGTTTCCATAGCATTGGACAATCTGGTAAAGAAGCATTATTTACGGGAAAAACCGGATGAAAAAGATAAGCGCATGGCACATTTTAATCTGACGAAGGAAGCCGAACCGCTTCTTATGGATCATCAGAAGCGGGCACAGGAAATGCGTGATTACATGTGTAAAAACATTACGAAGGAAGAAATTCATCAGTTTATTCCATTAATGGAAAAATTTATTGCAAACATGGATGCTATGTTAGAGGAGAAATTAAAGTAATTGAGCCAAAACAACTGAGACTAAAAGAAACAAACAACTGGATCAAAACAATCAAGCAACCAGCGAGAAAGGATGTAGCATGTCAAAATTTAGCGTAAAAAAGCCATTTACAATATTGGTTATGGTACTGGTAATAATCATGCTTGGAGTTGTCAGCGTGACCCGAATGCAGATGGATCTTCTTCCGGAATTCAGCCTGCCTTATGTACTTATAATAACAACTTATCCGGGAGCAAGTCCGGAAAAGGTGGAGAGCACCATTTGCGAGCCGATGGAAAGTGCACTGGGAACCATTTCCGGAGTAGAAAATGTTTACAGTATCGCTTATGAAAACTACGGAATGGTGGAATTGGAATTTGCTGACGGTACGAATATGGACAGTATCATGGTAAAAGTATCGACGGCGCTAGATACGGTAAAAGATAATCTGCCCGAGGAATGCGGTACCCCTTCCGTAATGGAGCTTAGCATGGATATGATGGCGTCCCAGTACCTTGCGGTTGCATATGAAGGAATGAGCATGGAGGAACTTTCCCGATTTGTGGAAGATAATGTTGTTCCGGAACTGGAGCGTCAGAACGGCGTTGCCAGCATTTCAAAAATGGGACTGATTGACCAGACCATTCATGTGGAATTAAACCAGGAAAAGGTTGATGATTTAAATAATCAGATTTTAGGAATTGCCAACGATGCATTTGAAGAAGCCATGGAGGATTTGGAGGATGCAAAGCAGCAATTGGAAGACAGTGAGGAGCAAATGGCGGAAAGTCGTCAGGAACTCATCGACGCCCAGCAGGAGTTGGATGATGGTCGTCAGGAACTGATAGATGCCCAGCAGGATTTGGAAGATGGCAAGCAGGAACTGATTGACGGTCAGGAAGAACTGGACAACGGACATCAGCAGTTGGCAGACGGCCGCCAGGAATTGGAGGACGGTCGTCAGGAACTGGAAGATGCCCGGGATGAACTGGAAGATACAAGAACCGAAACTTACGAACAGTTGGCGCAGGCAAGTCAGGCATTGGAGGCACTGGAAACCTACAAGGCGGAGTTGGTGGCACAGCAGGCAACCATGCGTGCATTGGAGGCTGCAATCAGTGCGTGTATGGATCCGGCGACCTTGAATCAAATTGAAGCGGGAATACAAGGATTAAATAATGCGAAAACATGTGTTGATAATGCGATTAATTCAACAGGTGCAGATTTTGATAATAATTTGCCAATTGCGCTAGAAGCTCTTGGACAATTGGGTTTTCCGACAAAGCCGATAACGGATTTGACGGGTAACATAAATGACCAGAAAACATTATTATCCGAATATTCTATACAGATTCAAAATAAAATAAATGAATTAACTACAACCAGGAACGATTTAAATTCCCGCGCCACAACCTACACAAACCAGAAAACCTCTCTGGAACTGGAAATGCAGGTGACCCGGGGAATCATTTCCGGTTATGAGCAGCAGTTGGATTCCATGGGTATTGATTATACAGATATTGAAGAGGCAAAGATGGAGGCTGCTACCGCATTTGCCACAGCAGAGGCGCAATTAAATGCAGGAGAGTCACAGTTAGATGCAGTAGAAAGCCAACTGGATGCTACCGAGGAACAGTTAAACAGCGCCCAGGATCAGTTGGATGCCGGTTGGGATCAGTTGGCCGATGCGCAGGAACAGATAGATTCCGGTCTTGAGCAGCTGGAGGAAGGTCAGCAGCAGATTGACGATGGATGGGAGCAACTGGCTGACGGTGAAGAGCAGTTAGAAGAAGGCTGGGAAAGTTATTATGACGGATTGGTGCAATTTGAGAAACAGCGCAGGGAAGCGCTTCGAAGCGCAAATGCGGATCAGCTGCTTTCCTTATCTACCCTGTCCGGAATCATTTACGCACAGAATTTTGAAATGCCGGCGGGCTATCTGGATGACGCGGAAGATAATTCCTGGTTGTTAAAGGTTGGTAACAATTTCCGTTCCATGGAAGAATTGGAAAATCTTGTGCTGTGCAACATAGAGGATGTGGGAGATGTTCGTTTGTGTGATGTTGCGGACATCACAATTGTGGATAATGCAGGAACTACATACACAAAATTGGATGGAAACAGTGCCATTATCTTGTCCCTTTTCAAATCCAGTACAACCGGTACGAATGAAGTTAGTAAAATCTGTAAGAGTACCATTGAAAGTTTGCAGGAAAAATACGATGGTCTGTCCATTATGATTATGATGGATCAGGGTGATTACATTACGCTTATCGTGGACAGTGTGGTACAAAACATGGTAATCGGTGCAGCCCTTGCAATTCTGATTCTGGCCATTTTCCTTAGGGATTTTATGCCTACCATCGTGGTTGCCATCAGTATTCCGCTCAGTGTGCTGACCGCATTGGTGGCAATGTATTTCTCCGGTATTTCCTTAAATATGATGACATTGTCGGGTATGGCACTGGGAATCGGTATGCTGGTGGATAACTCTATCGTTGTTATTGAAAATATTTATCGTTTGCGAGGGCGAGGCATGGAGGCACCTCGTGCGGCTGTTCAGGGAACAAAGCAGGTTGCAGGTGCAGTATTATCCTCCACATTGACCACCGTTTGCGTTTTCTTCCCGCTTGTTTATACCAGCGGAATGACAAGAGAGTTGATGCTACCAATGGCCTTGACCATTATCTTCTGTCTGATGGCATCGCTCTTTATTGCCATGACAGTTGTACCGGCTTCTGCCTCAACCCTGCTTCGTAATACAAAACCAAAGAGTCATAAAATATTTGACAAAATTCAGGATATATATGGAAAATCCCTGGAATTCTGCCTTCGCGTAAAAATTGTTCCGCTTCTTATCGCCGTGGCACTTTTGTTCTTCAGTATCTGGAAAGTTGTTCAAATGGGTATCGTAATGATTCCGAGCATGACCAGTAATGAAATTTCCGCTGTGGTTAACTTTGATGAAGAAACCCCGCGGGAAACTGCCTACGGGAAAATGGATGAGCTTCTTGCCAGAGTGCAGGAAATTGAAGGCGTGGGTACGGTGGGTACCTTTGCCGGCGGCGGTGAATCCCTGATGATTTCCACAGGGGAAGAAGAGACCTTCTTATCCTACAGTATTATGGTAAAAGCCCGGGACGAGAATGCTTCTTCCGCACAGGTAAGAGCCATTTGCCGGGAAATGAACAGTATTGCGGAAGAACTGGAAATTGAATTAATCACCTCCACCGGTATGGAAGAACTTAGTACCATGCTTGGAAATGGTCTTGCCATTAACATTTACGGAAATGACATGGATAAACTTCTCCAGGCCAGTGAAGAAGTGATGGCAATCATTGACTCTGTGGAAGGATTTACCGAGATTTCCAACGGTCAGGAAGATGCAGCGCAGGTGTTGCATTTGAATGTGGACAAAAATTATGCCATGAGTCAGGGTCTCTCCGTTGCACAGATTTACCAGAATCTTGCAGGGGAAATGACCACAACCCAGGATTCTATTTCCGTTACCATTGATGGCGCAGAAATGGACATCGAAATCATTGATGAAATGGAACCGCTTACCGTGGATAATCTCATGGATTACACCTTCCCGGTAACAAAAGAAGACGAGGACGGTATCAGCGTAACTACGGATATTCCGTTAAGTGATTTGGCAGAGCTGGAACTTCAGGACGGCGTAAATAATATTAACCGGAAAAACCAGACAAGATATCTGACCGTAAGTGCGTCCGTGGAAGATGGTTATAACACCACACTGCTTTCCCGGGAACTGTTACCGCTGTTAGAGGCTTATGAACTGCCGGAGGGTATCACCCTGGATCTCGGGGGCGAAACGGAAGCGGTAAATGAGATGTTAGAGCAGATGATTTTGATGATGGTTATGGGACTTGCCTTCATTTACTTCGTAATGGTGGCTCAGTTCCAGAGCTTACTCAGTCCGTTCATCATTCTCTTTACCGTGCCGCTTGCATTTACCGGAGGTTTGCTGGCACTTTGGATAACCGGAGAAAATTTGTCTGTAATTTCTCTCATGGGTCTTGTGGTACTTCTTGGTACGGTCGTTAATAACGGTATTGTGTTTGTGGATTATACCAACCAGCTTCGTATGGGCGGAATGAGCCGTAGAGCAGCTTTGGTGGCAACCGGTAAAACCCGTATGCGTCCGATTTTGATGACTGCCATGACCACAATCCTTGCGGAAGCCACCATGATTTTCGGTGATGACATGGCCAGCCAAATGGGAAAAGGTATGGCACTTGTAATTGCCGGTGGTCTTTCCTACGCGACTTTAATGACGCTTTACATTATTCCGGTTGTCTATGACATATTGTTCAAGAAACAGCCGCTGAATGTAGATATCGGTTCCGAAAATCTGGACGATGTGCCGGATGATGCCAAGGAGTTTATGGAGGAAATGCGAAAAAATGGCATGATTTTGGATGATGAACCGAAGAAGAAATCCCGGAGAAAAAAGAAAAAGGGAAATGGGGAAGAAATCATCGCGGCAGGAGCCATGGGAGACGGAGCACTCATTCAGGAC
>JBJEMA010000085.1:8722-33381 GCA_051879435.1 Lachnospiraceae bacterium
GAAGCAGTCATCCAGGACGAAGCACTCATCCAGGACGAAGCAGTCATCCAGGACGAAGCACTCATCCAGGACGAAGCAGTCATCCAGGACGGAGCAGTAAAAAACCAAGTTGTACAGGAAGAAATCATCAATCCGGAGTTAAACAATAACTTTGAAGAAATGAAAAATAACAATCAGGAAAACGAATAAAACAAAACGAATAAAACAAAACGAACAAACAAAAGAAAAAATAACAAGCGTAATATGTGCATAAAATAAGCACATTGAGAAAGGAATTCGATTGGTATGAAACACATTTTTGCCAATTTTAAGAAATATTGGTATTTCGTAATTCTAATATTAATTTTGTTGCTGGGACAGGCCTATTGTGACCTGTCCCTGCCGGATTACACCTCAAAGATTATCGATGTGGGAATTGCGGGCAGCGGTGTGCAGCATGCGGTGCCGGAATACATTTCCTCACAGGGACTTGAAATGGTGGCACTCCTTCTTGATGATGAAGAAAGGGAAATGTGGCAGGACGCATTTGTCTATGATGAGGAAATGGATTGTTACCGATTGGACTCCACAGAAGAGGAAGCCTGGACAGCACTGGATGACACCTTTAAGCAGGTGATTTGTATTGTTTATATGGTAAGTTCCATGGATCCGGCAGATATGCAGGATGCAGGCTTAATCAACGAACAGTTGGGCGAACTGCCGGCAATCGATATGGATAATTTGGATTTCTCCGTTTTGGAACCGGCCATGTTAGAGCAGCTGCGTCCAATGATAGCCGAAATGCGCAGTGGCATGGAGGAGCAGCTTTCTTCCCTGGGAGACAGCATGATTATGTCGCTGGCAAAAGAATTTGCAAAGAGCGAGTACGAAGCCTGTGGAATAGATCTTTCAGAGATCCAGAAAAATTATTTATGGAAGAGCGGTTCCAAAATGCTGCTGATGGCTCTGGGACTGGCTATGATTTCCATTCTGGTATCCTTTCTTGCATCGCGGGTGGGCGCGGGAGTTGGCCGCGACCTGCGAAGCAAAGTATTTCGTAAAGTTATGGGATTTTCCAGCGCGGAGCTGGACCGGTTTTCCACTGCGTCCCTGATTACCCGAAGCACCAATGATGTGCAGCAGATTCAGATGGTTACGGTTATGCTTCTTCGTATGATTCTGTATTCTCCGATTCTCGCCATTGGCGGAATCATTAACATTCAGCGTTATCGTTCCGGTATGACCTGGATTATCGTACTTGCGGTGGCCCTGGTCATTTCCCTGATTTTCATCTTGATGATGGTTGCCATGCCGAAGTTTCAAATTATGCAGACCAAGGTGGATCAGGTAAATCTGGTCTCCCGGGAAATTCTTACCGGTTTACCGGTTATTCGTGCTTTTTCCAGAGAGAAAAAAGAAGAGGAGAGGTTTGATGAGGTAAATACGGATTTGACCAAGGTCATGCTGTTTACCAACCGGGCCATGTCCTTTATGATGCCGATGATGAACTTAATTATGAACGGAATCTCGGTTTTGATTGTGTGGGTAGCTGCGAAGAAAATTGACGCCGGCGTTCTGGAGGTTGGCTCCATGACAGCGTTAATTACTTACGCTATGCTGATTATCATGAGTTTCCTCATGTTGTCCATGGTCTCCATTATGCTTCCTCGTGCAGGAGTTGCAGCAGACCGAATTAACGAACTTCTGATTTCACAGGATCAGATTAAGAATAGGGAAAATGCGGTAACGGATTTGGGCGAGGATGCTACGGTCCGTTTTGAACATGTTTCCTTCCGCTATCCGGACGGAGAGGAAAATGCCATTGAGGATATTGACTTTATCGCCAAACCGGGGCAGACTACTGCCATTATCGGAAGCACAGGATGTGGGAAGTCTACATTGGTGAAATTGATTCCCCGTTTCTTTGATGTGACGGAGGGACGCATTTGCATTGGTGACCATGACATTCGTGATGTTGCCATTGAATCACTTCGGAAACAAATCGGATATGTTCCACAGAAGGGAATCCTATTTTCCGGTGATATTGCTTCGAACATCGCCTTTGGTGCTCCGGATGCCACGGAAGAGGAAATTAAGGAAGCGGCAGAAATTGCCCAGGCCAGAGAGTTTATTGAAGAAAAACCGGATCAGTATCACAGTGCAATTTCCCAGGGAGGAACCAATGTTTCCGGCGGACAGAAGCAGAGACTTTCCATTGCACGGGCCATTGCCAGAAATCCGAAGGTTTATATTTTTGATGACAGTTTTTCCGCCTTGGATTTTAAAACGGATATGACGCTGCGAAAAGCTCTTGCTGCCAGGACGAAGAAGGCCACGGTTATTATCGTTGCCCAGCGTGTCAGCACTATTTTAAATGCAGATCAGATTATTGTTCTGGAAGAGGGTAAAATGCTTGGAAAAGGAACGCACAGGGAACTGGTTGAAACTTGTGAAATCTATCGACAAATTGCCCAGAGCCAGTTGTCAGAGGAAGAATTTGAAGCGAGTATCCGAAAGGAGGAAGCATAAATGCCAGGACATGGACATGGACCGGGAAAAAAGTTTGAAAAGGCCAAGGATTTCAAAGGCACAACCAAAAAGGTAATCCGCTATATAGGCGGTTATCGCATTGGCGTTGTTGCCGTTATGATTTGTGCCATTTGCAGTACAGTTTTTAATATTGTGAGTCCGAAAATTTTGGGAAAAGCCACTACGGAACTCTCCGAAGGACTTATGCGTAAAATCTCCGGAACAGGAGGAATCGATTTTGATGCAATTGCAAAGATTCTGATTTTTGTTTTGTGTCTGTATGTTCTGAGTCTGGTGTTTGGTATCATTCAGGGCTATACCATGTCGACCATTACGCAGAAGATTTCTTATAAAATGCGAAAGGAAATTACTGAGAAAATTTCCCGCATGCCAATGAAATATTTTGAGAGCAGAACCAACGGGGAAGTTTTGTCCCGAATTACCAATGATGTGGATTCCTTTGGAAATGGACTGAATCAGAGTGTTACCCAGTTGATTATGGGCGTTACACAGATGGTGGGTGTTTTTGTGATGATGCTGACCATCAGCCCTCTTATGACGGTAATTACATTGCTTATTTTGCCTATCAGTTTAACTTTCATTTCTTTTATAATGAAAAAATCCCAGAAATATTTTAAGCAGCAACAGGAATATCTGGGACATATTAATGGACAGGTGGAGGAAAATTATTCCGGTCATCTGGTGGTTAAGGCCTTCAGCAAAGAGAACGATGTAATCCGTAAATTTGAAGATACCAATAATGTTCTTTATACTTCCGCCTGGAAATCCCAGTTTCTCTCCGGCCTCATGATGCCGGTGATGATGTTTGTGGGAAATCTGGGCTATGTAGGCGTTGCAATTTCCGGCGCATTTCTTGCCATAAAAAATGTAATCACTATCGGTGATATTCAGGCGTTTATCACCTATGTCCGGAATTTTACCCAGCCGATGCAGCAGATTGCCCAGGTAATTAATATGATGCAGTCCATGATGGCAGCTGCCGAGCGTGTATTTGAATTTTTGGAGGAAGAGGAAGAAGACCAGACAACGGAAAATGCCATTCCTCTTTCCGAAGTAAAAGGAAATGTGGACTTTGAGCATGTGCAGTTTGGTTATAACGAGAATCAGATTATCATTCATGATTTCAATGCACATGTAAATAAAGGGCAGCAGATTGCCATTGTTGGGCCGACCGGTGCCGGTAAAACCACTATGGTGAAACTGCTGATGCGTTTCTATGATGTGAATTCCGGTTCCATTAAACTGGATGGCCACGATGTGCGCGATTACAATCGAAATGAGTTGCGGGGTGCTTTTGGTATGGTACTTCAGGATACCTGGCTGTTTAAGGGTTCCATCATGGAGAACATTCGTTACGGTAATCTAGAGGCTACCGATGAGCAGGTAATTGAAGCTGCGAAAGCAGCCCATGCCCATCATTTTATAAAAACCCTGCCGGGAGGTTATAATTTTGAGTTAAATGAGGAAGCCTCCAATGTATCCGCCGGACAGAGACAGTTGCTTACTATCGCAAGAGCAATTTTGGCCAACAATCCGCTTTTGATTCTTGATGAGGCGACATCTTCCGTTGATACCAGAACGGAACATCGGATACAGAAGGCAATGGACACATTAATGGAAGGAAAAACAAGCTTTGTTATTGCGCATCGTCTCAGTACAATCAAGAATGCGGATTTGATTCTGGTTATGCGTGACGGCGATATCATTGAGCAGGGGAACCACAAGGAACTCATGCAAAAGAACGGGTTCTATGCCGAACTTTACAATGCACAGTTTGCATAGTGCTTCGTTGCAATATGCAATCATGCTCCGTGTCTGCTACGCAGCCAATGTCGCATGATGGTGCACATTGCAACTTCGCATGGGCAATGGCATAGAAGAGCACATTGTAACTGCGCATAGGCAATGGCATAGAGGTGCTACGTTGCAATGTAGTAGAGTGCGAAGTAGGTATGAGTACAAAAGAAGGGAATAATCGAGGGGAAGATGGTTCGGGTAATTTCGTATTATGAGGAGTTTGAGTGTTTGGCGTCAGATTGTCCTTATACCTGCTGTAAAGGATGGCGGGTGCAATTGGATGATGAGACAGTTATGAAATACCAAAAGGCGAAGGGGCCGGAAGGCATAAAACTTAGTTTATTAATCCAGAAGAATCCGGCAGTGGGGCCGGTACTTCGACAGATTTGCGGGAAATGCCCACAACTGACAAAGGTGAAATTGTGCCGATTTCAGGTGCAGGGAAAAGAAGACCATATGCCTTTGATTTGCCGGCTTTATCCCCGGGTTTCCATTCGTTTCGGGGATATTCAGGAGATTACAATGGAATTATCCTGCCCGGAAAGTGCTCGTCTGTTTTTGAAAAATCAGGGAAGACTTTCTTTTCATGAGGTAGATGCAGAGAAGAAAGTTCCGGTATTTTACACATTGGAAAATGAGGACGAAGACTTTTTGCAATTTCTCTTAGAAGACCGGGAAGCAATTCTGGATTATTTATGGAACGGCAGCGAGAATGATTATCATCATTTGAACCTAAAAATGCAACAGATTCATTTTTATGTTTTGGAAGAGTATGGTTATATTCTGAAGCAGGATTATGAGAGCGCCAGAAAAATCACACTTTCGGGAAAAGATGATGGTTCGCTAAAGACCGCACTTTCGGGAAAAGGCTATGCGTTTTATCCTATCAAAATGTTGAATGAATTTTTCTATCGTTGGTTTGATAATCCTCGGCGAATGAAAGAAAATCCTATGATGAAAAAATATGTCTCCGATTATCGGAAAATATTTGGGACATTGTATGAGTATGAGGCGGATTTTTTCTTTGAGAAAAATATGAAGAAAATGTTGGCGGAATTTCCGGAATATGAGATGCTTTTCTGTTCCTATTATTCTTATATTTTGCAACAGGAATATGTAAAAGCATACGAGGATTACTACATGATTCAGTCCACTTTGCTGGCACCTTTTTATACGGAATTTTTGATGATTATTTTTCTCGTGGAGTATTTGGGGAACAGGCAGCAGTCTCCAAATGAGCCTCTTTCCCGTGAGGTACAGGCAAAAATACTCATGGTGGTGGAAAAAGCCCTGCGTCATAATTATTCACTGGAAGAAATCATTTTAAAGAAAATTAGAGAATACGGCAAGGAAACCTTGTTTATACAGAAAGACAAATAGCACATAGAAATAGACTCAGTGCATAGAAAAAACTCAGTGCATAGAAAAAACTCAGTGCATAGAAAGAAACTCAGTACATAGAAAAAACTCAGCGTATAGAAAGAAACTCAGTGCATACAGAAAAACATTCATCATATACAGAAAGGCAGATGCAATGACGGAAGAACAGAAAATACAATTACAGATGCTGTTTAACAAATATACGATTTCGAATTATTTTATGGCAACGGTGGAATTAAAGCCTTATGTGGACGAATTCTTTGCAGAAGAGAATCGGGAAAAGAATCAAGGAGACCGGGCATTTGCTCTTTTGTTGGAACGACTGGAAGAGATTGCGAAGAAGAGAAATGCAGAAGCAGAAATTGCCAGAGAAGAAGATTATCAAGAAGCGTGCGAGCAAATGAAATCGGAAGAGAATCAATTTGTGGGAGAGGACAATCCTCTTTTGTTGGCAGCCAAGAAATTTCATTTCATTGGCGCATACAAAAATTGTCGTGCTTTGGAAGAAGAATGTCGGAAACAATATGCGGATATTGAAGCGGACATCACATTTTCCCAATATACCAGCACCAATAATGCAAGCAAGAAACGGTTTTTGCGCAAAGAAATTATATTGCTGATTATTTTTGTGGTGCTTGTTTCTGCAATCAGCATTCCGGCGCTAATTTATTATTTGGGATAAGCCGATACCCATCTATAATCGGAGCGTTTCGTTGCAATATGTTCGGATAAATCACAATACTTGTTACTCCCAAATGTTTTGTAGCCACTGCTCCAGATTGAGTGTCCGGAACATTTCCGTCTCATTTTTCGAATGGGAATATTCCTTTGACAAAAAATTCGGGAGAGTTTTCGGATCATCTTTTCCTAAAAGGAACACATTATCCGGATTGTAATATTGGTCCGAAACGACGGAGGCATTGTTGGTGATTAACTTTTTTTGATAAAATAGTGCTTCCATATAACGCAGGGAACAGCCTTCTTGCCCCTTTTTCACAATCTCTGCAATGGCTTTTGATTTCTGCACCAACTGCAAGTATTCCATATAAGGCAAAAAGTTGTCAATTTTCATCTCCGGGTCTTCACTGTCCAGCACAAGAAACTTTGATTTCAGTTCATTTGCCTGACACAAATCGAAAATGCTGCGAATTTCCTCGCCGCGTCCCTTCTCTCTTCCCAAAAATAAAACATCATATTTGACGGGAACGATTTCACCGTAGCCCGGAAACCGGGTACTGAAAGGGGTGTGAAGAAAATGAATCTTGTATTTTTCTGCGTCTCCCTTATCAAAAGTATAAATATTTTTCTTATCAAATAAGGACAACATACATTCATTGCGCTTATCAATGGTATTCATGAAGTAAAGGCATACATTTTCCCGTCCCACCAGTCGGTTGCAGGCCTTTACACTTCCGACATGGCAGGCAGTATCCGTCATTATGATTTTCTTTGCGTCTCGAAGTTTAGGGTTAATGAGAAAGCCCGGAACCGCTATTTTCAATTTCATGCAAATTTTGCGAATGACAAGATTGAAATAGCGTCCGCACACAATCTGCTGGCAACCTTCTTCAACAGAATGATAATATATGGTTTTGTCCTGTACTAAGAATATTTTATCCATTTTAATCCTAAATTAAATTACTTATAATATTGTCGACTTTGACAAATCATCTCCTTTTTCGGTTTTTACGCTTTTTACGAAGCGAGAGCGTGTTCTGATTCGAATATGCAAATTCGTTCAGACACACAAATCCGAAAAGGGACCAGATTATTTTATCAGACAATATAGAGTATATCATTATTTTCTTTATGAAAGATGTTGTTTTCCGATTTTTTCGGTATAATATATTGAGAAAATACTTAAAGAAAAGAGGGAATAAAATGTTTTGCAATAATTGTGGAAATTCATTAAACGATAACGCCACGGTATGTGATAAGTGCGGGGTGCCGGTGCAACCTACAGGTAGTCAGGTGATGCCGGGGGCGCCGGTGCAGCCTACAGGAAATCAGGTGATGCCGGGGGCGCCGGTGCAGCCTACAGGCAGTCAGGTGATGCCGGGGGCGCCAAATACATATTCGAATCCGAACGATTTCTATTCTAATGCATATTCCGATCCGTATTCAAATGCATATTCAAATGTATATTCTTCAGGAGATGCAGAGCCGGCACCAAAGAAAAAGAATGGTGCTCCTGTGGGTGCAATAGTGGGATCGTCATTCCTTGTTTTGTTTGGAATATTCAGTTTGCTGACATTATTTGTGGTTGCCGGTATACAAAATATGTTAAGTCCCGATTCCATGCGTCAGATTCTTATTGCCGATCCGGAAACGGAGGACCAATATGAGGAAATGCTGCATGATTTCAAAATGAGCATGAGAGAATCTCTGGCAGAAGCGGATGTGGATGCAGCATTTGAGGAAGAATTGGATGAAATATTTGATGACGAAGAACTGGAAGAACTGTGTGTCACCATGATTAGTGATGCAGCAGTTTATTGTGTTTCCGGTGAGGGAGAACCATTCCAATCTGAACGGATTATTGATTATATAAAAAGTCATGAGGATGATATTGAGGATTTGACAGGAGAGAAAATTACAGAAGATCAATACGAAGAACTGGAAGAAATCCTTGATGAAGCCAATAAGGAAATCATAGACGAGTATGAGAGAGAAGTTATGTCCGTGGAAGGCATTGAATATATTCAAATGTTCTTCTCATCAAAATTATTGCTCGTTATTTCTACTATTACAGTTATATTGTTCCTGGCGATTTTTGCCATTTTTAATAAACGTGTGCATTATTCACTTGATTTTGTAGGAGCCGGACTTTTGCTGGCCGGTCTTCTAAATTTTGTAACTACTGCTCTGTTTGCAATGGTTGTGAAATCTGCGAACGAGCCAATTGTTGAGTCGGTAATCAGCATATATTTTAACCGGTTGTATCTTTTCTCCGGTATTGCTCTTGTGGTTGGTCTGGCAATGCTGGTAGCCGGAATTGTAATAGGGGTAAATAAGAAAAAGGCCAATTCCGCTGAATTGCAATAAGTAAGAATAATGTCAATTCTGCTGGGATTGCAAGGAAAAAAAGAAAAATGATAATTGAGTAGCAATGCAATATGAAAAGAGCAGACTCCGATATCCTGTCAATAAGACAAAGATATAAGCGTTCTGCTCTTTTTTCATTATCATGCGATTGCGCAGATTCTTCCATTTATGGTTATATTATATGCGACAAACGCTTCGTATCAGCGCATCAAAATCGGAATGCATGAAAAAATCCTTGATGATTATAAGAAATTCGTGTGTTTTACCATGCGGACAAATTCCTGATTTGTTTTTGTTTTGGCAAACAGATTCAAAATCTGATCTACCGCTTCCTCCGGCTTAATGCCGTTCAGGGATTTGCGAATGGAATTCATGCAGGACTGCTCCTCCGGGGTAAGAAGAAGGTCATCCCGGCGGGTGCCTGATTTCGGAACATCAATGGCAGGGAAAATTCTTCGCTCGGAAAGTTTGCGGTCAAGTACCATTTCCATATTACCCGTACCCTTAAATTCTTCATAAACAACATCATCCATTTTACTGCCCGTATCAATTAGGGCTGTTGCAAGAATGGTAAGACTGCCGCCTTCCCGCATATTTCTTGCTGCACCAAAGAAGCGCTTCGGCATATGGAGAGCAGCAGGGTCGAGACCACCGGAAAGGGTACGACCACTTGGCGGAACCACCTGATTATAGGCCCGGGTGAGTCGTGTAATGGAATCCAGCAAAATAATAACATCTTTCTTGTATTCTACCAATCTTCTTGCCCGTTCAATTACCATCTCGGATACCCGTTTGTGGTGTTCCGGAAGTTCATCAAAGGTGGAATAAATAACTTCCACATTTGGTCCCATTACCTCTTCCATAATATCGGTAACCTCCTCCGGACGTTCGTCTATGAGGAGAATAATCATGTGCATGTCCGGATGATTCTGTTTCACTGCCTTGGCAACATCCTTAATTAAGGTTGTCTTTCCTGCTTTTGGAGGGGAAACAATCATTCCACGTTGTCCCTTTCCCACAGGACTGAACAAATTCATCATACGCATGGAAATCGGTGAATTAGGAGTTTCCAGATCAATACGTTTATTTGGGAAAATTGGCGTCATTTCCTCAAAGTTGAAGCGGTTTATAGTCTCTTCCGGATCCATGCCGTTGATTTTCTTCACATACAATAATGCTTGAAATTTTTCACGATCGGTTTTAATTCGTGTATTGCCTTCAATTACATCCCCGGTTTTTAAGTGAAAACGTTTGATTTGACTTGGAGCGACATAAACATCATTTTCACCCGGCATAAAATTGTCGCAACGGATAAATCCAAATCCATCCGGCATTACTTCCAGAATACCGTTGGCTACAATCCCACTGTCCAGGTTAGCCGGAATATCCGGTTTCAATCCGTTTGGACGGTCGATACAATCCTCAGGATCCATAAGGGAAGAACTTTTTCTTTTCGCTGTTGAACGTTCTTTCATTGCTGATCGCGTAGCCTGAGCCGCCAATTCTGCTTTTGCTGCCAATTCTGCCTTTGCCGCCTTTTCCTCTTCGTCCTTATCAAGCATTAACTGGACAATTTCCGATTTTTTCAAACCGGATACACCTTTGATACCGCGATTTACAGCCATAGCACGTAAGTCGATTAAATTGATTGATTCATATAACTCTTTCATATTGATTTACCTCTCTTATAATAGTTCTTATAATAGTTTGAAATAAAAAGCAAAAGTAAATTCTGTGTTAAATTAAGTAAATGGATTCATTTTCGAAAGGGACATTGCGATTGTTGAAAAAGATCGAAAAAGAATTTAAGAATTGCATTTGACTTTCTATATTCTTGTTACAAGGATATATTGAAATATGTTACATATATATATTTACACTAAATACAGAATTGTGCAAGAGTTTGTTTGTGCTAAATAAATATTTAATATATTTCCTCTGCTTTTAACATTAAAACAACCAATAAAAAATAGGTATAAGAGAAATTATTGAAATGAATGGGGCAATGTATGTAATTGTGATAATATTGCTATGGAAACATGTAGGTTCTCACCGGAAGGTTGCCGTACCGGGCCGGATAGGTATGGCGATTATTTGCTGAAGCCCTGCATTTTCAGTATAGAAGAAGGATGGTTTTACTATGAAGCAGATTATGAAGCAGGTATTTCCTCAAACAATTCCTGTGATGGCAGGATATCTTTCACTGGGAATTGCTTTTGGTTTGTTATTGCGTTCCATCGGATATGGTACCTTATGGGCATTTCTGATGAGTGTGTTCATTTACGCCGGATCGGCGCAGTTTCTGGCAGTGGAGCTTCTGGTCTCCGGTGCCACACTGCTACAGGTAGCTTTGTTAACCTTTTTATTGAATTTCCGGCATTTATTCTACGGCCTTTCCATGATTGAAAAATACAGGGGAACCGGAATTCGGAAAGTTTATCTGATCTTTGGCCTGACGGATGAAACCTATGCACTTTTAACCGGCTATAAAGTGCCGGAGGGAATTCCTGCCCCAAAATATTATTTTGCAGTCACCTTAATGAATCAATGTTACTGGATTCTGGGGTGTGTTCTGGGTTCCGTAGCAGGTAGCATCCTGCCCTTTGATACCACAGGCATTGATTTTGCGATGACCGTGCTTTTTGCAGTTTTGGTAGTGGAGCAGTGGAAATCAAATAAAAAACATTTGCCTGCCATTGCCGGATTTTGCATAACGATTCTTGCACTTCTCATTTTTGGTGCAGATAATTTTTTAATTCCTGCGTTGATTGTAATGTCCGTTTTGCTGCTTTGCATGAAGGGCAAATGGAACGAGGAGAGAGAAACACAATGAACCGACTAATGGATAATGTAATGAATAATTTTATAGATAATGTGTTGGATAATACGGATCGTATCATGAATGATTCAACCGGTAATTTCCGTATTCTTCTTGTAATTGTCGTCATGGCGCTGGTAACCATGTTGCTTCGTTTTCTGCCATTTCTTATTTTTGATCATGGGGAAAAATTGCCGGCATGGATTTCCTATCTGGGAAAAGTCCTTCCGCCGGCAATTATGAGCATGCTTCTGGTATATTGCATAAGAAACATCAATCTTTTGCAGGGAAATCACGGCTTGCCGGAACTATTGTGTGTGGGAGTAGCAATGCTTCTTCATGCATGGAAACGAAACACCCTTTTGAGTATCGGTGTGAGTACCATTTTATATATGGTGCTGGTGCAGAATTTTTTTTGATATAAGAAATAGAAAAGGAGCTGTTCACTACTGTGTAACAACTCCTTTTTTCGTCGGCGCGACAAGATTCGAACTTGCGACCTCTGCGTCCCGAACGCAGCGCTCTACCAAACTGAGCCACGCGCCGATAATCTTACGAATATCCGTTGTGGAATTCGCAACAAAAAGATGATACCCTAAAGAAATAGAATTGTCAATCATTGAAAATAGAAAAATAAATACGGAGTGGAAATAGAATTAATAATACGGAAAATAGAATAATAAATACGGAGCAAGAATAATATGCCACAAATCGTTATCATTGCCGGATTTCCCGGAGTAGGAAAATCAACACTGGCAAATCAATTACAAAAAGAAACCGGCTGGGTTCTCCTGGATAAGGATGAACTGACCCGGGGAATAACGGGTAGAATTCACCGCCTGCTTGGGTTGCCGGAAGAAGACCGGGAAAGTCATCTTCATAAAACCGTTGTCCGCGAATTGACCCATACCATGCTTTACAATGCGGCCAATGAGGTTCTGCGCAGCAATCACAGCGTGATTCTGGATGCCCCTTTTGAACAGTATATTCAGGAAGATGACTGGTATCCGTCGCTGGTAAAAATATTTAATCAAAATCCTTTTGTTGTCTGGGTGGAAATTCCAAAAGAACAGGAATTACAACAGTTAATCCGCCGCAATCGAGACCTGGATAAATGGAAAATCAACCATTTTGAAGAATACTATAAGGGGCGGGAGAACCTATGTCTAAAAGTACCGGACGAATTTCTGTTTCGCATATCGGCAGATTATATTGAATTAAAGAATCTTCCCCTGTTTACATCGTAAGAGCAACGCATCAAAAAATAACAAATCAACCTTCCGTATAGGAATCCCAACCACTCCAGGAATTCTGGAATTCTTCATAATCGTAATAGTCCGCATTCTGTGCATCGGTAAAGCGTTCCAGCCACACCAGATACGGCTTGTCAAATCCGCAATGGTAGAAAACATCCTTTAGTCGTTCGTAGAAATATGCGTCATTATAAGGAAGTGTTACCGTGAGTCCTGTCAGACCGTTATCATCTTCCGTACAGTTATAGTAAGCAATACAGTTTTTAATTGCTCTGGCAAGTGCTTTTGAGTTGGTAGACGGAATGGAAGAAGCAACAGCCATCATGTCCGTTATATAATAATCCTGCAAATCGCTGACTTTGATAGGCCAATTCGGATTCTTTGCTTCCAATGCTACCTTATCCGGTGCAACTTTCGCCCGTGAGGAGCGTTCCACTTCCATACTGAAATTCATGGCAATCAGTTCTGCCTCATTTTCATAAGCAAATGCTTTCCAGTTACGATACAAATCCGGGATATAGCGCTCGTCAATCAGAGCAAGGGTTGCACTGTCCCCAAACCGGTCATCAATATTGTCCTGTACCATATCATCCACGATTATTTTACCCAGTTCCTCCATGGAAATGGAGGTGTTTTCGGAAATAGCAGAAATCCAGTTGGTGTAATACCAACCCAGTCCCGATTCAAAGTCTTCGGATAAAATGGAATAATCGGCATGGTCATAAACTGCATAACAAAATTCAAGGGACGACATAATACAGGCATCCATGCCAATGAAATCAAAATTCACATCTGCCCGATCCAGTGCATATTGAATTTCATCGATGGTTAGGGAGTCACGAACATTTCCGAATTCATTGTAGCCGAAACCGTCCACCGGCCCTCCGCCATGATTCCACATTACCAGCATATATCGGTCTGCAGGATAGTTTTCTGCGGACCAGTGAATAAATTTGGCAAGTGTCTCAGCAGTAGTGCAATCCACCTGTGTTAATGTGTCATCCACCAGAGTTAATCCGTCACCATCAATAAGAAAACGCTGGGCATGGTCGGAAGCAATATCAAAATTCTGCCACTGCCGTGTTCCCATGGTCTGCAATACAATGTTAACCTTATCACTATGCTGGGCATCGATGATTTCCTGAATATCATCTGTGGCGCAGCCGTAATTTGATTCCAGATTAGATCCGTTGAAATACAGCATAATGGTAACCGTATCTTCTCCATTTCCCACAGGTGTGCTAAGCGGCTCGCGAATCATGGAAAAATTGGCCGGATTATTGTTGGTCAGGACATCTTCGTCCTCGCTACTGTTTTTATCTTCATTTATATTTTCTTTTGCAGCGTCAGATGCGGTTTCTTCAATGACGCCCAGATGTTCCAGTTCCCCTCGAAACCGTTTTTCGTCTATCAGCACCAGAGAAAGAAATACGCAAAGAATCAGCAATAATCCTCCTCCAACGGCAATTCCTATAATAAGTCCTTTTCTGGATTTGTTCATTTCCCCTACCCTAAACCTTTCTTTTGAATTGAAACTATGAAATGAATCATGAAACGAAAACATGAAATGAAATCATGAAATAGAATCATAAAACAAAAAATGAAACAAAATCATAAATCAAAATCATGAATTACCAATATTTGAAAAAATAAAAGCCCATCCCCAAAGGTCATTGCCTTCAAAAATGGACTTCCAAATGCACCGCCAGGGGCTCGAACCCTGGACACCCTGATTAAGAGTCAGGTGCTCTACCAACTGAGCTAGCGGTGCATGTTTTACGCAACACGCAAAAATGATTATAGTATAGGCATTTTCGTTTTGCAAGTATTTTTTTGAAAAAAATTGTAATTCAAAAAATTTGGTTAATTTGGCAAATAAAAAATGATTATGCATTAATTTGTAAAGATAAGAAAAAAGTAGGATAATGGGAAAATGAAAAATCCATGAAATCGGCGAGGAAGAGAAAATGATTTTTGACAGTCACGCTCATTATGATGATGAGGCATTTGCAGAAGACAGAGAAGAACTGTTGCTTTCCCTTAAGACAGGTGGAATTGCAAATGTAGTCAATGTCAGCGCATCCCTGAAGAGCGTTGACAACACATTGGAATTGGTAGAAAAATATGATTTTGTCTATGGTGCATTGGGTGTTCACCCTAATGAGGTGGCAGAACTTTGTGAGAAAGACATGGAAGATATTCGGAAAAAATGTAGTCATGACCGCATCGTTGCTATCGGAGAAATCGGTTTGGACTACTATTGGCCGGAGCCGGATCATGAGACGCAGAAGAAATGGTTCCGTCGTCAAATGGAACTATGTCGAGAGACCAATTTGCCGGTAATTATTCATTCCAGAGAGGCCTGCAAGGATACTCTGGACATTTTGCGGGAATATCCGGATGTGTCCGGGATTATTCATTGCTATTCCTACACCAGGGAAGCGGCCCGGGATTATATGGATATGGGATATCTGTTCGGCATTGGCGGGGTTGTCACATTTCAAAACGCAAAAAAATTGAAAGAGGCGGTGCAGTATATTCCCATGGATCGCATTGTACTGGAAACCGACGCCCCTTATCTTGCTCCTGTGCCATTTCGCGGGAAACGTAATTCCTCCCTGAATATTCCCTATATGATTGCGGAAATAGCCAAATGCAAAGGAATGTCCCCGGAGGAGGTGGAGCGCATGGCCTGGGAAAATACCTGCCGGGTATTTCGCATAACCGTCTGAAGCATGTTAAGAAATTGTCTGAATCATGTTGTGAAGACGGTCTGAAGCATTTTAACCACTGAAATAGGTTAAGAAAACCGGTAACAGAAATATATTTATGAGTCCTTTAAAATATCAAATGTTATGATATTTTCATTTTATGAAATATAAGATATGAAATCATAGAACGGAGAAATAATTATGGCGTCTCTTGGAACCCCTTCTGCCACAGCGGCAGTCATCGAAAAGCATAATTTTCAGTTTCGCAAAAAATTTGGACAGAACTTTCTTGTTGATCAGAGCATGCTGGAGAAAATCATTCATTCGGCTGAAATAACAAAGGAAGACTGCGTGCTGGAAATCGGCCCGGGTATCGGCACCATGACCCAGTATCTGGCGGAGCAGGCCGGTCATGTGGTTACAGTGGAAATTGACAGCGATTTGATTCCAATTCTTCAAGATACTCTGGGGGATTACGACAATGTCACCATTATCAACAAGGATATTCTAAAGGTGGATTTGAACGCCTTAGCTAAGGAGCACAATGGGGGGAAACCCATGAAAGTAGTGGCTAATCTGCCTTACTATATCACAACCCCTATCATCATGGGACTTTTGGAAAATAAGGTTCCTTTGAAAAGCATTACCATCATGGTGCAAAAGGAGGTTGCCGACCGCATGCAGGTTGGCCCGGGAACAAAAGATTACGGAGCGCTTTCCCTGGCAGTGCAATATTACGCAAAGCCTGAAATCGTAGCGGTTGTTCCACCGGAATGTTTTATGCCAAGGCCTAAGGTGGCCAGCAGCGTCATTCGGCTGACCCTTTACGACCAGCCGCCGGTACAGGTTCAGAATCCTGCTTTTATGTTTCAGATTATTCGTGCTTCCTTCAACCAGAGAAGGAAAACTTTGGTAAATGGGCTCTGCAACGATCCCGGATTACATTTGACAAAGGAAAAGGTGACCGGGGCATTGACACAAATGGGTCAGAAGGAAACGGTGCGAGGAGAAGTTTTTCGTCTGGAAGAATTTGCTAAACTGACGGATTTACTATGTGCGCCATGATGATTTGCTTTCCTTTCCGTTAATCCTTGTTGTCGGTAACAGAAGTTTTCCTGACTGCACATTGCATCGCAGCATAGCCACAACCCCGCGGATTGCATATTCTGAACACATTGTATTTTTGACTTTAGTGGGGCGCTATGGTAAACTTGGTAGGAGTGTTTTTATGCGATTTTCGGGTGTTACAAGATAAACTGTAGCAATTTAACGAGGTGAAAGAAAAGTGGATAAACAGGAGTACAAAATCCTTTCGGAAGAAATAATGTCACTGGTTGCCAATGAAAAGTTTGGCAAGGCAGTTAAGATTGCAGATAAAATTGACTGGCGCAAGGTTCGCAGTTTCAGTATGCTCCAGAAAATCAGTGACTTATACAAGATTAATCGCAGATATGAAGAAGCGCTGGAAATTATGCTTTTGGCGTATGAGCGTAATCACAACAGCCGCACCATCGTATATTCTCTTTGTGAATTATACATAGAACTCAATGATATAATTAAGGCACTTCAGTTTCTTTCCATTTATAAAAAGATTGCACCGAAGGATTCCGGTGCCTACATTTTACAGTACAGGATTTTGGAACTGGAGGACGCCAGTCTGGAAGACCGGATTGCAGTTCTGGAGGAATTAAAACATAAAGACTACCGGGAAGAGTGGGCGTATCAACTGGCTTACCTTTATCACCGGGTTGGTCTTGCCACAAAATGTGTGGAAACCTGTGATGAACTCATTACCTGGTTTGGTGACGGTCCTTTTGTAATCAAGTCCATGGAATTGAAAATGTTGCACAGCAAGCTTACACCAAAGCAGCAGGAAGTTTATGACCGCCGTATGGACATTGAAGAGGAAATTGAAGCAGTAGAAAGCGACCAGTACTCTGTGGAACAGCCAGAGCCGGGATTGATGCCGGAACTTGGGGATGATGATTTCCATGTAAAAACGATTGATATGAGTAAATTTAACACCATCAATTTGCAGAAGGCACTGGCCGAAAGCATGCGGGAATTGATGGGAGATGAATATGAAAAGCAGCCATCGTCATCCGATGCCATCACGAATAAATTGCTCCGTCCTATGATGGATGGCAACACTTCTCCGGATATGGTATCCGATGAAGATATTATGGGAAAATATGACAACACCCGCGAGATGAGTAGAAATATTAAAGAAAATAGTCTGAGTCCGGATGGTCCCTATGAGCAGGAAATGTATCCGGAAGAACTGCAGGAAGGGGACGAAGTCATTTACGAAGGTGAAGATGGTCGTTTCTATTACGCCAATGGCGATTTAGTAGAGGAGCAGTTGTTCTTTGAGGATGGAACTCCGATTCCGGGAACCGGGAAGATTGATAACATTTCCGATGAGGCATTGCAAAAGGATATGTATGCGCAGGAAGGCGTTGAAGCAGAATATGCGCCGCAGCAGGAGTGTATGCCGGAGACGGGACATACAGAAGAAGCCTTTGCACCAAAAGAAGCAGGAGCAGAATATGCGCCGCAGCAACTTCCGGATGAAGAGACCGGAGAGGTATTCTTTGAGGACAAAACGGGAGATATTGTAGTGGACAAAGCACCACTTGGGATGTATTCCGATATCGTTTCCAATGCGCAGCCGGCAGAAGATGCAGCAAGAAAAGGCTTGAACATTTTTGATGTGGAAGTGGAGCAAAAACCGGTAATATCGGATAGTGCTTATGAACCGAAGGTGCTTGAAAGTGCACCGTCAAAATCTCAGGAAGATGATCCTTACGCTGTGGCCTATAATTTGAATCCGCAACAGGAAATGCTGGAGAAACAGATTACCGGGCAGATGACCATCGAAGATATGCTGGCCGGTTGGGAATCCATCAAGAAGTCTCAGGATCAGAAACAGAAGGATATTACACATCAGAATATTTGGGACAAGACCGGTCCGTTATTCCTTGAGTTTGAAGAGGCAAACAAGAATGATTTAATCTCCCGTTTGGAAAAAGAACAAAGAGATGCCAAACGGGTATTAAACAATGAATTGGAATTAAAAAAAGCAGAAGATGTTCACGATGTTGTGAATGGTGGACGCCATTCTGTTTTGTTTGGGAATAATAAATACTCGCCGGATTCCATTGAGGCAATCAATATGGAAGACAATTCGGAAGGAGAAAACATAATTGCGGATGATAAATTGGCAGCAGCTGCCGGTGCAGTTGTGGGAGCCGTTGCAGGCGTTGCCGCAGGAGCCGTAGCAGCGGAAACCGCTGGATCCGCCGTTGTGGGAGCCGTTGCGGGCGTTGCCGCAGGAGCCGTAGCAGCGGAAACCGCTGGATCCGCCGTTGCGGGAGCCGAGGCAGGAGTTGCAAGTGCTGCAGGAGCCATGGCAGGAACGGTAACAGCAAAAACTGCAAGGGCTGTAGCAGGAACTGCAGCAGAAGTCGCTGGAACTATAGCGGGAGCCGAGGCAAAAACAACAGAGGAGTCTGTGGCCGTTGCCAATCTCGGAGCCAATGCTGTAGCAACGAATACAAAACAGGCAGTATCCGAAAAGGCGGAAACTTTGACGCCGGAAGCTGAGTTACAAAAATCATCAGAAACCTCCGTTGTGGAAGCGCCGGAGGCAAATCCGGAAGAAGAAGCAGTAACTGCAGGAAAGATTTCCGGGGAAGAGCCGGAGGCATATCCGGAAGAAGAGCCGGCATTTGCCGAGGAGAGTTCAGAGGCACTTCCGGAGGAAGAGACAGAATCATTCCCGGAAGAAATGGCAATGTCAGAGAATGCGCCTATTCTTGATACGGCCGAAATCAATTCCATTGGAGATGCTTTGGAAGCCGCCGCTGACAAGGTTGGAATCGAGACGGAAGAAGAAAACAACGATGATTATGTGGAAGACGAGGAAAGTGAGAATAACGCAGAGCGCGAATTCTCGAAGGACGAATTGGAATTGTTTGCTGATTTTCTTTATTCTAAGAAAATGCGTAAGCAGATTCTGGCAGCCATTGATTTGGTTAGTCTTGCGCCGTATGTGGGCAATGTCATTGTTACCGGTGATAACAGTACCAGTGTGGTAGAAATGGCAAAGGATGTCATCAAAGAAATTCAGATGACGGACAACAATTTTGTCTCCAAGCGGGCTGCAAAAATCAGCGGTTCCAAGATGAACAAGAAGGATGTGGCCTCCATGATTTCCCAACTGGCCAACGGGGCTTTGATTATTGAGCATGCCGCAGATATGACAAGGGATACGCTGGAAAATATCACAAAGGTACTGGAGACCTCTCAGAATGGCATTGTGATTGTGTTGACAGACACAAAGCGTTCTATCGATGCCATGATTAATGATTATGAAGTATTAACCGGTTATTTCAACGCCCGGATTGATATTACGCCAATGAGCAACAATGCGTTAGTTGCTTATGCGAAAAAATATGCCTATGGTTTGGAATATAAGATTGACGAGACAAAAGCCGTACTTGCACTTCACCAGAGAATCAGTGAACTTCAGATTGGGGAACACAATGTAACTCCGCAGGAAGTGGAAGAAATCGTGGATGCAGCAATCGCACATGCAAAGCGGCCAAGTCTGAAAACTTACTTCCGGATTTTAGGTGGTAAACGTTATGATTACGAAGATATGATTATTCTCCAGGAGGGTGACTTTGTCCGGTAAGTGGACAAATGGAAAAAATCAGTCTTGTAAAATAAATGATAAAGGCAGGGGAAATTATGGCAGAAACAAAAACAGTGAAAACAAATCCATCAAAAGCAAATTTACCAAAGGCTTCTTCAACAAAAAATACGAATTCAAACGGTTCCGCCCAAACATCGGAAAATGAAAATACCGTATTTATTTCTGATGCGGATATGTATGTATTTGGACAGGGAAACCATTATGACATTTATAAAAAATTAGGTGCGCATCCTTCCGTCGAGAATGGGAAAAAAGGAACCTATTTTGCAGTTTGGGCACCGAATGCTAAGAGAGTCAGCGTAGTTGGTACATTTAACGGATGGGATACGGAAAAACATATTATGAAACGCCTTGGAGAAGGAGGCATTTATTCCATTTTCATTCCGGGGGTTTCCACCGGAGAAATGTACAAATTTTATATTACAACGCAGAAGGGTGAAGGCATTTATAAGGCAGATCCATTTGCCAACCAGGCAGAACTTCGACCGGGTACCGCTTCTATTACAGCTGATATTTCCAAGTTGAAATGGTCCGATGAAAAGTGGTTAGAGGAAAGAGCGAATAAAAACATTTTTCAGTCTCCGGTTGCCGTATACGAATGCCATATCGGCTCCTGGATGAAACACCCGGACGGAACGGAAGACGGTTTCTATAATTATCGTGAATTTGCAGATCGTATCTGCGAATATCTGAAAGATTTAAAATATACCCATGTGGAATTGATGGGTATTGCGGAGCATCCCTTTGACGGCTCCTGGGGCTATCAGGTTACTGGTTATTTTGCACCGACTGCCAGATACGGAACACCGGCTGATTTTGCTTACCTGGTAAATAAACTACACCGAAACGGAATCGGTGTTATCCTTGACTGGGTACCGGCTCATTTCCCGAGAGACGCCTTTGGTCTTGCAGAATTTGACGGAACATGTCTTTTCGAACATCCGGACAAGCGACTCGGTGAGCATCCGGACTGGGGAACAAAGATTTTCAACTTTGGAAAAAGTGAAGTAAGTAACTTCCTGATTGCCAACGCACTCTATTGGATTCGTGAGTTCCACATTGACGGACTTCGTGTGGATGCCGTTGCTTCCATGCTTTATCTGGATTATGGAAAGCGGGATGGCGAATGGGTGGCAAATAAATATGGCGGAAATGAAAACCTTGATGCCATTGAATTCTTCCGTCATTTGAATTCCGTAATTCGCGGATTGAACAACGGCGCAATTACCATTGCAGAAGAATCCACCGCATGGCCAAAGGTTACGGCATCACCGGAGGAAGGCGGTTTGGGCTTTACCTTCAAATGGAATATGGGCTGGATGCACGATTTCTGTGATTACATGAAATTGGATCCGTATTTCCGTAAAGGCAATCACAACAAGATGACATTCGCCATGAGTTACAATTGCAGCGAGAAATATATTATGCCTCTTTCCCATGATGAGGTGGTTCATCTGAAATGTTCCATGTTAAATAAGATGCCGGGTTACCAGATTGATAAATATGCGAATTTGCGTGTAGGCTACACCTTTATGTTCGGTCATTCCGGCAAGAAACTTCTTTTCATGGGACAGGAATTCGGTCAGGAGAGAGAGTGGAGTGAAGCAAGAGAACTTGACTGGTTCTTATTGCAAAATGATTTGAACAAGGGCATGCTGGAATATGTTCGCGAGTTGCTGAATCTTTACCGCAAGCACCCGGCTCTTTATGAACTGGATGACAGTTGGGATGGATTTGAATGGATTAATCCAAATGATGCAGACAGAAGTACTTACTCCTTTATGCGTAAGTCCCAAAACGGCAAGGATCGGGTTCTCTTTGTTTTGAATATGACACCGATTCAGCGGGATAATTATTATCTGGGCGTTCCAAAGCGGGGCAAATATAAACTGGTACTTAACAGTGATGATAAGAGATTTGGTGGTCAGGGCAATGAACTTCCGAGTGAAATTAAATCCATTAAGATGGAGTGCGACAATAAACCTTATGCCATCAGTTTTAATCTTCCGGCTTATGGAGCGGCTGTATATACTTTCTAATTTCCTATCGGTAAAAATTGATTTGATACATAGATAAACCGGGAAGGCGGATAATAGGAAATCGGACAATATAAAATCGGGATTGACAAATTGAAGCGAGTTCATTATTCTTAAACATAACGAACAAAGGCGTTCTGCTTTTTAGCAGAGCGCCTTCTTCATTTTAAACGAAAGATAACCTTAAACAAAAGAAAACTTTCAACAAAAGAATATTTAACAAAAGAAAGAGAAAGGGAGGAATGCGTATGGAAAACATTGCATTACTGGAACGAACGGATGCTGTGAATTCTCTTCTCGCCCGGTATGGTGTCAAATTTGGAATCTATAAAAACAACACCTTCAAGGAGCAATTATTTCCCTTCGATGCCATACCAAGGATTATTGGCCACGAAGAATTTGCTTTTCTGGAAAAAGGACTGAAACAACGGGTTGTCGCATTAAATTTATTTCTGAAAGATATTTACAGCGACAAGAAAATTGTGAAAGACGGTGTGGTTCCGGAGGATTTCATTTTCGCTTCCAGCGGGTACATGGTGGAATGTGAAGGCGTAATGCCTGTGAAAAATATTTTCTCCCACATTTCCGGAATTGATCTTGTTAAGGGGAAAGATGAGGAATGGTACATATTGGAAGATAACCTGCGGGTTCCTTCCGGTGCTTCCTATCCCATGATAGCCAGGGATCTTTGCCGGAGAAGTTCTCCCAACACTTTTCATGATGTTCATCTGGAGGACAACCGCAACTATGCAAAATTGCTCCGAAGAACCATGGATAATGTAAATGTTGGCGGTCATACCGTCATTTTAACGCCGGGAAGATATAATGCGGCGTATTTTGAACACTCGTATCTTGCTGAACAGACCGGCGCACATCTTGTTAACGGTTCCGAGTTGATTGTGGAAAATGATAAATTGTATTTCATTACTGCAGATGGCAGACACGAACGGGTTGGTGCTGTTTATCGTCGTATTTCCGATGAATATCTGGATCCAATGAATTTCAATCCGGAATCGGTAATCGGTATTCCGCACATTTATGATGTTTTCCGAAAGGGAAATGTGGCGCTACTGAATGCACCGGGAAATGGGGTGGCAGATGATAAGGGAATCTACTATTTTGTTCCGAAGATGATTTCCTACTATCTGGGTGAGGATCCGATTCTTCACAATGCGCCGACCTATTTGCCATTCTATGAGGAAGATATGAAATATGTACTGGACAATTTTGACCGTCTGGTACTGAAGGATGTGGCGGAAGCCGGTGGTTATGGTGTTGTTTTCGGCAGCAGTATGACCAGGCAGGAAAAGGAAAATTTCATTCAGTTTCTGAAGAATGAGCCGCGTCGTTTCATTGCGCAGGAGGTTATTGATTTCCAGGATTTAGACATTTTGGAAAATGGGCAGACCATTCCGAGAAAAGCAGATCTGCGCGCTTTTGTTTTAATGGCAGACGAGCCCCTGGTTTGGAAAAGCGGGCTGACCAGATTTTCCAGAAATCCGGATTCCTTTATTGTTAATTCTTCGCAGGGAGGAGGTTTTAAGGACACATGGGTATTATCTCAGTAGAACAGGCAGACCGTTTATTCTGGCTTGGTCGCTATACCGAACGGGTCTATACAACGGTTCGTCTTTATTTTCATAGTTTTGACTCCATGATTGATGAAATCATGGATAGTTACCGGCAATTTTGCGAATTAATAGATATTCCCAATATTTATTCGGACAAAGATGATTTTATGAAGCGTTATCCGTTTGACGAGGAAAATCCGGATTCCATTATCCGGAATCTGAATCGCGCTTATGATAACGCAATTGTACTTCGGGAAAGTATCGGCTCCGAGGCATTGTCGTATATCCAGCTTGCAATTTATGAAATGAATCGTGCAAAAATCAGTGATGCGCCTCTCATTGAAATGCAAAGTGTGGTAGACAACATTCTGGCATTTTGGGGAACCGTAGATGATCAGATTGATGATCTTCGGATTCGTAATATTATCAAAGCCGGAAAACGAATTGAACGAGTGGATCTTTATGCGCGCCTGGAGGTGGAGCCTATGGAACTGGTCAGAGAAGTGAACCGTCTGATTCCACGGGTGGAGCGCAGCGGTCTGGAGTACGATAAGGAAAAACTCAGCCATATAAAAGATGAAGTGAGCAAGCCGGAAATCGATTACTACAATCTTGTAAATCTGGTGGAGGCAATCGTTTAATTTGCCGGTGCATTTGAAAATTGCCGGCGCCGACGCACTTTGATAATTTGACTCCGGAAAATGATTTCCGGGTGGCGGCGCACTTTGATAATTTGACTCCGGGAAATGATTTCCGGGTGGCGGCGCACTTTGATAATTTGACTCCGGGAAATGATTTC
>JBJEMA010000085.1:33481-48551 GCA_051879435.1 Lachnospiraceae bacterium
CGGGTGGCGGCGCACTCTGATAATTTGACTTCGGAAAATGATTTCCGGGATGACCTCACAACTTCAAATTGCCAAAGAAAGCAAATGAAGAATATTGCGATTATGCTATTATTTTTAGTGGAAATGTAATTCTTTGACGAATTACAGATAGCGAAAATAATATGTTATGGAAAAGTGAGGTATGTAGAATGGGAAAACAGAAAATGGGAAAACAGAGAAAATTTGTATCCGCAATACTGATGGTGCTTGGCCTTTTATTAACGGCCTGCGGAAACACGCAGGCAACCTCGGCAAATGAGACGGTTTCACATCCCCAGCCGGAAGTTACGGTTTCGGAGAATGCGGAAACCGTATCGGAGGATGTAGCAGAAGAAATTCCAATGCCGGAAAATTGTGTGACTGTAGTTTATGTCACCATTAATCCGCAGCTGGCCCTCTATCTGGATCAGGAGCAGGTCATTCAGGAAGTGGAGTATCTCAACGAGGATGCGGAAGTATTTTCCGAATTGAATCTGGCCGGTCAGTCAATTGAACAGGGAATTGAAGATATTGTTGAAACTGCAATTGAAAAAGAATTTCTTACTGATGAAAATGAGGTACATATTGAGGTTGCAGGAGATACGGATAATATCAATGCGGAAATGCTGAGTCAGCATGTGGAAGAGGTTATTATGGCAACGCCGGTGACCTGCAAGGATTGTGGCGGAACCGGAATTGTGTGCAGTGAATGTGGTGGAACCGGAATTGTGGATTGTAAGGCTTGTAACCAGACAGGATATGAAACCTGCCCAACCTGTGGCGGTTCTGCAACCATTAACTGTCATGGATGTCAGGGAAGTGGCGTGGATGCCACCAGCGGAGAAGCCTGCAGACATTGTGGCGGTAGCGGAAGAATTACCTGTGATGCCTGCAATGGTTCACCAAGTTATCTGTGTACCCATTGTCATGGAACGCTGCAGCATGTTTGTCCGGTCTGCAACGGCATTGCCAATTGCACGACCTGTGGCGGAACCGGCGTAGTGGAGCGTTAAGGGAGGAATTGGTAAGGGAGGAATATTATTGAAAAATCTGCATTTTGATTATGCGATGGAAATTGAATACAGCGAGGATGTGAACATCTGTTATTACACCATTAAGTGTATTCCTATGGATAATGAGAGGCAAAAAATTTCTAATCTCTCGATTGAGATGATTCCCGATGCAAAACCGGAATGGGCCAATGATTCCCATGGGAATCGTTATATCTATGGTTGCAACGATATGCCTCATAATTATTTCAAATTTCATATCTGGGGAGATGCGGAATGCGGAAAAGCGGATTATGACGCTGTGGCAACGGAAAATGAGGAAATGCTTTTCCGGCATAGCGCCAAATTGACCTGCCCGGGAGAACATATGAAAGCCTACCATGAAAAAATCCTGTTCTCTTTGGAGAATAACGGTCCCTCTTCAGAGAATAACGGGTCTTCTTTAGAGAATAACGGGTTTTCTTTAGAGAACATAACCGGGATGACACCTTTGGAGAAAGCGATTTTCTTTATGGACCGCTTGCAGGAGAATTTTATATATGAAAAGGGCTGCACAGATGTAAAAACCAGCGCTGAGGAGGCGATTCAGATTGGAAAAGGCGTATGTCAGGATTATTCTCACATTTTAATCTCTTTGCTTCTTCTGGAGGGCTGTTCTGCCAGATATGTTACAGGATTTATTGAAGGAGAGGGTGCCACCCATGCCTGGGTAGAAGTTTTGCAGGATGGGAAATGGTATGGAGTGGACCCTACGAATCATACGGTAGTTAAGGATGCCCACATTAAAATTGGAGTGGGAAGAGATGCAACGGAATGTCAGATTAATCGTGGCACCATGCATGGTGGCGGCACACAAACCCAGAAGGTCAGCGTATGCGTTACAGAAAAAAGTATGGGGCAGCACTATCTGCGGAAGCGTTTATAGCAGAATTTGATAAAGGACGAGATAAATGATTAAGACAGTGGCGCAAATAGCATTGCCGGTGGACGAGGTTCTGGAAATTAAAAAACATCGGATGATGCCGGAAGAAAAAAATCGGACAAAGAAAAAACGAATCAGTATTGTTACCGGTATTCATGGTGATGAACTGGAGGGACAGTTTGTCTGTTATGAACTTACAAGAAGAATAGAGCAGGAAATTGGTGCCCTGGAGGGGATTGTAGACATTTACCCGGCTATGAATCCTTTGGGAATTGATTCCATAACAAGAGGAATTCCGGCATTTGACCTGGACATGAACCGGATTTTCCCGGGAAATAAAGACGGTAACATGACGGAATTTCTGGCTTCCAAAATTGTGAAAGATTTGTCCGGTTCGGATGTGGTGATTGACATTCATGCCAGTAACATTTACCTTACGGAGATTCCCCAGATTCGGATTAATGAGTTAAATGAGAAGGAACTGGTGCCTCTGGCAAAGGAGTTAAATGTGGATTTCATCTGGGTGCATGGCGCCAGTACCGTACTGGAGTCCACTTTGGCTTACAGTCTTAACAGTACCAATACCCCATGCCTTGTGGTGGAAATGGGTGTAGGTATGCGTATTACAAAAGAGTACGGTTATCAACTTGTGGAGGGTATTTTGAATTTAATGCATTCCATGGGAATTTGGAAGGGAAAGACCAGTCCGATCCGTAAGCCAATTATTTCAAAAAATCAGGATGATGTGTGCTTTTTCAATGCCTCTACAGGTGGCTTGTTTATACCGGCAGTAAAACACTGGGAGAAGCTGCGAAAAGGTGATCTGGTCGGTCAGATTCTGGACCCTTTGCGGGGTGAGGTATTGGACGAAGTGGTTAGTCCTGCCGATGGCATTTTATTTACCATTCGGGATTATCCCATTGTGGATGAAGGCTCTTTAATCGGCCGCCTTCTTCGCCGGGAAGCATACCGTACAGAAAAATAGCCGCCGAATGGTTGGTGAAAAATAGCAAAGCCGGTTATCGTCAAACAATGAATGATTGACGATAAAAGGCGAACGGTTGCAAATTATTGACAGTGAAAAAATAGGTTGGTGAATGGATTGAAAGAAAAAGTTCTGTATGAAATAGCCGGATTGTACCGGGACAAATTCCGTATTACCGGATATGAATTCGGAAAAGGCAAAAAGGCACTCTGCATCGTTGGCAGTATGCGGGGCAATGAAGTTCAGCAGTTGTATTGCTGCACCAAACTGGTAAAAAAATTTCAGCAATTAGAAGCAGAGGATCGCATAAAAAAGGGCATTAAGATTTTAATTATCCCTTGTTGCAATCCTTATTCCATGAACATTCAAAAGCGTTTCTGGCCGATTGACAATACGGATATTAATCGTATGTTTCCGGGTTATGATCTGGGAGAAACCACACAACGAATTGCGGACGGGGTATTTCAGGAAATCAAGGATTATGAATATGGAATCCAATTTACCTCTTTCTATATGCCAGGGGATTTTGTACCTCATATCCGTATGATGAAGGAAGGATTTTCCGATGTGGAAACGGCCAAAAAGTTTGGCATGCCTTATGTTGTGCAACGAAATGTCCGCCCTTATGACACCACAACCCTGAATTACAATTGGCAGGTGTGGGATACGAAAGCTTACAGCATTTACACCACCACAACCACGCGAATCGATTCTAAGAGCGCGGGACAGGCGGTACTGGCTGTTCTTCGTTTTTGCAGTAAAAACGGACTTGTGAAATATCAGGAAACAAAAATGCATACTACAAGAGTTATTGACGATAAAGAACTGGTATCCGTTCAGACGGCGAAGTCCGGCATGTTTGAAGCACTGGTGAAAATTGGTGATTCCATTGAAGAAGGAACACCTCTTGCCAACATTATTCATGCCTACGATGGGGAAATATTGGAAACCCTGTATGCTCCAATCAAAGGAAGTGTATTTTTCCTTCATTCGGACCCCTTAACTTACGCCAATACCTCCGTCATCAAACTGATTGAAGAACCATAGCCGGCAATGTGCCAAGAACTTGATTTTGTGTCGCCCGGCAATGTGCCAAAGTATGCGACATTATTTGCGAAGCAAATACGGAGTATGCCTGCACATTGCCGAAGACACGGATAAGAAAGGCACAGAAGAAAGGCACATTGCCAGTGAAAAGAAAGTGAGGTACATGCCTATGTTTTCCTTTGAGGATCAGATTTGTTTGGTTACCGGAACCGGCAATCCGGAGGGTATCGGTTTCGGATGCGCCAAGGTACTGGGAGAACTTGGCGGAACCATTCTCCTGACGGCCACCACAGAACGAATCCGGGAACGCCGGAAGGAATTGGAGAAAAGCGGTATTTCCCGGGTGGAGTCCTTTGTGGCTGATTTGTGCGACCGGCAGCAGGTTGAGAAGTTGGTTCTGGAAATTCGGGAAAAATACGGCCGCATCGATGTTTTGATTAATAATGCAGGCAATGCGTCTGTTTCCGAGCGAAAGCAGGGTGCAATTCGATATCCGCTGGAGGAAATGAACTATGAGTCCTGGGACAAAATCATTCTTCGAAACCTGACTTTGAATTATAATGTGACTTCTAATGTTTTAAAACTGATGCGAGAGCAGCAATACGGCAGAATTGTTCACATTTCCTCTGTTACCGGACCGCTGGTAACTCACACAGGGCAGGCGGGATACGGAGCAGCAAAGGCCGGAATTACGGCGCTAAGCAAAAGCATTGCATATGAAGAAGCGGGAAACGGAATTCTATCGAATTGCATCCTGCCGGGCTGGATAAAAACCGGTGTATTAAATGAGGCGCAGATGGAAGCTGCCTGCAAAAATCCCCTGAAACGACCGGGAACGGCACGGGAGGTCGGTTATCTGGCTGCATTTTTAGCGTCGCGGGAAAACAGTTATATTAATGGACAGGATATCGTGATTGATGGCGGAAGCGGAATTCAGGAGATTGTGAAATGATAGAGTGCAGAGACATCTTGAAATTAAACCTGGACGGTGTGGAGTTAATTGCCGGGGAATCCGGCTTGGACCGAATGGTTTCCTGGACTTATGTGGTTATGACCCGCCCGTTTCAGGAGCATATGAACCATGGAAATTTTTCCCTCTGTGTGGTTGATTTTGAACGCTATGATTTTGAAGAAGCGGCTTTGGCCATGGAAGAATTAAATGAACTTGGTATATCCGGATTTGCCATTTCCGTGAAAGACAACCGTGAACCCATTCCGGAAAAATTATGCAGACTTGCGGACAAATTACAATTGCCCCTATTTTCAATTCGCTGGGAAAATGCCACATTTGTGGATATTACGCAAAGTATTGGTAATCTTATTCTCGAATCCAATGTGCGTAACAAGAGAAAGGGAGATTTTCTTTACAATCTTTTGTTTGGATATGATATCAATGAGGCTTATATTGAAAAAATATCCGAACAATTTGATTTGGATTTTTCCAATCCTCATCGGGTGGGAATTATTGTTGTGGACCGCATTTACGGAGAAAATCTGGATCAGGATGAGCATTTCTATGACTATTACATGAACTGCCTGCGTGAGGAAGTGGCAAATATTCAGGGAAGGCCGATGTACATGAATTTCCTGAATAAATTTGTGGTGTTATTTCAGGCGTATCCGGATAAAAGTATAGAACATGAATTTGAAAAACTGCTCCAAAATCTGGATCGGCGGAAGGAATTTGCAGGAAAGATAAAGGGAACCTGTATTTTGGGCAATCCTTATCGGGATCCGGCTAAATTTGCCCTGAGTTATCAGGAGGCAAAATGCATGATTGCAAAGAAGGATATTTTGCCTAACCCGAAGAAAAAGAAGGTAATCAGCATGGGACAACTTGGAGTTTATAAATTTTTGTTCCGTAGCGGAAACCAGATGGAGGTATTGGAGCATTGTAACCAAAAACTGCGAAAACTGGAGGAGTATGACAATGCAAACGGAACTTTTCTGATTGATACCATTTTGGCCTATTACCTGAACGGGTTTAATCTGTCGAAAACCGCAGATTATTTGTATGTTCATCGGAATACGCTTCATTACCGGTTTAGCAAAATAACAGAGTTATTGGGCTTTGAAATGGACGATTACATGGAATACCTGGAACTGGTCAATTGTATTTTAATTAAGCAGATGATGTTTTCGTGAAAGGATCATTTACAGGCTGTTGTTCAGTTTGCAATAATAAAACCGTTCAAGTTGCACATTGTGTAACTTGAATTTTTTTTATAGAATTCATTTCAACAAAGGCGTTACAGACACAAATCGTGTGTGTAATGCCTTTTGTTATTTACTGGAGCAACGATTAGACATGAAGGAGGAAATGATTATGAAAAAGAAATTACTCTCATTATTGATGGCAGGAACCATGCTGGCAACCATGCTGGCAGGTTGCGGAAGCACAACAGAGACTGCTACAACAGAAAACACATCGGATACTACAGCGGAAACAACGGAAACAACAGAAGAAACAACTGCAGATGCAGGCGAAGAAACCAGAGTATTGAAGCTTGGTATTGAATGTACCTATGCACCATACAACTGGACACAGCAGTCACCGGAACTTCCGGATGGAAGTACAGCCGTAAAAATTGAAAATGCAGATGGTTATGCTTACGGATATGATGTAGCACTCTGCCAGATGATTTGTGAAGAACTTGGCTGGGAACTGGAAGTATACAAGAGTGATTGGACCTCTATTTTCATGGGTCTGGAAGACGGAACCTATGACTGCATCATGAGTGGTGTATGTTACACGGAAGAAAGAGATGAAATCTACGATTTTACATCTGCTTATTATGAAAGAACAATTATGGCGGTTGTTAGAGAAGATAGTGAATATGCAGGAATTACCGGTCTTTCTCAGTTTGATGGTATGAATCCGAATGTGATTGCACAGCTTGGTACAAACTTTGTACTTTACAAAGACCAGATTCCAAGCGGTATCGATGCGGTTGACTACGAAGCAGCTTCCGAATTGTTCCTGGCAATTCAGAACCAGACAGCAGATGTGTTGATTACAGAAAGATCAACCGCAGAATCCGCACTTGCAACCATGCCTGGTTTGATTATGTTGGAACTTGACAGTGATGACGGATTTGTTGCACCGGAAGGTCAGTCCAACAGTTGTTGTATCTTATTCCGCGGCGGTGATCCGGAATGTGCAGAAATTCAGGCAGCATTTGACAGTATGGGTTGGACTTCTTCTACACCGGAAGGTCAGGCAGCAATGGATGAATTAATGTCAAAGATGATTGCAATGCAGCCTGCTACCGCTGAATAAATATTGATAATACCGGGGCGCTTAATGTGCGGTGTTTATTAATCGCGGACATCGCACTTCCCCTGGGCGTCCCAATATTGAAAAAAGTTAACGAAAGAGAAGTTGCGTCAAAGCAGGGAAGAACAAAAGAGAAAACGCAAAAAAGCGAAACATATAAAAGCGAAACAAACAAAAGCAAACAGAAGCGAAAGCAAACAAAAGAAAAATATACAAAAGTAAACAAAAACAAGAACAAAAGAGAAACTGTGTAAGGGCAGAAAAAAACAAAAGAAGAAATGATGTAAAAAACGATATAGAAAACAAATCGAAACAGTTCAGAAAGAGGAGTGAAGCGTATGCTATATGAAATGTTACTTACAGCAACACCGGGAAAAGAGTCGGGAGTACTGGAATGGGCCTGGTTTATTGCACAAAAGTATTCTGATATATTTCTGAAGGCTACATGGGTAACCTTTTATGTAGCTGTACTCGGAACCATTTTAGGATATTTGCTGGGATTTTTGGTGGGTGTTGTAAATACTACCAAAATTCACAAGGAAGACAATGTCTTCAAAAAGGTATTATTTAAGATTTTGCAGTTTATCGTTTATCTCTATGTCGAGATATTCCGGGATACGCCAATGATTGTTCAAGGCATGGTTATTTACTATGGACTTCGCCAGAATGGGTTCATGATTGCTTCGGCGGCAGCAGGTATTCTGGTAACACTTTTGAATACGGGAGCCTACATGGGTGAGACGGTTCGAGGCGGTATTAATTCCGTAGATCATGGACAGGAGGAAGGAGCGCTGGCCATGGGTATGAGTCATGTGGGAGCCATGTTCTATGTTATCATTCCACAGGCCCTCAAGAACATTTTCCCTGAAATGGGAAACACTTTCTTAAATAATCTGAAAATGACATCGGTATTAAATGTTATCGGTGTCAGCGAACTTTTCTTAAGTGCAAAAACGGCAGGCGGTACTTATTATAAGTATTTTGAAGCATACATTGTAATTGCAGTGATTTACCTGATTATGTGTTTTGTATTCAACCGCATTTTCCTTTCTCTTGAGAAGAAAATGGCAGGCAAGGCAGATTATGAACTTGCAACCGAATATCTCGAAAATGAATAGGGGGAGAAGTTCTATGGCTGAGAAAATTATTAAGGTTTGTGATCTGGTAAAAAGTTTTGGAGATCACGAAGTATTAAAGAAAATAGATTTCGAAATTGAAAAAGGTGATGTGGTTTGTATCATCGGTTCCTCCGGCTCCGGAAAATCCACACTTCTTCGTTGCATTAACCATTTGGAAACACCTACTTCGGGACAAATCCTTTTCCATGAAGTAGAAATTAAAAACACACAGCGTTCTCTGGCAAAATACCGGTCCCAGGTTGGGATGGTGTTCCAGTCATTCAATTTATTTAACAATATGACCGTACTGGAAAATTGCATGTTTGGAACGAGAAAAATCCTTCATGTTGACAAGGAAGAAGCAAAATCAAGAGCAATCAAATTTCTTCGAAAAGTTGGGATGGCACCTTACATCAATGCCCGTCCCATGCAGTTATCCGGTGGTCAGAAACAGCGTGTGGCAATTGCCCGGGCCTTATGCATGGAACCGGAGGTGCTGCTTTTTGACGAACCTACCAGTGCTTTAGATCCGGAGATGGTTGGTGAAGTTTTGAAGGTTATGAAGGATTTGGCAGGTGAAGGAATGACAATGATTATCGTAACCCATGAAATGGAATTTGCGAAAAATGTTTCCACCCGGACAATTTTCATGGATAACGGATATATCGTGGAAGATGACAAACCGGAGAATCTGTTTATCAATCCGAAGAATGACCGTACAAGAGAATTCCTGAAACGATACATGGAAAGTTGATGACGGACAAGGTGCATTAGCGGAAACTGAAAGCCCGGAAAAAGAAAATGCCGGAAGCAAAAGCCCGGGAAGCGAAAGCCGCACAATGCATTGGACAGGCAAAATGAGGGAGGATTTAACATGGATAGTATTGTGATTACCGTAGCAAGAGGTTACGGAAGTTGTGGAAAGAAAATCGCCAGCATGGTTGCAAAGGATCTGGGAATTCATTGCTATGAAAACAGAATTTTGACACTGGCATCCCAGATGAGTGGTGTGGATAAGGAAGTATTTACCGAGGTAAATGAGAAAATGCGGGGGAAGGGCTTATTTCAGAGTCTGATTAAGGGCTTGCCTCATACCAAACGACCGGACACAAAGAAGTTTGTATCCGACGATAAATTGTTTGACATTCAGAAGCAGATCATTGAAAATCTTGCAGATTCCGAGTCCTGCGTTATTGTCGGAAAATGTGCCGATTACATTTTGAAGGATCGTCCCAATGTCATCAGTATTTACATTGAAGCGCCGAGAGATTTCTGTCGTGCAGAGGTTATGAGACGAATGGATGTAAGTGCAGCAGTTGCAGATAAATCCATTACGGAAACCGACAAATATCGGGCTGCCTACTATGAGTATTACACCCATGGCAATTACTGGACCAATCCGGTCAATTATGATTTGACCATTAACAGTGCAAGAGCAGGGTTGGAAAACAGTGCAAAAATCATTGAAGAGTACATCAGGATTAAATTTCCGGGAGTTGTAATTAAACCAACGAAGCCGGTGGAAACAGATGTGAAGAAGGAATAATCCAAAACCGTAGAAAGGAACCCCGGTGGAAGATAACCCGGAAATGAGAATCAAAAACAATCAGAAACTGGAATAAAGAAAAGTACATAGAGATGGAGGCGGTTCACATGAGTTTTATCAATAATTCGGAAATCAAAAGGGAAGACATTTTAGAGAAAAGTTTGAAACATTGGAATCCCGGAAAAACCCAGGAATGGATAGAACGAGGCATGGACATCGTAATGGGCAAGCGGGAAGGCTATTGTTTCTGGGATGTGGATGGCCGAAAATGGCTGAACATTCATATTAACGGCGGAACCTATAATCTGGGACACAGAAATCCGGAAGTGGTACAGGCTTTAGTAGATGCAACACAGGAACTGGATGTTGGTAATCATCATTTTACCGGTATTACAAAAGCGCTTTTGGCAGAACAACTGACCAGCCTTTGTCCCGAGGGATTGGATTACGCATGTTTCTCTACCTGCGGCGGAGAGGCAATTGATGTGGCTATAAAATCAGCCAGATATGCAACGAAACGAAAAAGAGTGGTAACCCTGCAGGGTTGCTATCATGGTCATACCGGTCTCTCTGTTTCCACCGGAGATCCTCTTTTTAAGGATCCTTTCCTGTGTGATGAACCGGATAACTTTGTGCAGGTACCGCGAGATGATTTGGATGCCATGGAGGCTGAATTAAAGAAAGAAGATGTTGCCTGCGTTATTATGGAATCCATTCTGGCAACTTATGGTTTCCCAATGCCGGCTACCGGATATCAGGCAGCAGTGAAAAAATTATGTGAAAAATACGGAACCTTATATGTTTCTGATGAAACCCAGACCGGTTTGATGAGAACTGGGAAAATGTGGAATTTCGAACATGAAGGCTTCGTGCCGGATATGATTACTTCTGCGAAGGGCTTTGGCGGTGGTGTTTATCCAATTTCCGCAACGGTTATGAACCGGAAGGCGGCAAGCTGGATGTTTGATATCGGAAGACTCCACGGAAGTACCTGCGGTGGTTCAGAAATCGGTTGTGCCGTTGCTATGAAGGTGCTGGAAATTACTACCAGACCGGAGACAGTGGCCTTAGTAAATAAGAATACGAAGATTCTTACCGAACGGGTAGATGCGCTATGTGATAAATACAACGGCTTTTTGATGGATTACTCACAACGGGGTGTCATCATGGGTCTGAACTTTAATTGCAAAGATGCCAGCAGAACCGTAGCAAAACCTTTGTTTGATTGCGGCGTCTGGGCACACAATTCCAGATTGCATCCGAATACACTTCAGTTAAAACTCGGTTTGCTGTGTGACGATGCGTTTATGGATGAACTTTTTGAAAAGATGGATGAGGGAATTGCTTTGGCGATTTCAAGAAAATCAGAATAACGGGAATTGCGCTGGCGGTTTCCGGAAAATCTGATTGTTAAGAAATACGATTCATCAATCGTTGTGTATAAAAAGATAGAGGGGAGCGATGTTATGGCGGAAGGTTTTGGAAGTAATTTGGAAAAATATATCAAATCGTCGCTTCTTGAACTCTATGATTTTCCGGAGAATTTTCAGGTTACTTTATTGAAATATTCCGAGAACATCATTTACAAAATTACATTTGCGGAACGGGAGCCGGTTGTATTCCGATTACATCGAAACGGTTACCACACCCCGGAGGAATTACGGGGGGAAATGCTTTGGATGAAGGAAATCGAAAGAGATACGGATTTGCTTTTACCGAAAATCTATGTGGGAAGAAACGGAGACGTGCTTCAGCAGATTACCTGCAAAGATACTACTTATAATTGTTCCGTTATTTCCTTTCTGGAAGGAACGATTCTCGGAGAATTACAGGGAGAAGAATTATTTACCGCCATTGAGGAAATGGGAGAAATCACTGCGAAACTTCATAAACAGTCCATGGAGCGGGATCGGACAAATCGCCTCAGAGAATTTTCCTGGGACATTACCAATTTCTTTTCGGAAAACGGTGTGTGGGGAAGTTGGCGGGCTTATCCGGGACTACTGGGTGTAGATAAGCAGATACTTGCGGTTTGCCAGGAGAAAATCACAAAGAGATTAAATGAATATGGACGATCGCCGGAACATTACGGGCTGATTCATGGGGATTTGCATTTCTATAATATCATTCGCAAGGATGGAACGAATCAGATTTTCGATTTCGATGATTGCGGTTACGGATTTTACCTGTATGACCTGGGATGCACTCTGGTGACCTATTCCAAGGATTTGAAAAAACTGACAGCATTCTGGTTAAAAGGATACGAAAAAATTCGAAGGCTTACCCAGGAGGAAAAAGAGTTATTGCCTATGTTTATTTTGCTACGCCGGATTGTCCGTCTCGGATGGCTGGCAAGTCACTGGGACAGCGATACAAGAAAGACGGTGTCGGCGGATTATTTGCCCATTACCATTAAAATGGCGCGGGAATGGTGTCTGCGGTAACATTTGCAGACCATGACAGACCAATCTTGACATGATGAAAATTTACGATAAGGAACGAAATAGAAGGAGGAGATTACTTATGAAATTAAAAGACTTAGGATTAACAAAGGAAGACATCAAACAGAAGGCAAGCACCTACATGATTGAAACCATGGAGCGTTTTGACATGCTGGCAGAGACTGCAAAAGATCAATACATTTACGATGAAAACGGAGAGGCATATCTTGATTTCTATGCCGGTATTGCTGTTAACAGTGCGGGTAACTGTAATGAAAAAGTTGTTGCTGCAGTAAAAGATCAGGTAGAAGATTTGATGCACACATTTAACTATCCTTACACTATTCCTCAGGCACTGCTTGCAGAAAAGGTTTGTACTACCATTGGAATGGATAAAATCTTTTTCCAGAACTCCGGTACCGAGGCAAATGAGGCCATGATTAAAATGGCGAGAAAATACGGTGTAGAAAAATACGGACCGAATAAATATCACATTGTTACCGCAAAAATGGGCTTCCACGGAAGAACCTTTGGTTCCATGTCCGCAACCGGTCAGCCACACAATGGTTGCCAGATTGGATTTGGTCCAATGACTGACGGTTTTACCTACGCAGATTACAACGATTTACAGTCATTTAAGGATGCCTGTACGGAAAATACCATCGCCATTATGGTGGAACCGGTACAGGGCGAAGGTGGCGTACATCCGGCAACAAAGGAATTTTTGCAGGGACTTCGTGCATTCTGTGATGAAAAAGGAATGTTGCTTCTTTTAGATGAGGTACAGACCGGATGGTGCAGAACCGGTACCGTAATGGCATTTATGGATTATGATGTTAAACCGGATATTGTTTCCATGGCAAAGGCCATTGGTGGCGGTATGCCAATCGGTGCCATTTGCGCAACAAAGGAAGTGGCAAAAGCATTTACCGCAGGTTCTCATGGTACTACCTTCGGTGGACACCCGGTATCCTGCGCAGCTGCTTATGCTCAGGTAAATGAACTCTTAGACCGCAACCTGGCAGAAAATGCAAAAGAGGTGGGCACTTATTTCCTGGAGCAGCTAAAGGATATTCCGCATGTAAAAGAGGCGCGTGGTAAAGGACTTCTGGTAGGTGTGGAATTTGATGAGACATTGAATTCCGTAGATATTAAGCATGCCTGCTTTGACCGGAAATTGCTGGTAACCGCCATTGGCGATCATGTGATTCGTATGGTTCCGCCGCTGATTATTACAAAAGAAGATTGCGACAAGGCCGTTTCCATCATCAGGGAATCCGTAGAAGCTTTGTCATAAGGGCAAATTTCAAATGATTTATTACGAATGATTTATTACAAACAGTTAAATGCAGAATTTATATTCCAAAATTGATTTGAGGAAACCGATATGAAAGATTTTCAATTTTCCATTCCGCAAAATGTAATCGTGGGAACAGGTTGTTTGAAAAAACTGCCGGAATATGTAAAAAAACTAAACGGCGTTCATCCCCTTATTATTACAGGACCGCATTTGGCAAAAATGTGTGTCATGGCGGAAATGATAGCATCTTTAGAAAAAGAAGGACTTAAGGTGGATGTGTTCTCGGAAACCGAAGCAAATCCCTCTACGGATACGGTTGAAAAAGCTGTTAAACTTTATGAGGATGTAAAGGCGGATGTACTAATAGCCTTTGGCGGCGGTTCCCCAATGGATGTGGCAAAGGCGGTAGGTGCTGTTGTGACATACGGTGGCAAAGTAACGGATTACGAAGGTGCCGGAAAGGTGCCGGGAATAATTACACCACTCATCGCCATTCCGACCACTGCAGGTACCGGCTCCGAGGTAACGCCGTTTGCGGTTATTACGGATCACAGCCGGGACTACAAGTTGACGATTTCCAGTGTAAATTTAATTCCGAATTATGCTTTGCTTGATGCTTCTTTATTAACGACAACCCCTGCCTCTGTAGCGGCAGCCAGTGGAATTGACGCCTTCATTCATGCGGAGGAATCCTATGTATCCAAAAAGGCGTCTCCTTTCACCGAAGTGATGAGTGAAAAGGCAATGCAGCTCATCGGCGCAAACATTCGGGCGTTTGTCGCAGATCGGACAAACCTGGAGGCGGCAGAAGGAATGCTGCTGGGTTCTTTGTTCGCAGGCATCGCATTTTCCTGGGCGAATCTGGGAAATGTGCATGCCATGAGCCATCCGGTAAGTGCCCATTTTAATCTGGCACATGGGGTGGCAAATGCAATATTGCTTCCGGTAATAGTGGAATATAATGGATTAGCAGATCGCGGAAAGTATAAAAAAATATACAATTTCATCGCGCGGACACCGTATTGCGGGCTTGAGTTCAGACAGGAAGATTTGGTGGATGCTCTGTATGAATTAAATTCCGATCTGGGAATCCCGGCCGGATTGGCCGAAGCCGGTGTAACCGAGGATCTCATCGAGGTCATGGCTAAGGACGCCATGAAAAGCGGAAATGTGGCAGTAAATCCAAGAACTACAACGCTTGCCGATATGATAAGCCTATATCATAAGGCAATGTAACTCATCAACATATACCTTTCTCCATTGGAATTGCTATTTTTTCGCTTTTCTCGCCGGTGGAGGCGGGAAGGAAAACCGATGCCGGCAAGAAGAAATCGAAGTCAACAGGAACGAAGCCGGCAAGAAGAAATCGAAGTCAACAGGAACGAAGCCGGCAAGAAGAAATCGAA
>JBJEMA010000085.1:48651-107617 GCA_051879435.1 Lachnospiraceae bacterium
AGAAATCGAAGTCAACAGGAACGAAGCCGGCAAGAAGAAATCGAAGTCAACAGGACGATGCCGGCAAAAAGGAAATCAAAGCCGGAAGAAACGAAAGCCGGCTAAAAGGAAAGCCGGCTTGGGCGTGCCTGATGATGAAAAAATATAGGGAGAACCTGCCAGGGTCTGGGTACAGACAATGTGCAGGTTAGCCTTATTTTTTTTGTGTGTTTTGCCGAAATATAGAGTAATGATGAAAGAAAATGTGTGCCTGGAATATTATGGCATGGCAACTATGAGTTTGAGGCGAAGCGCAAATTAATTTTCTGCCTATGACAAACGAAAGGATATAATTTATGAATATTCGATTGGATCAAAACGGAATCAGCAGCGGACCGGAAATGAATGCGGATGCGGGCCTTTACAGTCGTGGACAGATACAGGGCGGAGAAAAAAACGGAAAAACTACCGGTCATGACAATAGATATAGAGAAGATGAATTAGCTTCATTTGCCGCAGGAGCAAATGGAGTGAATATACAGCTGGGAAACAGACAGAATCCGGGGATTTTGGATTACGATAAAAATTCCGGGGGAAATAGCGGCTTTGGAGATAATGGACACGGAGCGGATAACAGCGCCGGCATTTCTCTTTCTGATTTGGAAAATCAGAAAAAATATATGATGATCATGAGCACTTCCGTTTCGGATGAGGAACTGGAAAAACTGCAGAAGGAAGGATTTGCGCCGGGAGAAATGAAACCGGAGGAAATCGTGACGGTTGTGGATGAGATTAAGATGCAGCTGGCTGCTTCCGGAACCGTAATTGCGGGCTATAACGACGATTTGGATATGGCGCAGCTGGAGGAAATGACAGGCAGCCGGGCTTATTCTAATGCAATTAAGGAATCTCTCAGCAAATATGAGCTTCCGGAAACGGAACAAAATGTTGAGCAGATGACAAAGGCACTGGAACAGGCCCTGGAATTAACCCGGCTTTCCGATTCCGCCAAAGCATACCTTTTGCAGAACGGACAGGAGCCGACGCTGCGGAATATGTATCTTGCCATGCACAGCGGAGTGGCACCGACCGGATCCGGGGAAGGTTACTATCGCGCCGGTAACGGATATCTTGGTTATCAGGTGGATCTGCAGGAACAGGATATGGAAGCACTGCAGGACCAGATCAGCCAAATGCTGGAACAAAACGATATGGAGATAAGTGAAGAGAATCTCCAAGGTGCAAAATGGTTATTACAGAATAATGTGCCTCTCACAGAGGAAAATTTGAAGCGCCAAAGGGAAATGGAAGAAATGAAATTCCCGCTGGACCCGTGGCAAACCGCAGATGCCATTGCCCGCAGTATTAAAGACGGAGAATCGCCTATGGATGCTGTACCGGGCAGAGTAGAAAGTATAGAGCAGAAAGTATTGAAGTTACAAAATGAACTATCCAAGATGCAGGAACTTGCAGATTTGCAGGATGGTTCCGCTCAACAGGCTGCTCTTACAAATCATCTTCAGTTGGAGGAAGCCCGCCTGCGACTGACCTTGTCCACAGGCGCTTATTTGCTCAAGAATGGCATTTCCCCGGATGTTTCCGATTTGACTCATCTGGTGGAGCAGCTAAAGGCAGCACAAAATCATATCAATGAAATTCTTTTCCTCAGAGGAAATGCAGCGGAAAATAAGGCAGCGGCAAATCTTTGGCAGCAGACAGGAAATGTGGTGAAGGCTATTCCGCTATTACCGGCACAGACGCTGGGGCGGATTGCATTTCAATCCTCCTTCTCACTTCAAATTGTATATAACGAAGGAAAGGCACTGGAGGCGCAGTATCAAGGAGATGCACGGGAGGCGCTGCGAAGCTATGAGACTCTGATGACGGCGCCAAGAGCCGATTTGGGAGATTCCATTACAAAGGCATTTCGCAATGTGGATGATCTTCTTGCGGAAAATGACATTGCCGTAACAGAAACCAATCAGAAGGCGGCCCGGATTCTCGGATACAACGGGCAGGAGATTACAAAAGAAAATATCCTTGCTGTAGGCGAGGCTTATGAAAAGGTGAGCCGCATTATACGGAAGATGACGCCGGGAGCAACCCTTTCTCTGATTCGGGATAAAATCAATCCGCTGGAAATGAATCTGGATGAGCTGGAACAGCATCTGGATCAGCAGGATCAAAGCCCGGAAAAGGATGTGGAGAAATATAGCCGTTTTCTGGTTCGTTTGGAAGAAAAACATGAGATATCACAGCAGGAACGGGAGAGTTATATCGGCATATACCGCATGTTGTATCAGATTGAGAAAAATGATCACGCCTCCATCGGAGCACTGATGCGGCAAGGCGGAGAACTTACATTTAAGAATCTGCTGACAAATGCGCGAAATCGGGCAATGTCGGGGATGGATTTTCAAATTGACGATTCTTTTGGATTTTTGGAAAAAACCGTTTCTGCAGGTGTTTCCATTACAGACCAGCTGTACGCTGCATTTGACGGTGACGGGGTGATTTCCGACGGGGAGCGCACGAGCAATGCAACGAATGACGGGGTGATTTCTGACGGGGAGCGCAGTTACTACAAAGAAATAAACCGGATGATTCGCGATGCGGGAAATGTGAGTACGCAGGCGTTGGAACTTTTGGAGGATAATCAGGTGCCGGTTACCGTTGAACATCTGCTGGCTGCGGAAACTATGGTACAGCGACCTGTTGGTATGTTTGAAACCATGCTGTTTTTCACCCACCCGGAGGATTTTGAAAAGGCAGGTAGCGGAAGAAGCACAAAACTATCCGGAAAGAAAAGCAGGGATATCCCGGAATTTGAGGATTTGTTGGATAAGGAGGAATTCCTGAAAAAGGAGGGAACCAATCTTCTGGAAAATTTTACTGATGCAAGTAACGCAAAGCAGGCCTACGAGGCAATGGCAAATCGCATGCAGGATTATTTTACAACCGGAATCGGCAGAATTAAGGACCGCATTGATTTGCGGGAAATCTCATTTGCCATGAAGCAGATTTCCCTTGCATCCTCCATGGCGAAGGAAGAGAACTATGAGATTCCAATGTGGTTTGGGGAAGAGCTTGCGGCTGTTAATGTTCGCATTGTTCATACAAAAGAGAATCAGGGGAAAATGAGCATTCATGCAGAAACGGAAAAATTCGGCATGGTGCATGCGGTTTTCATTTCGAAAGAGGAAGGTCTGGACGGCTTTGTGGTTTGTCAGAACAGAGACATTATGGAAATGCTAAAAGAGAATAAGGATGCACTTCCGGAAGAAATTCGCCGCCTTGATTTTGCGCAAAATGAACGCATGAGTGTTAATAATTTCAAACAATCTGCCGATGAAAAAAGTAAGGGAGCAGAAGATGCAGGTAATAGGGAACGGATTTCCACAAAGAGGCTGTATGAGACGGCGAAAGCATTTTTGACCTTGTTGCATACCTACGATAAATAAAGCCGGCGAAGTCATTGACCGAAACAGGAACGAATAGGGAACCGGAATTGTGCCGGAACGGAGCAACATTTTGAAAACAGAAAGGAAATCAGGCCTATGAGAATTAATTATAATGAAAGTGCAATCATCGCAAATAATGCATTAAATCGGACAGACAATCGATTATCCGATTCCATACAGCGTTTGTCCTCCGGCTTGAAAATCAACTACGCCAAGGATAATCCGGCGGGAATTGCCATTGCAAATCGGATGGATTCCCAGGTTAGAGGAATCGGCATTGCGAGTACCAATACTTCGGATGGGGTTTCCGTTGTAGAAACCGCAGATGGTGCCATGGAAGAAATCACCTCCATTATTCAGCGTATGAATCAGCTTGCCGTGCAGGCAGCAGATTCCGTAAAAACCGATGAAGACCGGGCAATGATGAATGAGGAGATTAAGCAACTCAAGGAGGAAATCTCCCGAATTGCCAAGGATACCCAGTTTAACGGACAGACACTTTTAAATGGCAATTTTGATTTGAAGGGATACACAGATAATATTGATGTTAAGGTGGAAACTTATTCCGATGAAGTACCGATAGGAAAATATACAGTAGATATTGCCGCATTAAAGGCAGAGGACGCGACTGCGCTTGCCGGCATGGCCGGATTTACCAATCTGACCAATTTGAAGGTACAATATGATGATGAAAACAGTATTGCCACGATTACTGCAAACGGTGATTTTGAAATCAAACTTTCCATGGAGGCAGCAGCTTCCGGTTCTGTGGAACTTGATATTACCGGTATCGGAGCCATGAAGATTCAGATTGGTGCCAACGAGGGACAGGAACTGGCAATTCGAATTCCTACCATTTCCTTAAAAACACTTGGCATTGAGAATATGGATCTGACCACAGAGGGAAATGCATCATCGGCTATCGAACAGCTTAAGGGTGCCCTGAACTATGTTAATTCGGCGCGGGCAAAATTAGGAGCATACCAAAATCGGCTGGAGCACAATGCTTCAAACCTTGCAGTATCCGATGAAAATATGACTTCCGCATATTCCCGCATTATGGATGTGGATATGGCTACTGAAACCACAGAATACACAACGCAGCAGGTGCTTTCTCAGGCCGGCGTGTCCATGCTTTCTCAGGCGAACGCAAGACCGGAGCAGATTCTGCAATTGTTGCAGTAATCTTTTAAACAGCACAGGCAGAAAATACTCTGGGACTGCTTCGCAGCCAATGTCGTATTTTCTGCCTGTGCTGCATAACAACAGGACTGCTTCGCAGCCAATGTCGTATTTTCCACCGGTGCTGCATAACAACAGGACTGCTTCGCAGCCAATGTCGTATTTTCCACCGGTGCTGCATAACAACAGGACTGCTTCGCAGCCGATGTCGTTTTCCGCCGGTGTTGCATGTTTACGAGACTACCGCAATGCATGATAAAGGGACTATTATAAAACAACGCATATAGGATTACTTGCAACAATGTGAATCAGGTAAGAGGAGAAGAATCCATGACAAATGACATGAAACAGACATTTACACTTCGAATATCAAAAGCAAATCAAAGCGGTCTCATGGTAATATTGTGTGACATGTTATTGGAATATATGGGGGAAGCGGTGAAACAGGCGGAGCAGTTGAAGGTGCTTCGCGTAGAAAGCAGAAAGGCTGCTTATGAAACGATGAAAGAAGATTCTTCCAAGTCGGGATTCTTTGGGACAACAGGAAATACGCTTGAAGCGCAGCAGGCACTGGCAGCAGATTTTAAGAACAGCATGGTTTCTGCAAAAGCTTGTCTCCGAGAACTGATTTTAGCACTTCCGGACAGTGAGGAAGCGGATGTGCTGCAGATTTCATATCAGATTCTTTCCCTTTACCGTTTTTGTGAGAGGGAGCTGATTCGTGCGGAAATCCGTATGGAAGCAGATGGCATTTTACATGCAACAGATGTGATTGCCAAATTGCGTAATGCATATAAGGAAGCAGGAGAAAAGGATTCTTCAGCGCCGGTTATGCAAAATACGGAAACCATCTATGCAGGCATGACTTACGGAAGAAATTCCATCTCTGAGAGCAGCAATGTTGCCTCAAACAGAGGTTTTTTTGCGTGATAAGTTCCATCTGCCTCAATCTAATCTTCTTTGTTAACACATTCTTCAGCAAATATTTCTTAAATCAGAATAATTTTTCTCAAACAGAATATAATAACAGTAATTTCCATGTAAATTTGAATATAATTGGAATGATATCGTATTTTTCTTAACTACATTTATCGATATTTCGTGTAATGTTTTTTGAAAAATAGCCCATGATATGTCAGATTTGCAAAAAACTTACACAAATGTGTATCGCATGGAAGTTTGGTTTCAAATGCATTTTGTTAAAACTTATTCTTTTCTCTCAGTAATTCTTTTCCCCTTGCATTCTTTTTCTCACTGTATTCTATCTGCCCCTGCATTCTATCTGCCCCTGTATTCTATCTGCCCCTGCATTCTATCTGCTCACTGTCTTTCTTCCCTCCGCATGTATTGTTTCTTATCACTATTTGTAGTATTTTGGAGAAAGAGAAAGTTTTATGATTAAATTATGCGGATTTAAGTTATACGAAAGATTAATTTAATGATTGAATTATTTGGTAATATGCAACATTTGAACAGGAGGGGAGTGCAAATGGAAAAAAACTTTTTTTATGAAAATGATGTAAAGGTAACGGAATCGGCGGTAAAGGTGCTTCGGTGGCTTATTGTGGTATTTCCATTGCTGATTATCCTGTCTCTGACAGGAATATTTCAGTCTCAGTTGAAAAATCTGCTTATCCTCACAGGCGTGGCTCTGGTTGTTACGCAGGGACCAAACCTGGCATATAAACGGAAAGTGCCGATTGAAGTTATGAAATATGTGACTACCATCGCACTGGGAAGTCTGGTGGCACTGATGGCGACGGACTGCACCATCGGAATTTATATGACCTATGCTCTGGCGACGGTTTTTAGTATTTTTTATTATGACAAAAAATTTACCTTACGAATTTCAATTATCAGTTATGTGCTTCTGGTAATTTCTCTGTATTTCCGTTCTTTGAATGTACCGCAGATTGAGTTTGATACAAATTTCGTCTGGTTTTTCAGCCGTTCTCTGGGCTTTTTGTTAGAGGCTGTGGTTATGGGAATCATCTGTGTGAAAATTTCAGATGTTTCACACAGTATGCTGGTAAAATTGGCTGACACGCAGCAGACAGCTGATTTGGTAGAGCAATGTCAGAGTGCTTCTGCAGAATTAAGCAATGTGGTAGAAAAATTGGAGGGTTGCATTCATGGATTTGGGGATACCAATCAGGTGATTACGGATTCCGCAAAGGCTACTCTGGAGGATTGCAACACCAGTTTTCAGTTTGCGGATTCGGTTTGCACATCTATGGACGAATTGAACCGGACGGTAGACATAATTCGAAATAATACAGAGCAAATGCTTTCCATTTCCCGGGATACCACAGAAAAAATGCAGGGCTATATTGAACTTATGGAAAAGACAACGGATGACATGCAGGTAATTGAGCAGTCCGCATACCAGACGGAAAGCTCCATTACAAGTTTGGAATCTGGTATTCATGAAATTTCCGAATTTGCCACAACCATTGCCAGCATTACCAGTCAGACCAATTTGCTTGCCCTGAATGCTTCCATTGAGGCGGCCCGGGCCGGGGAAATGGGAAGAGGCTTCAGTGTAGTTGCCGAAGAGGTAAAAGTGCTTGCGGAAAATTCCAAAGCGGCAAGTGATTCCATTTCCGATATTTTGGATAATATTATTTCTCTTTTGCAGGAAGTTCGTGTATCTAACCAGGCTAATCTGAATAATATCAAGGGGGGAATTGAGCAGCTTCATTCTGCAAAACGGGAAGCCGGCAATCTTGGTTCCCTGCAGGCAGAGTCCGGGGAGAAGGCACAAATGGTTGCGGTTTCCAGTGAAGATACGGTGGAACACAGCAAACAGGTACTTCAAATGGTAAATCAGATGCAGACACTTCTGGAAAACACTTTGAGCCAGGCAAACCAGATTGTACAGGAATCCGAAACTCAAAAAGATGTAACCAGAGAGGTTGAAGCCTCCTTCCATCAGGTAAATGATGTTTCAAGAACACTATTGGAGATTAGCAGTAATTAAATTTTGAACCAAATACTAAGAGGTATAGTTGCTTTTCTGAAGCCTTGGAGGGATAAACAATAACTTGGAGGGATAAACAATAAAAAATTATCGAAAAACGATAAAAAGTTATTGAATTTCAAATTTGACTGTGATATAGTTGACACAACGAAACATGGAACAGATTCCCAAATGTGTTTTCCATAGACGAAAGGACCATTCTTATGAAGAATATATTTTTGACAATTACGAAATGTCTGCTGAATGTCATGTTTTTTTGCGGCATACCGGTAACCGTTGCTGTTCCATGGATTTTTCGTTGGTATGGACAGGTGAATGAGTATTACAAGACCTATTACATACCACAAACAATTATCTTTATCGTATCCGGTATTTTTGCCTGCCTCATTATATATGAGCTGCGCAAGATGATTGCATCCGTGGAAGCAGATAATTGTTTTGTCCATGATAATGTGAAAAGTCTGAAATATATGGGAACTTACAGCTTTGTGATTGCTTTGGTTACTATTGCAAGATTGTTTTTATATCCCACGCCGGGAGTTTTGGTTGTTATTCTGGTATTTGTAATTGCCGGTTTATTTTCCAAAGTTCTGGCTAATGTTTTTGACCGCGCAGTTGCGTATAAAGAAGAAAATGATATGACAATCTGACAGAGAGGAATGGTTATCGGTATGGCAATCATTATCAATCTTGATGTAATGATGGCAAAAAGAAAAAAAGGTCTTACGGAACTGGCAAAAGAGGTGGATATTACATTGGCCAATTTGTCGATTCTGAAGAATAATAAAGCAAAAGCAATTCGGTTGTCCACGCTGGATGCCATATGCAAATCCCTGGATTGCCAGCCGGGAGATATTCTGGAATATCGGGAAAACGAGGCAGGAATCGATATAATCGAAGATAAATAATCAGGGAAGATGAAAGGTAAATGAAAAGACAATTAATTTCATAGACAATTAATTTCATAGACAATAAAAAATCAAATCTAATATCCTTTGTTCATAAAATGAATGGAATTTTTGAAGGAAATGGGAATCTGTTTCAAAAGGGAGGTTCATTATGAATAATCAGGAACAAATCATTTCAAATCCGAAAAATGCGCAGACTCAAAACGCGCAGATTTCAAACGCGCAGATTTCAAACGCGCAGATTCCAAATGCGCAGAATCCAAACGCGCAGATTTCAAACGCGCAGATTTCAAACGCGCAGATTTCAAACGCGCAGAATCCAAATGCGCAGAATCCAAATGCGCAGAATTCAAACGCGCAGATTCCAAACGCGCAGACTTCAAATGCGCAGAATCCAAATGCGCAGAATCCAAATGTGCAGAATCCAAATGCATATGCACAAAATCTGAATATGAAGAACATCCAGAATATGCAGAATATGCAAAATATGCAGAATATGCAGATAAGCGCAACTTATTCAACAGTTCCCCGAAAGCCGAAAGAGTTGCACCATATGGCAAAAAACTTTAATTTCTATGGACTCGCCAGCTTTTTCTACGCCATATTCTATACCGTTTGTCTTTATAAAAACGCGTCAGGAATTACTGCCCCTTTTTTCGTTTTAGGAACCCTTTGCTTTGTGTGCTTATGTTTACGAAAGTCAGGGGTTACCTTCAAAAAAGACGGCATCTTTTATATGATAGCCATGCAGATGATCGGAATTAATATGTGCACCACGAAAGACGGTACCCTGCTTTTCTTTGACAGTGTTGCGCTTATTCTCCTTTTGCTCAGTGGGATGCTGCATCAGATTTATGATGACGGGGAATGGAATTTCGGGCGTTATTTTAGTGCCATCATGCAAACGATATTTGGCGCAATTGCCTATCTTTTTCAGCCCTTTGCGGATTTCTTCGAATACAGGAGATTGAAAAAAATCGAAACGGATACCGTACAGAAAAACGGAAATATGAAATATGTTTTTCTGGGAATCCTTTGTGGTCTGCCCTTGGTGGCAATCATTCTTGCATTGCTGGGAAGCGCAGATTTGATCTTTGGGGATTTGTTGCATAAGATAATGCGTCCACTTTCCTTTCTGGAGATTACCTCTAATCTGTTTGGAATTGGTTTTATGTTTCTTTGCGCCTTTTTCTGCTCCTACGCTTTGTACTGCAAGATGATTGGAAAATCCATTCCTGTATCGCCGGAGAAAAAGCCGGGCTTTCATCCGGTTGTGGCCATTACCATAAATGCCATGCTCGGGAGCATTTACCTTGTGTTTAGCGTAATTCAGATTCTTTATCTCTTTATGGGGAATCTGGAACTTCCGGGGGATTATACTTACGCGGAATACGCCAGACAGGGATTTTTTCAACTTTTGTTTGTCTGTCTGATCAATCTGATTCTGGTGCTGATTTGCCTTTGTTATTTCCGCGTCAACAAAGCCTTAAAAGCAATGCTCACGCTGATTACCGGATGTACCTTTATCATGATTGTGTCTTCCTGGCTTCGTATGCAGATGTATATCCGGGCGTACCAGTTGTCCTATTTGCGTCTGTTGACTCTCTGGATGCTGGCTGTTTTATTTTTGGTGATGAGCGGAATTCTCATTTACATTTTCCGGGAGAAATTCCCGTTGTTCCGATACAGCATGGTGGTGGTTACGGTACTGTTTCTGCTACTGGCCTATGCGCATCCGGACCGGGTAATTGCCTCCTACAATCTGAATGAAGATTTTCTTGCTACTGAGGAAACACGGAATAATATTGATGTTTATTATCTCCACTCCCTGTCTGTTGATGCGATCCCTGTACTTGTCGAAGCAGCAGAAAAGGTAAATGATGACAGATTTACGGAATTACTGGTGGGCCATGATTATTGGGGACTGGAGGAAAAAGAAATGACACTGCGAAACTTCAATTTTTCTCTTTGGAAAGCAAAACTGCTATATGATTAATATGATAGGTTTCATTACAGCAAAACAACAAGTAAATATAAAATGACGAAAAGACTGTCTTGTGTTAAAATGGAAAAAACATGGGCAGTCTATTTTTAGGATATTAAACGGGAATTCTCGGCAATTCAATTGCCAGGTAGTTCACGAAATTTAGTTTTGGAGTGAGAGTAATTTCCATGCCGGAATTTGAAAAAAAGTTTTTAAAATTAATGGAGCAAAATATAACGGTTCTGTTTTTTGTTGGAATTACGGTGGCGGCCGTTTATATGCGAATCGGTGGGTTGGAATATGCTTCCTCGGATTATCTTGGCTGCCTGGAACCATGGTATGAAGATATTAAGGCTAATGGTGGATTTGCGGCACTGCAGCATTTGACCGGGAATTACAATGTGCCGTATCAGGTGCTTTTGGCAATCATGACCTACATTCCCATGGATTCCATGTTGCTGATTAAAATCGTATCCATGGTTTTTGATCTGGCACTTGCCATTGGTGTGGGTTTTCTTACCCGGGAATTACTGGGTAAGAAAAGGGAAATGCTTTGCTGGCAGTTTTTGCTTCCCTATGGGGCAACGCTGGTGCTTCCCACAGTGGTAATGAATTCAGCCGTGTGGGCACAGTGCGACAGTATTTATCTGGCTTTTGCCGTCTGGTCTCTATACTTCTATGTACGCGGAAAATATATTCCGTCCTTTGTCATGTTTGGAATTGCACTGGCATTCAAATTGCAGGCCATTTTCCTGTTGCCCTTTTTCTTATTTGCTTATGTGCGGGAAAAGCAATTTAGTATTTTGCATTTTGCTCTGCTACCGCTCATGAATCTTCTCCTTGGTCTTCCTGCTTTGTTTCAAGGACTTCCATGGAGTGAATTTTGGGGAATTTATTCAAGTCAGTCAGATGAATATCCGTATATGTTCCTGAATTTTCCAAGCATCTGGGTGCTGATTGGGGATAATTATGAGCATATGAAGGAGGTTGCCATCTGGATGATGGTGGCGGTAATCGGAGCCGGCATGTTCTTCCTGATTCGCAAAAGTATATCCCTGCAAAGTCCGCTGAATTTTGCCATTGTAGTCAGTTGGATGCTTTGGGCAATTGTAATTTTGCTTCCGGGAATGCACGAACGGTATGGATTGCTTGTGGAAATTGCTCTTTTGGTGCTGATGTTTGTAAGCAAAAAACCGAAAACCATTCTGTTCTTTTCCCTTGCGGAAATATGCAGCTGCGTGGTCTACGGAAAATTTCTTTTTGGCAATTATGTGGAATTAAACATCTGCACCTGGATTTACATTATCAGTTTTCTTCTGTTTACCATATGGGCAATTGAAAATCTGGAGGAAACAAAACCGAAAACGGAGAAAGAAAACCTGTTATCGGAAACAGAACAAGGAGAGAAATCCAATGAAATATAAGGTACTGCTTTTAGGAAAAAATAACACAATCATGGATGAATTTTTTGATCATATGAAAGTATACTTTGATATGATTACCTCCTCTATGCGTTATGAAGACATGAATGCGCATATGGATTTGCTTCAGCCGGACATTGTGGTGTATTGTCTTTATAATGAAACCAAGGATGAGATTAATAAAATAACGGAATTAAAGCGTAAGATTAACTTTTATAAATCGGTTTTCGTTATTGTTGGGGCGAAGGAGGATTGCGATGAATATTTGAAGAAATCCTTCTTTCAGCCGGAATTGGTTCTGACCAAGCCTCTAACGGCAGAAATGATTCAGTTTCGCATTGTCAATTATATGGAGGAAAAGGAAGAGGAGGAGCGCAGAAAGCGGGAAGAGGAGCGCTTGCGCGTAGAGCAGGAGCGGGAAGAACTTGCCAGAAAACGGGAAGAAATGGAACGGATGGCAGATCGTTTCCGCAGGAAACATGTGCTTGTTATAGATGATGATCCGATGATGCTGAAAATCATAAAAGAGCATTTGCATGAAAAATATGATGTGGCAACGGCCATCAGCGGAAAGATCGCATTTAAGTTTCTGGAAAACAAAACTACGGACATTATCCTTCTGGATTATGAAATGCCTGTGCAGACGGGACCGGAGGTCTTGGAACTACTGCGTGAAAATGAGCAGTGGAAGGACATTCCTGTGCTTTTCCTGACCGGTATTACAGAGAAGGACAAAATTCAAAAGGCACTGATCCTTAAGCCACAGGGTTACCTTTTGAAGCCGATCGAGAAAGACAAACTCATGGATACCATTGAGAATCTTATCGGATAATTCCAAACTACAGCAACTGCCTGCCATAAAGGTCAGACCGAATAAATGAGAAGTGCCCGATATATTAAGACGGAATGCTGCAGTCCAGTCCGCTGTGGTAAGAAAGATTTCCGATGTTTACAAAGAAATCTGTCACTTCTTTTTTTGTCTTATGAGAAAGAACATGATCAAATTGTCTCAGCAGGCGAAGGTATTGTGTTTCAGAACAGTCATATAAGTCAAAAAAGGACTGGGTGGATTTAATATCCTTGTCCCAAGGATTTTTCCATTCTTCATGTTTTGTATTAAACGGATCCTTGTGGAAGAAAAACTTTTCGCTGGGTACCAACGGTGAAATTACCGGATGCCCCACGAGAAAATGTTCAATGGTGCGGAACAGATATTTCTTGCGTCCGGTTTTGTCAATAAGACTATGGGTGGCAACACTCATAAGGTACATGGACATGGACATAAGAATAGGAAAATGCACATATTTCGGATATGTTTTGGCAATGGTGTAGAGCAATGTCTGCGCCACCACTTTATTTTCCCGAAGAGGGATCAGAACGGCTTTGTCCTGGCGAAACTGGGATGGTTTCAGTCCCGTATATTTCTCCAGAAGCAGAGTGTCCATATCTGTTTCCAGAAAAATGTGACGGCTGTTGTAAGCCGGGTCCTTATGATCGGGATCATATCCGGTACGGGCGTAAACGAAAGGATGTACATTGGTATCTAACACATAATGGCCAAGAAAACCGGCCATATATGCGATGCCGATTTCTTTTTCCCGACGGGTTTTAAAATGTGTAACCATGCGGAACATATTCCGGAAAAACAGATTGGAATCGGAAATGTGGATTAACTTGCCCAGATTGTGCTCATTTGCCATAGTAACAAATCCGCAGAAGAAAAAGATGTCCGGTCCCTGCAATCCATAACAGAATGTTCCCGGATAGCGGCGACAGCATTCTTTTACATAGTTGTGTTCAAGCAGTTGAAGCGTATTATTTCCAAAAAAATAATGTGAATTAAAGCCCGGCATGAGTTTTCCTTTCCATCTGAAACGAATCTGTGATCATCTGTTTCATCAAAGTTTGTGTTAATATTATTTTGTACGAATCCAGAATTTTCATACGCACACACGAATGTATTTTAACACAAGACAGGAAAATGTGTATGGGAAAAACAGCATTTTCCTTTGTAAAGCCGGCGACAGCAGGATGCTCAGGGATTTTAATCAATGGGTCGTTTGCAAAAGTTAAGTATGGGAGACGAACATAGAATGATAAAGAATGTAATTTTTGATGTGGGAAATGTGCTTATCGATTTTTGCGACAGGGACTATATGGCAGGGCTTGGATTTTCCGAGGATGCCATTGATTGTCTGGCGCGCAAGGTGGTAAGCAATCCCCTTTGGAATGAATATGATCGAAGTGCTTTGCCCAGAGCCGAGGTGGAGCAGATGCTGAAAAATCAGGTTCCGGAATATCCCAAAGAGGCGGATTTATTTTTCGAAAAGATTGTGGACATTGTCAGAAACCGGCCTTATGCGAAGGAATGGGTACACGAACTGCGAAGCCGTGATTATGAAGTATACCTGTTGTCCAATTATCCCAAGGAAATCTGGGAACTGCATGAAAGAGAAATCTTCGATTTTACGGAAGAACTTAGCGGAAAGGTGGTATCCGGTTTTGTACAGTTAATAAAGCCGGAAGAGGCAATTTACCGCGTTCTTCTGGACAATTACCACCTGAAACCGCAGGAATGCGTATTTTTGGACGATCGTGAGGAAAATGTGGATATGGCCATTTCTCTCGGAATGAAGGGGATTGTATTCCATTCTTATGAGCAGGCAAAAGAGGAACTGGAGAAAACTCTGAAGGAGAATTAAAAGGTCTTTTTGAGATATACAAAATGGCTCAAAAGGATGTTTTATAAAATCAAAGAATTTTAAAGAAAAATTATCAAAAACATGAAAAGAACAGGGGGAGATGAGATGCAAACATTTTTTAGAAGTATTTGGGGAAGATTTTCCATTGTGCTGGTGGTATTTGGAATCGTTATGTTGTTCCAGAGTATACCGGATGCCATTATTTTGGGAAAGGATTCCGTTGATTTGTATGATATGGACGAGGACGATTTTGAAAAAGGCGTCCATATTGAAACGGAAATTAATCTGGTCTGGGATCCGCTTTATTCGGAAACTACGGAAAATAAGACCTACGGAGTGACCACATCATCACGGGAATCTGCACGAGGCTACATTATTCCGCTGGTAACAGAAGAAAAGGACGGATTTTATCTGGACAAATTAATCGTCTTGAAGACAGGTTCTTCCGCAGATTATGATCTTCTGGAAAAAATCTGGGAAGAGACCAATGAGTGGTGGATAGACGAGACCGGATATGTAAATCCGCCAAAAGACCGATATGAATTTAATGGAACCCTTCGTAAAATTGAAGTGGACGAATTGAATCTTTTCAATGAATATTGTAAAGATACGATGCAGTTTTCAAGTTCGGACATTTCCAAATATACGATTCCATATGTATTGGTTCCGATTCGTCCGGCAGCGCTTCGTGCTACTATTATTGTTGGTGTTGTTGCCATTCTTCTCGGTGTAGGTATGGGATTCCTGCCATTTGTGCTGGCGAAGAAAAAGCAACAGCAAATGGAGCAGACCCGTCAATTTACGGCATCCGCAAAAGTGACTTCCGATGATGAATTGGAAAACTATTTTGCACAGGAGCAGAAGAATATGGAAAATCCGGATCCATTTGCCCAATTTGAATCTTACCGTCAGAATTATTATACGGAAGATGATTCGCAAAGCAGTCAGGAAAATAATCCGTATGGCAGTTCGAACGGCAATTCAGGGTTATAATCCGTATAACGGTTCGAACAAGAATATGCTCTTTTGAAAATAAGGACTTTGTTAAAACCCGTGATGGTCATGTAGAGAGATTGTGGTATTAAATTATTATGATATAATCATTGCAAAGATTAAGATTTGTTGTAATGCTTTGTTGCAATAGTTATATTAATTAATTCTAAAGGAGGATATTTTATGGATGCTACTATATTGGATAGCAATATCTTTCTTGAACACTCTGTCGTGATAAACAACTTTGTTATTAAAATTGGGAGTCAGATTAAGGATAGTCTTTGTCGAGTATTTGGAGACAGTGTTCAGTACCAATGGTGTGAAAACGATAATGATATTGTGGTACCAGATGCATCTATTATATGCAATGTAAGGGATAGAAAAAATGTATCCTTTACCGGCATCCCACGATTTGTTATGGAGGTGGTGTCACCTTCAACCGAAATAGTTGATCGTGGTAAAAAAATGGAAATCTATCGAAAAGTCGGTGTCTCTGAATACTGGATTGTTGATTGGCGTATAAAGCGTGTTGAAATCTATTTATTTGATGGAGAACCTAACGGAGATATAAAACCTTATCTTTATAAAACTGTTGAAGAACAGAACAAAGAAGATTTACAAATTGTTATGTTTTCACATCTGCAAATCAGTTTTGATGAACTTTTTGATTTGCCATTTTAGAAATTAAACCCTGCGACGAGGGTTGTAGTTTACGCCAAGTGTTGCAGAAGTCTAGCCTCTTTGGGTGTGTAATTTTTTAAATGCCTGATAACAAATAACATACCGTACTACGGATAAGTCCTTCTTAAACAGAAGGGCTTATTTTTACGTTAATTTATTTAAAGAAAATGCAACACTATAATTCGTAGGAGTAAGTGCATCATAAATTGCATTTACCTTAAAAAGTTGCCATTTACAAAAAATTATGAAAGGGCACTCGAAAAATTCTTAAAAGAGCAACAAAAAATTAAAAAAGAGTTGACAGTAAAAAAATCCAGTGTTATAATTATACTACGACAGACATAGTACGACAGCCGTACCAACGACAGTCGTAATATAATTTTATATCGGTCAGACAAACGCTCAGGCAAGATGATAAGTCTTACCACACCAATTAACTGATCACAATGAAATGAGGTGACATGGATGATAGAAATCAGTAGCGATGTGATTCGGGGATACAATGACACGATTATTTTGTATATCCTATCCGACGGTCCGTCCTATGGGTATGAAATTTCCAAACAGATTAAGCAGATTTCCGAAGAGAAGTATCTGATTAAGGAGACCACTTTGTATTCCGCATTTACCAGAATGGAGAAAAACGGCTATGTGGAATCTTATGAGGCCATTGGGGAAGGTAATGGAAAGAAGAGAACCTATTACCGGATAACGCCTTCCGGGCAGGAGTATTACAAGGAAAAATGTAAGGAATGGAGTTTGACCAAGGAAGTAATTCAGAAATTTATTCGGGAAGTGGAGGAAGTATAGATGGATATGATAAAGGGATATTTGGAAAGTATGTTTGCAAATTATCCGAATACGCCGGAGGTGGTTCGGGCGAAATCGGAATTGTTGCAGATGATGGAAGACAAATACAGTGAATTAATCAGTGAAGGGAAAAATGAAAATGAAGCAATCGGAACCGTAATTTCTGAGTTTGGTAATCTGGATGAGATTGCAGAGAGCCTTGGTATTTCCCAGATTGCACAGTCCGTTGCCATGGCACCGGCCAGAAGAAAAGTTACATTGGATGAAATTAAGAGTTATCTGGAGACAGAAAAACAGAGTGCGTCAAACATCGCATTGGGCGTGGCATGCTGCATCGTGTGTGTGGTTCCGCCCATTATTGCGGAGATGTTTGGCTGGTATGACATTATGGGTGTCCTTTGCATGTTTGCACTGATTACTGCCGGTGTTATTATTTTCATCTGGAACGGAAGAAATCGTGAGGACTGGGCATTTTTGAAGAAAGAACTGTGTGTTGTGGACAGAGCAAATATGGATTACATACTGGAAAAGAAAAATCAGGTGCGCGACAATCTGCTAGTGCAGAAAACCGTAGGTATTATCCTGTGTGCCCTGTGTTGGCTACCGTCAGCCATTCTTGACGAAATTCCGATATTTTCGGAAAAATATGAGGATGTTACCGGAATTCTTTTGTTCCTGCTTGTGGCAGGCGGTGTCTTTCTCATCGTGCAAAGTTCCATTCAGCAGGGTAGCTTCACTACACTTCTAAAATTAAATGAAAACGGAACCATGGGAAGCACATTCGTTCCGGAGACGGAAAAAGAAGTATACAGTAACCCGACGGTGGATGCCATCATGAGTGTTTACTGGCCAACGGTTACATGCCTTTATTTAATCTGGAGTTTTCTCACATTTGACTGGTGGATTAGTTGGATTATCTGGCCTGTGGCGTCCATTGTCAGAAGCATCATAAAGAAAAACTATGCAGATAAATAGAATCTTCGTGCGAAAGATTTTTACAGAATAATTGGAAAGAAATGAAATAGATAAGTGATAGATTTTGTACAGAATAATTTGGAAAGATATATGAGATAGAAAAGAAAGGAAATGAAATATGGAGAATATAAATGAAAATGCAAATACAGATACAAATGCAAATACAAATACAAATGCAAATACAGATGCAAAAAAATCGGGGTTTAATCCGACCATATTTCTGATTGTCATGGTAATTATTACGGCTGTTTGTATTGTTGGTGGATGTTTACTCCGTTACCGTATGCGCGGCTGGTTTGGCGCAAGTAATAAGGTCGTTCAGGTCGAGGAATCTTTGAATGAATTCCAGGCGATTCATCTGGATGCGGACGCTTTGGAAATTAATATTGAATATGGGGATACCTATGCTTACGAATATGAAGGTATTGAAAAACTGCAGCCGAAGGTGGATGTTTCCAATGGGGAACTTACCATTTCGCAAAGTATTCACCATTGGGGATTTGACTGGGACTTCTCATCTCCGAACTGCTGCCTGACAGTGACGATTCCGAGCGATTGTATTCCTTATCTGGATGGCAATATAAATGCGGGTAATATGGAATTTGGCAACCTTGCATTTAAAGAGATTAATCTGAACATGGATGCCGGAAATTTTGAAGTTAATCATTTAACGGCTTCCGGCCTGACGCTGGATGTGGATGCCGGAAATATTATTATTAGAAATGCAGACATTGAAGGCGCACTCTTCGTGGATGCAGCCGCAGGAAATATCGAATTATATGAATGCAGCATTGGCGGAAACAGCAATCTGTCTGCAAACATGGGAAATATTGAATTACACAATTGCACCATTGCAGGAACCAATGATGTTCTGGCAGATCTGGGAAATGTGGAATTTTTTAATTGTGAGATTCAAAGCAAAAGCAATATTACAGCCAATCTGGGAAATGTAGTTTTATCCAATACGAATTTCGATTCCGCACAGATGAAGGTTGATATGGGTAATTTGGAAATATCCGGTGATTTCAATGAAGTATCTGCCGTTTGTGCGCTTGGTGAAGTAAATCTGGAAACCGAGACACTGGACGGAAAGAGCATTCATCTTGAAACGGATCTTGGCGAAATAACGGTGAACGGAAAAGACGAAGGTAATTCATTTAATCAATAAGTTTTAATTGGATGAATCCGTAAATTTGATTGGACAGATGAATATTATTGACAGAACTGATTTATAATTGCAAGATGCCTGAAGGCAGGGAGCGCTATATAAGCCTCCTTTGCCTTCGGGTTTTTTGTTTAGGAAAACTAATTGGAAAATAAACAGGAAAATAATATACTTATAATAAACAAAGCGTTTTACAAAATGTTTTCAAAGCGTTCATGATAGCGCTTATGAAAGTGCTTAATCAGTCACCGGAAATATTATTCAAAGATGAGAAACGGGAGCAGGATACCTTATGCTGAATTCATTAATTCTATTTCAATACATTTCCATTGCCATTCTTCTGGTGGAAATAATTATTGTCATGACAAAAAAACCATCAAAATTGCAGTCGTATCTTCTCATCATTTTTATCGCAACCCTGATAAATAATGTAGGTTATCTTCTGGAATTGCAGAGTACCACTAAAGAAACGGCTATAATTGCGGTAAAACTGATTTATGTGGGGAAACCTTTTATCATTGCCACGGTTCTTCTTTTTGTTTTGGAATTTTATAAAATTCATGCGCCCTTACCCATTAAGTATGCCCTTTATTTATTTCATTCGTTTATTACCTTTCTGGTTCTCACCTGCGAGCACCAGAATCTGTTCTATTCCAGCATTGATTATACCCAGGAGGGGCTTTTTCCCCATCTGGTACTGGGACACGGATGGATCTACTTTTTGCATTTAGGGCTTGTATCCTCTTATTTGCTGACTTGTTTTGTTACTTTCGTAAGCAAATACAAAAGCCTGCGGACAAAGGACGCACGTTACTGTGCGGTATTATTGAATTTTATCATTTTCCTGTCTTTCGCTGCACTGATTCTGTTTCTGACCGGCGTGACAAAGGGATATGATGCCACCACGGTGAGTTACCTGATTGGAACCATACTGCTGATGGTCTGTCTGTTTCGCTATAACATGCTGGATACGGTTACGGTAACGAAAGATGTTATTGTTGATGAAATCGCTCAGGGTATTGTTGCTTTTGATTTTGGCGGCACGCTGGTGTATCGCAATCATCAGTTCCTGTCTCTGTTTCCGGAGGATAAGAACAGCGCGCAGGAAGATATTATACCGATTCTTGCAAAATATTGCCGTGCGGAGGAATTGTTAAATGAAAATGAGCAGTACTATGATGTTTCCAAGCGTGACATCCGGGTAAATGATATCGATTACGGCTACATGTACATTTTGAATAATGTGACAGAGCGGGTAAAGCATGATATTGAACTGGAACATCAGATGTTAATTGCAGAGCATGCCAACCGGGCAAAGTCGGATTTTCTTGCCCGTATGTCCCATGAAATCCGGACGCCCATTAATTCCATTATGGGTATGGACGAAATGATTCTTCGGAAAACCAGAAATGCAGAGGTCAATAAGTATGCTCTGGATATTCGAAATGCGGCGAACACCCTGCTTAGTATTATTAATGATATTCTGGATTCTTCCAAAATTGAATCGGGAAAAATGGAAATTATTCCGGTTAATTATGAAATCAGAGATGTGCTGAAAGATGTGTACAACATGATTATTATTAAGGCGCAGCAAAAGGATCTGGATGTAATATTTGACATTTCCCCTTATATTCCGTCGGTTTATTATGGCGATGATGTGCGGATTCGCCAGATTATCATTAACCTGATGACAAATGCGGTAAAATACACCAACGAAGGAAAAGTGGAATTTCAGGTAACGGCAGAGGTGGATGAAGACTGCGCAATCCTTCATTTTGTTGTAAAGGATACCGGCATTGGAATAAAAAAAGAAGATATGTCCAAACTCTTTGCGGATTTTGAACGGATTGAAGAGAAAAGTAATCGTTACATAGAAGGAACCGGACTTGGAATCAGTATCTGTACGCATTTGCTGAACATGATGGGCAGTGAACTGTTGGTGGAAAGTGAGTACGGAGAAGGCAGTGTTTTTCATTTTTATCTGAACCAGACCATTGTGGACCGGGCTCCTCTGGGTAATTTTGAAAACCATATCCGGGAAGTTGGGGAGCATCAGGATGTGGTGCAGCATTATAGTGCGCCTACGGCGAAAATACTGGTGGTGGATGATAACCATGTGAATCGCAATGTAATCCGGAATTTCATTGAAGATTCCCAGATTCAGATGGATGAGGCGGAAGACGGCGCAATGGCTATCGATAAGTTGCGTACCACGAAATATGATGTGGTTTATATGGATCACATGATGCCGGTTATGGACGGAATCGAAGCCCTCCACCATATTCGTGAAGAGCATCTGTGCGATGATACCCCGATTGTCATGTTATCGGCCAATGCCGTAACCGGTGCAAAGGAAATGTATTTAAGCGAAGGATTTGCGGATTATCTTTCCAAACCGATTCTTGCAGGTAAATTGGATGAATTGATGATTAAATATATTCCGTCAGAGAAATTGGTGATGCAGGAAACTTTCTTTGAATTGCAGGAGTCGGATGCGGAGATGTCTGAATTCGGAGGTATGCCGCTTCCTTATGTGGAGGGTTTTGATTGGAATTATGCCATGGGCGTTTTGCAAAGTGAGAAGGTACTGATTAAGACTGCCAGAGATTTTTGTCGTTTCGCTGCCGGAGAACCGGAAAGAATGGATGCGATTTTTGCAAAACTGCAGGAAAATGTGGCAGACCAAACGGAATATGCACAAGAGGCAGACCGCTCGAATCCGGCTGCAAATGAGGAACCGGCCGGAAGAACGCTCCATGCGGAAAATGATGTTTCGCCGGAAAACATTTTCGACGAATACCGGATTGCCATACATGCCATGAAGAGTACCTGCGCCATGATTGGTGCTCTGGCGGTATCCAAGTTGGCAGCCGTGTCCGAGATGGCGGCAAAGGAAAAGGATTTTGCAGTTATCCGTGCATTGCATCTGATAATTATGGAAGAATTAACGGGATTATGCCAGCGTTTGGAGCCACAACTTCCGGAGGAAGAAAAGAAAGAAGTGAAGGCGGATAATCCGGCCTATACCCGGGAAGACCAGCAACAACTGTTGCAGGAACTGCGGGAGGCTGCGGAAGACGGAGATTACAATGCCTGTGAACGACTTTTAGAATTAATTGAAGAAAGTAAGTATTTTGACGGCCGCAACGAGGTATTGGACATTTTGAAAAATTATGTGGAGGAGTTGGAGTTCGACGAAATCTTTGCATATCTGGATGAGTATCTGCCAAGATAAGACGATTTGCATGTAAGAGGTCAATATCCGCATATGTTTTAATCTTTGACGATAGGTTTCCATGAAGGAACAGGAAATTTTGTAAGAAAAAAGATATTTGAATTTGAAAATAATTGAACAGGTTAAATGCAATTGCATATTTTAATATTTATGTAAATAAAGTATAATCATTTAAATAGTTACTTTTTGTACAATTTTTTGCATTATTTTACAATATTTTTGTTTGTATTTTTGCATATGATTTGATTGTAATTAGTGTGTAATAGAAAAGATTGTGTATTGATATTTTCAAAATTCTCTTGTATTTTATTTGGTTCGGGTGAAGGTATGATAAAGATTCTTTTAATCGGAATGTTTAATAGGGTATTTGAAGAATTAAATGAAGCACTTCAAACGGCGGAGTTTAATGTGCAGATTTCTGCGCCGGACATGAATTCCGTGCGGGGAATTGTGAAACTGAGTCGGCCGGATGTAATCGTAGTCAGTTTGAATGGATTAACCGGTGATGCCAAGGTTTTGCATGGTTTGTATGACAAGGTGAGTAACATTCCCGCCATTTGTTACGGAACGGATTTTGAGCAGCGCCAATACGATATTCTCCGTCTTACTAATTTTTTCCACATTGTTACAAAAGTGGATAATTATAATAATTTGTTTTCCATGGTTCGAAGTCTTGCAAAAAAAGGTTTTGCCGGGGAAATGTCGGAATCGGAGGATGCTTATTATTTCGAGGTCTACAATGATGGTGAGACCCCTGCCCAGAGTTCTTCTGTGACCCAGCGGATCAATAAACCGGTCAGGACAGTCCAGGCTTCTGCAACGGAGGCAACCTCCGACCACGGAGTGGCAGGCAGTTCACAGCCGGCCCGGAAACAGAAAAAGAGTGTATCCGGTGTTTCCACTGTTCCTGCAAATGAAATGGACTATCACAATACGAATATTGGGGGCGGTGGTGTAATCGTTGGAGCACCCATTGCCACTATTGCAACACCGGGAATGGTGAAGCAAAATATACACCCTTCCGCATCCGTAAGCGCAAACCAAAGCGCAGCAACTGCGGTTCCTGCATCCGCAAACCAAAGCGCCAATGCCTCCGCAACCGCAGACAGCCGGAGCGCATCCGAATCTGTCCCAACGAAGAAGACCATACTGGTGGTGGATGACAGCAAAGCGCAGCTTATGGTTATGAACCGGATTTTAAGTGCAAGATATGAGGTTCATTTGGCGTCCGATGCCATGCGCGCCATGAAGATGCTTGGAAAATCAAAGCCGGATGCCATTTTGCTGGATTATGAGATGCCGGACATCAATGGAAAGCGTACCTTTGAAATGATTCGCGAGATGGAAGACACACAGGATATTCCGGTTATCTTCTTAACGGGAGAGCGTTCCGAGGAAAATGTCCGCGCCGTTATGGCAATGAAGCCGGCAGGATATTTACTCAAGCCGGCTTCCGCCGAAACTATTTTTGAAATTCTTGATCGCGTGATTGGACCGTAAAGCGGCGCATTATGACAAGGAAATAAATGAATACGAATATGCCATCAATCACCCAGATGATTGGCTCAGTGATACAAACACCAAGATAGCCAAATGCGGGAACCAAAAGATTGATGGCTATTATTTTGCCAAAAAGTTCAATCGTGCTGGCCAGAATGGGAACCACCCGGTGTCCGATGCCCTGGAGAATGTTTCTCAACATGAGTAAAACTGCCAATGGGAAAAACATAGGCATACCGATGCGAAGATACATGCATCCCAGCGAAAGCATTTCTTCGGTCGGATGATCCGCAATCAGCCGGAGAAATTGCGGTGCCAGGGGTATAACAATACCGCAGGCGACGGCGCACCAGGCAAAGGCAAGTACAATGGAATCCCGTGCTCCTTCCCGCACCCGGTCCATTTTCCCTGCTCCGTAATTTTGGCTGGTAAATGTGGAAGCGGCAGCACCGATGACAACAAACGGAAGCATTGCCATTTCAATGATTTTTCGTGCTGCCGTATGTGCGGCAATGGTCTCTTTTCCAAGTCCGTTAATTCCCATTTGCAGAAGGATGGAGCCAATGCTGACAATGGCCAGCATCATAGCCATGGAGAGACCTGTGGTCAGCATTTTCTGAATCAGATCAAAATCAAATTGGAAATCTTTTTTCCGGATATGAAGTTCCGGACATTTTTTTATTATGTAAACAAGGCAGAGTATAACGGAAATCAATTGTGCCAGTACGGTGGCAACGGAAGCTCCGCGAACTCCCAGGGGAAATACCACAACCAGAAGATAATCCAGTCCGATATTTAATATGGAGGCAATCACGAGAAATACCAGTGGCATTACGCTGTTGCCAACGGCTTTCAAAAGATTGGAAAGCATGTTGTACAGCATGGTAAAAAGCAGACCGTAAAGAAGAATATGGATGTAATCACATGCCTGTCCAATCAGTTCCTCCGGGGTATTTAAGAGGCGGAAAAGCGGTCTTATCATCAGGACGGAAAGTACGGTAAATACCATTGTCAAAATCAGGGAAATCACAATGGTAGCGGCGATGGAGCGATGCATTTCCTTCTTATTATCTGCGCCGAAATGCTGTGCGGTAATAATGGAGAAACCGCCGGTGAGTCCGTTAATGAAGGAGTAAATCAGCCCGGTTACCGCATAAGTGGTACCCACGCTGGCCATGGCATCATTTCCCAGAGTTTTGCTTACAATGGTCAGATCCACCACATTATATAGTTGTTGAAATATGTTGCCAAGAAAAATGGGCAATGCAAATCCGATCAGCAGGGCATAAGGATTTCCTTCCGTCATGCTTTTGGTGACACTTTTCGTATGTGTTTTCATGGCATTATCTCCCCGTATATTGTTTCAATCCAACCTGTTATTTTGCAGGTTTATTTCATAATCTTTGTACCGTTAAATCATAGTAAGCGACATGAAAAAAATGTGCAAGATGATTCCTGCACATTTTTATAACGCTTCTCGAACGGGAACAATATTTTTACATAAATGACAATATGAGCATATTTTGCAATTGGTTTCGAACAAGCGGTATTCTATTTCTTCTCTCTGTGCGCCAGCGCTGCGGTGACAAAACCCTTAAACAAAGGATGCGGGCGGTTTGGACGGCTCTTTAATTCCGGATGAGCCTGAGTGGCAATGAAAAAAGGGTGTTCCGGAATTTCCACCATTTCCACAATCCGTCCGTCCGGGGATAAACCGCATAATTTCATGCCGTTTTCCGTAAGGGCTTTTCGATAATCGTTGTTCACTTCATAGCGGTGTCTGTGCCGTTCCGCAATATTTTCCCTGCCGTATAAATGAAATGCCAATGAATTTTTGTCCAGTACACAAGGGCAGGAGCCAAGTCGCAGGGTCCCTCCAAGATCTTCCACGCCATTCTGATCCGGCAAAAGGTCGATGACAGGATGTGTGGTTTGGCTGTCGAGTTCTGCGGAATGGGCATCATGGAAACCTACTACATTGCGCGCAAATTCCACGATCGCCATTTGCATGCCGAGACAAAGTCCAAGAAACGGGATTTTCTTGGTGCGAGCATATTGGATGGCGGCTATTTTTCCGTCGGTGCCGCGATGACCAAAACCGCCCGGAACAAGAATACCGTCCATATCCCCAAGAATGGCAGAGGCGTTTTCCTCAGAAACGGTTTCGGAATCAATCCAGTGAAGATTGACCTTAATGTGATCAAATACCCCTCCATGTTTTAACGCTTCCACCACGCTGATGTAAGCGTCGTGGAGCTGGATATATTTGCCCACAATGGCAATGTCCACTTCATGTTCCGGAGAACGAAGGGCATCTACCATGGCAATCCAGTCGGAAAGGTCGGGCTCCCGATGCTCCAGTTTCAGACAGTCGATTACCACATCTGCCAGATGCTCTTTTTCCATGGCCAGCGGCGCCTCGTAAATGAATTCCATATCCAGATTCTGCAGCACCTGTTTATTTGGCACATTACAAAACAGTGCAATTTTGTCCTTAATACTCTGGTCCAGTTCATGTTCGCTCCGACACACAAGAATGTCCGGCCAGAGTCCCAGTCCCTGCAACTCCTTTACGCTTGCCTGGGTAGGTTTTGTTTTCATTTCCTGGGAAGCGGAAAGATAAGGAATCAGTGTAACATGAATGATGATGGCATTTTCCTTTCCCACTTCATGCTGAAATTGGCGGATGGCCTCAAGAAACGGCTGACTTTCAATATCACCTACCGTTCCGCCGATTTCAATGATGGCAATACGCATATCATCTTCGTCACAGTTACGGTAGAAACGGCTTTTGATTTCATTTGTTACATGTGGGATAACCTGAACGGTACCGCCGCCAAAATCTCCATGGCGTTCCTTCTGTAAAATGTGCCAGTAAACCTTTCCGGAGGTAACATTGGAATTTTTATCCAGACTTTCGTCAATGAACCGTTCATAATGTCCCAGATCCAGGTCTGTTTCCGCGCCGTCATCGGTGACGAATACTTCTCCATGCTGTACCGGATTCATGGTGCCCGGATCCAGATTCAGATATGGATCAAATTTCTGCATGGTAACCTTGTAACCACGCGCCTTCAGCAACCGTCCCAAACTGGCTGCGGTAATTCCTTTTCCAAGTCCGGATACTACGCCTCCGGTTACGAAAACATATTTTACTGCCATTTTTCTTCCCTCTTTTCTTTCTTCTTTTTGCTTTTTCCCGTTTTAAGAAAATTGTCTATAAGTTTAAATTCGATTTTCGTAAACAAATAATTACGCAGATTGATAATTTATGCGTTACCCTTTCTTTGCGCTAACATGAAAAGTTAACTTGAAAGATTAACATGAAATAAAAAAGAGTCGGATAACCCCTGAGATTATCCGACGCCTTCGTCAAAAATCATTATTTTTCTTACCCGCCTAGTATACCACCTTGATTCCAATATTTACAACCCTATTTTCATTTTGCTTTTATCAGTGCTTTCATTTCCGTTTTTTCAGCGACCAATGTTCGCATTTTGCAAGGGACGGTTCCTTCCCTGATTCGGTGTTCGCATTTTGCAAGGGACGGTTCCTCCCCTGATTCGGTGTTCACACACATTTCACGCAAGGAAATCTTGCGTTATCCAATGTGCAACCGTATAATATTTTAATGAATAACTAACAGATGTATGCCTGAAAAATGAAGTGAATAACCAACAGAAGCCTGCCTGAAATATTGAGGGATAAAAGAAACAAAATTTAGCAATGATAGGTATTGCAGGTCAACCTGTGGAATAAAATATGACTGAAATTTACTATATTGGGCAAGAATAAAAATGAGGATAAAAAAATGTTTACAAGATTAAGCGATGTGTTGTCTCCTTCGAGTCGGCATCCGGAAGGATTTGACTGCAAAGCAGTGGATGCCATGCTCACAGAAAAGGAGATGCAGGGTAATTATCAACTGAATTATGACGGTGCCACTTATAACGGCAACAATGGAAATTACGACAACCGTAATAATTATGACGCAACCCCGAACGGCAACCAGAATAATTACAACGGTAATCAGAACAACAATAATTACAACGGCAACCAGAATAATTACAACGGTAATCAGAATAACAACAATTACAACGGTAATCAGAATAACAACAATCGGAATAACGGAAACAATGACAACGGTCAGAAACGGCCGAGCCCAATGGTTTTCATTGGGATAACAGTAATCGCATTGTTGCTCATCAGTTCTGTGCTGAAACTGTTCAGTTCCAGTACAACGCAGGAAATCAGTTACAACGAATTCATTCAGATGCTGGAGGATAAGCAGATTGAATCGGTTGTCATTTCTTCGGATCGCATTTTAATTGAGCCAAAAGCGAATAATCCATATGGAGCCTCACTGGTAACCTATTATACCGGTCTTAGCGAAAATGTGGAGACGGTAACCCAGCGGCTTTTGGATGCTGATGTTGAGGTTTCTACCGAAGTGGAAGACGGTTCCAGTATATTTTTGTCGATTCTCCTTACCTATGTACTTCCAATCGTGCTGATGTGGGTAGTGTTTAGTTTCATTTTCCGCAAGATGTCCAAAGGTGGCGGATTTGGCATGGGCGTAGGAAAATCCAATGCCAAACTTTACGGGCAGGAAAAGGAGACTGGTATCACATTTAAGGATGTGGCCGGTGAGGATGAAGCCAAAGAGTCTCTGGTGGAAGTGGTGGATTTCCTTCACAATCCGGAAAAATATGCAAAAATTGGCGCAAAACTGCCAAAAGGAGCGCTTCTGGTGGGCCCTCCGGGAACCGGAAAAACCTTGCTGGCGAAAGCGGTTGCAGGTGAAGCGGGAGTTCCTTTCTTCTCCATTGCCGGCTCTGATTTTATCGAACTTTATGTGGGTGTGGGTGCTTCCCGTGTACGTGATTTGTTTAAGGAAGCAGAAAAGAATGCCCCTTGTATTGTGTTTATCGACGAGATTGACGCCATCGGACGAAGCCGTGATTCCAAGTATGGCGGCGGTAATGAAGAACGTGAACAGACTTTGAATCAGCTGCTTTCGGAAATGGATGGTTTTGACGGTAAGAAAGGAATTATCATTCTTGCAGCTACCAACCGTCCGGAAATCCTCGATAAAGCCCTGCTTCGACCGGGACGGTTTGACCGTCGTGTCATAGTGGAAGAGCCGGATCTGAAGGGCCGTATGGAAATTCTGAAGGTGCACGCGAAAAATGTGCAAATGGATGAAACCGTTGATTTTGAGGCAGTAGCACTGGCAACGGTGGGTGCTGTGGGTGCCGATCTTGCCAATATGATAAATGAGGCTGCCATTATTGCAGTCAAAGCGGGACGACAGTTTGTGAACCAGAAGGATTTGCTGGAAGCGGTTGAACTTGTCAGCATGGGTAAGGAAAAGAAAGACAAACTTATGTCCAAGAAGGAACGGGAAATTGTTTCCTACCATGAGGTGGGTCATGCGCTGATCAGCGCGCTGCAGAAGAATTCCGAGCCGGTGCAGAAAATTACCATTATTCCCCGGACTTCCGGCGCACTTGGTTATGTCATGAGTTATCCGGAAGAAGAGAAATTCATGCAGACGGAGCTGGAACTGCGGGCAGAACTTGTGAGCCTGCTGGGTGGTCGTGCTGCCGAAGATATTGTATTTGAAACGGTAACCACAGGTGCGGCAAATGATATTGAAAAAGCCACCCGGATTGCAAGAGCTATGGTGACGCGATTTGGTATGAGCAAGAAATTCGGCATGATGGGGCTTGAAACTGTAGAAAGTCAGTATCTGGATCGTCAGTCTGTGATGAATTGTGCCGATGAAACCGCGTCCGCAGTGGATGCGGAGGTTATGAAGATTCTGAAAGACAGTTACAAAGAAGCGAAAAAACTGTTGAAGGAAAATCGTGCCATTCTTGATAAAATTGCGGCATACCTGATAGAAAAAGAAACCATTACCGGTCGCGAATTCATGGAAATTTTCTGCAAGGAAAAAGGAATTCCTGTGCCGAAGCGTGATCGCGCGGAGGACAGCATTAATAAACTTCGCGAGCAGCAAAATAAAGCCAATGTACAAAGCTGGCAGCAGTATATCGGTGGACCGCAGAATGGCCCGTCACCAAACGGATGGAATAACGGACCGCAGAACGGCCCGTCACCAAACGGGTGGAATAACGGTCCGCAGAATGGCCCATCACCAAACGGGTGGAATAACGGTCCGCAGAATGGCCCGTCACCAAACGGGTGGAACAACGGACCACAGAATGGCTCGTCACCAAACGGGTGGAACAACGGACCACAGAACGGTCCGTCACCAAACGGGTGGAATAATGGACCTATGAATAACACAAATCCCTGGATGAAGCCGGAGAATCATACAACAGTAACTTTGTCATCCCAAGGGGAAACGAGAATTCCATGGGAACAAAATTCTGCTCCGAATTCGCAAGCGAATCCGGAAACTAACGAGAATGGGTCTGCGGAAAACATGCCGGAGGCACCAACGAACCCGGGGGCGCAAATGAATCCGGAAACCAACGAGAATGGGTCTGCGGAAAATATGCCGGGCGCACCAACGAACCCGGGGGCGCAAGCGAATCCGGAAACCAATGAGAATGGGTCTGCAGAAAATATGCCGGGCGCACCAACGAACCCGGAAACCAATGAGAATGATACTGCAGTAAACATGCCGGAGGCATCAAAAGAAGCCGGGTCAAATGATCCCAACGGATTTGCGGAAGAATTGAAAAATCGCAGATTTCGTCAGGATGACTAATTTCCTGATTGGAGACCGCAATGAGTGATTTTAATGTTACTGAGGAATTAAAGAAACTCCCGGATAAGCCGGGAGTTTATCTTATGCATGACAAAAATGATACGATTATTTATGTGGGTAAGGCCGTAAATCTGAAAAACAGAGTACGGTCTTATTTTCGTGAGAAGATTGGACGGGGACCGAAAATCGACAAGATGGTCACGCTCATCGACCGGTTTGAATATATCATTACGGATACGGAGCTGGAGGCCCTGGTGCTGGAAAACAATCTGATTAAGGAGTACCGGCCGAAGTACAACACCATGCTTATGGACGACAAAACCTATCCATACATCAAGGTTACGGTTTTTGAAGAATACCCCCGTATTCTTTTCAGCCGGGAAATGAAAAAGGATAAAGCGAAATACTTTGGTCCCTATACCAATGCCGGTGCCGTTAAAGATACCATTGATTTAATAAACAAATTGTATGGACTTCGCACCTGCAACCGCCACATTTTACAGGGGACAAAGGCAGAGCAGCGGGCCTGCCTGAATTATCATATCGGACAGTGTTGTGCACCATGCCGGGGAGATGTTTCTGCCGAAGATTACCGGCAGCGGATGAATGGTGCCCTGCAATTCCTAAACGGGGATTACGGCCCGATTCAAAAGGAACTGAAGGAGAAAATGCTGCAGGCCTCCGAAGCCATGGAGTACGAAGAGGCTATGAAATACCGGGATTTGCTGGAAAGTGTCATGGCTGTTTCCCAGAAGCAGAAAATTGAGGACAGCGCCCAGGATGATAAGGATATAATTGCATTGGCCCGGGATGAGAAGGACGCAGTGGTGCAGATTTTCTTTGTGCGAAACGGGCGCATGACCGGCCGGGAACATTTTTATATGACCAACATCGATAGCGAAACCAACGCTTTTATTTTATCCAGTTTTGTGCGCCAATTTTATGGCGGCACCCCTTTTATTCCCCGTAATCTCATGCTTTCTGAGGAAATCGAGGACGGGGAAATTATCGGAAAATGGCTCAGCGAAAAGAAGGGGCAGAAGGTTTATCTTTGGAATCCGAAAAAGGGGCAGAAAGAAAAAATGGTAGAACTGGCGGCGAAAAATGCAGCCCTGGTTTTACAACAGGACCGGGAAAAAATCAAGCGGGAGGAAGCCAAGACCATTGGTGCGGTTCATGAACTTGAGAAATTGCTGGATTTGCCAAATCTTGTACGAATGGAAGCCTTTGATATTTCTAACATCAGCGGATTTGAAAATGTGGCGTCCATGGTGGTTTATGAAAAGGGTAAGCCGAAGAAAAGCGATTATCGCAAATTTAAAATTAAAACAGTGTCGGGACCGGATGATTACGCCTGCATGCGGGAGGTTTTGAAACGCCGTTTTGAACATGCTTTCCGTTATGAAAAATATCCGGATTTGCTTCTCATGGACGGCGGCCGGGGACAGGTGAATATTGCCCTGGAAGTGATGGAGGAAATCGGCATTTCCATTCCGGTATGCGGTATGGTCAAGGATGACCGCCACCGCACCCGCGGGCTGTATTTCAATAACCGGGAACTTCCCATAGACATTCATTCTGAAGGCTTCAAACTGGTGACACGGATACAGGACGAAGCGCATCGGTTTGCCATTACCTATCATCGCTCCCTGCGAACCAGGGACCAGGTGCACTCGGTGCTGGACGACATTCCGGGCGTGGGACCAAAGAGACGCCGGGCCCTGATGAAAGCCTTTGATTCCCTTGAGGAAATTCGTGAAGCTTCCCTTGAAGAACTGATGCAAAAAGGGGAAATGCCAAAGAATGCTGCCAAGGCAATTTACGATTATTTCCAAAACAAATCATAAGTGGGATTGTAGCAAAATCGATTTGCGATTAATCCAAAACAAATCATAAGTGGGATTGTAGCAAAAACTGCCGGGAAAAATAAACGGGAAACAAGAAAAATAAATTGTGAGACAGGAAACAGTAGATATATTTTCATCGTTTCTTTATAATAAGAAGTACGAGGGATATATCATATTTTCAATTAAATTGTTGGTAAATAGTTGGTGAATTATTTGATAAAAGAAACAGAAATGAAAAAGGTTTAAGGGGGATTACAATGTTTTCATGTACGGCAATTACCAAAGAAATCGATGAAATCGATATAGCAATCAGGGAATTAAAGGAGCAGATTCCTTTTAACAAACTGAAATCCAACACGGCCGGGATTATGTATTTCTATTATGATGTGAACTATGAGGAACTGTGTCAAAGAGTTAAGGAGGAGTTTGATTTCCCGATTATCGGGGTAAGTGCCATGGGCATGTTTGAGAATTCCGGATATGATGAATATCTCATTGAACTGTTGGTGATGAGCGGAGATGATGTTGCATTTTCTGCGGGAATGACCGGGGCGCTGACCAAGGATAATGTAGAAGATGAGATTTGCCAAACCTACAGGAATATGGCTTCCATGTTACCGGATAAAGAAAAAATAATATTTACCTTTTCCAGTCATATTCCACAACATGCTTCGGACAATTATGTGAATATATTGACGCGTCTTTGCGGGGATGTGCCGATTTACGGAGGTCTGGTTTCCGATATGATGACCTTTAGCGATTACCGTGTTTTTTATGACGGGAAAACAGAGCATTTCGCAGCTGCATTTCTTATGATTTCCGGCAATGTGAAACCAAAGTTCTTTCTGGAATATTCCATTTCCGATGTGGAGGAAATCAAGGAGCCGGTAACAAAGGTGGATGGAAATCGGATTCTTACCATGGGAGACAAGTCTTTTCGCAGTACCATTGCTTCCATGGGAATGTCTTCAACAAATGAATTTGTTGTGCTTGAATTCAGCCAGTCACCATTTATGATGGAAATGGAAGCAAAGCCCGGTAAGAAAGTACGCGTGCTTCGTAATCTTTCCTACCTTTACAGCGATGATTCCGGTGCATTTCTGGGGGACATCCCGGAGAATTCAAAATTATATGTAACTTCCATGCAGGTGGGAGATATCGGAGTCTCTGTACGACGCGCAATCCGGAATTTATTAAATACCCTCAATGATTCTGTGGATTATGAGTACAGCACCATCGTTTGTACCTCCTGTATGGCGCGCTACATGAATTTGCTGGGAGATAAGAGTATTGAGGCTGATGCCTACAAAAACATTATTCCGAAGAACATGAATGTTGCAGGTTTTTATTCCTTCGGGGAATTTTGCCCGGTTCATTGTTTGGATAAAGACGATGAAACTTATTACAATGTTTTTCATAATTGTACTTTCACCATGGTTGCGCTGTAATTTTATGGAAAAACCGGCGAGGCCGCGGGGACGAAAAATGTGATACACAAACCGGCGAGGCCGCTGGGACGAAAAATGCGATACACAACCGGCGAGGCCGCGGGGACGAAAAATGTGATACACAACCGGCGAGACCGCTGGGACGAAAAATGTGATACACAACCGGCGAGGCCGCTGGGATGAAGAAAAGAATATACGAGAGTGGAAATGCGGCGCGTATTTAGAGGATAGCGTATGGGGAACGAAAAGGATCTTGAGCAGGAACTCAAGGAATTGAAAAGAAAACTGAAAATGGCTGAACGGGATATCAAACGCCTGGAAGTTACCAACGCTATGCTGATTGGAATTAACAGGACAGCGGATAAACGACGGGAATATACGGCGCAGGAACTGAAGAAAGCGAAGGAAATGGCGGAAGCCGCTGACCGGGCGAAAAGTAACTTCCTCGCGTCCATGTCTCACGAAATCCGGACGCCGATTAATGCTGTGCTGGGAATGAATGAACTGATTATCCGGGACAGTAAAGAGAAGGCTATCGTGGATTATGCGCTGGATGTAAGAAGTTCCGGTAAAATGCTGTTGTCTCTGATTAACGATATCTTGGATTTCTCCAAAATTGAATCCGGAAGGATGGATTTGATTCCGGATAAATATGATTTAAGCAGCACCATCAATGACATTTACAACATGTTGCATCCCAGAGCAGAAGAGAAGGAGTTGGAACTTCTTGTACAGGTGGATGAAAATCTGCCGGGAGTACTTTTTGGCGATGAACTTCGGGTGCGACAGATTATCACTAATCTTCTGACAAATGCAGTAAAATATACGGATTCCGGAAAAGTGGGTCTTCGTATATACGGAGAGAAATTGGATTTATCCTCATTTTCCGATGACGACCGGATGGAAATAATGAAAATGGCGTCCGGGCAGGAGCAGGAGTTGAAGGGCATTGTGTTGTTCTGCGCAGATATCATTGATACGGGGCGCGGTATTAAGCGGGAGGATCAGGAGAAACTGTTCAGCTCATTTACCCGATTTGATGAGAATAATAACAAGAGCATTGAGGGAACCGGTCTGGGATTGGCACTGACCAAGCATTATGTGGATATGATGGAGGGCGAGATTTCCGTAAACAGTTTCTATGGCGTGGGAAGCACTTTCCGCGTGCAGATCCCTCAGGGCATTATTGACGATTCTCCGATTGGCAATTGGGAGGAGCGCATTAAGAATGCCAAGACCCGGGTGGAAGAGAAAAATATTCGTTTGTTTGCGCCGCAGGCCAAGGTGCTTGTAGTGGATGATGTGATTATGAACTGCAAGGTGTTCAAAGGACTTCTCAAGGAAACAGAAATTCAGATTGATGTGGCACTTTCCGGTCCGGAAGCTTTGCGGAAATGTAAATACGATGCCTATGATGTGATTTTCATGGATCACCGCATGCCGGGCATGGACGGAATCGAGTGTTTCCACAAATTGCGTGAACAGAAAAATTTGGAAGGCAACAATCCGAACAATGAAACGCCGGTGATTATCCTCACAGCCAACGCCATTGCCGGTATGCGGGAAATGTTTCTGAAGGAAGGTTTCAACGACTATCTGACCAAGCCGGTTGACGGCAAAAGTCTGATTGCTATGGTGGACAAGTATCTGCCGCTGCATTTGAAAGAAGATCCGGATGCTCCGAAAAATATGCCGGAAAATGCAGGAGAATCCGACCGGGCTGAATTGGCGCAGCGGTTTCCACATCTGGATACCGCACTTGGCATGAGTTATTGTGCGGAAGTGGAAGAATTCTATACGGAAATGATTTATGAATTTAATGTGGCAGACAAACGGCAAATTTTACAGGATTGTCTTGCGCAAAATAATCTGAAGGATTATAGGACGCATGTGCATGCCGTCAAGAGTACAGCGCTGACCATTGGTGCAAAAAATCTCTCTGCACTGGCAAAGGAATTGGAGATGGCAGCAACCACCAATAATCTTGTGTTCATAAAAGATAATCAGGAAACATTTTTACAGGAATATGAAAATGTGATAAACGGCAACGAAAAAGGGCTTTCTCCGGATTGGAAGGAAACATAATGAATGCGCAAAACCGGGACGCGAGCCCGGAAAAACCGGAATGAAAACCGGGAGCGAACCGGGAAAGGCCGGAATGAAAACCGGGATGTGAATCCGGCGGAAGAACGGAACGGATGAATAAAAGAAAAGATAGAGGAGAAGGAAAATGGAAAGCATAACATTGCAACGACTTATGGACAAGATGAAGCTGACAAATCTTACGCCGGAAATCGATATTTCCGACATTAAGATTACCCTGCCGGATATTAACCGTCCGGCGCTTCAGATCGCAGGTTATTTTGAACATTATGAAGCGACGCGACTTCAGATTATCGGTTTCGTGGAGTATACCTACATGGAGGGCATGTCCGAGGATAAGAAAGAGGAAGTGTTCGACCAGCTTTTGAATCATCCCACCCCTTGTATTGTTTTTTGCCGGGATTTGATTCCGGATCCTATTTTCCTGGAAAAGGCGAAAAAATATGGTGTTCCGTTGATGAACACCTCCAAAGGCACCTCCGTATTTATGGCCGAGGTTATCCGTTGGTTAAATGCAAAACTGGCACCTTGCATTACCGTACATGGGGTTTTGGTGGATGTGTTTGGTGAGGGTGTGCTGATTACCGGCGAAAGCGGCATCGGTAAATCGGAAGCAGCCCTGGAATTGGTTAAGCGTGGTCATCGTCTGGTATCCGATGATGTGGTGGAAATCCGTAAGGTGTCTGATGATACTTTAATAGGAAAAGCACCTAACATTACCAAGCATTTTATTGAATTAAGGGGTATCGGTATCATTGATGTGAAAACCCTGTTTGGTGTGTCAAGCGTCCGGGAAGACAAGGGAATTGATCTGGTGATCAAGCTGGAAGAGTGGTCTAAGGATAAAGAATATGACCGCCTTGGTATGCAGGAGGAATATATCGAATATCTTGGTAATAAGATACCTTGCCACCGCATTCCGATTCGTCCGGGTCGAAATGTATCTCTGATTTGCGAAGCTGCAGCCGTTAATCACAGACAAAAGAAGATGGGTTATAATGCGGCTCAGGAATTATATAAGCGCCTTCAGGCTTCCATGAGTGGCAGTTTTGACGAGAATTAAAGTTCAGAAAAAGAAGCAAAGTTATGCGGCCTTCAGATATGTAAAATGTAAAAAACAGGACTTGCAGATTTGCAAAATGCGAAAAACAAGACCTGCAGATAAAATGATGATTAAAATGGTGGAATAGAAAAAACATAAGGATAGGAGAGAGAAAATGAGTAAATGTATTTTTGGCGTTGACCTTGGTGGAACTACAGTGAAAATGGGCTTATTTACCCCGGAAGGTGAAGTAAGCGAGAAATGGGAAATTGTGACACGCAAAGAGGATTCCGGCAAATTTATTTTACCGGACATTGCACAGTCAATTAAAGATAAAATGGCGGAGAAAGGTATTGCAAAAGATGATGTCATCGGTGTGGGAATCGGCGTGCCGGGACCTGTGGATGACAAGGGCGTAATTTACAAAGCAGCCAATCTGGGCTGGGGCGTGTTCTCCATCAAAGAAGAATTGACCGGTCTGCTTGACGGCATTCCTGTGGAAGCAGGCAATGATGCCAATGTGGCTGCCCTTGGAGAAATGTGGAAGGGCGGCGGAAAAGGTTACACCAACATGGTGGCTGTTACACTGGGAACCGGCGTTGGCGGCGGTATCATAATTAACGGCAAAATTCTTACGGGTGCAACCGGTGCCGGCGGTGAAATCGGTCACATTCGCGTGGAGGATAAGGAGACGGAAATCTGTGGTTGCGGTCTTACCGGTTGTCTGGAGCAGTACGCTTCCGCTACAGGTGTGGTTCGTCTTGCAAAGCGTCGTCTGGCAAAGGATGACAAAGCCAGCGTGCTTCGTCAGGAGGAAATCAGCGCAAAGACTGTATTTGACGCAGTGAAAGCCGGCGATGAAGTTGCAATTGAAATTGCAAATACATTTGGACAGTATCTGGGCAAAGGTCTGGCAGCAGTTGCCTGTGTTGTTAATCCGGAAGTATTTGTAATCGGTGGCGGGGTGTCTAAAGCAGGTCCGGTTCTCATCGATTATGTGAAGAAGCCGTATCAGGATATGGTTTTCCACGGAAGCCGGGATGTACAATTTGCCCTTGCTACTTTGGGAAATGACGCCGGAATCTTTGGCGCAGCAAAACTGGTACTTGGTTGAGACTGATTTGCCCGGCATCAGATATAATCCGGATATGATTGTTTGGTGAAGTGCGTGGCCGATATGGTTTGTGCATGCATGACATGTGGCCGGATTTGGTTTGAATTAATAAATGAAATGGAACGAATAATATGTTAAATGATCTAATTTCCATCGTAGGGAGGGAGCATGTTCTGACGGAAGAACCCATGTGCAGACACACCTCCTTTCGAATTGGCGGAGTAGCAAAATTTTTTGTGACCGTTACGAAGGAAGACATTTTAATAGAGTTGCTGTCCTTTTTGCAAATGAAAGGGCAGCAATATTATGTCCTGGGAAATGGCAGTAATCTACTGGTGGATGACCGGGGATATGATGGCGTCATCATTAAACTGGACGGAGAATTTAAGGAGATTCGGGTAAATGAGGAGGCGGCCACGGCGCGGGCAGGTGACGCGGTGCGGACAGATACTGAGATTCAGACAGGTGATGCGGCGCAGACCGAAGACGATGCACAGAGAGGCTTAGTAATACAGGCCGGTGCCGGTGTTCTTCTGGCGAATTTGTCGCATACGGCGTGGAAGCATTCCCTGACCGGACTGGAATTTGCATTTGGAATTCCGGGAACACTGGGGGGCGCCATTGTTATGAATGCAGGCGCTTATGGGTCAGAGATGAAGCAAGTGGTAAAATCGGTTCGAGTGCTGAAATTACCGCAAACCGAAACGACCGGAGAGGCAGAAACAGTCGATGGCATGGCAAAATCGGTTCAAGTGCTGAAATTGCCGCAAACCGAAACGACCGGAGATACGGATTCTTTCGATAGCATGGGAATTGTCGGAGGAGAAGAGAAGCAAAAATTCAAATTTCAGATTTGCGAATACACTTGTGAGGAAATGCATTTCGCTTACCGGCATAGCCGGATGAAGGAAATGCCCGGTATTGTGCTTTCCGTTACACTGGAACTGCAAAAAGGTAATGGGCAGGAAATTAAAGCAAATATGGATGCCTTTACGGCTCAGAGAAAAGAAAAGCAGCCATTGGAATATCCAAGTGCAGGCTCTGCATTTAAGCGTCCGGAGGGGCATTTTGCAGGCAAATTAATAAGTGATGCGGGATTAAAAGGTTATCGCGTAGGGGATGCCATGGTTTCGGAAAAACATGCAGGATTTGTAATCAATGTGGGAAATGCGACTGCCCGGGATGTGAAGCAATTGCTTGCCGATGTCAGCCGCATTGTATATGAAAAATACGGAATCCGTCTGGAACCGGAAATTATTTTCCTGTGAGTCGTTTCATAACAAGACGGCAAATTTCCGCGAAGATTTTGCGAGGGAAAGACGGCACATTTTCGCGAAGATTTGCAGGGGAAAGTCGGCACATTTCCGTGAAGATTTGCGAGAAAAGTCGGCACATTTCCGTGAAGATTTGCAGGGGAAAGTCAGCACATTTCCGCGAAGATTTCGCGAGGCAGGGCGATAAAAGTATCCGACATTTGAAAAGGAGGAATTAACATGCGATTTGTGGTAGTAACCGGAATGAGTGGTGCCGGAAAAAGAACGGCAATGAAAATGCTGGAAGACGAAGGTTATTATTGTGTGGACAATCTTCCGATTGCGCTCATTGATAAATTTGCGGAGTTGATTCTAACCCCAAATACGGAGTATACCAAGGTGGCGCTGGGCATTGATGTGCGCTCGGATCAGAATTTCGGCGAAGCGGAGCAGGCACTGGCAAGAATTAAGAAGGATGGCTATTCCTATGAAGTTGTATTTATGGATGCTTCTGACCAGGTTTTGATTAAACGTTATAAGGAAAGCCGCCGTATGCACCCTCTTGCCGGCGAAGGCAGCGTAGAGGATGGAATAAAAAAAGAACGGGAAATCTTAAAAAAAATCAAGAAGAAAGCAGATTATGTTTTTGATACTTCCAACCTTCTTACGAGAGTTTTGAAGGAGGAAATGGACAAGATTTTTGTGAAGAATGAGGAATATAATAACCTTATGATCCGCATTGTATCTTTCGGTTTTAAATATGGTATTCCGGCGGATGTGGATTTGGTTTTCGATGTCCGGTTTCTGCCGAACCCATATTATATTGATGAATTAAAGCACAAGACCGGAAATGATAAAGAGGTCAGTGATTATGTAATGAGTTTTCCGGAAGCGGAAGAATTTTTAACCAGGCTGGTAGACATGCTCATTTTCCTTATTCCTAATTATGTGAAAGAAGGAAAACATCAGTTGGTAATCGGCATTGGCTGTACCGGCGGAAAACATCGAAGCGTAACCCTTGCAAATGCCTTATTTGCGGGCATGAAGGGAAAGGGAAAGTACGGCATCAGCATTGCCCATCGGGACGAGAAACTGAATTAGAATGCAGGAAGACGCCCCGGGAAATGATGGTAAGGATGTGCCTGTGCAGGAAGACGCCCCGGGAAATGATGGTGAGGATGCGTCCCTGTAGGAAGGACACGGTATGGATGGAGAGTAGGGGAAATGAGTACGATATCATTTTCGGAATCAGTAAAGGAAGAATTGGTCAATCATGTGAGCAGCGCCAGACATTGTCAGTTGGCTGAACTGTCCGCATATTTAATGGAAATTGCAACGGTAAATGAGAAGGATGAACTTTTGCTGCAAACAGAGCATACGCCGGTATTGCAAAAGACATGTGTCTTGTTAAAGAAATTGTTTCATATTTTACCTGCGGAAATAATAAAGAGTTCCGAGAAGGGAGCCACAGGCAGGAAAGTAATTTCTGAGGGAGGAAGTCCTTGTTATTGCATTTCTGAGGCATCTGATGTCAGCCGAATCCTGCAGGGAGTGAAATGGGACAGAAACCAGAAAACAGTTTCCACGCTGCTTCTTAAACAGAGTTGTTGCAAAAGGGCTTATTTGCAGGGAGCCTTTATGTGCATTGGATCTATGAGCGATCCGGCCAAGAGTTATCATCTGGAATATGTCTGTGGCTCGCAGGAGCAGGCTGAGCAAATACAATCTCTTTTGAGGGAATTTTCCATAGATGCAAAATTGACGCTTCGCAAGCGTTATCACATCGTTTATTTGAAGGAAAGTGCCGCCATTGTGGAACTTCTGAATATCATCGGAGCCCACAAGGCGCTGATGGAAATGGAGAATTTGCGTATTTACAAGGAACTTTGCAATGATGTCAATCGCCGTTGCAATTGTGATACGGCGAATATTAATAAAACGCTTCGGGCAGCTGAGAAGCAAATTGCTGACATCAAATTCCTGAAGGAAACTGTAGGTTTGGCCAATTTGCCGGAGAATCTTCGAGAGATTGCCCAGGTGCGTCTGGATAATCCAGCCATTTCCCTGCAGGATTTGGGCGAACTGCTGGATCCGCCGGTGGGAAAATCCGGCGTCAATCACCGCTTGCGCAAATTGTCCGAAATGGCGGAAGAACAGCGAAATAAGTAGCCTGATTTAATAAAGAGACTTCAAAAATAAGGTTGCTAGTACTACAAAAATGAAATTATGGAGGGTGTCAGGTGAAGCAGGAAATATGTGATCGAATTAAAAAGGGCGAAGTGTGTGCAATTATTCCGGCAAGATCGGGCTCTAAAGGGGTAAAAAATAAAAATATCCGATTGCTGAATGGCCATCCTTTGATGGCGTACACGATTGCTGCCGCAAAATTGTCCAAGAAAATTGACCGCGTCATTGTCACAACAGATTCTGAAGAATATGCGCAGATTGCCCGCTCCTATGGTGCGGAAACACCTTTCTTGAGACCGGCAGAAATATCCGGTGATACTTCTACCGATTTGGAATTTATGCAACATGCCGTTGAATGGCTATATGAAAATGAGGGTAGTGTGCCGGAATATTTTGTACAGCTTCGGCCAACCTGCCCAATGCGGGATCCGGAGATAATCGATCAGGCTATCGATAGAATTAAGCTTTTCCCAGATGCCACATGTTTGCTGTCAGTCACGCTGGTGACCAATTTCCTGACTGCTTATAAATGGCTGATTAAGGATGGGGATTCTTTTGTAAAAAGTATTTTTTTCGAGGATAATGATATGGCAAATATGCCAAGGCAGTCTTATCCGGATCCTTACATTCCAAATGTTTATGTGGATGTGCTGACAACTCGTTGTATCGTGGAGCAGAATAAGCTTCATGGCCAGAAAATGGTATGCTTCGAAACAAAAGAAACGGTGGACATCGACAACGAAGAGGATTTGGAAAAAGCGCGAGAACTCGACACCACTCTTTACGAGAAAATAATGGGCTATCTCGCAAGAATGCCTCATTGATATTTTTTAAGGTATGTTCCCGTTGTAAATGTGTCACCGGCGTAAATGTTTCACCCAATCCATTGACAACAAAACATTTGTCCTGGATAGCCATATCACACTAAACAATCATACCCATATTAATCTGGAAATGCAGGTGGAAAATGAACTAAACTGGGCGGATCGTTCTTTGTCTTATATGTGTCGTACATTTGATCAACTTTATCGTGGGGAAGAATATACGAATACTTCACCTGTCATTCACATCGGATTTCTGAATTTTTCTCTTTTCCCGGAATCATCGGAATTCTACGCCACTTATAAAATGTTAAACATCAAAACACATCAGGTATTTAGTGACAAATTAACTTTGGGTGTGGTAGACTTGACTCATATCGATCATGCTACAGAGGAAGATAAAGTATATCAGATAGACCGCTGGGCAAAACTATTTAAAGCCGGCACTTGGGAAGAAATAATGAATCTTGCAAAGGGGGATGAATGTATGGCAGAAGCAGTAAAAGAATTGTATAAATACAATGCAGATGAACTCATTATGCAGCAATGCCGTGCACGAGAAGAATACTATCAACGACAGCGTACTCTCCATAAAGCAATCAAGGATGCTAATGCAGAGAAAGCCCAGGCTGTGGCAGAGAAGGCCCAGGCTGTGGCAGAGAAAGCCCAGGCTTTGGAAACAATACAGGTCAAGGATCAGTTAATAGCCGAATTGCAAAAGCAACTTGTTGAAATGCAAGAGCAACTTGGCGAAATGAAAGAGCAACTTGCTCAAAATCAAAAGGAAAGTGATGATGGCAAAAAATAATTGCAAAAATTAATAACGGCAAGAATTAATAAAACCGCTGATAGTCGAAAGGATTCTCCTGTGACAAAATTATTTCCAATAAGCGGTCTTTATGTTATAATAAACCAAGTGGGGTCAAAAGAGACCTTACGGGATTCGTGTAAGTTCATGAGTTATACGAATTCAATTAATATAATTCAATACGGAGGTATTACAAAATGGCATTAGTTTCAGCAGCAGAAATGCTCAAAAAAGCAAAAGCAGGCCACTATGCAGTTGGTCAGTTCAACATCAACAATCTTGAGTGGACAAAGTCAATTTTATTAACAGCACAGGAATTAAATTCTCCTGTAATCCTTGGTGTGTCTGAAGGTGCCGGAAAATATATGACCGGTTATAAGACAGTTGTTGGTATGGTTAATGGAATGTTGGAAGAGTTAGGAATCACAGTTCCTGTAGCACTTCACTTAGACCACGGTTCATACGAGCACTGCTATAAATGTATGGATGCAGGTTTCTCATCCATCATGTTCGATGGTTCTCATTTTGCAATTGAAGAAAATGTTGCTAAGACAAAGGAATTAGTTGCAGAAGCACACAAGAGAGGCATCTCAATCGAAGCTGAAGTTGGTTCTATTGGTGGAGAAGAAGATGGTGTTGTAGGTATGGGTGAATGTGCAGATCCGGAGCAGTGTAAGATGATTGCTGATCTTGGTATCGATTTCCTGGCAGCAGGTATCGGTAACATCCACGGAAAATATCCGGAAAACTGGCAGGGACTTTCCTTTGAGACTCTGGATGCAATTCAGAAGTTAACAGGAGATATGCCATTAGTTCTTCACGGAGGTACAGGTATTCCTGCAGACATGATTAAGAAAGCAATTGACCTTGGTGTTTCTAAGATTAATGTTAACACAGAGTGCCAGCTTTCCTTTGCTGCAGCTACTCGTGAATATATCGAGGCTGGTAAGGATCAGCAGGGTAAGGGATTTGACCCTCGTAAGCTCCTTGCTCCTGGTGCAGAAGCTATCAAGGCTACTGTAAAAGAGAAGATGGAACTTTTCGGATCCGTTGGAAAAGCTTAATTTCTTCATTCGCAATTCAATAAAATGATTAATCCCCGGTGTTTTGAAATCATCAAACATCGGGGATTTTTATTTTTCCAATCCGCTCACAGAAAATCTGCCAACCGGTCAGATAATTACCGATAAGTTGTTCAAGGAAATGCAAAAAGGTTCAATGCTCGAAAAGTCATCCATAGGAAATGGACCAAACGAGTTCAAAAGGATTAAGCTAAGCCCATAAATCGCACAATTCCATAAAGTAGTAAAAGATGCAGTGGATAAAAAAGATAGAAGAAATATTTCATTTGCCGACCCCGGGTTCCATTATAGAAGAAAATTGGAACTACACCAAAAAGAGCATAAATCTCTGATTTGGTTGACAACAGCAGTGAAAGGGAACATAGGACAAATGCGACGACATGCAGCAGGCGTATTTTTATGTGATTCCATGTGGCGTAGCGTAATCCCCGCGAATCCAAACCGTCGTATCGTAATCCCCGCGAATCCAAGCCCTGTTGTTTCTTTTTTTGCAAATGAAAACCTTCCCTGGCAAGATACATGATTACAATTGCGGTAACTCCCACATATCCGTAATCGGTTTTAAGAAATACTGCAAGAAGAGCAAATGCAAGAAAAATAAGCGCCTGCATATAGTATTTAATCCAGAGGGAGGAGGGGGCAACCCTCATTTGCTTTAGCCTATCCATGAGACAGATGGCAACAAGTCCCAACAGCAATGTCCAAAAAACATTTTGGCTCTGAAAATAAAAAGGGGTGCAGTACAAGGCCAGGTCAAATGGGATTTCCGACAGGAAGGAAAATAATAGCATTTGCAATGCGTAGCGTTTGCGGCTGCGGGTGTAGTAAAACCCTTCCACCAGAAGAAATATAAAGATCGGGAAACTGATGCGTCCTATATTTCGCAGGATGCGGTAAATGGAATAAATGTGTGCCGGCGAGCCATGCGTTAACATATAGACACGAAAAATGGAAGCCCCAATATGATCGATTAACATGGTCAGTATAGCAATCCATTTCAATATATTGCCGCTGATTCCAAATGCAGTTTTGGGGTTCGTTTGCTTTGAATTCAAATCAGACCTCCCTTTTTTAATTTCGAATTCATGAATTCTGAAAATTCATTATATTTTTATAATACCATTTGAGCCTTTATAAAATTATTTCAGCCTTAAAAAAACCATTTGAGCCTTTATAAAAATATTTTAGCCTTTAAAAGGGAGGATGCCAAGTGAAACGGAATTCACTTGGCATTATATTATGAAAAAGTTTTTCTTTTGATATTAACCTGTTAATCTGTTGTCAATTATGTACCTTCGCTTTAACTATCCTTATGATATCGTCAAAATATGGACTTAAAATGTTTATGTTTTGAACGATTTTCAAATAAAATATGAACAAAATATGAACAAGAAACGCAGAAATATTAATATACAATCGGAATCACACAACACTTAAAACTGCAACTATAACCAAAATGAAAATACTTAAAACTGCAACTATAACCAAAACCGAAAAACGCAGAAATTGCAGTAAAACGGACAAAAATTATAGAAAAACAAGGCTACATATAATATAAAAGGGGAAGCAGATATTACACAAATCTACTTCCCCTAACATATTCCCCTTTTCACCAAGTTCTGATAGTTATGTTTAGGGCATATTCTCCTCCTTTCCCATTTATTGACACATAAAGATTTCTCCTTTTACACAAAATTATTAAGAGTTTCATACGATATGGATTTCCGAACAATTCGCGAAGGATGATGATAAATATCGACGAACACTTCACGAACAATTCGCGAAGGATGATGATAAACATCGACGAACACTTCACGGACAAGTTGCGAAAAATCTTCCGAATACCAATGCTTTGCATTATACATGCACTGCGTTTGTATCCTTGCGTATGTCAAATCTTTATATGTTATTCATGCCCGGTATGATGCGAATTGTTTTTATGGGGCATCAGATTTTCATATGGAAAATGGTGTGAAGGATTGCGAGCTCTCTCTATTCTAAAAAATTGTTAATGATACTCGTCCACATCAAAATCTGAATCCCATGCAACAGATTTCGCGTACCTTTTAGTATCAGCAGGGATATTATCCCTATACTTGATGTTGTTATCTTATATCAATTTGCAAAGTTTGTCAGTTTTCTGTAAACACTTTTTTTCTTTTTTTGGGGTAGAAATATTTCTACCCAAAATTCTTACAAACGGTATAGAAATATTTCTCTCCAAAAAATTGATTTTTGGCGTAAGAAATTGCCGCATATTGGAAAATATGTTAAAATATGGAAAAATTCTATAAAGAAAGGTGTTTCGCTTATGACTTCTACGAACAAACCAAATAATGACACTCAAGATGATGCGCGAATGGCTGGTGATGCAGAAGAATTAAATTCACGTGCAAAACGCTTTGCTTTAATGTTCAGTAAATCGCGTACTAAGATGAAGAAATCACAAGAATTTATGGCGCTGGGTCTTGGGGTATCTAAGAAAACTGTTCAAAACTGGGAAAAAGGTACCAGTTCTCCAACATTCTTTCAATCTTCTGAATGGTTTCGCATTCTTGGCTTGAATCCATTGCCGTACTATCTTGAATTTGTTTTTCCAAACCAATATAAAAATGTCGAAAATATGACGGAAGAGCAGGTCAACGACTTTTATAATAAGCAGTTATCTTTGCTACCTGTGGAAATGAAGCGTCAGATTTTGTATATACTTTGCGGAGCGCATGGAAGTTCTGCATATAGCATTATTCAACTTATTCTGGCACATTTGCAGACCCCATTAAAGGACCGGGTTTCTCACGCTGCCGTCATTTTTCAGGATTATGAAATGGAAAGAAAGTTGGGAAATGTGACAGATGAAAATGCGCCGCAACCGGATCTCGATTTACTTACAAAAGCCATTGCGATGGGAAAAGAGTCGGTTATGAGCGGGCGCAATGAATATTCCATGACAAACAAAACAGAATAATAAATAGAATCGTGTATTTCTTTACACAGATTTCACATAACTATGGCAGTACATTTTACATTTCAAATGTATGATTGAAAGTAAAAATGATGTAAAAAGCAACATATGTGAAAGTTATATTGTTGCGGCTACAAAAACGATGTGAGGAGAAAATGTGTAATGGAACAACAAGTATTCATGAACAGGGAGTTGTCATGGCTGAAATTTAATGAAAGAGTTCTGGAAGAGGCAGAGGACGATCGGATACCGCTTTGCGAAAGATTGTCCTTTGCCTCTATTTATCAGAGTAACCTGGATGAATTTTTTATGGTGCGTGTGGGCTCGCTTATTGATCAGGCGCTTGCGGACGGCAAGAGTAAGGAAAACAAAACCCAGATGACAGCCGAAGAGCAGGTGGCTGCAATTTTGCCGAAGGTGCGGGAACTGAATACACGAAAAGACCATGCGTATGAAGAAATCATGAAACGGTTGGAGACATATGGCGTAAAACTAGTGAATTTTCACAAGATTACGAAGAAGGAAAGTGATTATCTGGAGAAATTTTTCTCTGAGGAAATTGCCCCATTTATTTCTCCTTCCATTGTGGGAAAAAGGCAGCCGTTTCCTTTTATGAAAAATAAAGAAATCTATGTGGTGGCTGTGTTGGAAACACGGAATGCAAAGACCAGATTGGGGATTATTCCCTGCGGAAACGGCGTATTTCCAAGGCTGATTAATTTGCCGGGAACCGACATGCATATGCTGGTGGAGGATATGATTCTTCATTATGTGCCGGTTATTTTTACCGGTTATAAAGTGAAGGGGAAAGCGCTTATCCGGATTACACGAAATGCGGACATTGACGCAGATGCATTATATGACGAGGATCTGGATTACCGGGATTTCATGGCGGAAATGGTGAAAAAGAGAAAGAAACTGGCACCGCTTCGCCTGGAGGTAAAGGGAGATTTGGACGGGGAGGTTGTTGACACCCTTTGCAATTATCTGGAGTTGAAAAAAAGATATGTATTTCAAAGCCTTTCGCCACTGGATTTGTCCTTTGTGTTCCGGATACAAGACGATCTTCGTAAGGTACCGGAGTTATTTTTTGAGAAGAGAATTCCTCAAAAGTCACCTGCATTTGTAACAGAGGTGCCGATTTTACAACAGATCAGGGAGGGGGACAAACTCCTCAGTTATCCGTATGAGAGCATGAAGCCGTTCTTGTCCATGCTTTATGAGGCTGCGGCGGATAAAGATGTTGTGTCCATAAAAATGACACTTTATCGGGTGGCGAAGCAGAGTAAAGTGGTGGAAGCCCTGATTGAAGCAGCGGAAAATGGAAAAGATGTTCTGGTTCTGGTGGAATTGAAGGCCAGATTCGATGAGGAAAATAATATTGAGTGGTCACGGAGACTTGAGGAGGCCGGATGCAGGGTGATTTACGGACTCGGCGGCTACAAAGTGCACTCCAAACTTTGTCTGATTACCAGAAAGACAGAGGAGGGAATTGAATATTATACTCAGATCGGAACCGGTAATTATAACGAAAAAACGGCAAAACTTTATACGGATTTGTCCCTGATGACCATGAATTCGGAAATCGGACGGGAGGCATCGGAACTGTTTGCAGCGTTGTCAAAAGGAGAGACTGTAAAAGAGACAAAGCATCTGCTTGTTGCCCCGAATTGTCTGCAGAATCGGATTCTGGAAATGATTGAAACAGAAATCCAATATGCCAAAAATGGGGAGAATAGTTTCATTGGTCTGAAAATAAATTCCCTGACGGATAAAAAAATTATGGATAAGTTGATACAAGCCTCTCAGGCCGGTGTTCCCATTGAAATGATTGTGAGAGGCGTCTGCTGTCTGCTTCCCGGAGTGAAGGGCTATACGGACAATATCACCGTGAAGAGTATTGTGGGAAGGTATTTGGAACATTCCCGGGTTTATATTTTCGGAACGGGGGAGCGAGAGAGAATATATATTGCCTCTGCGGATTTGATGACACGAAACACGGAGAGGCGGGTAGAGGTAGCTGCTCCGGTTTATGATATAAATTTGAAATTATGGCTGAAAGACTATTTCCAAACCATGTTTTCCGATAATGTTAAGGCACGGCAGGAAGACTGCGAAGGTAATTATAAATTGGCGAAGGGCACCTCCTTGAATGCGCAGGAGTTCTTTTTTGAGAAGGCATACGAAAACAGTGCAAAGGAAAGTGAATTATGAAATATATTCTTAACGATCAATTGGAAGAGGCGCAGGACGCGCCGGAAGACCGCCCGGCATCAAAAGTACTGCGGGTGGAAAGCCCGGCTCCAGAACAGACGCGGTTGGAAAAACCGTCGGCAGAAAATTTTACAACGAACGGGAAGTCAGCAGAAAATGCGAAAGCGGCAGACCGCCCGGCCGTCTATGTTGTATCATCCGGACAGGCACAAGAGACCATGCGGCAGGCAGGAATGGAATATGAAGGGGAATTGAATCTGAAAAATGTTTGTTTTTGTAAATTGGAAACCCAGCAGGAATGCCTTGCTGGGTCTCTTTATATTCCCCGGCTGGTGGATGTGCTGGGGAAGCATTACCGGATTTTGTTTTTCATTAACGCGAAAAATATTGTGATTGTGGATGACAGCGAATTTACTCTGCGGCTCATTGCCCGCATCCGCCGTAAAAAAATCAACCAGGGATCAAATAAGGAGCGGTTTTTGTACAATTTCATTTTGGAACTGATTAGCGGGGATTTGGAAAATCTTTCGGCGTACGAAAAAAGAATCATGGAACTGGAGGAAGAAGTGCTGCAGGGCAAATTGGAGCATTTTCAATCCTTGTATTTCCCCATTCGGAAGGAACTGCTGATTCTCCGCAGTTATTATGATGAAATCATGGATTTGGGGAAGGAACTGGAGGCCAATGAAAACGGATTTTTCAGCAAGAAACACCTAAAATATTTCGGGACGGTAATCGACCGGGCGGACCGCCTGATGAATAAGGCGACTCAACTGTTAGAGTACGCCCAGCAGGTGAAGGAAGCCTATCAAAGCACCGTAGATGCCCAGCAAAATAAGAACATGCAGTTCCTAACTGTGATTTCCACCATTTTCTTTCCCCTGACTTTGATTACCGGCTGGTACGGAATGAATTTTGAAAATATGCCGGAGCTGCAAAACGGTTATCCCGGCGTCATTGGGCTGAGCCTGGTGGTAATCGGAATCTGCATTTTCATTTTCAAGAAAAAGAAGATGTTGTAAGGCTATCCCATTTTCCCCAAGACAATTGTATTCGCCAAATCCTGTGAACATTGTCTTCTCCAAGGCCCGCGAACCCCAAGGCATATCTCTCAGCCAAAACACAATTTTGTCTCATAGGGCAATTTTCCGGCGACCCCAAGCAATTTTCCGGTGACCCAAGTAATTTTCCGGCGACCCCAAGCAATTTTCCGGTGACCCCAAGCATTAAGATGTTAAATAAGGGCAAATGTGGTATAATCAAAGAGATTATGCCAACAATTATTTTGGAGAAGAAAATGAACATTATTTTGCTGTCCGGGGGCTCCGGGAAACGACTCTGGCCCTTGTCTAATGACGCCAGATCAAAACAGTTTATCAAAATCTTAAAAAAGGACGATGGGTACGAATCCATGGTTCAGCGGGTGTATCGTCAGATAAAAATGGCGGATCCCTCTGCGCATGTTACGATTGCGACCTCGAAAATGCAGGCCTCGGCGATCCGGAATCAGTTAAATGACCAGGTGGATATTTGCCTGGAACCATGCCGCAAGGATACCTTTCCGGCAGTGGCGCTGGCGGCAGCGTATCTGCACGATGTGGAAAATGTGGCAGCAGACGAAGTGGTGGTGGTTTGTCCGGTGGATTCCTATGTGGAAGATGATTTCTTCCGGGCAGTGGTGGAATTGGCCGGCTATGTGGAAAACGACCGGGAGCTGGCACTTCTTGGAATCACCCCAACATTTCCCACAGAAAAATATGGATATATTTTACCGGAGCGCAGTAACGGGACCGGCGCAAGTACTGAGGCGTGCAGCAAGTGTGCGGCAGGCTTCAGAGGCGATACCGTGGGTGCATGCAACAATGCCGTCGAGGCAGGCAACGCGGTTGCGGGAAACAATATAGCAGTCCGGCAGATGCGCAGAGTCAGCGCCTACAAGGAGAAGCCAAATGCGAAGGAAGCGGAGGCGTACATTTCCCAGGGGGCACTTTGGAACGGGGGCGTATTTGCATTTCAGCTGGGTTATATTCTTGAGAAAGCAAATCGTTTGCTGGGCTTTTGCGATTATGATGAACTGCGCAGCAACTATAATAAATTTCAGAAAATCAGTTTCGACTATGCGATTGCGGAGAAAGAAACCAATATGAAGGTTCTGCCGTTTGCGGGTGAGTGGAAGGATATTGGAACCTGGAACACGCTGACGGAGGCGATGGAAGAGCCGGTGCTGGGAAAGGCTATCGTGAGTCCGGATTGCAAAAATGTGCATGTCCTCAATGATTTGGATGTGCCGGTGCTTTGTATCGGTGTCAGTGATGTGGTAATCACCACCAGCCCGGAGGGCATACTGGTGTCCGACAAGGAGCAGTCCGCCCACATAAAACCTTATGTGGAGCAGCTCAGCCAGCAGGTGATGTTTGCGGAAAAATCCTGGGGCGATTTCCGGGTGCTGGATGTGGAAGAGGGCAGCATGACGGTGAAGGTGACGCTGAACCCCGGTCATTCCATGAATTATCACAGCCACATGCATCGCGACGAGGTGTGGACGGTGATTGCCGGAAATGGCCGCACAATCGTGGACGGCATGGAACAGCCGGTAAATGTGGGCGATGTCATCACTATGCAGGCGGGATGCAGACATACGGTCATCGCGGACACGGAATTGAAAATGATAGAGGTGCAGCTGGGAAAGAGTATCAGCGTGACCGATAAGAAAAAATATGAGTTAGAAGAAACTTAGAAAATCAGCCAAACCCGCAAAGAAAGCGGCGGCAATGAAAATCAGCCAAACTCGCAAGGAAAGCGGCGGAGAAATGAACGGAAAGATTGGCAGGTAGCATATGGCGAAGAAAAATGCACCATTTTTACTGCGTCCCACCGGAAAGGATTACCTTTGGGGTGGCTCGCGTTTAAATGATGATTTTGCAAAACAAATCGATATGAGCCCGCTTGCGGAAACATGGGAATGTTCCACTCATCCGGATGGGCCAAGTTTCGTGGCCAGTGGGGAATACCGGGGGCAGACCCTGACGCAGGTGCTTCGTGAGCACCCGGAATATCTGGGAACCCATCCGAAGACGGAGGGAGAACTTCCGATTCTGATTAAATTTATCGACGCGAAGCAGGACCTCTCGGTGCAGGTGCACCCGGATGATGACTACGCGAGGGAGCATGAGAACGGGCAGCTTGGAAAGACGGAAATGTGGTATGTCCTCGACGCTTCTGAAGACGCATCGCTGGTGTATGGCTTGCAGCGGGAAGTGGATAAGGAAACTATACGCAGCGCCATTTCCAACGGGACGGTTGGGAAATATCTGCAGCGCGTACCGATAAAAACAGACGATTTATTTTATATTGAGGCGGGAACGATTCATGCGATTGGGGCGGGTGCGCTGATTGCGGAAATTCAGGAGAATTCCAATCTCACCTACCGCCTGTACGATTATGACCGGAAGGACAAGAACGGCAAGAAGCGGGAACTTCATGTGGAAAAGGCATTGGAGGTGGCGAATCTGAAGGGAAATGCGAAACCGCGCCAACCGATGCGTGTTCTCAAATATAAACCGGGATGTGCAACGGAACTGCTTTGCCGTTGCCGGTATTTTGAAGTGCATCGGATGCTCATCAATACGGAGCGATGTCATGACCTGGTATCGTATCGGTCGGATGTATCGTCCTTCCGCGTGCTTCTCTGCACCAACGGATGCGGTACGATTATGGAAGAGGATGGATCACATTTGCCATTCTTCCGCGGAGACTGCATCTTTGTTCCGGCAGACAGTGGGCAGATGAAAATCCATGGCAAAGCGCAATTTCTCGATGTGCGTGGGTAAAGGGAGAGAAAAGGTTTGAGTATATTTATTGCAGTTAAACAGATTGTGGATATTTTGTGGCCCTTCAAAATATTGCAGTTTCTCATGATTGGCGTTGCAGTGGTCATGATGGGTTATGTATTTTGGAAGGACAGGCTGTATAAGAATTTTTGGAACCGGATTCAGATGGCGGATTATCTGGTCGTGGTTCTTATGATTCTGTATTTCTTCTCATTTCTGCGAAATATGGATGCGAAAAATCAATTTCTGAAAACGGAATCGGCGTTTCTTGTATATTTCCTCGGAAGAATGTATGCTGAGCGGTTCATAGCGGCAATCGCAGCCGAGAGCGCGGATGCAAAGAATGGAAATGTGAAAACCATCGCAGGTGGCGCCGCAAAAAAGTCCGGCAAGACGATGAGTGCAGATGTATCAGATACGAAGTCCGGCATAAGCGTAAAACAATTTCTGTGCAGTACGCGCATGATTGCACTTTGTGCATATGTGGTGGTCTACGCCAATCTGATAGCGCGCGCCGTAAAGATATTCGTCTGGGTGAAAACGGGCGAATATGTGGGATATTCCTATCCGGATATTTTTGCGGATGGGGGAATGTATTATTACAAGACAGACATGACGCTTGGAATTGCTACGATGGTGATGCTGATTTATCTTTTCAGTCGGATGAAATGGTTGAAGTGGATTACCATTTTCCCGGTTTCACTGGCGACGGCGTTTGTGTATTCTAACGGAAGATCCGGACAGGCGATTCTGCTTTTCACTTATGCGATGATTGCATTTTGGGAATGGCAGAAATGGCGCAAGAGAAGAAAAGAGAAAATTGATGCCGGCAATGCCGCAGAAGAAATTGAGGCAGGAAATACCGCAGAGAAAAAAAGTACCGGCAGTATAATTAACTGCAAGGCACAGAAAATCCTATATTTTCTAAATTTGTTTGTGTTACTTGGATTGACAGCGCTATTTATTTTTATTCAGGTCTTCCCGCCACTGGGAACGAATTATGAAGACCTGGGGCTGTCAACAAGCATGTACAATAAGATTGAGAGAGTTTTCCATGCCAGACAACTGGTGTGGTGGAATGCCATGAGGTATTTCCGCTCGCAGCCGTTCCTGACCCGGCTTACGGGGATTGATTTGTGCTCGGAGCAATTTCATAATTATCGCAACATCCGTTTTCATACGACCTATATCAAGCAGATATACAGCATCGGATATCTTGGCTGCTATGTCTTCTGGACATTGCTCTACCAGATTGTGAAAAACTTTCTTCGCATGAAGTCCGCACAGGGAAATGAAGTATTTAAGCAGACTGAGAGCGACCCGAAAAATGTAGCACTCGCGCAGACCGAGACTGGTCCGAAAAATGTAGCACTCGCGCAGACCGAGACTGGTCCGGGAAAAGAGTCGCTCGCGCAGACCGAGACCCAACCGGGAAATGAACATGCGTATGATACCCTGAAAAAATATTTTATCTTAATGTGGGTAATGTTCCTGTTTATGAGTTTCACGATGGAAAGTCTGGAGTACAGCCAGATGAGCTGGATTCCGATGATACTGGCGGGTATGGTGGTAACCCTGGGAAGCAGGGATTTTATTCCAACGAAGTGGAAACATAGCAAATAACCAACCGAAACATGACAACAACCCAGGTGCGGGCTGGCATCTGAAATATAATAAGATTGCAAGTGCCAATGAGGATATGACAGGATGAAAAAACCATTTTATAATTGCATACTCGGAGCAAATATCTCGATTACGAATATGCAGGAAATCCTCAATTTAATACTGGAGCAGCTGGAGGAGTTAAAGGGCGAATATGTCTGCTTCTCCAATGTGCACACAACGGTCATGGCCTATGAGGACAAGGAGTACCGCCGGGTGCAAAATGCGGCATATGTGGCACTCCCGGATGGAAGTCCGCTTTCTTATGTGCAGAGAATGCGCGGTCATAAAGAGGCAAGGCGGGTGGCCGGGCCGGATTTTATGGCGGAAATGTGGAAAGCGACACAGAATAAAAATGTGAAGCATTATTTTTACGGAAGTACGCAGGATACCATCGACAGTCTGAAGGAGTGTCTGGATAAGAAATATCCGGGACTTCAGGTGGTGGGTATGGAGTCGCCGCCATTTCGCCCGTTGACGAAAGAAGAGGACGAGGAGGTAATTGCCCGGATAAATGCCTCCGGCGCCGATGTGGTCTGGGTTGGACTGGGGGCGCCAAAGCAGGAAAAATGGATGTACGAGCACCGCGGAAAAATTCACGCCCTCATGTTTGGCGTGGGTGCCGGATTTGATTTTCATGCGGGAATCGCCAAGCGTGCGCCGATGTGGATGCAGACACATTATCTGGAGTGGCTGTACCGCCTGTTGCAGGACCCACGCAGACTCTGGAAACGCTATGTGACAACAAACCTGCGCTTCGTCTATCTGCTGAGCCGCTATGCGCTGCGGGGCAAAAATGAGTCCGGGGATAAAAAATTGCAATCCGATAAGAAGCAGCTTCTCATTTACGCCCATTACTATTATCCGGATGTGGCGTCCACCGGTCAGATTCTGACCGAACTAGCGGAGGGGCTGAAGGATGATTTTGATATTACGGTCATCTGCACGGTGCCGTCGTATAGCGGGAAAATTGCGCGAAAATACCGGACGCATAAATATTTTTACGAGATGATTAACGGCGTCTATGTGCTGCGTGTGCGTGTGCCGGAGTTTCGGAAAAATTTTGCCATGAGCCGGATTTATAACATTTCCCAGTATTTTGTGTCAGCGATGCTGGCGACCTTTAAGGTGGGTAAGGTGGACTATGTTTATTCCATTTCCCAGCCACCGGTGCTGGGGGGACTTCTTGGCGTGTATGGCAAATATGTGAAGCGGGCCAAATTCATTTACAACATTCAGGATTTTAATCCGGAGCAGGTGATGGCGGTCAAATATACCAGGAACCGCCTGGTGACCAATGTGATGATGGCTCTGGACAAATTCAGTTGTAAAATGGCGGACGAGGTGATTTTTGTCGGACGCGATATGGAGCGGACGCTGGTCAAGCGGTTTTGTAAATCGCGGGAGGAACTGGATAATTATCTGAAAGCCCGGCAAGCTACACCGGTTGCGAATTTCGACAAGCCGGGCGTGGTGAAGGAACCGGTGGACGGTCGCAGACATGAATCCGGCGCGGAATGCACCGCAGCGAAGGAGTTAGCGGACGGTCGCAGACATGAATCCGGTGCGGAATGCACCGCAGCGAAGGAACTGGCGAAAGTGCTGGTGGCGCGCGGGCTCCCGAAATACACCTGCATCAACAACTGGATTAACGAGCAGGAGATTTACCCTCTGCCGGCGGATCACGAAGAGGTGCAGGCGCTGCGCCGGGAATACGGCCTGGAGGGGAAATATGTAATTATGTATTCCGGCAACATCGGCCTTTATTACGATTTGCTGAATCTTATCAAAGTGATTGGTCATTTTCGGGACAATCCGGATGTGGTGTTCCTTTTTGTGGGCGGGGGTTCCGTTCGTGAGGAACTGGAGAGATATGTCAGCGCCAAGAACCTGGAAAATGTGCGCTTTGCCCCGTATCAGGACAAGGAGCGGCTGATTTACAGTCTGAATCTTGGGGATGTGCATTTCGTGGTAAATGCCAAGGGCATCAAGGGCGTTTCCGTGCCGAGTAAACTTTACGGCGTTATGGCAGCAGGTAAACCTGTGCTGGGAATTTTGGAAAAGGGTACGGAGGCCCGCACTATTGTGGAGGAATGCGGCTGCGGACGCAGCGTAGATCCGGGGGATTATAAAGCCATTGAGGCCTTGATTCGTCATTTTATTGATACGAGAAATGAGGAGAGCCAAAAGGAAATGGGCCGCGCAGGCCGGGCTTATTTGGAAAAATATCTGACGAAGGAGATTTCCATCGAGAAATACCGAAAGGAAATCAGGAGTCTTTGATATCTTCTGCCAAAGTTTTTGCAATGCCTTGTAATAATTGGTTAAAGGAAATCCGGAGCTTATGACGCTGTTTTTATTCTTAAAGCAAATAGTGGATATGTTGTATGCTTACCGCTGGATGGATTACGCCATGGTTTGCTTTGCAGTGGTTGCGCTTATTTACCAGGTGGCTTTGGTGCGGCCGGATTGGCGCAAATCCATTCACGCAGCAGATTTATGCATATTGGGGCTCATGCTGCTCGTCGGTGTCCGTTTCGTGGTGGAAATCGGTTACGGAATCATGACCGAGCATGGTCTTCGGGGATTTTTTTTCTGGGATATCATCAACGGCAGCGGCACCGGTGTTTTTTTGAAGGTGTTTTCCGGTTTTTTGATGTACTTTGTGGGGCGGATTTACGCGCAGCGGATTTTGGAGTGTGAGGTAGCCATGGCTCTGTCCGCCTATCTGGTGGTGTATGCCAATCTCATTCACCGGGTCATAACCTTTGGGCTGTCCATGTTTTGGCTGGACAATGCACATGGGGATATTTACTATTACGATACGGATTTGGGCTACGCCATGTTGACGGCGTTTATACTCATCGCCATGTTTGCCCGGAATTCCCTGGGGAAATACATTACCCTGCTGGTGGTGATTCCTTACATGGTATTTTGCAGCGACGCCGGAATGCAGAAGGTGCTTTTGCTGGTACTGCTGGTGCTGCTGGTTCTGTTTCTCGCAGAGCGGGTGGGAGTGCCAAGACGAGTGGGCAATATCCTGCTTACGATTTCCCTGGTGGGACTTCTGGGGGTGGTCTGCTTTTGCATGTTGCCTGCATTTACCGGGGATACTGCAGGGGTAAATGCGGTCTTCCGGGGGAAATGGATATCCGGTAGTGGAATGGCAGGTCGTTATCCCGGCTGGCGGGATGCCTGGGCAAATTGGAGTTCTTGTGGCATGCCGGAAAAATTGTTTGGGATTTCCATTCATTCGGATGTCATTTCGGGTAACCAATATTTGAAAATTCTCTACGGAACCGGATTGGTTGGGGTGCTTCTAAGCGGCATATTTACCTTCCTAATGGTGCGTCAGGGGCACAGCATTCGGGACCGGAAGATTTATTATGTGATGGTGCTTTTTGCGATTCTGTTTTTCGGCACCGGGCTATTGGTCAATTGCATGGAATATACGCAAATGAGTTGGTTTTTCATGATGTTCCTGGGCATGGTGGTTTCCAATGTGGAGCCGGACTCCCTTTAGTATACGGACGAGCCTGCCATCCCATGCGCCAATTTCTCCGTGTCTGCTGCGCAGCCAATGTCGAAATTAGCAACATGTGATGTCCGGCTCTGACAACGAGCGACGAACGGACGAGCCTGCCATCGCTACATGCGACGAACGACGAACGGACGAGCCTGCCATCCCATGCGCCAATTTCTCCGTGTCTGCTGCGCAGCCAATGTCGAAATTAGCAACATGTGATGTCCGGCTCTGACAACGAGCGACGAACGGACGAACTTCCATCGCTACATGCGACGAACGGACGAGCCCGCCATCCCATGCGCCAATTTCTCCGTGTCTGCTACGCAGCCAATGTCGAAATTAGCAACATGTG
>JBJEMA010000086.1:0-3078 GCA_051879435.1 Lachnospiraceae bacterium
ATTTTATTTCCGATTAAGAAAAATGAGAGAGATATTCGCCGGCTAAAAAGTTATAATCAAAGAAAAAGCAGGTTAATCAGTGCGGCGAAAAACGGTGATGAAGACGCCATTGAAAATCTGACTTTAGACGATATGGACACCAACTCTGCAATTCAGAAAAGAATTTTAACGGATGATGTGCTTACTTTGGTGGATACTTATTTTATCCCTTATGGAATGGAATGCGACCTATATTCCATTTTGGGAGAGATTACGGATTTTCGGAAAAAACAGAATAAAATGACAAAAGAAGAAATTTACATCCTGGGAGTTAACGTGAATGATTTAGTTTTTAATGTTTGTGTTAATGAAAAGGATTTAATGGGAGAACCCCAGGTGGGGCGCAGATTTAAAGGAATAATTTGGATGCAGGGCTATGTGAACTATCCGGAATAAGAACATGAAGCGATCCGGAACAGGAACAGGATTTACCGGAACAAGAGGCGATTACATGAAAGAAAAGAGTTCAAAACTACAAATACTGCAAACAGGTATCATAATTATTTTTTCTGTATTCGTTGTACTAACGCTGACATATTTTATTCTTGGTGAAGCGTTATTGCCATCAGAAAATCAGCAAAGTGATACGGTGTGTGAAGAATTTGATGCTACCTGGTATCAGGTACTATCTGATGGTTCTAGAAAATTGATTTCCATCCCGGGAAATCTGGAGTCAGACAACGGAAGGGATGTCGTTATTGAGACTACCTTGCCGGAGAGAATTGAACCGGACCGTTACCTTGTGTACCGCTCTTCCAAGCAGGATATGGAAGTTTATGTGGACGGGGTTTTGCGTACCGAATATAACACAACGAATTCCAGAATATGGGGAAAAACTAGTCCGGTTCGTTATATTTTTATAGAATTGATGCAGGAGGATGCGGGAAAAACTTTGCGCATCGATACCCGCTCCAGCGAAACTTATGCCGGAAGAATTCATACCATTTATTATGGAACGGAAACAGGATTTTGGATGTATGTGTTCCGGGAACAGGGCCTTCCGATTATGATCGGTTTCTTTATTTTGATCATTGGTCTGTTTTCTTTTGTTGCCGGTATCACCCTGTCCATCATTTACAAAAAGACAAATAAGATTTCCAATATCAGTGCCTCTGTAGTTATAGTATCCATTTGGATTATCTGTAATTCCAATATCAGGCAGGTGCTGTTTGACAACATATCCGTAGTTTCTGATATTAATTTTTTGATGGTTGCCATGTTGCCCGGACCTTTTGCCCTGTATATGGACCAGGTGCAGGAGAAACGCTATCACAAATGGTATCTCTTTGAAGAAATCCTTATACTCCTTGATATTGCATTTACAACAATTATGCAGGTAACCGGCGTTCGTGATTATGCGGACAATTTCTTCATTATGGCAATTGTACTTGGTCTGCTGATTGTTCTGATTTTCGGAACTATGATTGTGGATGCGGTAACCAAAAATATCCGGAAATACAAAGTAACGGCATTACTGTTTCTGTTTATTTCCATTGTAGTAATTATTCAGGTTGGTGTTTATCTGAACCATGATACAACCTTCGACATTACCTCTGCGGCAATCGGAGTTGTCCTTGCGCTGATTATTGCCTTTGGCGATACGGTTCGCGATATTTTGCAGGTGGAAAAAGAGAAGGTGGAAGCAATTGAGAAAAATAACATGAAGAGTCAGTTCCTTGCCAACATGTCTCATGAAATACGTACCCCCATCAATGCGATTATCGGTATGAATGAAATGATTCTTCGGGAAAGCCGGGACGAGGAAATTCTGTCTTATGCGTCAGATGTGGAAACCTCCAGTCGTGCGCTGCTCTCATTGGTAAATGACATTCTGGATTTTTCCAAAATCGAATCCGGAAAAATGGAAATGGTTAATATAAATTACCAGCCAAGTAAAATGATAGATCATCTGGTAATGATTACCCATGGAAGAATTGGGGACAAACCGATTATGTTAAAGGTAAATGTGAATCCGGAACTTCCTAATCTTTTACAGGGTGACGAAAAGCACATTGCCCAGATTTTGTTGAATTTTCTTTCCAATGCCGCGAAATATACGGATGAAGGGAAAATTATTATAACGGTTGATTTCAAAAAAGTGGATGATCAGAACATAGATCTTATGGTTTCGGTAAAAGATACCGGGCGTGGTATTCAGGAAGAGGATATGAAATATCTGTTTGAGCCTTTTCGCCGGGTGGATCAGAAATATAACCGAACCATTGAGGGAACCGGCCTTGGTCTCTCCATAGCTAAGTCCCTGTCTGATTTTCTGGGCGGTGAAATTCAGGTCAGCAGTGAATATGGCATTGGATCCGAATTTACATTCCGGGTTCGTCAGAAAGTGATGGAAGAGGAAACGGTTGGAAATTATGTTTATTCCGGAGTGCGGTTAGATGTGAAGAGTCATGAGCCGGATAAGATTTCGGAAGAAATCGACAGTTCCAAACTTTTCGTTCTGGTTGTGGATGATGTGGTCATGAATCTTAAGGTATTTGAAGCTTTACTGAAAAAAACCGGTATTCCGGTAGACCGCGCCAACAGTGGTTTTGAGGCCTTACAGATGTGCGAGAAGAAAAAATACAGCATCATTTTCCTTGACCACATGATGCCGGAAATGGATGGCATCGAGTGTGCACATAAAATATGGAGCAGGGAAGACGGTCTGAATCGTCATACCCCCATCATCATGCTTACTGCCAATGCTGTGGAGGGTGTGAGAGAACAATATCTGGAAGAAGGATTTACCGATTATTTGTCTAAGCCATTTCAGGGAAAAGATGTGGTTGCCCTAATTGAGAAATATGCTGTTTCAAATATAAAGGCAGATAATGAGTAAAAACAAGATGACCGCGAGCCGTGTTTAAAAAAAAATCAACATATGGTAAAATAAAAATCTGTGGAGTGGAAACGGAAAATTAACCCGTTTCCGTCCGGCAGAATAATTGTTCCCTTAGTTAAATGGATATAACGGGGTCCTCCTAAGACTCTATTGTAGGTTCGATTCCTATAGGGAACGCTCATTTTAAGCAGTAATGA
>JBJEMA010000087.1:0-3421 GCA_051879435.1 Lachnospiraceae bacterium
AAAAATTTTTACCCGTTCGATAAAGAAAAATTGTTGACAAACAAAAATCTGGCGTTATAATGGCTATAAAACAAAGGCGTTTTCCCGTCGGGGAAAGCGCCTTTATTTATGCCGAATCGTGTATTATGTAAAATCGGCAAAACGAGACGAGGAGGAATAGTTATGAAAAAGTTGGAAATTATCATCAAACCGGAAAAACTTGATGATCTGAAATCCATACTGGATGCGGACGCTATCAACGGATTAAATGTTGTTAATGTCATGGGTTATGGAAATCAGAAGGGCGTCGTTCAGAAATATCGTGGCGCAGAATACAGAGTCAATTTTCTTCCAAAAGTAAAAGTGGAAACCGTGGTAATGGATGATGCGGCGGAAAAATTAGTTGACAAAATTGTTAACGAAATTCAGACCGGTAATTACGGCGATGGTAAGATTTTCGTATACGAGGTACAGGATGCTGTTCGTATTCGAACCGGTGAGCGTGGCGAGAAAGCACTGTAGAAAATGTGCTTGAAAAAGGTCTTGTAAAATGTGCCGTAAAGAAAGCACTATAAAAGTGTTTGAAAGAAAAGGCGCTGCGAAATGTGCCGAAAATGAAAGCGCTGTAAAAATTGCAAAATAAAATAAACCACTAAATTATCAATGGGGATAATAAATCGCAGGAATAGCGGTTTGTTATCTTTTTTATTTTGTAAGTTTGAGTCGTAACAATCAAATTTGACATTTCCGGAAAGAAACAAACAGTACCGGGGAAACACGGTTTGTTTGCAAAAAGCAAATTTGATAGGAACGGATTCACAAAAAAAGATGAGGAGGAGATACATATGAATTTACTTATAACTTCAGATGTAGCAGAAGCTGCTGCAGAAGCAGCAAACAGTGTAGGATTTGCAATTTGGTTTTTGATCGGTGCCGCTTTGGTATTCTGGATGCAGGCCGGATTTGCAATGGTGGAAGCTGGTTTCACCAGAGCAAAGAATGCCGGTAACATTATCATGAAGAATCTGATGGACTTCTGTATCGGTACCGTTGTATTTATGTTATTAGGATTTAGTTTATTGTGCGGAGAAGACATTGCAGGTGGTTTCATCGGAAAGCCGAGTTTAGACCTTTTCACAAAGTTCTATTCCGGTGATGTTGATTGGTCTTCTTTCGTATTTAACATGGTATTCTGTGCTACAACCGCTACAATCGTATCCGGTGCAATGGCAGAGCGTACAAAATTCCTTTCTTACTGTATTTATTCCGCAGTAATTTCTGCAGTGGTATATCCAATCGAAGCTCACTGGGTATGGGGCGGCGGCTGGTTAACACAGCTTCCTGATACCATGGGTCTTCCGGCCTTCGTTGACTTCGCAGGTTCTGCTTGTATTCATGCCGTTGGTGGTCTTGCCGCTTTAATCGGTGCAAAGATTCTTGGACCTCGTATTGGTAAATTTGATGAAAACGGAAAGCCAAAGGCTATCTTGGGTCATAACATTCCGCTTGGTGCCCTGGGTGTATTTATCTTATGGTTTGGCTGGTATGGATTTAACGGTGCGGCTGCATCTTCAACAGACTACCTGGCACAGATTTTCTTAACAACAACAATTGCACCTGCAGTAGCAACCGTAACCACCATGATTTACACATGGATTCGTCAGGGCAAGCCTGATGTTGGTATGTCACTGAATGCTTCTCTTGCAGGTCTTGTAGCAATTACAGCGCCATGCGCCGATGTAGATGCACTCGGAGCAACCATCATTGGTTTTGTAGCAGGTTTAGTTGTAGTATTTGGTGTATGGCTTCTTGATTACAAACTTCACATTGATGACCCGGTTGGTGCCGTTGGCGTTCATTTCTGCAACGGTGTTTGGGGTACCATTGCAGTAGGTCTCTTTGCAACCGGTCAGGGTCAGGACGGATGCATCGGTTTATTCTACGGTGGTGGAGTAGATCAGTTACTCAGCCAGTTGCTTGGTATTGTAACAATCCTTGCCTGGGCAGGAATTTGCATGACAATCGTATTCCTCTTAATTAAGAAAACGATTGGACTTAGAGCTTCCATTGAGGAAGAAATTCAGGGTCTTGACCCAACAGAACATGGTCTTGTATCTGCTTATGCAGACTTTGCTAAGAATAACAATACCTTGTTCTAAATGAACGCTTTCTTTGAGGATAACTTCAAAGAAATTGACAATGTAAAAAACTCCGGATGTTCCCTCTTACTTACTTAGATCCCTCAGCTAGTAAACATCTGGAGTTTTTTTATTGTCAAAAAATATTTCTCTATTATGCCACGGCACTCCGGTTTTACTATAATGCAAGGCTTTGTTGTGACAGAGGGACGTACCTTTTGTCACATTTGCGTCGTGACAGAGGGACACTCCTCGTGACAAAAGGTACGTCCCCAATGCGATTACATCCAGGAAAGTACCGTGTCCTCACCCTGTACGGTGCCGCCGCATTGTATCAAAGTGTCGAGATACCTTGCGTAAATGTTTCCTCCCGAAAGTATTACCGCATTGGTTGCTTGCATTGCATCGTCGTCGGCGGTGATACGAACGGTTCCTCCATTTATGAAAAGAAATCCTTTGTCCAAATCTTCATTATCTGACTTTAGTCCGTCATCCCCCTGTACGGTAATATCACCGCCGAAAATGGAAATGCTGTCATTTCCCTTAATTCCGTTGTTCACGGCGGTAACATTCAGGGTGCCCCCGAGAATTTTAATATCATCCTTGCAACTGATTCCGTTGTTATAATTACCGATAACCGTAAGACTCCCATTTCCGTTTATGGTTAAGTCGCAGGTGCTGTAAATGCATCCCTTCACAGCTTCATCCACATAGGCATAACCGTCGTAAATCGTATTGACGCTTCCATCCGCAAGAGTAAGAATTAATTTGTCCGCATTTACGCAATAGATGGGAGCGGTAGTACTGCAGGATAAAGTAACATTATTGAGAACCAGATGCACTTTTTCCTGATCGCCCACATTAATGCAAATCTGTCCGTCTGCAAGTTCACCGGATATTACATAGGTACCCTCCCGGTTGATGACAACCTGATTGCCTGAGACCGTTGCGCCTTCGCCGATGATATCAACTACGCTTCCCTGAATCTGAATCAGGGTGTCCGCATTTTCATCAAAAGCTGTATTCAAATCCGCCTGGGAAACCTTTACGACCACATCCCCATATACCGTTAATTCCTGGAATTCTGTAGCAGTTGCAGTATTTTGTGAAATAATATTTTCATTTGCATTGTTTGTCGCATTTTCGCTGGCCTGTGTGGTGAGCTGAGCTTCTCCTGTGGAGGAACCGAGATTGTTACCGCAACCGGTCACACCAAGTAAAGTAAATGTTGTTACAGTGATTAATAACAGTTGTTGTAAAATTTTCTTTTTCATAAATCCTCTCAATCCTCTACTCAAATTATT
>JBJEMA010000087.1:3521-6405 GCA_051879435.1 Lachnospiraceae bacterium
TAATAAATACCCTCATCCATCAAACGCCATTGATCTTTCATCTGGGATTCCACATGTTCACAGTCCATCTCTGCAATCTTTTCGCGAAGTTCTTCCCGGTCTGTAGAATAGCGGAAAATGTAAAATCCCCGATACGGATACCATAATTCCCGTTCTCGTATGTCTCCCGGCTGCCAGTCAAAGATGGAAGTTCCAAAATCGATGTTAGCGTAAAATGTTCCGTCATCGTGTGTGACAGAAGGTACGTCCCCAGTGACATCCCCGGTGGCATTCCCGGTGACGCCATCGCCGGAAGCAGTTCCCGTAGATAAATAATCCTCCGAAACAATGGAAAGTACGGTAGCCTGGAAATCATCATAGGAAATCGGAGCTGAATTTACCTGCATTTGTGTATGGGTTTCGCCCGGCAATTTCAAGAAGAAAATCGGCTGTGGGCCGCCGCCAAGTTCATCCCCGTGATCGGCAATCAGAAAAATTGCAGCATTGTCATAAACCCCAATCGCTTTTAACTGCGCAATGAACTCCGCAAGAATAACGCTGATTCCCTGCATGGTAACAGTAACATCGGTTTCTTCTACCCGTTCCCCATTTACACCTGTAATACAAGGACCATGCAGTCCCTGAATGTGGTTAACAGAAAACAGATTATCAAATGCGGAATTTACTCCAAGTCCCTGTTCCAGCAGCACCTGATAGAAATCCGGATTGTCCGTTGCCACCGGCCCCTGTTCGTAGGTGTAAACAAAGGTGTCTTTGAAGGAATCGTTGCGCTGCTCAAAACGCGGTTTCACAAGGTATGGCGCATAACGATAGATGCTCATTTTCTCCAGAAGCCGGCAAATGAGACCATAGTCAATTTTGGGATCGTCGTGCACGATATTGTCAAAACTGCCCTTCAGATTAACGATTGGCCCGAGCGTCGAGTAGGCCAGCCGGTCTGAGTAAATGTTGCAGGTGTATCCGTTATCATGGAGAATCCGGTAAAATTCCCGGGTTCTCTCATTTTCCCATGCATAGGTGCACCAGGCATTCATGGTCATGCTGTTGTCTGCATTCACACCGGTGAGCATATGGACCACGGACGGAAATGTAAAATTATAATGGCTGTCCGCATTGTTGTAATAAGTAAAATCGTGGAGATAGGACTCCACCTCTTCTGCATGCTCTTCATAAAATGCGTCAAAATTATCACTGTCATAGTGGTCGAGGATGAGAACAATCACATTTTCCCCTGCGGCATAATTCAGCTGGTCCTTGCCTGCAAAGACATAGTGATCGTCGGTTGGCTTCTCCGGCGAACCAAGCACCTGAACCAAAAGGGTGACCATGGTAATGAGCTGCACGCAGGAAAGAAACAGGGAAGCATAGCGGTAGACCATAATACTCTTATGAAAACGAAGCCCAAGGAAAATGAGAATACCGATGATTGCAATCCAAACAATGGTATTGCCTATCGTATAGTTTTTGTAAAGACTCCATTCTATGGCGCTTCCGTCTGATTTACTGAGTTCGCGGTTCAGAAACATGTTTTGCAAATAAGCCATAACGCTGCCTGCAAATATTACCGAAAGAATTACATGATTGGCTTTTTTGGGCAGGAGAGAAAGGAGTAGTCCTCCGATTCCTACAAATAAAATGCTGCATCCCCAAAAAATCCAAATAAAGTGGTGCAACGAAAAATTGAATTCATTCAGATTCGTTGCATAGATTTCCAGCGGTGACAGGAGCAGAAGCATGGTCGCCGGAAATAACAATATGGAAATTGACAGAAGAAATTTTTCTTTCATTTCAAGTGTTGTTCCTTTCTTAAAGAGGACAGCGTCGTTCGTGCCTGTATTCGCGCATGCGATAACCTTTCGGAGGGCACTTTTTATGTCAGCCTTCCGCACCGACGCCCGGAGCAGCATCTGCGCCCGCGTTAGCACCTGCATTTGGATCATAGTGGTAAATGAGAATCGGATTACCGTTTTCATCAAGAACCAGGTTACCGTTTTCGTCAGTCTGGAAAATGTTTCCGTTTCCGTCATTAAATCCTGCAGGAAGTGCATTTCCGTCATTCATCAGCGGAATATCCTCCGGCTCATTTACCGGAACGGATTCTGTAGCAGGATTACGGTTAAATCCCGGGGTATGGAGACTCATGTCAATCCAGTTATAACGATGCTGAATGAAATTGCGCATGGCAGTTAACTGGTAGGAAGTGCTGTAACTGCCGCGCACAATACTGTTGTAAGCCCGGGAGGCGCTCACCTGTTCCCCGTAGCGGTCAATGGCATCGAAAGAAGCCTGCAGTAAATCTTCCTTAACCTCATCCCAGCGCTGTGCTACAGCGGTCATAAAAGCGTCGGAATTGTAAAGATAGGTCATGTAATGTCCCTGGGCCATAACATAAATTGCTTCCGCCGTTGCCCAGTATTCGTAGGTCTGATTGTCATAAACAAAGTTGCCGAATGCCATATCAAAATCCCAGACCGGACCCAGCATCAATTTGCCGTCCGCGCGCTTGTAAAGATAGGTGCTTCGGCAAAGAGCAGAGTCGGTGTTGTTCGTCAGTTCCATTACAATGAACCAGTCCACCCAGGAGTCAACATCAATGTATTCCTCATAGTTGCCTCTGGAAATAGAGCGGGCAACCTGATTCATATATTGCTCAATGTACTGCTCCGTCGGGTCGTAACGCTCCTCAAACAGCGGATATTTGAAGAAAAGCTGGGGCGCCATATTAGCGTAGAAATAGTCCAGCCCGCTTGTGTAAGAATCCAGTACATAACCACCGCATTCCAGCATAAACGGAACATCGGCAAATTCATTCTCTTCATTATCGGTTGCATCGCCATTTTCTGCGCCGCTCGCCGTAGCACCGCCGGTTCCGTTGCCTTCGCCG
>JBJEMA010000087.1:6505-9063 GCA_051879435.1 Lachnospiraceae bacterium
CTCTGCGCCAAATCCGTCCTCGGCAAATTCAATTTGTGAATGCGCATCATCATACGCGCCCCACATTTTCTCATAATTGCTGCCGTTTTGGACGGTCATGTGGCAACTGTTATCAATGGCAATTGAGCCGCTTACATATTCATATCGGGAAGTAACATCTTCCCCGGAATCGGTGGTGAGATAGAGAACCGGCAAATCCAGTGCCATCCGTTTTATAACAATTTCATATTCGGTAATCTCTCCGGAAATGGTATCCGTTACCTGAAGCAGAAGCGGCTTTTGAAGATTGACGCTGCCATCTTCATAAATTGCCGGCAAATCCTCCGGCTCATTATCTGAAACAGTGTTTGTGTCTGTCTCTGGCTCGTTTTCAGAAACTCTATCCACACCCTGTGCGCCTGAGTTCTCCAAAAATGTGCATTCCAGTTCATTTCCCTTAAATTCCAGATATGCTCTGGTCATCATGGAATCGGAAATATTAAATGGAATGGTAATTACAATAGTGGTACCATCCACGCAGAAAGATGCACCCTCGTATGTACTGTAGCGGGAAGAAGACTGGTAGTACTTCATGGTAAGCGGATAATTTTCCATGCGCTCTCCATTGCAGGCGAATATTTCCTGTGTCATTTCTTCTGTGGCAATGCCGTGAAGCATTTGCTCAACTTTGCCGCCTGAGGAAGAATCCATTTCTGCGGAAATGAGTGTCTCCGCCCCGGCTTCAGACAACTGATATGTAACGGTCTGTCTGCTTTCCGCGTCGCTTGCATTTGAATTGCCGGATGTGTTACGCTCGTCGCCGTCCGCATTTGTGTCGCCGCCTGCGTATGTGCCGTCTCCGGCACTGGCATGCATCTGGGTAAATGCATTTGCCAGCAACATAATCACCAGCATGAATGAAATTGTAAATATGGAGTGTTTATTTCTTTTCATTAATTATTTCTCGTTATTTGTTATTTCTCGTTAAATAGTTCAATATCCGCATTATTGGATATCGGCGATGACCCATGTGCCGTCTAATTTCACATAGAAGTATACATTGTCCGTGGTATCAATAATTTCCCGCCCAAGCGTCATGGATTTATCGAAACGAACCCGGCAGGAGAAACAATCCTCAGAATACCAGGTAAATTCGCTGATTTCCTCATTTTCAAAATGGGTGTTAGTATGGGAGGAAAATACCCCCATATCTTCCCGGCGGTACTGGTCTGCCAGCGTCAGGTAAATGGAATCTTCCGGGAATAAATCACGAATCGGATCAATGCTTTCCCGGCAACCCGGCAAATCCTTTGAGAAGAAGTTGGAGTAGCGTTCCACGCCCTCTAAAATCATTTCCCGCAGGGCCTGGTCCTCTTCGCTGTCCGTCAGTTCACGGTTCATGAAATCAAGCTCAATATCAATACTGTTATTATCTGCCGCAATGTCCTGCGTCGAATTGTTGCCTGCGGAATCTGCCGCAGTGTTCTGCGTTGCATCATTGTCCCCGGAAACCGTCGCATCGTTGTCCCCGACAGTCTCTGCAACATCCTGCGTTGCATCGTTGTCCCCTGATACGGTCACAGCCTCGTCTGCAGCGGATTTTGCAACTTCGTTTTCCCATGCCACATTTCCGTTAAAATCGTAAATGACAATAGCCGGTTCGCTGGCCAGCCCGCTGACCTCATAGGAAATTAAGCCAGGCGTGTCCACATAACTCTTGCAGTAATTCAGAATTTCCACATCCTCGGTAGAGGTAAGATAAGTCTCGTCGAGGGAAATGCCATTGACGGTCATGGTGTAATTATCCGGCAGAGAAGCAGTAATCTGAAAATTCTCGCTAGGCGGCTGGGTAGCAGTGATGCCGGATAAATTCCAATCGGTAATTGTCAGCAAATACATGCGCTGATAGGATTCTCCCGGAAGCAGTGACGCTTCGGCTACCAATGTGTCACCATTGTAAATGCCGTAAATCAAGGCCCCGTCGCTATAGTTTTCCCGCAATCTTTTATAAGTTAAAGGAGCATTTCGAAGTTGTTGGTCCAGGAAGGTTAAGTAATTATTATCAGCCTCCAGTGCATGGAAAGTAATTCCTGAAGTATCAAGGGCATCTATTCCATTAACGGAAATGGTGCCCAGCACATCTTCCATGACATATTCCGGCTGCGCCGCTTCGTAAAGCCGGAGACTTTTGTTGCAATACCATAAAAACACAAACATTCCCACCAGGAGAAGAAGAGTAAATGCAAGATACACATATTTTATTTTTGATTTCTTTCGCTTCTCTGTGTTCTTGTTCATCTTTACATCGATATTGTTATTTTGTTCTGCATCAAAATCGGATTTCGAATTTACGGAATCGGTATTCTCTCCTTCGAAAAATACGCTTTCAGAATTATCATTGCCGGATAATCTTTCTGTTTCAGAGAATCCCTCATCTTCCATATCCATATCCAGGAATTCAATGTCATCATTGTTTTTTGTTTTCATACAAAACCCAACCTTTCATTCACAGGAATGTTCTTTCTGTCGTGCCCGGATAAAGGCTACCCCTGAGTCGTCATATCCCGAAAAAAATCGCG
>JBJEMA010000087.1:9163-10503 GCA_051879435.1 Lachnospiraceae bacterium
TCCATCATAATACAGGGAGGAAGAACTTCCGCCGTCCAGATTCGCCGCATTTACCGCTCCGTATTCCATCATAATGTTAATCAAATCCTGACCGGTTGCACCCAGATGACCGGAACTGCCACGCCCGTCGGTGACCAGAATGAGCACAGTTCCGTCCACGCATTGCCCGATAGCCGTACGAGGATTGGCGCCGATTCCTTTGCCGTTTAATTCGACCGGAGTGCCGTTCATAATCAGTTTGGTGAAGTGATTGGTATTGCCGTCACTGATATCCTTGAAGGAAGCACCATAAAGGATTTGATTGGTTTCAACATAATTGCGGAACTGCTCGGCAGTCATATTTCCTACATCCGCAATGACCAGAATGTGATTGTTGTTAAATCCCACCAGAACATCACCGGGAGAAGGTTCGGCAAATTCCACATTTCCCTCCCGTACTACGACGCCGATAGGGCGACCGCCCCAATTGATGCCGCTTGGAGTTTCAAATTCGCCTGCATTTACCGCTGCCAGTGCATTGTTGTTATTGGCATATTCCCCTACGGTGTAGCCGTTTTTTTCCATTTCCATGGAAGAAAATGGATAAGCAGAGGCCAACTGTACCTTTGACGGGTCCCGTACAACCAGAAGCTGGGCGCTAAAGGTTCGGCCGGTAATGGGAACGAGAATGATGCCGTCGCCGTCCGGATCCTCCAGGGAATTAATCAGAGCAAGGCTGGAATAGGTGGAACCCGTACCGGTTTCGGAAGCGCTGCCCGCGCCGGTATTGCCATTCCCGGAAGCACCGCCTGCGCCGTTGTCAGCTGTCCCGGAGTCGTCACCATTCCCGCCGGCACCGGCGCTGTTTCCATTTCCGTTCGTCCCATTTGTCCCGGCGCCAGTTCCATTTCCGTTCGCCCCAGTGCCAACCGTATTGTTCTCTGTAGTATCTGCAGCAATCATAATCAGGCTGGTATCCGTTTCATTGTCTGTGGCAGTGGAAGAGATGTTATTGGTAATGGCAAGTACTTCTTCCTCCGTCAGATACCAGGACACGACAAATTTCATATTGCCCGTCTCCAGCATCGTTGCAACAAAGGTATCCCGTGCAGCAGGAGAAGGCCCCTTACAAAAGAGCATCATAAGAAGGTATACGGTCAGAAACAGTACTGCCACAAATGTAAAAAGAAAGGCAAAAAACCAGCCGATTCCGCGAAATATTTTTTTTGTCAATTGGTTTGAATTTTTCATATAATATCCCATCCTCCGGGTGGCCCATTCGTTTCCGGCGCGCATTCGTTTCCGGTGCGCATTCGTTTCCGCTATGCATTCGTTTCCGGTGCTCATTCGTTTCCGGCGCG
>JBJEMA010000088.1:0-9530 GCA_051879435.1 Lachnospiraceae bacterium
GATCTGAACGTTTCCTGCGTAACCCGGATATCGCTTTGGCGCAGGTTCATACGGTTATGAACGGAATGGCGAAAAAATCCCGCAAGAATGTGCTTCGTGCCTTAAAACTTATGGACGAATATTCGGAAGATAAATACAATAAAGTCCAGGAGCGGGAAAACCTGATTGATAAGTATGAAGACAAATTGGGTACTTATCTGATGCAGGTAACGGCGCGGGAACTGAACCGGGATCAGATTCGTCAGAGTTCCAAATATTTACATACGGTAAGCGATTTCGAACGAATTGCAGACCACGCCTGCGGTATATCCCGTGTGGCGAAGGAAATTGAGCAGAACCGGATTCATTTTTCGGAAGAGGCACTGAATGAAATCAAGGTCTTAAAAGAAGCAGTCATGGAAATTATGGAGATGACTGTGGTTTCTTTCCGGGAAAATGATTTGCAACTTGCAAAGAAGGTGGAGCCGCTTCGTATCACCATTCGTATGATTTGCGGAAAGATTAAGAAGAACCACATTATTCGTCTGCAGACGGGTAACTGTGAGATCGACAAGGGATTTGCCTTCAATGATCTTATCAGCAATCTGGAACGAATTTCCGCCCACTGCTCCAATGTTGCGGTTGCCATGATTGAGTTTGAATGTGATGATTTTAATACGCATGAATATCTGAAGGAAATGCGAAGTACCAAAGATTTGCAGATAACCAGGGATTACAATTATTATCAGGAAAAATACAGTATTGAGAGCAGTGATATTTCCAAGGAGAAGATAAAAACAGATTAAAAAAAAGGTTTACAAAATTTCAGAATTGGAATATTCTTAATTATATCGTTGATGGAGACAGTAGCATTTGCTAATACAATTCCAGAGAGCATGTGTCAAGGCTGAAAACGCATGCAGTTGTGGGCAAAGGTGAAAACCACTCCGGAGAGACCCCAATCAGGTCCGGTGATTCCGTTATCATCAAAAGAGTGGCAGGCAACTGCAATCAGGGTGGAACCGCGGTGAATATCGTCCCTTACATTACCATAGGTGATGTGAGGGTTTTTTATTTGTAAAGCAAAACCCGGCAAAACCGGTCAGAGGTTTGGATGGCTTCCTGCCGGACATGAATCCGGTCAGTAGGAAGGTTGGAAAACATATTTGTAAGGAAAGAAAGAGGTGCAACATGAAGATTGTATTGAAAGATGGAAGCGTAAAGGAATATGCGGAAAGCAAAAGTATTTATGAAATTGCGCAGGATATCAGCGAAGGCCTCGCAAGAGTGGCATGCGCCGGTGAGGTAAATGGGGAAATTAAGGATTTGCGAACCGTTCTGGATACGGATTGCGAACTGAGTATTGTCACCAATAATACGCCGGAAGGACTCCGCGTCATTCGTCATACCGCCTCTCATGTTATGGCTGAGGCAGTAAAACGTCTTTTTCCAAATGCAAAAGTCACCATCGGACCGGCAATTGAAGAAGGATTTTACTATGATTTCGAGGCAGAGCCATTTTCCCGGGAAGATTTGGATAAAATTGAAGCCGAGATGAAGAAAATCATCAAAGAGGGCAATGAATTAAAGCGTTTCACATTGCCGCGGGATGAGGCAATAAAATTCATGGAAGAACGAAATGAGCCGTTCAAGGTGGAACTGATTCGTGACCTTCCGGAAGATGCGGAGATTAGTTTTTACGATCAGGGGGGATTTGTGGATTTGTGTGCCGGTCCACACCTTATGAACACCAAGGGCATTAAAGCATTTAAACTTACCAGTTCTTCCATGGCATATTGGCGCGGAGATTCCAACAAGGCTAAACTGCAGCGAATTTACGGTTCCGCATTTGCGAATAAGGATGACCTGAAGGCATATCTGGAGCATTTGGAGGATATTAAGAAGCGTGATCACAATAAGCTGGGACGGGAAATGAAACTATTTCTGACGGCAGATGTGGTTGGTCAGGGACTTCCTTTGTTTACACCGAAGGGAACCAAGATGATTATGAAATTGCAGAGATGGATTGAGGATCTGGAGGACAACGAATGGGGTTACATTCGTACCAGAACGCCGCTTATGGCAAAATCCGATTTGTATAAGATTTCCGGTCACTGGGATCACTACAAGGAAGGCATGTTTGTACTGAATGAAGAACGGGATGATAAGGAAGTCATGGCACTTCGTCCGATGACCTGTCCGTTCCAGTATTATGTATATATGAACGAACAGCATTCCTATCGTGATTTGCCGTATCGTATGGCTGAAACTTCCACTTTATTTCGTAACGAGGACTCCGGGGAAATGCATGGTTTAACCCGTGTTCGCCAATTTACGATTACAGAGGCACATATTATCCTCACACCGGAGCAGGCGGAAGAAGAATTGACCAGATGCACCGAACTTTGTAATTATATTATGACCACCCTTGGCCTGGAAGGTGATGTTACTTATCGTTTATCCAAATGGGATCCAAACAATACAGAGAAATATCTGGGAGATGAGGAATATTGGAACTCCACGCAGGATTATCTGAGACAGGTTATGATAAAGAATAATATCGTATTTACTGAGGAGGAAGGTGAGGCGGCTTTCTATGGACCGAAGATTGACATTCAGGCAAAGAATGTTTACGGAAAAGAAGACACTATGGTAACAATCCAGTTAGACTGTGCTTCAGCAGAAAAATTCGGTATGTATTACATTGATGAAACCGGAGAGAAGAAACTGCCTTGGATTATTCATCGTACTTCCATGGGCTGCTATGAAAGAACACTGGCATGGCTTATTGAACATTATGCAGGTAAATTCCCGACATGGCTTTGCCCGGAGCAGGTTCGTGTTCTTCCAATTTCCGAAAAATATGAAGAGTATGCAGCAAATGTGGCAGCGGAGCTTAAGAAAAATGGCGTAGATGTCACGGTAGATAATCGTTCCGAAAAGATTGGTTACAAGATCCGGGAAGCAAGACTGGATCGCCTTCCATACTGGCTTGTGGTTGGAGAAAAAGAGGCGGCCGACGGCACTGTGGCAGTCAGCAGCCGGTTTGCGGGAAATGAAGGCGTGAAGCCGCTTGGCGAGTTCATGGCCCAGATTACGGAGGAAATCCGGACCAAGGCAATTCGCAAGGAAGAAAATCAAAGCCAAGGCAATTCGTAAGGAAGAAAATCAAAACGGAATGTCAAAATAATTGTTCGGAAAGGAAATAAAATGCCGAACGAAATTATTATACTTGTATTAGAATCGTTTGCTCTTCGAAAAACCCGAAAGGGCAAACGATTTTTTATTAAAAAATTTGAAAGGAAAAGTTAATCCAATCACCCGAAACGGAGCATTGGATGATACGGGAACTTTATGGATGCAATTATCCGATTGGAAAATGTAACAAAGGAATTTAAGGTATTGAACCGTCACGAGGGAATCAGGGGCGGACTCAAGGATTTGTTTTCTCGGGATTATAAGACCATTACGGCTGTTAATGATGTGAGCCTGGAAATTGCCCCGGGAGAAATTGTGGGATATCTGGGGCCAAACGGTGCGGGAAAATCCACGACCATCAAAATGATGACCGGCATTCTGGAGCCCACCAGCGGTACCATACTCTGCAACGATATTGTACCTTATAAAAAGCGTAGTGAAAACGCGCAGAACATTGGCGTTGTGTTCGGTCAGCGTTCCCAACTTTGGTGGGCGCTTCCTGCTATTGAGTCTTTTAAAATTCTGCGTGATATTTATCAGGTGGACGAAAAGAATTACAAGGATATGATGGATTTATATGCAAGTATTGTGGATATGGACACTTTGATGCATAAACCGGTAAGGGAAATGTCTCTGGGACAGCGTACCCTCTGCGATATTTTGGCGTCCTTCCTGCACAATCCGGGGGTCGTTTTTCTGGACGAGCCGACCATTGGCCTTGATGTTTCCATGAAGGCAAAGATTCGCGAACTTATCAAAATGTTGAATAAGGAAAAGCACACTACCGTTATTTTAACGACTCACGATATGGGAGATGTAGATGCCCTCTGTCAACGCATTGTTATTATCGATAAGGGAAGCGTGCTCTACAACAATGACATTTCGCATTTGACGGATATTTTCGGGGCTTATCGAACCTTAAGTCTTTCTCTGGTTCATCGAAACGACCAGAAAAATGAAAATGCGATAAACAACTGTCTTGCCGGCGTGGAGAGCCTTCTAAAGGAGAAATGGCAGGATAAGGTTACCTTTCGCATTTCCCGGGCAGAGGACCGCATTGAGATTCTGGTAAATGAGGCAGAGGCAAATGTGGTGAAGGTAATGAATGCCGTTCAGGAAAAGTATAAGATTTATGACATGAAACTAATGGAGATTTCAACAGAGGAGATTATCCGTAAGATTTACGAAGGCGGCGTTATGTAGTCTACTGTCGGCTTGCACCTTTATGTGTTCAGAACGTCCTGTTCTGAAAAAGGTAAATAATTTGATGAAAGGTATATGCAATAGATGAAACGATATTTTACTTTAATGCGCTGCGGTATTCTGGACAGCCTGCAATTTCGTTTGTCCATGTTATTTACAGTGGTCGGCAATCTGCTTCATTTGCTGTTGCTGTTCTATCTGTGGAAAGCGATCTACGCATCTGTGGATACCGATGTGGTAAATGGGATGACCTTCCAGGACACCATGATTTATCTGGTATTTGCCAATGCGCTGTTTAATTTTATGGAAATGTGGATCGTCTGGGATATGGGGCGTTCCATTCAGAGTGGTGAAATAGCAGTGGATTTGCTGCGGCCGATGAATTACATAAGCTGGCGTTTCTTTATGGGAAGCGGAGATACGGTGGTAAAATTTTTCACAACATTTTTGCCTACGGCAATTGTGGTCTTTTTCGTGACAAAGGGTGCCATTTCCCTGGGATGGAATATTTTGTGGTTTGTGGTGAGCGTTATTCTCAGTATGCTGATTAATTATTTTATTAATTTCTGCGTGGGCGTTGTCTGCATGTATACCAATTCCATTTGGGGTATCAATATTTTTAAGGAAGTGGTCATCAGTCTGCTGAGTGGGGCAACCGTGCCGCTTGCCTTTTTCCCGGAATATTTGAAAAAAATTGCTATGATACTGCCTTTCCAGGGAATTTGCAATGCGCCCATGAATCTACTCCTGCATGCGGACTATGCCCTTACGGACTGTATGAAAATCCTGGGCTTTCAGTTGGTATGGGTGGTTTTGCTGGGAATATTCACAAATGTATTTTTCCGGATTTCCATCAAACGAATCACAGTCAACGGAGGTTAATATATAGGGGAATTGCCCCGGACAATGACCGGTCTTGCATATATAGGGGAATTGCCCGGACAATGACTGGCCTTGCATATATGGGGGAATTGCTCCCGGTTTGCTTCGCAAACAATGTCGCAATTCCCCCACATATGCAAGGCTGAGGCAAGAGAGGAAATTCCCCCATATATGCAAGGCTGAGGCAAGAGAGGAAATTCCCCCATATATGCAAGGCAGGGGCAAGAGAGGAAATTCCCCCATATAATGGAGAGAATAGAAAGAGGATTATAGATGAAAAAACATAATTTAGCATTTTATTTAAGAATATATGGGAAGATTTTGGCACAGGATATTAAGAGTAAAATGAGTTATCGGGCTGATTTTATTATTTCCATGTTTGGTATGGTGACCACCACCATTGCAGGAGCGTTGTCGTTCTGGCTGATTTTTCAGAATTTCCCGTCTATTAACGGGTGGACCTATGAGGAAATGATTTTCTTTTACGGATTTTCTCTTTTAGCGGCTACGCCGGCACAGTGTCTGTTTGATAATAACTGGAATCTGCGTATTGTTGTTTACAACGGAGATTTTATCAAATATTGTTTTCGGCCAATTAATCTTTTCTTTTATTATATGTCCGAGGTGTTTGACATCAAAGGGTTGGGGCAGTTGGGATTTGGACTTTTTGCCGTAATTTATGCATGGATTAAGCTGCAACTGCCATGTCATTTTTATACCATTTTGCTGTTCCTTGTGTTTGTGCTGGCAGCGTCATTATTTGAAATTGCATTTCTGAATGCATCAGCGGCGGTGTGCTTCTGGGTAATGAATTCTTTTTATGCATTACAATTGTCCAGTCAGCTCCGGGATTATGCGAAATATCCGATTACTATTTTCAAACCTGTACTGCGGGCGTTGTTTACTTTTGTAATACCAATTGCATTTATGGCTTATTATCCGAGTCAGATTTTCCTGCGGCCGGATAGCGTTCCCGTGCTGGTGTGGTTTACACCTGTGCTTGGTATTTTCTTTTTTTATCTGAGTTATCGCATTTGGATGAAGGGTGCCATGGCTTACAATGGAACCGGCAATTAATTGTGATTATAATTTGGAATGGGACAGGGAATAAGAAAACGAATCGTTTGGAATTGGACAGGGAATAAGAAAACGAATCGTTTGGAATGGGACAGGAAATGAGTAAACGAATCGTATGGACGAGGTACCGAAAATGAGTAAAATAATATTCCTGGATGTAGATGGAACGCTTGTGGATTATGAAAACAATATTCCTTCTTCTGCTGTAAACGCAATTCAAAAAGCAAGGGCAAATGGCCACCGGGTCTATATTTGTACGGGGCGAAGCAAAGCTGAGGTATATCCGGAAATCTGGAACATCGGATTGGACGGAATGATTGGTGGAAATGGAAGTTATGTGGAAGATCATGATAAAGTCATTTTGCACCAATTGTTATCTCCAAAAGACAGCAGACATATTGTTGACTGGCTTCGCGAAAGAGGTCTGGCTTTTTACCTGGAAAGCAATAATGGACTTTTTGCAAGTGAGACATTTGAAACGGACGCTGTGGATAGTATTCGTGCCTATGCATCGAAAAAAGGAAAAGAGAATGCCGCCCGCCTGACTGTACGGGATGTATTTCCGGAAATGATTTTTGGCGGCGAACTTTACCGGGACGACTTAAACAAAGTAAGTTATCTCTTATCCGATTATCAGGATTATAGAGATGCATGCAGGGAATTTCCACATCTTCAAAACGGTACCTGGGGCGGTGCCAGTGAAACGGCTCTCTTTGGAGATATTGGTGTTGCCAATATTTCCAAGGCGTACGCCATCTCCGTATTGCTTGATTATTTACAACGGGGTAGAGAAGACACCATTGCCTTCGGTGATGCAAAAATTGATATCCCCATGTTTGAATGTTGCAATTACAGCGTATGTATGGGAAGTGGCGGACCGGAGGCCAAGGCGGCAGCAGACTATGTAACGGATGATGTGGATCGGGATGGACTATCGAAGGCATTTGAGAAACTGGGAATCATCTAGGTTTAAAATGTGTTGATATATTCAGATTAGAAAATGAAAAATGAAACAATACATTGATTTTTCAGACCGGAGAATAAATAGAATAAGATGTATTGATGTATTCAGACCACAGATTGAAAAATGGATTTTCCGGAAAGAGGAATTCAAAAATTCAGTGATTAATTTGGACAGAGAAATAACGGAATATAGATTTTAAATGGAGGGTTCGAATGAAGGCGAAATCGATTTTAAAGGAAGCGGAACAACGAAAAAAACAGATTATTGAGGACAGAAGATATTTACATGAACACCCGGGCACCGGATTTGAGATTGAGGAAACTCTTTCTTATGTAGAAAACCGGTTAAAGTCCATGGGCTATACGCCAAAGCGATGTGGTAAAGCCGGGTTGGTTGTCATGATTGGTAATCCGGATAAGGGAAAAACATTTCTGCTTCGGGCCGATATGGATGCTCTTCCCATTCGGGAGGAATCCGGGGAACCGTTTGCTTCGGAAAATGGGCGCATGCATGCATGTGGTCACGATTTGCATACCGCAATGTTGCTTGGAGCCGCAGCCATTCTAAAGGAACAGGAAGATACCCTGAAGGGTTGTATTAAATTGATGTTCCAGCCGGCGGAGGAAATTTTTGAAGGTTCCAGGGATATGCTGGCAAATGGACTTTTGGAAAACCCGAAGGTGGACGCCGCCCTCATGATTCATGTAATGGCCGGAATGCCTTTTGAACCGGGGACGGTAGTGGTATCTGCCCCTGGGGTCAGCGCACCGGCTGCCGACTATTTTGAAATTAAAGTTAAGGGAAAAGGCTGTCATGGTTCCATGCCAAATACGGGAATTGATCCTCTTACCGCGGCGGCGCACATTTTAATCGCATTGCAGGAACTGCAGGCAAGAGAACTGGCAATGAGTGAACAGGCGGCGCTTACCATTGGTACCATGAATGGTGGAACGGCAGCTAATGCAATTCCTGATGAGGTGACCATGGGAGGAAGTTTGCGTACCTTTGCAGAGGAAACCCGTGAAATGATGAAAAGTCGTTTGACGGATATTTCCCAGGGGATTGCCAAGGCATTTCGCGCAGAAGCAACGGTCACATTTGGCAGCGGATGTCCTACTTTAATAAATGATAAAGATGTGGCAGACAGCATTGCCGGTTATGTGAAAGAACTGCTTGGCGAAGAACAGGCATTTACCGTTTCGCAGCTGCAGGCAATGGGCGGCGGTTCTTCCAAAACAGCGGGCTCCGAAGATTTCGCTTACATTTCCCAGGAGGTTCCTTCTGTAATGCTTGCTCTGGCGGCAGGTCAGCCGGAGAAAGGATTTGCCTATCCGCAACATCACCCAATGGTGAAATTTGATGAAGATGCCCTTCCAAAAGGAAGCGCAGTATATGCGTATACGGCAATTCGCTGGCTGGAGGAACACCATTAAAAAACTGGAAGGAAAGAAACCATGCTGTATTTGGAAATACTGGGGACAATTGCATTTGCCGTGTCAGGAGCCATTGAGGCCATGAAGAAAGATATGGATATTCTGGGGGTTTGCGTACTGGGACTTGTGACTGCAGTGGGCGGCGGTATACTAAGAGACTGCATGATCGGCGAATTTCCGCCGGCAATTTTTCAAAATGTGATGCTGGTATCGATCGCTCTAATTTCCGCACTTCTGGCTTTCTTTGCAGGCTGGTTCATCAAACCAAAGAAGGAAATGACCATACGAATCTGGAATCAGGCATTCCTGATTTCGGATGCCATCGGACTTGGGGCTTTTACGGTTCTTGGAATCCGTCATGTGCAGGAGGTATCCGGATATTCCCAACTTTTGCTGCTTTTGTTTATGGGCGTTATCACCGGGGTTGGTGGCGGTGTCCTGCGTGATTTATTTGCCGGAAATGTGCCTTATATTTTCCGCAAGCACATTTACGCTACGGCATCTATTGTGGGTGCGGTTCTGTATCTCTGCCTTCAGAAAACCGGCTATTTACGACTGGCACAACTGCTTAGCGTTTTGGCGGTGGTCTGCCTGCGTTTGCTGGCAGCAAAATATCGTTGGAATCTTCCCGGCGTGCATCTGGGAAAATGATTTAAAACAAATCATTCAAAGAAAACGAAACAAATCGTTCTTAGAAAACGAAACAAATCGTTCTTAGAAAACAAACCAAATCGTTCAAAGAAAACGAAACAAATCGTTCTTAGAAAACAAACCAAATCGTTCAAAGAAAACGA
>JBJEMA010000088.1:9630-10468 GCA_051879435.1 Lachnospiraceae bacterium
AACAAATCGTTCTTAGAAAACAAACCAATTCGTTCACAGGTAAATAACCAAATCGTCAGGAATCCCCACCGAAAAATTAAACTACCGGTTCAATGTTTTTTATGTCATGGAGTGTATAATGTATTTCAACAGTTACGGGAAAGCCGTAGTAAAAACAAAAACGAAGCAGATAAACAAAACAATAAAACATAAAATACAACAAAACCAAGCACAAAACCAAACACAAAACCAAACACAAAACTAAGCACAAAACTAAGTACAAAGCCAAACACAAACAAAACCAAACACAAACAAAACCAAACTAAACTAAACTAAACTACAAAACTTAAAACAAGTAAATTCAAAAAAATCAAAAAATTCAAAAAATTCAAAAAATAATTTAATTTGGGTATTAAGAAGTATGAATTTGAACCGATATATTTTTACACGCGCATTTATTGCGTTGTTCGTTCATTTAATCAAGTAGAAAGCCCAAGTGCTTCAAATCAACAGGAAAGTACATTTACTTTCATCGAAAATTTCATATTGTGAAGTCAAGTTGCGCAGTCTGCAACAAAAGAAAATTAAAATTAAATAAGAAGTAATCAAGTAATATGTGACAAACTATCAAATTATCAAATTATATTTGTAGAGTTAACAAGTTATATTGAAGGAAGAAAGTGGAGTGATTATTTGTAATTGGAGCCATGATGGTCTTTTATACGCAAAATTTTTCGAAAACTCGAATGAAGAAGAACAACCGAAGGAATGTTTTCACTGATTAGCCCAACTCAGTAAATACGAAGTTACATCAGATAGTTCAACTGAAGTTTTTATTAAGAGATATTTATAGAGACAT
>JBJEMA010000089.1:0-10034 GCA_051879435.1 Lachnospiraceae bacterium
TATATTGCAAAACACGACTTGAAAAATATTCATCTCATGGGCTATCAGCCAAGAGAACGGGTGGATGAACTGATTCGTGGGGCGAAAGCCATGATTGTGGCGCCTCAGTGGTATGAAACTTTTGGAATGACGGTGGTGGAAGCATTTGCCTCACATACGCCGGTTATCGTAGGGGATATGGGCAATGCAGGCGGCCTAGTGGAAGAAGGAAAAACCGGATGGCATTTTTCTTATCGATCGGCAGCAGATTTGGAACGGGTAGTTGCGAAAGTGGATGCACTTGGTGAGGAGCAGCGCCGCCAAATCGGAGAAAATGCATATCGTACCTATGTGGAATATTACAGTGAAAAAGTGAATTACCGCATGCTGAAAGAAATCTATGATGCGGTTTGCAGAAAATAGAAAGATTACGAATAATTGAAAGAGTAACAAAAATAGAACAATAATAGTTAGATATGTCGCTTCGAAAAAAGCGAACAGTTTCTTATAGGAGGAAAAGAGAATGGGTAAGAATTACAAAGAGCCGTTTGTTATTGCGGAGATTGGATGCAATCATATGGGCGATCTGGACATTGCGAAGGCAATGATTGAAACTGCGGCAATGTTTTGTAAGGTGGATGCCGTCAAATTTCAAAAGCGTTGTAATAAAGAATTATTAACGGAGGAGCAGTACAATGCACCACATCCGAATCCGGCGAATTCTTATGGAGCAACCTATGGGGAACACCGGGAATTTCTGGAATTTACCAAGGAGCAGCATCAGGAACTGCAGGAACATTGTAAAAAGTTTGGAATCGAGTATAGTACTTCGGTTTGGGATCTGACCTCCGCCAAGGAGATTGCATCGCTCAATCCAAGATTTATAAAGATTCCGTCTGCGTGCAATAACAACTATGAGATGCTCCAGTGGCTCTGCGACAATTTTGAAGGAGAAGTGCAGATTTCCTTCGGTATGACCACCCACGAAGAGGAAAAGAAAGTTGTGGAACTTTTTGAAAAGAACGGCCGGAACAAAGACCTTATCATCTATAGTTGCACCTCCGGTTATCCGGTGCCGCCGGAAGATGTCTGTCTGCTGGAAATACTCCGGCTTAAGGAAGAATATAAAAACCGGGTAAAAGCAATCGGATTCTCCGGGCATCACAACGGTATTGCGCTGGATATCGGCGCTTATACGCTGGGTGCGGAATATTTTGAACGTCATTTCACGCTGGACCGGACCTGGAAGGGAACCGACCATGCCGCCTCTCTGGAGCCGGATGGTATGCGTCGCTTAAAACGCGACCTTCAGAATGTTGGAAAAGCACTCACCTACAAATCACAGGAGATTCTTCCAATCGAACAGGTGCAGAGGGATAAGTTGAAGTATCGGAAATAGTATATTTTATATTTTAGTAAAGAAGGTGGGAGAAAAAATATAGTTGAAATGTATTTTCTAATTTATTACTAAGTTTTATTCCACAAGTATAACAGTAGATAAAAAGAATTATCATACTTGAGGAGATAAGTACAGAAAGAAAAGGGGGATTGTAATATATGATTATAGAAAAATTGAAAAATTTTCGTCTTTTTTTGTTCGATGATTTTGGAATGATAATAGCAGTGATTGGTGTTTTAACTGGTTTGATTGCTTATTTTGCATTTAAGAAAAAGACGATGAGATGGTTGGCCATTTTGTTTCTTTTAATTACTATATTGCTTACAATCAATTATATTGACTTTAAATACATAAATCCAGTAGAAGAACAAGTAGGTGATAATAACTTACTTGTTGATGTAGATAATCTGGTTATAGAAGAACAAAATCCCTCACCCGAAACGGAAGTGCAAATAAGTAATACTGGAGTTATTCATTCTTCTGGGTCTGAAATTAACGAGGAGGATTATTCTGATCAACCACCAAATATTTCAGAGTATTCTAATTTGTCACTCAATATTACAGAGTATTCTGTTTTTAAGGATGGTTATCATTTCGAATATCCTGACCCTGAAAATCCTGAAATGACCTGTATTATTGATTTTAGTACAGGTGTGTTTGGCAAATTTGAGTATTCCCGTTCGCTAAATGAAACAGAATTGGCTAATTGGTTTCATGGAGGGAAATTATTTGATGAGGCAGGTAATGAGATTGGTGAAGAAGGAAACTATCCATCTTTTTGGTCAAGTCCTGATGGTATGTTTGCAGTGGAATTCCCTGAGGGAATGACGGAAGGAACTTATACTTATGAACTGTATCAGTATGTTGATAATCAATATATTTCTGATTCTATCAATTTCACAATTGAATAATACTAGAATCGTTTTCTATAGATTATAGATTAAGGATAGCAAAAGTAGTAATGCATAAAGGTATCAGATAATAATGAATAAAGCAGTATGGACTTTCTATGCGGTAGATTATGTGCTTCGTCATAAAATCAGATGTTATGGAAAGCATAGGAAATATACAAAATGCCAATATCTGGAGGATCAGCAGGCGAGTGATGAACTGGCCAAGATGATTGTTTCCGGTCAGCCTTTAGCAGCAGGCAGGCTTGGATTATTTGAACTCGCAGCGATGCGGATGTACGAATTTGGGAAGAAGGATAAGTACAAAACCGTGATGGACAATATCTATAACTGTGCCGGTTTTTTTCCGAATGACATTACGCTGGGAGACCAGTTTACAAAGGTGATGACAGATGCCATGCAAGAGATGGATTTGGTGGCGGCAAACCATAACCTGTGTGAAAACTATTTTATGAACCATTATATGCATTCGGACAGTATGGTATCCAAAAGTTTTGATGTATTTGAGGTCTGCCGTCTGGAGCCCTCCTGGACCCGTGCGCTTGCCGGCAAGAAGGTGCTGGTCGTTACTTCCTTCCCGGAATCGGTAAAGCACCAATATGCGCGTAGAGAATTGCTGTTTCCGGGTTCGGATATATTGCCGGAATTCGAATTAAGTACTTATCAGGCGCTGATGACCGTTGGTGATATGCGGGACGAACGTTTTGCCACCTGGTTCGAGGCACTGGATTATATGAAACGCGAAATACTTGCCATGGATTTTGACATTGCCCTTCTTGGCTGCGGTGCCTATGGTTTTCCGCTGGCAGCAGAGATGAAGAAGGCGGGAAAACAGGCAGTGCATATGGGTGGTGTTTTGCAGATTTTATTTGGCATTATGGGAAAACGCTGGGACGGCACCCGTACCGGCAAAGACATACACATTCGGGAAGATATTGCCAAGTATTACAATGAGAATTGGATTTATCCGCTGGAAGAAAAGCCGAAGGAAGCCGGCAAGGTGGAATATGGTCCGTATTGGAAATAGAGGTTGGATATGAGCAGGGAAGAACAGTTTCCGATTGAGGAACAGGCGGTTCGTCAATTTATTGAAGAGAATAAGAAGCGATGGCCGGATGTGCCGCATAATGGGAAATATATTTATATTAACCTTTCCATGGTGCGTATGCAGACGGCATGGCTGGTTCCGAAACTTCTTTTTGCCAAAGGTCTGCAGGAGAAAACAGGAGCAAAACCTGTGGTGATTACCTGGAGAGGAAATCCGTTGCTGACGGATTTTTTTAAATCATTTGGAATAGAACACATTGTTTTGGATGACATTTGTAAAAAGAGTTTTATCGCATTTTGGAAAGCTGCCTGGAAAACGGGCTCTTTTTTGCTGTTCAAGGGAAGCGGAGAAGATTTGAAAAAACTTCGTGCGTGCGGGATTCCGGTTGGATTTGGATTATACGAAGATATCTTAAGAACCTCGTCCTTGTCAACGCTGAAATCCTGCAGAAACAAAGTTTGCTTCAAGAAAATGTTACACATCTTATGGAGCGTGTATGGTTTGGAGGCGCAACTTAAGAAGCATCCGATTCAATATGCCGTAACGGATGATATGGCATATCATGAGGGTGTGTTTATTCAGTTGTTTCATAAACATAAGGCAAGGACTTTTGCGAACAGCAGTACCGGTGTAACGGAAGTTTCATTTGATGTTTCCACCGGGGATATCCGAAGATATCCGGTTCTGATGCGGGAAAGATTTGAAAAAGAATTCCTAAAACTGGATGACGAGGCTATTGCATGGACCGACCGTTTTCTGGAGGAACGGTTCCGGGGCAAGAACGGAAGAGAGATTGACCGGCAGGCATTTGCCGGTAAGAAAGTGCTTTCCAGAGATGAGATGATACAGCATCTTCACCTGGATCCGGATAAGAAAAATGTGGTTATCATGGCACATACCTTTACGGATGCCGTATTTAATTATGGTTCGGATTACTACTTCCGGGATTATTATGACTGGACGGAGCAGACATTAAAAATTGCTTCCACGGTTGACAATGTGAACTGGGTTTTGAAGCCGCATCCGACCCGTTCTTCCTACAATGAAAGTGAGGATTCCATTGAGGATATGTTTGCCCGTTACCAAAAGCCGAACATGTTTTTACTGCCTGACGAGATTAGCGGAGAAAGTATTAAAAATATCGCAGATGCGGTAATTACCATTGGTGGCAATGCCGGAGCGGAATACGCCTGCTTTGGAATTCCTGCGGTAATCGTCGGAAAACCATATTATCACGGCTGGGGCTTTACCATAGAGCCAAAGAATCCGCAGGAATACAAAGAAATTTTATCCAAACTGAATGAGATGCAAGGTTTGGATGAGAAACAGATAGAAACCGCTAAAAAGTTATTCTTTTTGCAGAATAACAAAGTTTACCATAATCCGACTTTGTACCGGGATGAATTCTCTGAACTGCTGAATGGCAAGTATAGCCAGATGCAGGAAAAGATGGCGCTGCAATATTTCAAGAACAATGACGGAACAGCCTCTTACAATACAGAGATTTTGAATCTGGTGCGGGAGTATGCCAATGCCCACAATATGAAGGAGACGGCATATTATCAGCGCGGGGCTGAGATGGCAAAGAAAGGATAAATCCGAATGGATTATTTTGATATTCCAATTGTAATGATTGTCTATCGGCGACTGGATTTGACGAAACAGGTCTTTTCCCGTATTCGTGAAGTTCGTCCCAAAGAACTATATATTATTGCAGACGGTCCGAGAAGCGAAAGTGAGAAGGAAGCGGTGCAAAGCGTTCGGGATTATATGGATTCCCATATTGACTGGGAATGCAATGTGCATCGCAATTATGCAACGGAGAATTACGGACTTCGTTACCGTATGCCCTCCGGGACCGATTGGGTATTTGAGACAGCAGATAAAGCAATCTTTTTAGAGGATGATGTATATCCAAGTCTTAGTTTTTTCTCTTTCTGCAGAGAGATGCTGCTTCGATACGAGAAGGATGATAATATCATGATGATTTCCGGAACCAATCTTTATGCCGGTGATCCTTCGTTTGGCGATTATGATATTACCTTTTCCTATTTTGCATCGATTTGGGGCTGGGCAACATGGAAACGGGCATGGGAAAAATATGATGTCAATATCCGCAGATGGCCGCAAGTGCGTAAAAGTGGAGAAATAAAAGAAATTCTCACAAAAAAGAGTTATCGTTTTTTTGAAACCGTATTTAATGATTTACAATATCATTGGTATCGGACATGGGATTATCAGTGGGAATTTGCAAAATTTTCCAATCATGGACTTGGAATTGTTCCGCGGGTCAACCTGATTCGCAATCTTGGCATGGGGGATCCTAATGGAGAACACACCAATGATTCACAGGATAAGATTGATTTTGTTACCGGAGTGGAAGTGCAGGAACTATCAATGCCAATTCGATGCCCGGAAAAGATGGAACGCAATTCGGAATATGACAAAATGTACCAGAAGGGTGCCATTCCGAAAGTAAAGCCTGTGACCTATTGGAAGAATTGTGTTCGCGCCAATATTTACGAAAGGCTTTATCGTCTTATCAAAATGATGGAACAGGATGAGAATTATTTCTCGAATATATTGCCGGAAGAATACAGGTTATCAGAGCACGAGATGCAATTAAATCCGGGAGATCGATTTGCACTACGGGACGCAAAGAGTTTTCGGAAGGTTGCAATTGCGTATTGGATGTATCTTTATTTGCATGTCAATGTATTAAAATAAGCGTAGAAAATTAAAATAAGTGTAAAAAATGAAAGAAAAATACACAAAATCATTAAAAATCGTTTTACTCCCAGTGTTAATTTATGGATTGTTAGGACCGCTGGAAATTTATGAAAGCAACACCAGAGAATTTAAGTTTGACTTCAATGACTTCTTCTGGGTTTTTTTGCTTATGACATTGATTTTGGTTATGCTTGGGACTTGGATTGTGGCTCATATCCCGGAACCATTGGCCAAATATGTCAGGGTTCTTATTTTTGCATTCGGAATGATGTCCTATGTGCAAGGGATGTTTCTTAATTCGGTTCTGACTACTTCAGATGGTAGTGATGTGAACTGGGAGCAATACCGTTCATTGATGCTTAGCAATGCCATAATCTGGTTCGCAGGCTTTGCGCTCATGATTGTTTTTTCTTTGATTTGGAAGTATATATGGGAAAAGGTGGCAGGATATGTTTCTTTGTTTTTGAGCGCCGTAATCATTGTTACCTGCATTTCCCTCATTGTGATATGTCCGAAAGTGAAGGATAATGGATATCAGTTGGATGGATCCAATCAGTTTCAGGTTGCCGGAGACAATAATATTATTGTTATGGTTCTGGATCGTTACGGCAATGAACAATTTGAAAAGGTGAATCAGTTTTATCCGGAGATTTCGGATTGTCTGACCGATTTTACTTATTATGACAATGCGGCAAGCCGATATTCCAATACATTTCCCTCCATGCCTTATCTTATGACCGGACAATATTATGATTATGGAATGGACGAGGAAGAATGGCTTACCTCGATTTGGCAGGCAGAGGAAACGGATTCCTTTTATCGACAGTTACATGACCGGGGGTATCAGGTGCATCTGTATTCGCCGGACAACCCGTATATATATGGTCCTTTGGTTCAAATGATAGGAAAAATTGACAATATCGAACCCATGGGTCTTATGAAGAATTACCGTTTGATTTATGCTTTGTTGGAAAAAACGGTGATTTACAAATATGCCCCGTATTTTTTGAAGCCAAGATTCGAAGTAAGTTCTTCGTCATATGCGGAAATGGCAGTTTATAAGGATAACATTATTTCGGATAACGGAGAATACTATGCTGTGCTGACGGAGAATCGCCTGACAATTGATTCCAATATGCCGAATGCTTTCATCGTAAATCACATCAACGGCATGCACAATCCATTTACCATTGATGAAAATGCCAATTCCATTCCCGAAGTGGAGGGCAATGAGCAGGAGATGATACAGGTGACCAGGGGCGTGCATGTAATTCTGGCAGAATATCTGCAGCAGTTAAAGGATTTGGGCGTTTATGATAATGCGACGATTATTATTACGGCGGATCATGGCGATTATTCTCATGGCGGCGGACTGCAACCCATTTTCTTTGTGAAACTTCCGCAGGAACAACATGAGGAAATGCAGAGAAACAGTGCGCCGATTTCCCACGAAGATTTTCTGGCAACGATTTTGTTTCTAGTAGGATGCGATGATTCGAATTATGGTACAACCATCTTTGACTGGCAAGAAGGGGACCGAAGACCAAGAATGGTGGACGATAAAGAAGAAGGAACTTACTATACGGATCGCTATGAGTGGTATCGTATTATACAAGAAAACAATATCGCATACTAGGGAATTGGTGAACATTAATGGCAAAAATAACCGTAATCACCCCCACCTGGAATCAGGGGGAGTTTATCAAAGATACAATCGAATCGGTGATTCATCAGACACACAAAGATTTGGAATATATTATTGTGGACAATTGTTCCGATGACGGAACGAAGGAACTGGTGGAAAGTTATCGGGCGCAGGATGATCGCATTGTCTATCTGCGGGAGAAGGATCATGGCCAGGCAGAGGCGATTAATAAAGGATTTCGCCTTGCTACCGGCGAGATTGTGTGCTGGCTGAATTCCGATGATTTTTATTATGACGACACTGTGCTGGAAAAGGTCAATCGCCATTTTGAAGAGGGCGGAGAGCAGGTGCAGCTGGTAGTGGGAGATGCCTGGTACTGCGACAAGCAAAAGCAGATGACGGAGTACAATCCTTCCGACCGGGGCGTTCCGGACTGGGTGATTACCCGCTGGTATTACATCGTCCAGCCTGCTGTATTCTGGCGAAAATCGGAGCTTTGTCTGGACGAGACCTATCATTATGCTTTTGATTGGAAGTTTTTTATACAGCTGTTTGGAAAAGGCAAAGTGATTTATACCCACGAAGCCTATGCGGTCTATCGCATGTACGAAGACAACAAGACCGGTCAGGACAATGCAAAACGGAAAAAGGAAATTTTTCGTCTGCAGGAAGAACTGGGCATCAGCAAGTGGAACACCGCATGGTGCAGGCATGTTTATAAAGTCTATGAGAAAGCGGAAAACAGTGGCTGGCCGGAAGAAAAACAATTAAAACGAAAGAAACAGGTCGATTGGTGGAGCCGGGTGTTGTTCCATATAAGTGGGAAACGGATTTGTAGTTTCTAAATGCATGTTGGTTACATGTGAGGTTGTGAATGTTTGTTACCTGGAAAGATGGAAAGACTATGGTTGACATAAAACAATAAATGTGAATACAAAAGAATTGTAATAGCGACAGAAATTGTATGAAAACAATAGATTAATGATAGCGATGAAAATTGCGTAATACAAAAGAGTGTGATATCGAAAAAAGAAATGCAAGAAGAAATGAAAGAAAAATGTAAGAAGAAAATGTTAGAAATAGAAACGGTTGGAAAATGAAACAAATAAACAAAATCTTAATGTGGGTGCCGGAGAAAATTACAAAATGGTGCTGGCGTTTGCAGGCAATCCTTTGGGTGCTGCTTATAGGTGCTTATACCCTGATTCAGATGCAGCTTCCAAAGGTGGAAAAAAGAGAATATCTGGCAGAGTATTTTCCGGTAATCATCGGGATTACGGCAGTGGTGATTCTTGCCGGGCATATCAAAAAGTTAGCATATACGAAGATTCCGTTTTATGGATATTTGTGTAGTGCCGTGATTGCCATTTATGGTGGTTATCGCTACATTTCCTATACGGGATTGCAGTCCTATCTGAAGAAACCTCTTCTTTTGGTGGCGCTTGCAGGTGCCGTCTATATTTTGTTTCTTGCAGTGAATACATTGATGGGGCTTGCTTATCGGTTTTTGTTAGAGCCGGTATTTCATAAAAAGCAGTTTTTGTCGGGACTGCTGGTTTTTGGCGTAATCAATTTCATTCTTTATTATTATCTGCCGGCCTCTACCTTCTTTGCCAACTATACGGAGTTTGGTTTTCCTTATCAGTTGCTGGCCATCGCATTTATCTCCAATTACCTTATGTGGACCATAATGCCGGCAATGCTCATGGGCGTGTTGCGTAAGGAGATTTTCGATACCGCATATTTGCTGGTGTTTGCAGTTCTTGCTGGGATTTATGTGCAGTACATGTTCTTCAACACCAATCTGGGAACTATTAACGGAGAGAAATATCACTGGACCGGCCATGTGGCACTGGGACTGGTTAATGCTCTGATTTGGCTTGCTCTGTTTGCGGGAATTCTTATTCTTGGCAAGAAGAAAATGGTTCTGGCCGGGAAAATTGCCACCTACGGAGCCGTATTTATCGGGCTGATTCATTTGGTTACCTACGCCACCTTATTTGTGGGTAAGGAGTCTACCTATTTCCACTATGTGGATGTGAATTTCAGTTATGAAGATCAATTCCATGTGGGCAAGGAGAACAACATTATTGTGTTTATCATTGACGCGGCGGACAATGAATTCCTGACGCAGCTGTGTGAGCAGGACGCGGAGGTGTTGTCGCAGTACAAGGATTTCACATTTTACACGGATACCTGCAGCGTATACGATTACACCTATATGTCACTGTTGCAGATGGTAACCAATGTGCCGTTCAACAACGAGGTGAATAACTTGGAGCGCCGGGAAATCGCATGGAACACACCGCATGCTACGGAATT
>JBJEMA010000090.1:0-25258 GCA_051879435.1 Lachnospiraceae bacterium
AAAATATAATAATAGTATAATATATTTGGTTAAGATAAAAAATAAGTATAATAAATTAAAATATAGAAAGGCTTGGTTATTGATATGCAAGGAAGAATTCATTCCATCGAAAGTTTTGGAACCGTTGACGGACCGGGAGTCCGTTTTGTCGTATTTGTTCAAGGCTGTCCTATGCGCTGTGCTTACTGCCACAATCCTGATACCTGGGAGATGAACGCCGGCACTTTAATGGAGCCCGCAGAAATCATTGAACAATTTGAACGGAATCGGGGATTTTATAACGGTGGCGGAATTACTGTCACTGGAGGCGAACCACTGATGCAAATTGATTTTCTTATCGATTTGTTTACTCTGGCAAAGGAGCATAATATTCACACATGCATTGATACTTCCGGTATCGCATTTAAGCCGGGGAATACTGCATATATTGAAAAATTGGACAAGTTATTGCCACTCACCGATTTAATTATGCTTGATATCAAACACATTGATCCGGAAAAACATTTAGAGCTTGTAAAACAACCAAATGATGGTATTCTTGCATTTGCGAAATACATTGACGATAAAGGAGTCGACATCTGGATTCGTCATGTTGTTGTTCCGGGATATACGGATGACGAAAAGTATTTGTATGAACTGGGCTATTTCATTGGCGGTTTGAAAAGTCTTCGCGCATTGGATGTATTGCCATACCATACTCTTGGATTACCGAAATATGAGAAATTAGGTCTTGAATACCGTCTCAAGGGTGTTCCGGCTATGGAAAAAGAGAAAGCTCTGGAAAAGAAAAAAGTCATTTTAGATGGGCTACGCAAGCGCAGAGAAGACGATAACATGCAGAAAACGAATTAAGAAATTTTTTACAGAAAATCAACCACAGTTTTGTTACAATTGTTGAAACTTTAGCAGATTCTTGTCGAACTTTGCCCTTGTCACTCTATATAAATTGGTATAAAATATCTGTAGTTACAGTATATTTTATTAAAGGAGGATTTTCTCATGGCATTTCAGATTAACGATTCATGCATTTCATGTGGTTCATGTGCAGGCGGATGTCCTGTAGGTGCTATTTCAGAAGGTGCTGGAAAATTTGAAATCAATCCTGATACATGTATCAGTTGTGGCGCTTGTGCAGGCGGATGTCCTGTAGGTGCTATTTCAGAAGAATAAGATAACCTTCTGCAGGAAAAAAAGTAGGAGACAAATCTAATATGGATTCGTCTCCTACTTTTTTATCGAAAAATTTCACCGGGATTATATGGTCGAATTTAGGATTTCTAACGGGCCAAATTTGCAAATTGGGTATATTCCGGTAACCAACGTAAATCTACAGAACCAATAGGTCCGGAACGTTGCTTAGCGATAATAATTTCCGCCAAATTTTTATTGTCTGCGTTTTCCGGATGATAAACTTCATCACGATAAATAAAGATTACCATATCCGCATCCTGCTCTATCGCTCCCGATTCACGCAAATCTGACAACATCGGTTTGTGATCCGGACGTGATTCAACCTGTCGCGAAAGCTGGGATAAGGCAATCACAGGAATATCCAATTCTTTTGCTAATAATTTTAAGGCACGCGAAATCTCAGAAACCTCATTCTGTCGTCCTTCTCTGGAGTTTCCATTCATTAACTGAAGGTAATCAATAATAATCAGTTGAATGTCCTTTTCTAATTTCAATTTCCTGCATTTGGTACGAATCTCGCTGACTGTGGTTGACTGATCGTCAATATATAACTGTGCAGAAGCAAGATTTCCGCCGCTTTCAATCAGACATTCCCAATCCGCATCATTTAACTGTCCGGTCTTAAATTTTTGGGAATCCACCCGGGAATCCATGGACAGCATACGATTCACGAGCTCTGTTTTTGACATTTCCAGGCTGAACATAGCAACCGCTTTCTTCTGGCGAACCACAATATCTTTTGCCAAAGAAAGCACAAATGAGGTCTTTCCCATGGCTGGCCGGGCAGCTATCAGAATAAGATTTCCCTTCTGGAACCCTGCCGTCTTATGATCCAAATCAATAAAACCGCTGGGAAGTCCCGTAACATCGCCTGTGGATTTTGCCGCTTTTTCAATAATACTCAAAGATTCCATAACAACCTGATCAATCGGCGTTATTTCTCCCACATTGCGTCTTTGAACAATCTTAAAGACTTTCTTCTCCGTTGCTTCCAGCAAATCTGTCAGATTTTCCTTATCTTCGTAGCAATCGTTGGTAATCTCTTCGGTAATCTTAATCAAATCACGAAGCGTGGCCTTCTCCGCCACCATTTCCGCATAATATTTCACACGACCGGAAAATGGGACTTCACCAATCAATTCTCCCAGGGAAAAAATCACTTCCTGAGGCACATCCTTTTGTGCCAGCCGCTCCGGAAGTGTGATGGTATCAATAATCCGTCCTTCTTTTTTTAATTCCAGCATGGCATCATAAATCGTGCCATAGGCAGTGTTATAAAATGCAGAACCGTCTGCCAAAATTTCCGAAACAATGGTGATATTTTTCGGTTCCACCATAATGCTACCGATTACAGCCTTTTCCGCCTTGGTACTATGTGGTTTTGTTCTTTTTACTAAAATGTCTGTTTTATCTGCCATTTATCTATACCATACTTGATTTCATATTTCTATCGCAATTCTTTTCACCAATTCGAATCGGTATCGCAAATTCTTATTACCAATTCATATTTCTTTCGCAATTCTTTTCACCAATCGAATCGCCTTCAAAACTTCCATTTACGCTTCTTCCACTTTCAATTTGAATTCGCCAATTACCTGCGAATGCAGTTTTACTTTAACTGTAAAATCTCCTGCAAATTTGATGGAATCATTTAACATAATTTTCTTTTTATCAAGTTCATAACCAAGCTGCTCTTTTGCTGCGGCTACAATTTCTTTTGTAGAAACGGAACCGAAAGTTCTTCCGCCCTCTCCCTGCTTAATCTTGCAAACAACGGTCTTTTCAGCCAATTCTGCCGCAAATGCTTTCGCTTCCTCCAACTGCTGTTGTGCAACCTTTGCATCATTTGCATTCTTCAATTTTAAATTATTCAGATTGGCAGGCGTTGCCTCCACCCCAAGTTTTTTGTTAATCACACAATTTCTTGCATAGGAATCGTTTAACTCAACGATTTCCCCCTTCTTTCCCACTTTTTTGACATCTTCCAATAAAATAACCTTCATTATATTTCACCCTCCTGAATCATTTTGTCTAAGGTATTCTTCAATAAGATTGTAACGGCCTCCACGGTTGTACCTTCCAATTGTGCTCCGGCAATGTTCATATGACCGCCTCCGCCCAGTTTCTCCATAATTATCTGCACATTGACCTCGTCAATGGAACGTGCACTAATATAAATCTTGTTCTGATAATCTGTCATAACAAAACTTGCTTTAATTCCGTTAATATTCAAAAGTTCATTTGCCGCCTGTGCTGCCAGCACCGTCGGACTCTTGATGTTTTCATAGTTGCATACGGAAATGGCATAATCTTTTTTGTAAATCTCCGCATTTCGAACAGCATCTGCTTTTGTTTTATATTCCTGTGCATCTTCCCGGAACATCTTTCGTACACGTGTAACATCAGCTCCGTTTCGTCGCAAAAATGCAGCCGCTTCAAAGGTACGAACGCCGGCCTTAGTGGCAAAGTTCTGAGTATCAATAATAATTCCCGAATACAGGCAGTCTGCTATAATACTCTTTATTTTTATTCCGCCGTTGATATATTGTAAAATCTCTGCCACCATTTCACAGGCAGAAGATGCATATGGCTCAACATAGGAAAGTGTCGCATTTTCCACCACTTCAGTCCCTTGACGATGGTGGTCAAGCACAACAATGGATTTACAACGACGAATAAGCTCCGGGCACTCCGTAATGCTTGGTCGGTTGACATCCACAATGACAAGCACCGTATTGCCATTGGCAATTTCCAGTGCCTCTGCGCCGGTTAAAATGGAATCCTCACTATATTCCGGGTGCGTCTTATATAATTCCACGAGCGGCTGCAACGATGTGGATACCGTATCCAGGACAATGTGACATTCTTTCTGCAGGCTGCTACAAGCACACATAATACCTACAGACGCACCAAAACTGTCCACATCTCCATCCCTGTGTCCCATAACAAAAACCATATCTTTGGAAGAAATAATTTCCTCTAACGCATGGGCTTTCACGCGGGCTTTTACACGGGCGTTCGACTCTTTCTGCTGGCTCTTTCCACCGTAATAAGTAACAGCAGAAGCTGATTTTACAACGGTTTGGTCACCGCCTCGTCCCAATGCCAAATCAATGGCATTTCGGGCAAATTCGCAGTTCTGGGCAAAGGATAATCCATTAAATCCTATACCTATACTCAAGGTAACTGCGGTTTCATTTCCGATACTAATAGCCTTGACATCCTCCAGAAGTTTGAATCGCTCATTTTCCAATTGTTTCAACGCACTCTTTCGGATTATTAAAAGATACTTGTCCTTCTCCGTCTTACGCACAATACCATCAATTGACGCAACACATTGATTAATCTGACGGTCAATTAAAGCACTGAGCAGACTCTTTGCAACATCTTCTACGCTTTCCATCGCCTCTTCATAATTGTCAATGTAAATGAGCCCCACGCAAAGACTCTGATCATCAATTTCTCGGAGGGCAAGATTTAATGCTGTCTGATCATATAAATAAACAGCCACTAAAAATCCGTCATAATCACTATTCGAAGAAATTTCATTGGCCAAAAGAGCCATATCCCTAAGAGCAATACGCTTCAAACGCGCTTGAAAATCCTTCTCTTCAAAAGTAATACTTACATCCACAGGCTCCAGGGAACCCGGCATTTTCTCTCTGGTCAATTCCGGGAAAAGATTTGTCACAGATTTTTTGTAGGTCTTGTCTTTATGAACCAGATTTTCAAATGCGGTATTCATCCAGATTACATGCCCCTGCTCATCCAATATAGCATGGGGGAGTTCTAAATCCTTCAATAACTGCTTCTGTATCTGTCCGTATTCCGTTGCAAAACTGACAAGTTCATTTACCAATTTTGGCTTGGAAAATGACATCATAACGATAATCACACTCAGATAAACAAGAGTAAATATTGATAAAATAACCCCAGACTTTACATCGGTTGTATAAATGAGTCCATCCACACATGTCAGGACAATTCCCAGTATTAATGGAATCAGATAATACACTCGCAATTTGCCTTTGACTTTAATATTTTTACTCATCTTCCCAATCCTATTTCACAAATCCCTGTTTGTTCTGCTTACATTATCTTGCAATGCTCACTTCGTCTTCAGCGTTTAAATTCGCCGCTCGCCAATCATGCAAGCATGTTGGCTCGCTTGCGCTCATTATATCATAGTTTAGCGTTCATCTCAAAATAATATGTAAATTCAGAAAGTCTTATGTTAATTCGGATAGTCCTATGCAGACAAAATTGAATTGCATACAGTTAATCCAGATTATTTTAAGCAAACTATACAAAAAACTGTCATTTTCAAACATATTTTGTCATATTACCATCTTTCTTCTGAATTGCAAGAGTGATACAATACCGATTGGGGGATCTTATTTTCAAAGGGAAAATGAAAGATTTATTGCATACATATAAGGAGGAATTATTCGATGAACTATGAAGTTAAAGGAACTCCGCTTCCTGTGGTCGAATGCTATTTGGAAGCCGGAGAGACCATCAAATGCGAGAACGGTGCCATGAGTTGGATGACACCAAACATGCAAATGGAAACCAGTGGTGGCGGAATTGGTAAAATGTTTTCCAAAGCTATTTCCGGAGAAAAAATGTTTGAGAACAAATATACGGCAGTCGGAGGACCGGGATGCATTGCATTTTCGTCCAGTTTTCCCGGCAATATAATTGCCGTTCAGATTGCACCGGGACAGGAAATCGTATGCCAAAAATCTGCATATCTTGCTTCCACTACAGGCGTCGAATTAAGCATTTTCTTCCAGCGAAATGTGGGCGCCGGCTTCTTTGGCGGAGAAGGCTTCATTATGCAAAAATTGTCCGGAAATGGAATAGCATTTTTGGAAATTGACGGATCTGTTGTCACAAAGGAATTGGCTGCCGGACAGAAAATTATTGTGGATACCGGCTATCTTGCTCTCATGGACGCAACCTGCAGCATTGAGATTCAGACGGTGAAAGGCATTAAAAACGCTTTACTTGGCGGAGAAGGTCTGTTTAATACAGTAATTACGGGGCCGGGAAGAATTTCCCTGCAGACGATGCCGGCTTATCAGGTTGCCAACAGTATTCGCCCATTTATTCCAACCCGAAGCAATTAATTGGATAACATAAAGAAAAAGGCTGAAAAATGCAATAAAAATCGCTTAAACCCTAAAGTTTAAGCGATTTTTTTATCATTAATGGAAATCTTTTGGATTTCGGCTATCTACAATTACATACTGTTCTGTGGAACTCTTCTCCACATTAAAATAGAAATCCTTTTCCTTTCGATCACTCTTAGCAATTACCTGATAAACATCTCTGCCGGTCTCATCCTGTGTGATAACATACTCCAACTTAACTGTACGGCTTCCAAGATAGTCCAATATATAGTCAATAATTCTGTTCAGGAACACGAAAATATCCTCGTAGGAACTAAATGCACTTACATTACTGTCTGTAAATTTACTTCCAATGGTATTACTGATAGAGAACAACATATGTGTTCTGCCATCAATTGTACGACAAACAATCGTGTAAAGAACCTCTTCTGTACCTAAATGATTTCTACATTCCACAATATCAATACTGGCAATGGCTTCTGATGCAATTGTCTGTCTAGCGAGTTTATCATCACCACGAACCATATCTGTTATCGTGTAATTTTTTACTTCCAAAAAGTTATTCATATTGCGATTCTCCTTTCACATTCACACCGTTATACATACATTATAACTTGCCTTATTATAACGCGAAAAAAACTTTTCGTATAGAATTTATCAAAATTTTTAAAAATTTTGTGCATTTTTTTCAAAAAATTTCAAATCGTCAAATCATTTCCTTTCCGTCACCGTATTTTGAATATACCGAAAGTTATCATTTCTAGCATATACTTCAATTAAAAAGACCAATTACGAATATACCGCAATTGGCCTAATCTTAAATTTCTTTTTTCGTTCATACAAACCGAAAAAGGTTTATTCCTGAACATATGGCATCAAAGCCACATGGCGTGCTCTCTTGATAGCAACTGTAAGTGCTCTCTGGTGCTTTGCGCAGCAACCGGTTACACGTCTCGGAAGAATCTTTCCTCTTTCTGAAATGTATCTCTTTAATGTATTTGTATCCTTGTAGCTGATTACTTTTTCTTTTCCACAGAATACACAAGCTTTTTTTCTTCTGCGAATGCCTGCACCACGTCTCTTACCAGGTGCATCACTCTTCTCATCTTTATTAAATGCCATGATTTTTGCCTCCTATTCAAATACTACAGGCTCTTACTGGAACGGAATCTCGTCCTCCGTTACACCCGGAATATTGATAAAACCATCATCTGCTCCTGAAGCGGAAGGTCTTGTATAATCTCCTCCACCACCATTGGAACCACCCTGTGCATTCTTACTTTCAGCAAATTCCTGTTCTTCCACAACAATATCCGTGGTATATACTTTCTGACCATCTTTGTTTGTGTAACTACCGGTCTGAATTCTTCCGGTAATGGCAATCTTTGTTCCCTTATGGAAATATTTTTCGGCAAATTCGCCGGCCTTACCAAATGCTACACAATTGATGAAATCTGCTGTCTGCTGATCCGCACCTGATCCACGTGTAAATCGACGATCAACTGCCAATGTATAGCGGGCAATTGCCATCGGAGCTTCACTGTTCTGAGAATATCTTACTTCCGGATCTCTTGTAAGTCGACCCATTAAAATTACTTTGTTCATTAAATATTACAACCTCTTTCTTTATGCTTCGTCTTGTCTAACGCATAAATAACGAACAACATTCTCCATCAAACGAACCTGAGCTTCAACTTCGTTCGGAGTATTGCTGTCGGAATCGAACTGGATGAAGTAGTAATAAGCTTCTTTCATCTTCTGAATCTCGTAAGCGAGCTTCTTCTTGCCGGCGTCTTCAACATTTGTAATAGTACCACCAAATCTGGTAATATACTCCTTACATTTTTCAACGGTAGCAATTCTAGCTTCATCTTCGATCTTAGCGCTGACAACAACAACTAATTCATATTTGTTCATGCTACTTTTACCTCCTTTTGGTCTTTTGGTCTCCTTCTGAAAAAGGAAACAAGGATGCAATCGGCAAAGGCACATAAGTATCCACAAAGCCAATTGCTTATGAAAATTATTTTCACAGTGCTACTATATTATCACAGAAAATATTCATCCGCAAGGGAGAAATTTACAAAGTTTCGATTTTTTATTTCAATTTTTGTTTCGATTTTTTCTTATGCTTCCAATGCTTTACAGACAGTTTTTCCTATGCTTTGACTATGCTATGCTTTGACTATGCTTTGCTTTGCCTATGCTTTGCTTTGCCTATGCTTTGCTTTGCCTATGCTTTGCTTTGCTAATACACAACTGCGCATACCTTATATGCTGTATTATTGTTTGCAAATACCCTTAACGGATTTTATAAAATCCTTTCTTGCAATCATGATTTGATGTCCACAGCCAAGGCATTTCAAAAGAAAATCTGCGCCAATACGCTGAAGTTCCCAATCCGATGAACCACAGGGGTGCATTTTCTTCAACCGCACTTTGTCGCCCGGTTCAAAAACTTCCTGCTCCTCTAATTTTCGAAAAACCAATTCCGGCATTGTTTGGACACCCTTTCCATTTTTCTTATTCATAGTATCCTTTCCCTAATTCTCCGAACCACCTTTTATATCATTTCCATTATTAAAGCAACTACATTCATTTGTCACATTTACATCATTTTCCGTAAATCACATCATTATCTCACCTTATATTTTTTCGGTAAATCACATTACCTTATCTCACCTTAAATTTTTTCGGCAAATCACATTACCTTATCTCACTGTAATCTGTGAGAGAATTTCGCCGATTTTTCCATGAATGACATAATCTGCCACATCATCTTTTGGCGTGGCGTCCAGATTAATCAACACCAACTTGTTACTACGATAATAATCAATCAAACCGGCCGCCGGATAAACCACAAGAGAGGTTCCACCGATAATCAGCATATCCGCTTCCTGTATGCATCGTACAGATTCAGAAATCGTTTTTTGATCCAGACCTTCCTCATACAAAACCACATCCGGTTTAATGGAACCACCACAATTATCACACTCGGGAATGCCCAGTGCACGAAACATATAATTGACATCAAATGACTTTCCACATTTTTCACAATAATTGCGATGCACACTACCATGCAGTTCCAGAACTTTTTTACTTCCTGCCTCCTGATGAAGACCATCAATATTTTGGGTAATTACTGCAGTTAATTTGCCGGCCTGCTCCAATTCAGCAAGTTTTTTATGTGCCGCATTTGGCACTGCCCGTTCAACCGTGTCCGTTCCAACCGTCTTTTCCAGCAATTTATCCTTGTAAAATCGGTAAAATTCATCTTTTTTTCGCACATAAAAGGTATGAGAAAGCATCATTTCCGGCGGATACTCGTAGGTCTGGTTATAGAGTCCGTCCACACTTCGAAAGTCCTTAATTCCGCTTTCCGTCGATACACCTGCACCGCCAAAAAAGACGATACGATTACTTTCATCTATCAATTTTTGCAATGTTTCCACATTAATTTCCATAAAACCCAAACCTCCTTTTTCTATTTTCAAAATCTAAGATTCCTTATACGGTCATTCCACGGCTCGTGAAATGCGATCCTTGCACTGTCATTCCCTGCCTTGTGAAATGCGGTTTCCTGCGCTGTCATTCCCCGCCTTGTGAAATGCGGTTTCCTGCGCTGTCATTCCCCGTCGCGAAGTTCCAGATCTTTCTGCATCATGTCCAGATAGGGAACCAGAAGTCCTCTTTGCCGCTGAAAGAAAAATTCCTCCTGAAGTTCCTCCATTCGAAAACTCTTCCGTCCTCCATTTTTTGCCCGGTTCCAAAATACCATCAATTCCTTCAAGCGCAAATAATACATTTTGTCCACGCCGGTAAAACTGATGAGAAAAAAGGCAATTCCCTGCTGCCGCTCAAACTCCTCCATGAATTCCACCTGGTGTTCATGAATATTTTGCAGGGCAAATGTGGTCGTTGCACACTCTTTGGCATCAAAGCAAACCGGGATTCCCTGCACTGCACCGATATAATCCACCGTTGATTTCTGATCAAAATAGGCCAAAGTAATATGCCGGGTGGCCTGATCTATTTGAATAGGCGTAATCGGCGTCGGCACTTTTTGAATCAGCGCCAAATGTTTTTCCCGATATGCTTCATTGGTTCGGTTGACCATTTCTTCAAGTGTGGAACCACGAAGACCACGACTTGACCATGTTCCCATTTTCTTCTCCCACTTTCTCTATTTTTCATTCTTTCCTGACAATCGTTGTATTTTTCCTATTATTCACCTGCAACGGTTGCTTCGATTTTCCCGGCAATACAGTTTACGGCAACTGCTTCCTTTTTCCCGGCAATGCAGTTTACGGCAACTGCTTCCTTTTCTCCGGTAATTCACTAACAATGGCTGCCCCGATAGTCAGCGCGCAGCCCAGAAAGGTCGGAAAATTCATCTCCTCTTTAAGCAAGACAACGGACAGAAATATTGCAAATGTGGGATCCATATAACTCATGAATGCCACGGTCTGCGCTTTCAAGTGGCACATGCTGCCAAAATACAATGCATAAGCGATGCTGGTATGTAAAACACACACTACTATTACCATTATAACAGAAAATGTCGTTAAGGAGATTGTCTGAAAATCCTCCGTAAGAAGAATATATGGTATCACAAAAACACCTGCGGCCAGCAGTTGAATAATGGTTCTTCCATAAACATTTTCTACGGAATTCTTTTTATTTAATATGATTAGAGCAGCATACATTACAGCAGAGCCCAATCCAAGTCCAATCCCAATAAAATCCGCAGGGCCAAATGACTCCATTTGAAAAATTCCGGAAATCAGAAAGATACCGAATACAGAAACGAATATACAGATAAATTTCCGGAGACTCAGTTTTTCCCGGAATAAAAAAGGAGACAATAATATGATTATGGTGGGTGCCATATTATTGCAAACGGTGGAAATCGCTACGGAAGTATATCCGTATGATTCAAAAAGCATAATCCAATTGCTTCCCAGGGCAATACCGGAAAGAATAAAAGCCAGAACCTGTTTTCCGGTAATTCCATAAAACAGTGGGTTGCCGGAACTTTTTGAACCCTTAGAACTACCCGGATTCACGTAACTTTCGGAATTTCCGGTGCCCTTGGCGTTTCCGGTTCTCATGGAACATTCAATCCCCATGGCGTTTCCGGCGCTCTTGGCGTTTCCGGTTCTCATGGAACATTCAATCCCCATGGCGTTTTCTTTTTTTTGCCACAAAAGACAATATACAAGCAAAAGCAAGCCGCCCGAAATGCCGCGCAGGCCGGACAGCAAAGCAGAAGACAAGGGGATTTGCCTGCGAAAAACCCCAACGCTGCCCCAAATGAGAAATGCAGTTAATAATTTCACAAAAGCCCATTTACCATTATTCTTCATCTGTAAATTCCACGTTCCTTTCCGTAATCGCTATTCTGTTCTGTCTTATAATTTCCGTCACGTGGTAACCGTGCAAAAAATGCTATCAGGCAAATCATTATGTACTTCATTACCTGATAGCATTATATGTTTTTCAATCAATTAAAACAATTTCTTTTTCTTTTTTTTCGGCGGTTCGCCGTTCCCTTCTTTTTGTGCGCGGAAACGGTCTGCAGCGCCAAGGGTATCACCCGTTTCTTTATCGAAATTCATCAACATCTCTTTTGCCTTACCACTCACGCGTTGCGGCACCTGAATTACAAGAGTAACATAATGATCGCCTCGTACATCCTTGTTTCGAAGGGAAGGTACACCCTTGCCACGCAAACGAATCTTAGTATCGGTTGCAGTACCTGCCTTCACATCATAGACCACAGGGCCATCTACCGTATCAATAATTATTTCTCCTCCCAGACATGCCACCGCAAATGAAATCGGAACGGTTGAATAAATACTCATATCCTGACGTTGGAAAATCGGATGGTTCGCCACGATTGCTTCCACCAAAACATCGCCTCTCGGTCCGCCATTTAGTCCCGGTTCTCCAAGACCTGTCATACGCTTACATTGTCCATTATCAACACCCGCCGGAAATTCAACAGAGAAACGTTTCTTCATCGGAACATAACCACTTCCATGGCAATCCATACACTTCTCTTTGATTACCTTTCCGGATCCCTGACAATCCGGACAAGTCTGCACATTTCGAACCTGACCAAAGAAGGACTGCTGGGTAAATACCACCTGCCCCTTTCCTCCACATTTGGAGCAGGTTTCCGGATTCGTTCCCGGCTTTGCACCGCTGCCGTTACAGGTTTTACAGGTTTCTTTTACTGTTAAATCAATTTCCTTCGTGGCTCCGAATACTGCTTCCTCAAAGGTAAGCCTTACACTGGTGCGCACATTGCTTCCCTTCATAGGACCATTATTTCTGGCACCCCGGCTTCTTCCGCCACCAAATAAATCGCCGAAAATATCACCAAAGATATCACCAAAGTCAGCACCGGAGAAATCAAATCCGCCAAATCCACCTCCGCCGGCACCGCCATCAAAGGCTGCATGCCCAAACTGATCGTATTTCTGCTTTTTTTCCGGATCACTCAGCACTGCATATGCTTCCGATGCTTCCTTAAACTTTTCGGCAGCTGCTTCATCACCGGGATTCATATCCGGGTGATATTTCTTTGCCAATGCACGATATGCTTTTTTTATTGTTGCATCATCAGCGTTTTTATCCACGCCGAGAACTTCATAATAATCTCTCTTTTCAGCCATAAGTCATTTTCCTTTTTATGCAAGTCATGGGGACACTACCTGTGCCCCCTTGACCATATTTTTTCATTAAATTGTGTCGGTTCCTCTATCAGTTGGTGTTCCTTTGAAATTAGATTTCCTTGAAATCTCCATCAATGATATCATCATTGTTGCCGTCATCAGAAGAACCGTTCGGGTTTCCGCCCATGCCTCCCATTCCGGACATGTCCGGGCCTGCACCGCCGGCTGCCTGCATGTTCTCATACATCTTTGTGAAAAGAGCCTGAGCAGTTGTCATCATCTTCTCCTGTGCTGCCTTAATTTCAGCAACCTGCTCCTCTGATAACTCCTGATCCTTGGTCTTTTCAAGGAGATCCTTTAATGCATTCAAATCAGCCTCTACATTGGCCTTTTCGGAAGCATCAATCTTGTCACCTACTTCATTTAATGCCTTCTCTACCTGGAATACCATGGAATCCGCATCATTTCTTGTATCGATGGCTTCTTTACGCTTCTTATCCTGTGCCTCGTATTCTGCTGCTTCTTTTACTGCCTTATCGATTTCATCATCGGACATATTAGAACCTGCGGTAATGGTAATGTGCTGCTCTTTTCCGGTTCCCAAATCTTTCGCAGATACATTAACGATACCATTGGCATCAATATCGAAAGTAACTTCAATCTGAGGAACACCTCTTCTTGCAGGAGGGATTCCATCCAGACGGAACTGTCCAAGAGACTTATTGTCTTTCGCAAATTGTCTCTCACCCTGAACGACATTGATATCAACTGCTGTCTGGTTATCTGCTGCAGTAGAGAAAATCTGTGATTTCTTTGTCGGAATGGTTGTATTTCTTTCAATCAATCTTGTTGCCACACCACCCATGGTTTCAATAGAAAGAGAAAGCGGTGTTACATCAAGAAGAAGGATTTCGCCTGCACCGGCATCACCGGCCAATTTACCACCCTGAATAGAAGCACCGATAGCTACGCATTCATCCGGGTTGAGTGCCTTGGAAGGCTCTTTTCCGGTTAACTGTTTTACCTTCTCCTGAACAGCCGGAATACGGGTAGAACCACCAACCAGCAATACCTGACCGATATCATTTGTGGTAAGTCCTGCATCCTTTAATGCGTTCTGAACCGGGACTGCTGTTCTTTCTACCAGGTCATGTGTTAATTCATCAAATTTCGCTCTGGTCAGGTTCATATCAAAATGAAGCGGACCGGAAGCATTCATGCTGATGAACGGAAGATTGATGTTCGTTGTAGTTGCGGAAGAAAGTTCTTTCTTTGCTTTCTCTGCTGCTTCTTTCAATCTCTGCATTGCCATCTTGTCAGAAGAAAGATCCACGCCGTTTGCCGCTTTGAACTCAGATACCATCCATTGAATCAATTTGTTGTCGAAATCATCACCACCAAGGAAGGTATCGCCGTTTGTTGCTAATACTTCGATAACACCATCACCGATTTCAATAATGGAAACATCGAAAGTACCACCACCAAGGTCATAAACCAGAATCTTCTGTTCCTTCTCATTGTCAAGACCGTAAGCCAGTGCTGCTGCAGTCGGCTCGTTAATAATACGCTTTACATCAAGACCGGCAATCTTTCCGGCATCCTTTGTTGCCTGACGCTGTGCATCATTGAAATATGCAGGAACGGTAATAACAGCCTCGGTGACCTTTTCGCCCAAATAGCTTTCCGCATCGGCTTTCAATTTCTGAAGAATCATTGCGGAAATCTGCTGCGGTGAATATTTCTTGTCATCAATGGTACGTCCCTTATCAGTACCCATGTCACGCTTGATTGATGAAATTGTTTTGTCTGCATTGGTTACAGCCTGACGTTTTGCCGGCTCACCTACCAGACGCTCTCCTGTTTTTGTAAATGCCACGATGGAAGGTGTTGTTCTTGCACCTTCTGTATTAGCGATAACCGTTGGCTTTCCGCCTTCCATAACGGCTACGCATGAGTTTGTAGTTCCTAAGTCAATACCAATAATCTTTCCCATAACTTTTTCCTCCTTAAATTCTTAACTGCACAAAGTGCAAATTGATAATAAATTTGAAATTGATGTTGCTGCATTATTTTTTCCAATGCAGGCTGTATCTATTCTTCTGATTTACTCAGTTGAATGTTAATTAATACTTTACCGCATTTAATTCCTTAACTTTATTACTGCGTTAAATGATTTAATTTGCCACCCGGACCATACTGTGACGAACCACGGTATCGCGATACATGTATCCCTTTTGGAGTTCATCTACAATCTCATTTTCCCCATAGGCTTCGTCATCAATATGCATGACCGCATTGTGAAGATTCGGATCAAATTCTTTTCCAACTGCTTCAATCGCTTTCACTTCCATCTTTTCCAACTCGGACATCAGTTGTTTGTATATCATGGACATTCCTTCGGCAAATGCGCTACCCTTTTCCTCTTCCGGAATCGTTGCCAGACCTCGTTCAAAATTGTCCACCACCGGAAGTATCTTTTCAATAACACTCTTTGCACCGGTTTCAAACATCTGCTGTTTTTCTTTGTCCGTACGTTTGCGGTAATTATCAAATTCAGCCATCTGACGAACTACCCTGTCATTCAATTCATCAATTTGTTCCTTCAGTTTTGCTGTTTCTTTTTTCTCATTTTTTCCGAAGAGTTTGGATTTACTCTTTCCTTCTTCCGGCTTACCCTCCGGAGTTTCCTCACCTTGACTGGTTGCTTCCGAAACACCTTCTTCCGTTGCCGGGGTTTCATCTGTTTCTTCGGCTTCGTTCATTTCCTCATTTGCCTCCGGCTCTGTATCAACTGCAGATACCGTTTCCTTCGTTTCCTCCGCTTCCATATTTTTCATTTTCATATCATCAGAAGCAGTCTCTTTCTTATCTGCCATCTATCTTCCTCCTATTTCTTCTTATGATAAATCTCTTCCAACTCATGCATCATGGTTTTCAGAGTTCCAACAACCTTTTCATAATCCATTCGCTTCGGGCCTACCACTGCAATGCTGCCCTTCATGCCTTCACCCAAATCATAGGTTGCGGTTACGATACTGCAATCCTTCATGGCCTGAAGTTGATTTTCCTCACCGATATAAACCTGAATGCCGGTGGATTCGTTTTCAATGCTCTCCAGCGCAAATTTTGATAAGGAATTCTTTTCTTCAAATGTATTGATTAATTCGCTTGCTTTCTCATGGTCCGCCAATTCCGGATACTTAAATATGTTATTTGTTCCGGAGGTGTAAATCTCCAAATCCTCATCTGCACGAATTGCTTCTGCCACTGCATCAATAACATTGCTGATGATATCACTGTGAATACCGGCCTGCTTCTTCAGTGTTGCAATCATTTCAAGACTGATCTGATCAATGGAAAGCCCATTCAAATGCGTATTCAGTAAAATGTTTAACTTCAGCATGGTTTCTTCATCTAAAGAAGAATCCACAGGAATCATGGTATTTTTAATTACATTTCCCTCCACCACGATAACTGCTAAAATCTGCTTCTCATCAACCTTTGACAGCTGGATAAATTTTAATTTATTCCGACGGATTTGCGGAGCTGTTACCACAGATGCATATTCGGTGTTATTGGCAAGAACCTTAGCCACATTTTTCAGCATCTTATTCATCTTGCCTTCCGTCTCCTCCAGCATGTCACGAAGTTCTGCAATCTCTCGCTCCTTCTCCTCCATCATGCTGTCCACATAAAGACGATACGCCTTATCGGTAGGAATACGACCGGCAGAGGTATGTGGCTGAATAATAAATCCCAGTTCTTCCAAATCCGACATCTCATTACGAATCGTTGCAGAACTCAGATTCAAATCCGTATACTTGGAAATGGTTCTGCTCCCCACCGGTTCGCCGGTTTCCAAATAGTTTCGGATGACCGCATGCAGGATTTTCATTTTTCTATCATCTAATTGCATCTTCCATCCTCCCTACTTTTGTTTCTAATTGTTTCCGAGTTTGTTCTACCCGTTTAGATGTTCAAATTATTCCGGATACCAGTAATTTAGTTTTTTGTTAGCACTCGTTAAGTTGGAGTGCTAATATCTATATGTAAGATAGCACCATCATTTGTCATTGTCAACATTATTTTTCTCTTTTCTTTCTTAATTTATGCATTAATTTATGCATTTTGGGTAACTTGCATTTATGCATTTTTGATAACTTGCTTTTTTCAAAATGAAATCAACTCCATTTTTTAAATGTAATTAATTTCCATTTTCAAATAATATGAATGCTCCTTTTCTACGCATAGAGAAATTTTTTTAAAATAAAACCACCCCATTTACCAAAATATAAATTGGTAACCGGAGTGGTAATCTTTTTTAATTATTTGTTTTCATCTGAATAAAAATCATATTAAATGGAAAAACTTCCGTTTTCGCTTCCATTAAATACATAGTAAACTTTACCGTCTGATGGTTTAATATATAAGTCCATAGATTTCAATTCAGAAGCTTTCTTTTTCATGTCCTTTGTCCAGATGCTGTTTGCTTTTTCCTCAATGGCGTTAGCGTCATATGTCTTTGTACCAATCTGGATATATGCATGTGCAATTTCTTTCTTTGCAGTTGCTTCTTTCTTTACCGTAGCCTTTTTCTCTGCTACTGCTTCCTTCTTTGCAGGCGCTTTCTTCTCCGCCGCTGCTTTCTTCTCTGCAGGCGCTTTCTTCTCCGCCGCTACTTTCTTTTCTGCAGGCGCTTTCTTCTCTGCTGCTTCTTTCTTTGCCGTCGCCTTTTTCTCAGCTACCGCTTCCTTCTTTGCAGGTGCTTTCTTCTCCGCCGCTGCTTTCTTTGCTGCAGGTGCTTTCTTCTCTGCCGCTTCTTTCTTTGCCGTCGCCTTTTTCTCAGCTACCGCTTCCTTCTTTGCAGGCGCTTTCTTCTCTGCCGCTGCTTTCTTTTCTGCAGGCGTTTCTTTCTTTTCTACAACTTTCTTCTCGGCTACTGCCTCTTTCTTTACCGTAGCCTCTTTCTCTGCTACTGCTTCCTTCTTTGCAGGTGCTTTCTTCTCTGCTACTGCTTCTTTCTTTGCAGGCGCAACCTCTTCCTTTGTTTTTTCCGGAGCAACAGCCACTTCTTGTGCTTTTGGAACTGCCTTCACAACCGGCTTGTTTGCCTTTGTTCCCTTTTTGCGGGTTGCCTTAGTAACAGTTTTCTCTTCCACTTCCTCTGGCGTAGTTGTTAAAAACGCCTTTGCTAATGGCTTTACAGTTACGATTTTATTCTTATCTTCTGCCATTTCATTCTCCCTTCACACTAAAAAGCAGTAATTACGTATAGTAAGCCTATTTTTGAGAATTTTACTCCATATGGGAAATAATGTCAAATTCTGTCGAGAATATGTCCGCTAATTGTATTAAAAATGATTCCTCCAAATCTGTCGAAGATGAACCCGCCAAATCCAATCAAAAATGCCTCCGATTCCGATTGAAAACGAATCAGTCAGAAATAAGTCGTCCAAATCCGATTTTAACCCAACTATTTTATAAGAAGAAAATAAGCCAGCACAAGAGCGCCCAGTACAATCCGATACCAGCCAAACACCTTAAAATCATGCTTTTTGATATAACTCATCAGGAATTTGATAACGAAAATGGACACGCCAAAGGATACCAGCATTCCTATGCTTAGAACGGCCGCCTCCATGCTTGTGAAATCAAAGCCAAATTTAACCAACTTCAACAGGCTTGCGCCGAACATAACCGGAACCGCCAGAAAGAAGGTAAATTCGGCAGCCACCACTCTCGATACCCCAATCAAAAGTGCACCAACAATGGTTGCACCGGAACGGGAGGTGCCCGGAAACAGCGCCGCCAGCAACTGAAACATACCGATAATAAAAGCGGTTTTGTAAGTCAAATCGCTGATGGAATTGATTTTCGGTGTCTTATTTTTATTCCAATTTTCAATGATGATAAATGCGACACCAAATACGATAAGGGCAATTGCCACCACCCAGGCATTATAAAAATGTGCATCAATCCAGTCGTCCAAAAGCACGCCTACAACAGCCGCCGGAAGACAGGCAACGATTACCTTAAACCACATACGAAAAACATCTGCTTTTACCCATGCACCAAAACCGTCCTTTTTCCACGGCTTATCATTATTCTTTTTGCCAAAAGGCCAAAGTTGGTTCCAAAAAATAACTACAACAGCAAGAATCGCTCCAAGTTGGATGACCACATCAAACATTTCCACAAAGTTTTCATTTGCCACAGCATCATTACTGACATTTAGTTGAAGAAATTCATTCAGTAAAATCAAATGGCCTGTACTGGAAATGGGAAGCCATTCTGTAATTCCCTCCACAATACCAAATATAACCGCTTTCAAAATTTCGAACATTTTATAATTCCCTTTCTTACTATTATTTTTTCATCTCATTGCGCATTTTTCTCACCGAACTACTAACTTTGCGCATTTTTCTCAAAAATGCCATTCTTTTGAACTACTTTCTCTGCGCGTTCTTTCTCGAAATGCCATCTGACGAACTACTAACTCTGTAGGAATTCCATTATTTCCTCATAGTGGATTGCCGCATCATGATAGCCCTCCAGATACAGTACCTTTAATTTTTTCGGATCCTTTTCGATCCGACCGATTTTTACCAGCATTTCCGGATAAAACACAAATGCCCGACCGTGTTTCACTTCATTTTCCAGATAACGCAGGGTTTTGTTGTAATGGATATGGCGTTGCTCCGTATCCTCAATCAATTGCGGATAGTCCTTGTAGAGTTGACGAATCAAAGCCAAATTAGCCGCGGATGTAGGCTTTTTCCGATAACCTTCCGGGCGGGTAAGTATCACCACATTTTTCTGATTTCCATCGCGAACTGCCTTACGAATAGGAATGGAATCACTGAGACCGCCGTCCAGATACTTCTTCCCCTCAATTTCCACCACTCTTGAAACAATCGGAAGAGAGGCGGACGCCTGAATGGCACGAATATCTTTATGCATATCTTTGATTTGTAAATAAGCAGGACGCCCGGTTTCAATATTTGTTGCCACAGCATAGGCATTTCCCGGATAATTGGCCGCCGTTTCGTAATCGTATTTATTAAGTTCATTTGGAATCCGGTTGTAGCAATAATCCACCCCGAACAAATCACCGGTCTTTATCAGACTGTAAGTACTGCAATAATCCTTGTCATCCAGGTAATCTGTCGAAACATGGAACTGACGCCCGATTTGATTGGAAATGTAACTCGCCATGTTGCAAGCCCCTGCGGACACACCATAAATGTGTGAGAACAGCAAACCCTTTTCCATGAAATAATCAAGAATGCCGGAGGTGTACACGCCTCGCATTCCGCCACCTTCTAAAACCAATCCTGCATTTACCATCTTTTTCACTTCTTTCTATAAATTATTTCGAAATTATTTTCTGTGATTCTTGGATTCTGAAATCTTTCTTGGAATCTTTCCTGAAATCTTTCTTGGAATCTTTCTTGGATCTTTCTTGAAATTTTTCTTGGAATCTTTCTTGAAATCTTTCTTGCAATCTTTCTTGGGATCTTTCTTGGATTCTTTCTTAGAATCTTTCTTGAATCTTTCTTGAATCTTTCTTGAATCTTTCTTGGATCTTTCTCTGAAGCTATCTTGCAATCTTTCTTGCAATCTTTCTTGGGATCTCTCTTGAACTCTTTCAAAAATACTTTCTTGGATTGCGTCTAAGTAATGTAATCATTTTCGCATTATCACCCTAATTCTACCACCAATAACGAAGAAAATCATCGTCATCCTCAAGGGGCAGCTCATGTCACCGGCAATTGACGAGGTATGTCTCTCCTTCTTCCGTCACCGATGATTGGCAAGGAACGGCAATTACCGGGACAACCTAAGTTCTTCCGCAGACGGCAACTGATAGGAGCGGATTTCCTCCGCCAGGCGGTGACGGGAAAGCAGTTCTTCGGAATAATCCTCCAAACGGTAGGTAGTAAAATAACCATCCGACTGATGCGTGATTAAAGGGACTAGCTCGTAACCGGTAATTTCCAGTCCTTCCATGGTATATCCAATAGTGAATCTGGCCATTCCGCCAAAGATGCATTCCACTCTGTCCTGGGCAGAAATATAATTTCCCAGAGAGTAATATACCAGCATCTGATGATTTACAGAGGCCGCCGTATCCATGTCCATGGTTTCTGCGCCCGCGGTGTCTGCGGCAACGGTTTCTACGCCCGCGGTGTCTGCGACAATGGTTTCTACGCCCGCGGTGTCTGCGACAATGGTTTCTATGCCCGCGGTGTCTGCGGCAACAATTTCCCTGTCAATGATACCGTAAGGCTGAAGAACATGAGGGTGTGTACCAATCACCACATCAACTCTGTTTTCGAAAAATATGTCGGTCCACTTTTGTTGCTCCTCATCAATTTCACTGCTGTATTCGGTTCCCCAGTGAACGCAGACAATCAGAATATCCGCAGCCTCCCGGGCCTGTTGCAGTTCCCAACGCACCCTGTCTTCATCCGAAAGGGTAGACACTGCATCGGGCATTTCCGCCGGCATCGTTTTCCCGTTTAATCCGTAAGTATAATTCAAAAATGCAATCTTTAGCCCTCGGCGCCGGACAATCTGTGCGCCTCTGACACCGATTCCCAGACAGGCAATATTTTTGTCGGCATAGAATTGTGTGGTGGTTTCAATTCCGTAAATCCCCTGATCCAATGCGTGATTCGTCGCATGGGAAACCACATCAAAACCGGCATCCACAATGGCTTCGCCTACTTCCATGGGAGTACCGAAATCCGGAAAATCCCCATAACGCACAGGATCCTCTACCAAAATCGTTTCCTGATTGATGATGGCCACATTTGCCTGCATAATTTCGTCTGCCAGATTTTCAAAAAGAAAATCATAGCCATGCTCCATTCCATAGTTGTAAATCGGTGCATGCACCAGATTATCTCCCAGGGCCAAAAATTCGATCTCTGTCTCCACCCGCTCCAGTCCCCAATTAGGCCATTTCCAGCCGGTGAGTTCCCCATCCTTATCCTCAATCAGAAGGATGCCATGAGGGTCATATTTCCACCGACGGGCAGACAAGCCAATATCAGAAGCCATCCATAAGGGTTGCATTTCCTTCCCGTTCCATTGATAGACGAAAATGTGCTGGGACCAATCCTGTTCGTCCTCTTCCACCCAGAAGGGCTTATGTTTCCCGAAGCGACCGATTTTCCAGCAAAGTAATAACAGTTCCTCCTGCTCGTCGCCGTTGATGTCGCACCACAAAAAATCCTGTACTTTGTATTCCCTCGGACTTTCCCAGAGTAAATGTGCCTGTGCATCATTTTCGCCGGATACCTGTGTATTTTCGCCGGATGTTTGCGGCACTGCCCGTGCATCTCCTTCCGCAGATTCCCGGGATTGGCTTTCTGCATAAACCTGCACCTGCCTGCGATGGAGGGTAATGCTTACCGTTTCTTCGTCCCGGGTAAATGTGACCTCTTTCTCCTGCCACGAAATCCAGTCCGGAAGAAAGTATCCTCCCTTCCAGGCAAACCAAAACGCCAGACCTGCACAAATCAAAACACAAAGCATGCCCATTCCATATGCAATTATCTTTCTTTTTCTGTTTTTCATTTGTCTCTAAGTTGCTCCTTGTGTTTTTTCTTCCCGGCACTTATACGGCATCACGAACTTAATCCCGCTCTGCATGGATATGCCTTGCACGATTGCCGGATTTCGGTTCTTTTCCTTCCTGCGTCTCGGCATTTTTCCCGGCACTTATACAGCATCATGTACTAAAAATGCGGAACACCGAATATCTTACGGCATCCCGCATTCCATTACATTTTACAAATTATTTAATAACCGTATTCGAAACGATACCTGGTGGTCCATTCCGGCGGTTCTACTGCATTTTCAGAATTGTATTCGTCATTTTCATTCATTTCGAGCCCCATCATCTGACGCCATGAAGAATCCGTCAGGCGATCCTCCATTGGCCATGGGAATTCGTAGAATGAATAAACAGCACCAACGCAAAGTTTCAATTCTCCATCCACAGGACATACCACATAAATCGTGGACACATTACCGGTTGCCACTTCCAATACGGAGCCGTTCGGATCCGTTGCAATGTCTGCAACCAGCGGGCAAGGATAATCCCATGTACTTACATTTTCCTCTCCGGTAAGTCCTCTCATGGCATCATACCAGAAATGCTCCAGATTTCCGCCAAAGGAACGAATCAGTTCATATTCTTCATCGGTCAGTGTCTCATTTTGCAATTCTTTCTCGGAAATTACCATGAGTTGTCTTGCCAAATCAGCCAAACGGTCGAGATTCTCCATATCCGCATCACTGATCATTCCGTAATTTGCCAGTCCTTCCTTGGTCTGGGATGCCAATAAAATGAAACGTGCATAAACTAACGGCTGCGGCTCCACATAACCACGGTCGTCCACCTCTTCTTCACCGCCGCCCATTTCGGCCATTACCTGTTTGGAGTAAAGAATGGTATCGTGCTTCAATTCCGTATAACTTCCCAGAAAAGTTTCCAGTGAATGCAACTGCCATGCCTCATTCTGCATAAAGGACGGATAACCTTCCGGCACCGTATCCAATAAAGGACGAAGCGTGTTCATCCAGGAAGAATACAGGCTGGCACTCCAGAATTCGTCACTCTGCCGGCTGATGGTATTTTGCAATTCAATCATATTTGCCTCGTAACCTTCAAATTCATAGGCACCCATTTCCTGCAATAAGCCTTCTGCTGTCTCGGATGACAACGCTGCCGGAACATCCAATGCGGAAGGAAGCATACGATACTCCCCATCTGCATTTTCTCCCACTTCGCTGTAAATCAGATTCTGGAAAATGGTGGCGTCCACACTAAACCGCTGTCCCATAAAGCGGAAACAACAAACCGTATTCTCTTCACCGTCTTCAATCGGAATGGAGTTAATCGCCGGCGGCTCCAAATCTGCCAGGAGCGTAGTAAATGTGGCAAAGGCATCCGTATTGTCAATCAAATCCTGCGTTGTCACATTTTCTCCATAAGCCTGCTGAATCAACGGCAAATATTCATAATAGCCGCAATCATCGCTTGCTCCTGCAAAGAAGCTGGTAACGGTATATATTTTCTCCCAAAGTTCCGCCGGACCCTGCTCCAGCGCAAGCGTCATAAGAATTGCACTTCGATTATCCACCTCTTTTTCCTGAAGGAAACTGATTCGTCCATACCACATCATGGCACGGAAATATTGCTCCATATCCACATCCCCTTCGTAGTATCCACGCGGTATGTACTGGGTGTAATCTTCATACTCATCAGTCACATAAGAAGTTCCGATACCGGAAGCATCCATAATCTGCTCTATTTCCGCATCCACGATTTCTGCAATTTCCTGCGGTACGGAAATGGAAATATCCTGCAAACGCGCACCTACTGCAAAGAATGCCACATTTTTCGCAGCCGCCTCTTCCCACTGGGTTCCCACAAGGCTCTCATATTGGGAGTAGGAAATTTCATACATCTGTTCGCTGACGGATTTCAGACTATCCAGAAGATAATTCCGTTCTGTGTTTTTCAGCAAATATGCAAAATACAAATGATAAGTGTGCATCATGGCATCCACCGTAACAAAATTCGGTTTCTGCAGATAACGGTTCATTTCATAAGAAGAATAAAATTCCTTGTCCCCGCCCGGTGCCGGAGATACGGCAAATCCATTTTCCACCAGCAATGCTGTTGCGGATTCCGGGAGATAAAACTGATCCATATTGGAAATGTTGGATAAATCCTCCTCAATGGTGTACGGTTCTACACATGCCACCAAATCCATATCGCATTCCAGCCCGGTATTCAAATCGATAAAAGTCGGTCGTGCCTTAACTTCCGCGATTTCAGGTTCTTCCACTTCTTCCGGTTCCGGCGAAGGCGAAGGTTCCGGCGTAGGCGAAGGTTCCGGCGTAGGTTCTGCCTCTTCTTCCACTTCTATATTTTCCAGTTCTGCAACCAGTTGCTGCTTTTTCTCATCCAGGAAATTCTTTATTTTCATTCCGGCAAAGAGACCACCGCCAATGAGCACAACAAGAATGCCGGCAACGATACCGATTACCAGTCCCGCCTTACTCTTTTTCTTCTCCGGAACATCCACCGGGGGCATTCCTTCCGCCACATTCTGAATCGGTACAACCGGAGTCCCGATTTTCGCTTGCTCTGTGACCTGCGCTGCCGGAGTCTCTGTTTTCGCCGGCTCTGTGACCTGCGCTGCCGGAGTCTCTGCTTTCGCCGGCTCTGTG
>JBJEMA010000090.1:25491-28957 GCA_051879435.1 Lachnospiraceae bacterium
CTCTGCTTTCGCCGGCTCTGTGCCCTGCGCTGCCGGAGTCTCTGTTTTCGCCGGCTCTGTGCCCTGCGCTGCCGGAGTCTCTGCTTTCGCCGGCTCTGTGCCCTGCGCTGCCGGAGTCTCTGTTTTCGCCGGCGCAATCATTTTTGCACCGCAGCCGTTACAAAAGGCTGCTCCATCCGGATTTTGTTTACCACATTTACAACAAAACATATTCTTCCTCCTCTGAAATATAGTTTTCTATATTAACAAATTCTTTCATGAAGAATCACGCATTTCACTGATTTTTCACTCACCAATAACTACTGATTCTTCCATAAAGCCTCACACTCCAGCCAATAATTACATTACGCTGATTCTTCCATGAAGCCTGTCACATTTACTGTATTTCCGATTTTCGATCAGTACTCACACTTCACAAATTTGCGAAGCGCCTCCAAAGACCGCTCCACCTTTTCCGTATCAATGCAATACGCCATACGGAAATAACCATCCACGCCAAAGGAATTACTCGGCACAAGGATCAAATCATATTTCTTTGCCTTCTCACAAAATGCAATCGCATCCGCCTCCGGTGCCTTCGGGAAAATGTAGAAGGTTCCGCCCGGGCGGACCACCTCAAATCCCAGTTCCACCAGTTCCTTATATAGAATATTCATATTGGTCTCGTATACGGACAAGTCGCTGGTTTGGTCAATAACCTGGGACACTGCCAGTTGAATCAGGGACGCCGGACAATTATGACCGGTCCCGCGGGAAATCTGACAACACATGGCAACAATTTTATCCGCATCCTTCGCCCGTGGATTTACTGCCACATAACCGAGACGTTCTCCCGGAATGGATAAACTCTTGGAATAGGAATAGCAGGACAAAGTATTGTCGTAAAATTTGGAAACATAAGGCGCCTCTACCCCGTCAAACACAATTTCCCGGTATGGCTCGTCGGAAATCAGGAAAATTTCATGGCCATATTCCTTCTCTTTTTCCTTGAGGATTGCAGCCAATTGCTGCAGCGTTCTTGCGGAATACACAATCCCGGAAGGATTATTTGGCGTGTTAATGAGCACCGCATTTACCTTTTCATTAAGCATTTCCTCCAGCGCATCAAAATTGATTTGGAAGGAAGATGTGTCTGCCGGCACCACCTTCAGACAGGCACCGGTCTTATTTATGTAAGGATTATATTCCGGGAAATACGGCGCAAATGTGAGTACCTCATCCCCCGGCTTCGTCACGCAGCGAACCGCGTGGGCAATAGCTCCGGCTGCGCCGCTGGTCATGAAAATGTGTTCCATTTTATAGTCCATGCCAAACCGGCGATTTAAGGAATCTGCCGTTGCCTGTCTTGCAATGGGATTACCCGGATTTGGACTATAACCATGAAGATAGGAAGAATCCTTCGTCTGAAGCAGGGTAATCATAGCCTTTGTCAATTCCTCAGGAACAGGAACGGACGGATTTCCCAAACTGTAATCAAATACATTTTCATATCCGATTTGCTTGCCGCGCTCCGTTGCATAAACTGAAAGCGCACGAATCACTGACGGCGTATGAATCATCTCCAAATATTCTTCTGAAATCATGTCTTACTCCTCGCTTGTTTTTTATCCAAATAATTTGCAATATCACAAATGAACATTTTTGTGGCACAGAGGGACGCTCCTCGTGACAGGGGACACTCCTCGTGACATAGGGACACTCCTCGTGACAGAAGGTACGTCCCCACCGCTCACAACGTCCCCACCGCTCACAAAAGCGGCGAAAACAGTTTCATAACGGATTGCAATATCTTTTTATACCATGGGCGTTTCTTCCAGTCATCGTAGAAAATTTCCTCGGACTGCGCCTGCGCCTTCAAAAAGTCCTCTTTCAAATCCAGCACTGCCCGGCTGTCTGTAAAAAAGACTGCATTTTCATAGTGCAGATAAAGGGAACGATAATCGAAATTGACCGTTCCGCAGATAGCACTGGAGTCGTCGGCTACCATATTTTTAGCATGGATAAAGCCCGGCGTATATTCAAAAACCCGGACACCGCTCTCCAGCAATTTTCCGTAGCAGGAAACATTGACCATGTAGACATACCATTTATCGTAAATCTTAGGAACAAGAATACGCACATCCACTTCGCTTCGGGCTGCCAGAATCAGCAAATCCTGCATACGGGAATTCAGCACAAGATACGGGGTTGTAATATAGATATAATTCCGTGCCTTGCTGATCATGCGGGCATAAACACCCTCCGAGGGATTTCCCGGATTTCGATGTGGACCCCCTGCGTATGGCTGTACAAAGCCGCAGGGATGGCCGGCATTTGCCACTGCGTCATCACTGCCCTGCAATACCGCATTTGCCACTGCGTCGTCCGCGCCAATTCTTTTCATCAGGGAAAATGCGTTTTTATCCGGCCGGTAATAATCGTAATCGTTTTCCCGACTGGAGTTACAGTCTTCCCACATTTGCAGGAAAATGTTTGTCATGCTCCAGACTGCATCCCCTTCCAGGCGAATGGCCGCATCCTTCCAATAACCAAACCGCTCCATACGATTGACATATTCATCCGCCAGATTGATTCCGCCCGTATAGGCAACATTTCCGTCCATAATCATGATTTTCTGATGATCACGATAGTTAAATGCAAAGGAAGTGATTCGATCCTGAATCGGCGCAAATGAGGTAATCTGAATTCCTTTATCAATCAAATCTTTTTTCAGGGAGCGCACATTCATCATAAGACATCCAAAATCATCGATGATTAATCGCACATCCACCCCCGCCTGAGCCTTCTGAATCAGAATCGCGGAAATCTCCTTCCACCATTCCCCATTATAGACGATGAAGTATTCCATGAAAATGAATTTCTCTGCCCTGCGCAGATCCTCCATATAATCAGGCTCCATAGCCTCACCGCAGCCATAATATTTTACTGCTGTATTTTGGTAAATGGGATAACCGTCACGAATCAGGTATTTTGCAATCTGCCGTTTCACCGGATGGCAATCGCAAAATTTTTCTTCCGTTTCTGCGTCCTGGCTGAGTCTGCTTTTCATCCGTTTTTCCACATTATTCATCTTGCGCTTCCATCCGGCCTTACTTCCACTGCTACCCCAAAGGAAATAGAGTAGGAAACCGAATCCCGGGAAAACAAGGAGAATGACAATCCAGAACATCTGGTTGGAATCCCCTTCATTTATTTTTCCGAAAACCAACAGGATTGACAGAAAAATCATTGCAAGATAAATACCCAGCGCATATTTCAGTAAAAACCGAAGCAAAAGGAAAATGAGTGTCACCTGTAATAATAAAACCAGCAACACGGAACCGGCTCGAACGATTCCATGATATTTTGTTCTTCGTGGATCTAATTTTCTGATAATCTTCCGTCCTCTACTTTCTATCCTCAAAATGTATTTTTATCTTGAGTTTTTCATTTTATTCTCCGCAAGCATTTCTTGTCCCACAGCATG
>JBJEMA010000090.1:29057-33723 GCA_051879435.1 Lachnospiraceae bacterium
GCGATTTTCTCTTCTCGCAAATCATGGTTTTCTCCGGCAGTTTTGCGCAAGTATTTCTTGCCCCACAGCATGGCGATTTTCTCTTCTCGCAAATCATGGTTTTCTCCGGCAGTTTTGCGCAAGTATTACTCCACAACACAGCGGCTTTCTCCGCGCAAAAAGGCTTCTACATTTTTGTAGGCTTCCTCTACACAACGATTCCGGGCTTCCGTACTTGCCCAGGCCATATGCGGCGTGATAATCAGGCGATTGGAATCCTGAAATTTTGCAAGTGGATTATCCGGCTGCATCGGTTCTCCCTCCAAAACATCAAGACCTGCACCGGCAATTTCATTTTGCACCAGAGCCTCATACAAATCCGCATTATTTACTACTCCGCCTCGCGCCAGATTCAGCACAATGGCAGTATTTTTCATTTTCTGAAATGCGATTTTATTCAGAAGACCTTTCGTTGCCTCATTTAACGGACAATGACAACTGATGAAATCTGATAAAGCCAGAAGTTCATCAAAGGAAACTAAAGGGTAAGGAAGTCCTGTATTTTTGCCGGAGGTGGAATAGTAAATCACATTACAGCCAAATGCCTCTGCCACCCGGGCAACCCCCCGGCCGATATTTCCCATTCCAACAATACCCCAGGTTTTTCCTTCCAATTCCGTAAACGGCTGCCCGTAATGGGTGAAATTATTCTGGGCACTGTAGGCGCCACTCTTAACATATTCATCATAATAGGCCAGATGCTCCAGCACATAAAAAGCCATGGCAAATGTATGCTGCACCACAGCAGCTGTGGAATATCCGCGAACATTGGTGACCACGATTCCCCGTTTTTTACAATATTCCAAATCGATGTTGTCATAACCTGTGGCAAATTCTGCAATCATTTTCACATTTTTCGCCCCGGCCAATGTGGTTTCATTCAAAGGTGACTTATTGGCAATGATAATATCCGCATCCTTTACCCGCTCTGCAATGCGCTCCAAATCCATAACCGGATAGCAGGTAACCTGTCCGAGTTTTTCAAAACAACTGACATCCACATCCTCACCAACGCTGTTTCTCTCCAATATGACAATCTGCATTCCGGCCACCTCGCTTTCGTTCATTCACTTATTTTACTCTTTTTTTCGTAAAGTTGCATTATTTTTGTACTTCTTCTTTGGCAAATGTGCTTACCTGTCCGCTTTCCGGCAAATCCGAAAACATTCTTCATCTAAAAACATTCTTCATTAAAATTCTTTCTTCGCATAAAAACATTCTTCATTCAATTCATTCTTCGCCTAATTCATTCTTCATCTAAATTCATTTTTCGCCTAAATCATTCTTCTGTGGCGAAAAACTGGGACAACAACTCCTGCAGTTCCTCCGCAGTTATGCCCTCATAACTGTTTTCAACATTTTGAACGAATTGTGCACATCTTGATGCTACATCATTTTGCATATCCGAAGAATTTTTCCCCGCCATCTCCATGTCTGACGCATTTCCCGCATGGTATCTTTCCGGTATTTCCATGTCTGACGCATTTCCCGCATGGTGTCTTTCCGTCTCCATGTCTGACGCATTTCCCGCGCGGTATCTTTCCGGTGTTTCCATGTCTGCCGCATTTCCCATATGATATTGCACCTTAGAATCAACCATATTTCCAAAGCGGCCGCGAACAGAGAAAGCCTCCTTCTGCGGGGCCCGGACGCTGCTTTGGCTCATGGCCCATTGGACCATGTCCTCCCCGTCCCGGTTTCTCTCCTTTCGCGACACATATTTCATTCGCTCCAGCATATGATTTTCCAGATAGTCCACAATGTTGGTTTTAAGAATTTTCTTTTTTCCGGCAATATCAACCGCAGAGGACACGCTGAAAAACAAATACAGTCCCAGCATACTGATAATGTAAAATGGCAACAAGCCCAGAAGCCCCTGCCCACCGGTGATTCCCAGATAAATTCCAACCCCGGAGGTAAATACGGAAAGCAGCACGAGTTGGCCGGACAAATGCTGCAATGTGATGGCGCTGCATTTTCCCAGTTTAATCCGGTTCAAAAATTTCTCCACGAAAATGGGAATGTTATTCACACCACCATTGGACTGATAACAATTCCAAAATTTCAATTTGCACTGTTTCAGTAATTTATTATCCGTGGAAGTCATATTATCTGTTTCCATAATCATATTATGGTATATCATTCCCAATCCTACCTGTATTCCTATTCCAACCAAAATGAGCACAATAGAAACTACAATAAAAATCGTATGTTGCATTACTGTCTTCCTTTCCGACTGCCCGCTTTCTTTTCCTTCACACCATTTTCGGAACACCCATCGGAAATCCCACCATTTCATACACATTTATTATAAGAGATATTTCACTGTCCACCCTCAATTTTTCATCGCATTATTCCTTGCTTTTTCGACATGATATGGATTTCTCATTTGCCTCTTCTCCGCTTGCGCAACCGCATTTCTTTAGCAGTTGCAGCCGTTTTTTTCTTCGTTTGAAAAAAATAATCATTCTGCTATAATTTTCTTTAACAAAATACATATAATTTTAAAGAGGACGGAAAAAGAGATGAAATACATTCCAAGAGGCGTTTGCTCAAGAGAAATCGACATTGAAGTAGAGGGGAATATCATTAAATCTGTTCGTTTCATGGGTGGCTGCAACGGAAATACCCAAGGCGTTGCTGCATTGGTAACCGGAATGGATATGGATGATGCGATTCAAAAACTAAGCGGCATCGATTGCAATGGACGGGGAACTTCCTGCCCGGATCAGCTTGCCCGGGCATTGAAACAATTCAAAGAATCACGCTAATTGTTTTATGCCTCATCAGCCAATTGCCTCTCATAAATTGCATTCCGGTTTATTCGGCAATTGCAGCCTGCGAATTGCATTACATCGCAAAAACTATATAGAAGAAAGGCATCTTTTCTATGAAGAAGATTGTTCTGACCGGCGGTGGCACAGCCGGACATGTTACTCCAAATATTGCATTACTTCCTACGCTTCGTGCGCACGATTATGACATTTCCTATATTGGTTCCTATGATGGAATTGAAAAACGACTGATTTCCGATTTTGATATTCCATATTATGGTGTGGCAACCGGAAAACTTCGCCGTTATATAGATCCCAAAAATTTATCCGATCCATTCCGAGTACTGAAAGGTTATCGGGAAGCAAAAAAGTACTTAAAAGAAATCAAACCCGATATTATTTTTTCCAAGGGAGGTTTTGTGTCCGTTCCTGTTGTCCGGGCTGCGGCTTCCTTGAAAATCCCTTGTATCATTCATGAATCCGACATGACACCGGGTCTGGCAAATAAACTCTGTATTCCGGTTGCGGAAAAGGTTTGTTGTAATTTTCCTGAAACGAAGGCCAGTCTGCCGGAGGAAAAAGCGATTCTGACCGGCTCCCCAATTCGTGAAGAATTGCTCAAAGGTGATCGCATGGCAGCCTTAAAACTCTGTGGTTTTACGGCAAATATGCCGGTGCTCATGATTATCGGGGGAAGCCAGGGTGCGGGTGCCATCAACGAAGCCGTTCGAAAGGCGCTTCCGAAATTACTGGAGGATTTTCAGATTATTCACATTTGCGGAAAAGACAAAATGGATAACCTGCTTTTGAACAAATCCGGCTATAAGCAATTTGAATATGTGAAAGCAGAACTGAAAGATTTATTCGCGCTTGCAGATGTAATTATCTCGCGCGCCGGGGCGAATGCCATTTGCGAATTACTTGCCCTGAAAATTCCGAATCTGCTGGTTCCTCTCCCATTGTCAACCAGCCGGGGCGATCAGATTCTGAATGCGCAATCTTTTGAGTCGCAGGGCTTTAGTATGATGCTGATGGAGGAGGAAATGGACACCCAGGCACTTTGCGACCGTGTTCATGAACTTTATTTCAACCGCCAGATGTATATCGATAATATGTCAAAATCCGGCATGTTAGACTCCATAAATACCATCGTAAATCTGCTGGATGAAACGATAGAAAAGCATAAAAAATGAAATGGCTGTGTGGGAATTCCAATAATAAGTTACAATGGTATTAAGAAAAGGAATCGCTCAGCGAAAGAATAGCCTCATCCGACTCGTTAGGATGAGGCTATATTTTAATTCATTTCAAGAATTACCCACTTCTTGTTTTTATTCCGTTTCGTTTTCTTCCTCTAATAAATTTTTCACTTCTTCAAGTTCTTCCGGCGTAGATTCATTTGGATTCCACAAAATGTTCTGTCCGTCATTTTCATAACGCGGAATCAGATGCAAATGGAAATGCATTACCGTCTGGCCTGCCACCTCACCATTATTTTGAACCAGATTCAATCCGTCCGCATGAAGTTTCTCCGTTAACAGCGTTGCCATTTTCTTCGCAAGTTTCATTGTTTTTCCTGCAGTTTCCTCCGGCAATTCATAAATGTTTGCTGCATGCTCCTTTGGTAAAATGAGTGCATGTCCTTTTGTTGCCGGTCCCAAATCCAGAATCACACGAAATTCCTCATCCTCATAAATCGTCTTGGACGGGATGCTGCCATTCGCAATTTTACAAAAAATACAATTCTCCATTTTTATTCTTCCTTTCCAATTTTTATCCTTCCTGCTATTCTTTCCATGTTGTGACAGAGGGACACTCCTCGTGACAGAGGGACGTACCTTTTGTCACACCAC
>JBJEMA010000090.1:33823-40489 GCA_051879435.1 Lachnospiraceae bacterium
GGTCGTGCAACATGTCGTCGTGACAGAGGGATGTACCTTTTGTCACACCACGGTCGTGCAACATGTCGTCGTGACAGAGGGATGTACCTTTTGTCACACCACGGTCATGCAACATGTGACAGAGGGACACTCCTCGTGACAGAGGGACACTCCTCGTGACAAAGGGACACTCTGCGTGACAAAAGGTACGTCCCCACTAGAACGCCCCACTAGAACGGAAACAGTTCATCCAGCATTCGTACATATTTTAATTCGCCCAGAGCTGACAGATTGCCGGACATAAAACTTACATGAAAGGATTTTTCGCCTGACACAATCTGCTCCAGTACTGTGTAATCCATTGTCAGCATAATATCCGGTTTTGCCAAATCGCCTTCCTGAATGGAAATATTTTTGTTATCCACACGAAGAGCAAGCGTTTTTGCCGGGGAATTTAAAACCAGTTTGCAGGTAAAATAAACCTCCGGAATCGGTTTGAAATGTGACCGAAATGCTCCGATTATTTCATCCGAATCCTCTTTCTTTTTCCCGTTCATTTTTCCTTTGAACTGAGTAGCCAGTTCCAGAATATCTTCCTTCTGCTTTTTCACAAACTGGTCGTCGGAAATGTATTCCGAAAACTGTTCTGTTTCCTTTTGCGTCAGGAAGGAACTTTTGGTTTTATATATTTCCTGGCTCACCACTTTACTACTGATAGGAAGACTAACCGCCTTCTGGGAAATGGCGCGATAAATATTCTCCGCTGTTTTTTCAATGACCTTCTGGTAATCGGTACTGCGTTCCAGTTCCATTGCATCCGGCACATAACCGGAAATGCCATGACAGGTTGGTCCGCCAAGCGCTTCCCACGCAGTAATCAAATCCAACTCCGCTTCCTTCTCCCCATAGGTGGTGGACATAACAACCGGTGCCATATAAATCTTCGCAATCTTGTCCTTATCTCCATAAAGCCAGCAGGCGTCCAGAAAACTGGTGAGATTTCCACCGATTCCGTGCCATTCCACCGTTCCCGCAAGAATGACGCCATCCGCCTCCTTCAGACTTTGCGGCAATGTTGTAATATTAATTTTGGAGTCATACAAATCATAGCGGACAACTTTCACATTTAACTCTTCAAAGACCTTCTGCATAATTTTAACCGCATAACTGCTTGGGTCCCCCAGAATCCCGCGGCCGCCATAGTAAATATTAATTCTCATAATTCTCTATCACGCCTTTCTTTCCTATTTTCCTTTTGGGCTTCAGCAAATGACGAATCCCCGTCACGATTGCACCTATCGCAAAACCTGACAGGAAACCGCCAATATGTGCAAAATGATCCACACCGGAAGAAGTTAATCCTCCAAGCAGCACAATCACTATGGCGAAAATCAGTCGTCCCCAGAAGGAATTGTTAAACTGGCGCCAATTTATGACAACGCTGAATAATGTCATTCCTACCAGTCCGTAGATGGCTCCACTTGCTCCCAAAGTGGAATAAAAGTTTTCAAAATAATTGGAATATGCCATGGAAAATAATCCGGCAACTACACCGCTAATCAGATAGCCAATCACATAAACTACTTTACCATAATATTTTTCTGTATACGGCGAAATCACATTTAACATCAAAAGATTCATCATCAAATGTGCTACCCCCGTATGACTTAGAGAATAGGTCAGAAGCCGGTACCATTCATTGTCCTGCACCAGGGTGAATATATTCAAAACCATATACTGCGGATTCAGCAGCCCAACTGTGAACAGAAAAAATACGACAATACAGACAGTGGAAATGACCAATGCCGGAACACTAAAGGATTTCACTGTATTTGCCTGAATTTCCTTAGGAAATTCGATTCCCTTTTGTTCTATCCACTTTTCCAAGTCTTTTCGCAAATTATGAAAGTCGCTGATCTGATTATCAAACAGGTAAATCTTTCGATCCACCTTATCCAGATACCAGCAATTGCTTTTGGATTTACAATATTCCAAAGCCTCTCTGGAATGGGCGCCGATCACAAGATTTAAGACATCCTCCCGGTGGTTCTGCTCCCGGTCCTGACCCGGAAACAGTTTTTCCGGGTTCTGCTCCGTCTCATTCCGAAACTCGGACTCGCCGAGACTTTCATTTAACCGGTCAACATTACGGAATATTCTTCCGTTCCTTCCATTCTTTGTATCTGCGTTGACAACGCAGATAATCTTCAAATCTTCCATCTTCGTGACAGACAGCAAATTGGCAATTGTTATGATATCTGTATCTCCGGAAGGTATTATACTGTTAAATCCTTTTTGAAAAAGGAAGGTTGCAATTGATTCTTTCATATGTTTCTTTCTTTTCGCAAATCATTTATATTGCATTGACAGATTATGATAGTCCCATTTCAAGCCATTTGATCAAAATCATGCAAAGCACTGATAAAGGTAATAAAATCATCCCCACTAATCGGTTTGGAATAATAGTAGCCCTGGAAATAGTCTACCTCCATCGCCAGCAGTTTATTAACCTGATCCACGGTTTCCACACCTTCCACCACCAGTTTCATGTCGAGCGCTTTTGCCATCTCAATGGTGTTGCGCAGCGTAATATCGGCTTTTTCATTGGTGTCCGCAGACCACAGGAGGCTCTTATCAATCTTCAGATAGTGGAACGGCAGGGAGGACAGGAAAGTCAAATTGGAAAAACCGGTTCCGTAATCATCCAGCGACAATGCAATTCCCGAATCCACCAATTTATTGATATTGTGTTCGTACACAGGGTTCTCCGTCTTCACTGCCGTCTCCGTAATTTCAAAATTAACCTGATTTACCTTGATGCCCCATTTCTTCATGATGTTCAGGTAATCTACCGCCATCTCGTATTGCATACACTGCAGTGGGGAAAGATTAATTTCAATGTAATCAATACCCTTTTCCTGCAAATGATTTTCTGCGTAAAAACGACAAACTTCCCGGAATACAAAGCGTCCAATCCTGTCGATATAACCGGCCTGCTCCGCTAAAGGTATAAAGATTTCCGGAGAAACAAAACCGATTTCGTCATCAAACAAGCGTATCAACGCCTCCGCCGCAACGATTTTTTTCTCCCGGGTTGCATATATAGGCTGGTAATACACACGGAAGGATTCCTTTTCCACCGCATTTTTTACAGCCTGAAGAACGGCATCCTTTTTATCTTCTGCTTCCAAATCTTCCAAAAGCCAATCCGAATTTTTTGGATTATCGGCGCGGCTTATCCGGTCAATCAGAGTTTTAAAATCATCAAAGGTAGGTGCATCAAAAGGAAACTGCAACAGCATAACACTGCCCGGCAGCACAATTTCCATATTACCTCCCTTAAACGGTGCCTGCAAACGATACATTAATTCCCGTTGCAATTGGATGATATCATCCTGGTCATGCAAAATGGCATGTACATGAATAGCAAAATTCCGTTCATCCAGCCGGTATACCTTTGCCCCGGGATAACTGGAGTTAAAATAAGACACCACCGACCGAAGAAGGAGATTAAAATCTTCCTCACCAAAGGATTTCTCCAACAGTTCCAAATCATAAAATCGAACCACCAGCAGGTTAAAATCCTCATTCTGCTTATAACTGACCAGTACATTGTCATAGAACTGGGAAGCGTACATGGCGCCGGACTGGTCGAATATCTCATCCGGATTTTTCGTCATGTAAATCAGAATAGAACATATGAGAGCCATTGCAAAACACTGGATTAGTAATTGCGGAAATGCCACCTGCACCAGTTGGGACAATATGCCCAAAACCATGCAGACCACCAGGTAAATGACACGCCCTCTGCCAAGAATCTTCCGATAGAAAATGCTGGCTACAACATTTATAATGCAATAATAGCACAGAAATCCCATAAGAATGAAGAAGCCTTTTCCATGGCAATAGGTTCCGGTTTCATCCACATAAAAGATTAATCCCGTCATAGGTGTTGTCAGAATCAGGAACAATTGAACTCCCCATGGAATCAAAATCAGGGACTTCCATGTCTTGCTCTTTCGAAAATCAATATCGGCCAGGCTCAATACACAAAGCACAAACAACGGCGGAATAGAATTCAGTGTCATAAGAAACAACATATTAAAAAGATTGACGATTCCATTTCCCACAAGGAGCTTTCCGTCGCAAATCCATACCGTAAAAATATCCATAAGGGAAGCAATCATAATCGTGATAATCAGCAAGTTATAGGTATGATAATAAATCATTCCCGATTTACGATTATGAAAGAAAATATACAGCAAAAACAGGCAAAACCCAACGGAAATATATTCAAAACTTAAATTATATAGCATTACAACGCACCCCCTTTCTCCGGAAGTTCCCGTAATACACGAAGGATTTCTTCCTCACTGAGAGAACCCAACAGGTAATTGCCTTCCCCATATTCGCATTCCATTTGGGACAGGATTTTCATTTTCTCTTCGTCATCCACGCCGCCCACCATGGTTTTAAAATTCAGTTCATCGGAAAGCTGCAGCGTATATTGCAGCATGATTCTGGTTTTTTCATTGGTCACCGCATCATTCAGAACGCCACTGTCAACCTTTAGGTAGGTAAATGGCATTTCATAAACGGAGGAAAGATTCGTATATCCGTTTCCGTAATCGTAAAGACCAAAGGAAATGCCGAATTTCCTTAATTTACGCATGCTAATGGTCAGATTGCTTTTCGCCATGGACGCAGTTCGTTCCGACAAAAGCAGGCAAATAACCGAAGGATTAATATTATACTGCCGAATCATTTCCATAAAATGATTCTCATAGCCAAATTGCAGACAAAGAGCACAGGACAGAGGAAGGAAAATTTTTTCCACCTTGGCGAACTCCTGTCGATTATTGTCATATGCCCGAAGCACATTTTCCATTGTCCAGAGATTAATGTCTGCAAGTTTACTGCTCTTCTCCGCCACCTGAATAATGTTCTTTTCGTAAATGTAACCGAGATTTTCGTCCATCATTTTAATACGACACTGCAGGCCGAACATTTCCTTCTTTTTTACGGAAAAAATCGGCGTATAACTGACCTCAAAATCGTTCTGATCCAAGGCACACACCAACACCCGCTCCACGCCGATGTTCCGCTTTACCCGTTCCAGATCAAAATCACAATTCACAAAAATTTTTTCTTCGTAAGGATGATTGGCAAAATCCCGGATTACGGCAAGCAGACAATCCAAATCACCAAATTCTTCCGGTAACTGGAACAGGGCAATTTTCGCATTTAATTTTATATATTCATTTTCAATTTCCCAGACGCCGGCAAACCGGTTGCGCACATCCTCTGCAATCTGGTCCACCACGATTTCCGAATAATTTGTTATTTCTACGCAAAAGACATTGTTTTCAATGCGGTAAGCAATACAATCCCGGCCAAGCATATTTAAATACTGCGCCACGCGCCGCATCAGAAGTTCCCTTGTCTGGAGGCGGACATTGTTCCGGTTCTCAATGATGATTTCCAGTACATAGAAATCTTCGTTATGACTAATGCGTGCCCTTGTGGAAAGAAGAAATGCCCGCATATTGAACAATTTTGTGCTGTTGTCCATTTCCACATGGGGATTTTGTATAACGAAAAAAAGCATCAGGAAACTAAAAGACGTAAAGCAGGTTTCCACAATCAGATCCGGTCGGATAAACTGAATGGCAACCCCAACCAGATTAAACCCCAGCAGGAAAAAACTGCAATTGCGCCGCAGGGAAGAAAACATTTTCTTAAATTTCATAAGAATATAAATGTTAAATATGGCAAAATAACCGGCAAAAAGATAAATAACGGCCAGGCCGGTTCCCCGAAGATAATTGCCCTGTTCGTCAAAGGAATAAATCCAGTGGAAAAACGGATTGGTAAGCAGACAGGCATAGCAGAGCCCCAGAGGAATGAGAAAGCAAAGACGCAGCCAACGATAAAAATCTTTCCAGTCAAAAATCAAACTGATGGAATACAAAAACAGCAAAGGAAGAATTGCGGAATGAGTGAGAAAATATCCCATGGTACACAAATCCAGCATCCAAATACTTGGATTATCCCCATAGCGGATCAGAATTCTTTTGATAACGTCAAAAACAGCTGTTAATCCATTGACCTCAATTAACAACTGGAATACCTGATTTTGCAGATTTCTGGCGCGTTTTGTTCTTGTCAGACAAAAGAGAAGCATTGAGGAAATAAGAATCGCCGCAATATCATAACTCATATCTACCATAAGAAAACCTCAACCATTTTAATAACTCCGGGTCCGGACACTTTATCCTGGTATTTCTTTCCGGGGTTTCTTCCCGGATACTTTATCCTGGTACTTCTTCCCGGGGTTTCTTCCCGGATACTTTATCCCGGTGCCGGGAAGCAAAAAAACAAAGTTGTTTAAACATACTTAATAAAATTTTACACTATTTATCGCATAAATCAACCAAGAGAATGCCATGCTATAATACAAGGAAGAAAATTGCGCAGCACAGGTATTTGTGCTAGAATGTTTGCGATTATGGAACAGCCTTAAGGACGGGTGCTCCGCCCGGTGCGCAGGTGCTTGGGCTCACTGTGTTTATAGACAAATGGGCTCCGCCGGGTGCGCTACGGGAAACGAATGCGCACCGGAAACGAATGCGCACCGGAAACGAATGCGCGCCGGAAACGAATGCGCGCCGGAAACGAATGCGCAGC
>JBJEMA010000091.1:0-40289 GCA_051879435.1 Lachnospiraceae bacterium
GATCTTGGACATTCGCTTTTCCGGCCTGCAAAGCCGATTTTTGAGCAGCCAGACTATCCAGTTCCTCTTCCTTTTCATCAATGCTGGCCTGCAATGCATCCGTATCCACTTCGTCATCCGCACGACCGGATAAAGAAAGACAACATGCCAGCATCATCAAAACAAGAAAACAGAAAAGAAATCGCCTTCGAAAGGATGTATGAAATTTTCCTGAATTGTTTTTCTTTTTCATATCAATCACAATATAATATACTTTTTATACTCTCAGGTGTCGTTTCACCGTTATATAACTTCCAAGGAAACCGATTCCGATTCCCAGTGCAATGGAAACCGGCATTAAATAATGAAAAATGTCCTGTATCGGAAGGAATGAAAGCAAAGACGCCAGAATCGAAAAACGATTCATAATATAGGCAATGGCACGATCATACAAATAATAAATCGCTACCAACGGAATTACGGAACCAACCGCTCCGATGATGATTCCTTCGATGACAAACGGGGAACGAACAAAGAAATCCGTCGCTCCAATATATTTCATAATCGCAATCTCCTCCTTGCGGACAGAGATACCAATCATAACGGTATTGGAAATCAGGAAGATGGACACTGCCAGCAGAATCACGATGATTCCAATGGAAATGTAGGCAATCAGAGAATTCATACCTGCCAGGGTATTGGCAGTTACTTCTGATTTATTCACCTGACGAACACCATCAATACCTTCCAAAAATGTTACCAGTTCTGCCTGTCGGGATACATCATTAAGATAAATCTCATAGTTCTCGGAATTCTCTAAAGGATTTTCCGTAAATCCATCCGCATATTCTCCAAGATATTCCGTCTTGAAACTTTCCCATGCAGCTTCTGCGGACACATATTCTGCCTTCGCAACTGCAGTATGACTGGTAATCAGATTGCCAATCTCTGCAATTCTCTCATCGGAAATTCCTTCGTCGAAAAATACGGTAACGGAAACTCCCTCTTCCGCATTTTTCACCATATGCTCCAGATTCATGATAACGGAAAACACCAGACCCAGTAAAAACAGGCAGGCACCGATGGTGGCAATGGAGGCCAGAGAAAACAACTTATTTTTAAATGTATTCTTAATGCCCTGCACAATGACATAAAATAATGTTCTAATCCTCATCGATGTATCCACCTCTTTCTTCATCACTTACAATGGTACCCTTTTTGATGGTGATGACGCGTTTCTTCATCGCATTGACGATTTTGTCATCGTGGGTAACAACAATCACTGTCGTCCCATTCTGATTAATCTGTTCCAAAAGTCCCATAATCTCCATCGTATTTTGGGGATCCAGATTACCCGTAGGCTCATCGGCCAGAAGAATCGGCGGATTATTGACAAGAGCTCTTGCAAATGCAACACGCTGCTGCTCTCCACCGGACAACTCATTTGTTTTTGCATTATATTTTCCGGCAAGGCCAACCATAGCAAGCATGCTTGGAACATTTCGTTTCATTTCCCTTAAAGGCACCTGGATAATACGCTGGGCAAATGCCACATTCTCATAAACATTCATATCCGGCAACAGACGGAAGTTCTGGAAAACAACACCAAGGCTTCGACGAAGTTTTGGAATCTTACCATGGCGAAGCTTGTCCACCTGAAAACCATTCACCATAATGCTTCCGGAATCCGGTTTTAACTCATGGAGAAGAAGTTTAATTAAAGTGGATTTTCCGGAACCGGAACTGCCAACGATAAACACGAACTCTCCCCTGCGAATCTTAAGGCTTACATCATTCAGGGCAGGAACACCTTTAATATAGGATTTTGTCACATTCTCCATGGAAATGATTACATCATCCTCTTCCTGTGTCTTCTTTCCTCTTTTCCCAAAGGCAGATTTCTTTCCCTTCTTATCGCTTTTTGTATTTTTATCTTTTGCGCTGTTTTTTTCTTTCCAGCTTTTTTCTTCCTTGTGGCGCTGACCGGCACTTTTTCTTTCCAGGTCAGCTTCCCGAACGATGTCTCCGAAATGAGGATTTTCTTCCGGCTCCTCTACAAAAATCTCGTCTTCTTCACCCTCATCCAGTTCATAATCCTCGTCAAGGTATTCTTCGTCCTCATAGTATTCATCTTCATCGTAGATTTCTTCATTATCGTATTCGGCGTAATCATATTCCGATTCGTCTTCCATTTCGATTTCATCTTCATCGTTGAAATCCTCTGTGTCTTCGAAATCTTCTTCAACCTCAATGTCTTCCGATTGTACTCTTTTTGCAGGCGTTTTGACGCGCGGTGCAACTTCCGTCTCTGCCTTCTTTGCAGGCGTTTTGACCTGCTGCGACTCACGAATGATGGTTTTTGAAGGTTCCGGGTTCGTATTCCCTTCCGCTCCATCCGCCTTCTGTGCACCAAAATTCTGCTGTTCTTTCACTTTTGCTTTTAAATCTGCGATTACTTCGCGAACTTCTTCGGAATCTTCAATATATCTTTTTCTTTTTGTACCATTTGTATTTGGTTCTTTGTTTGTCATTCTTCTACACCTATCTGTAAATTATCTGCGATTCAAGGTCGAATCAGAATTCCAGAGTTTCCATATAATTCATATACTTTACAACCATTAATGCAATCTTAAACGTAATGGCATCTTCAAAAACCCGAAGATCCAGTCCGGTACTCTTTTGTAATTTATCCAGACGATAAACCAATGTATTTCTATGAATAAACAGTTGTCTGGAAGTTTCGGAAACATTCAGGCTGTTCTCAAAGAATTTATTGATGGTAGTTAATGTTTCCTCGTCAAAATCTTCCGGATTCTTCCCCTGGAAAATCTCGTCAATAAACATCTTGCAAAGTGGCAACGGCAACTGGTAAATCAGACGACCGATCCCAAGCTCACTGTATGCAATAATGGTCTTGTCGGTAAAGAAAATCTTCCCTACATCCAATGCCATCTTTGCCTCTTTATAGGAACGGCTGACCTCCTTAATCTCTCCAACCGAGGTTCCGTACGCCAGACGAACTCCGGAAAGCCCTTCTTTGTTCAAATAAGCCACAATATTCTTGGCTGTTTTTTGAATGTCACGAACGCTCTGCTCGTCCGGAAGTTCTTTCACAATTATGACATTGTTTTCATCAACTGCTGTTACAATTTCCTTTGTACCGGTTCTTCCGAGACAATCCTTTACCAGTTCAATCACATTGACATCCTTAGCGGAAGAAGATTCTACAATCATAACAATTCGTTTCAAATCAATCTGCAGATGTAATTTCTTGGCGCGGCTGTAGATATCCACCAAAAGCAGGTTATCCAGCAAAAGATTCTTAATGAAATTATCTTTATCAAATCGTTCCTTGTAAGCCACCAGTAAATTCTGCAACTGGAATGCCGCCATCTTTCCCACCAGATAAGCGTTATCGCTTGTACTGCCGGCAATCAAAATGTACTCCAGTTGCTGCTCATCAAAAATCTTAAAGAACTGATATCCCTGAATCTCCTGACTGTCTGCCTGGGATGCAACAAAACCAACAATTGCATCTTCAAAATCCTTTCGTTCCTGCATGGTCGTAACCACACATTTGCCCTCAATGTCTGTCACGCACAGTTCCACATGGGTAATTGCCATGATACCGTCAATGGTATTTTGTAAAATCTGATTTGAAATCATATTTGCCCTCTCCTCATCCTATCTTTTCCATATCATCGGTGCCGGGTTTCTCTGTCGTTCTACCCCATAATGCATTTGCATAAAACCCCAAAATCGAATTTATACAAAATAGCCAATGAAACAAAACAATAATTTTGTATTTTTTCGACTTCTAAACGACATTTTAATATAAATACACAAAAAAATCTACCTGTTATGGCGAAAAATTTATACATTTCTCATAAAATCAGTAATTTTATGGTTAACTGCCGTATCATTCATTTTACACAAAAACAGAGCCGGAAATCAGTCACATTGACTGTTCTGGCTCTGAAAATATTGCTTGAGACACTTTACCGATTAACCGTTGCAAAACCTCCGGAAAACTCAGTTTTTCCCTTCCACGCGGCGAATGGTCCCGTTGGTGATGTCGATTTTTCTCTCCTTATAAAGATGTCCGACCGCGCGCTTGAATTCATTCTTTCCCATGCCTGTTTCCCGGCGGATTACCTCCGGGGTGGCTTTTTCCGTAAATGGAAGAACTCCGCTGTAACTGTCCAGCAGTTGCAGAATTTTCTCCATGTCGGTGTACATCTGCAGGTAGGCTTTCTCCCGAACGGAAAGATTCAGTTTTCCATCGTCACGCACCTTGATGACCCTGGCTTTTACCGTATCCCCGATTTGCAGATTGCCGTAGGCCTCCTGCCGGGAAATGATGGCGGAATAACAATTGTCTACAGCCACAAAATAGCCATACTGCGGACTTTCCTCGTAAATAATTCCGGTGACTTCATCGCCCGCCCGGTAATTGCTGTCGCACCGCAGGGCATTATAAACATTCATGGTGGCGCAAAGCCGTTTGCTCTTATCGATATAAAGGGATACCAGAACCTGTTCTCCCTCCTTAACTTTTTTTGTCTGCTCTTTGAACGGCAGGAACAGATCCTTCTCCAGCCCCCAGTCCAGAAATGCACCCATTCGATTGACTGCTGCCACCGTAAGCAGCGCCGTATCGCCCTTAACCAATTTGACTTCTTTTCTCGTGGCAATCGGCCGGTCATTGGAATCTTTATAAAGGAAAACCCGCAATTCATCCCCGATTTTCGTACCTTCCGGAACCTGTTTTTTCGGCAGAAGAATTTCCCCGTCCTCTTCTTGTAAATACACGCCAAAATCCACCATTTTCACAACTTTTAAATTCTGATATTCACCCAAATGCATTTGTCTGTCCGTCCTTTTCTTTCTTTGATTTTTTTCTATATTTCTATATTTTTTCTTTATTTTTTTCTTTATTTTTTTAATGAATTTGCTTTCCGATTCTGCAATTTCAATTTCCACTTTTCTAACAGCTATCTCTAATCTCAATTTCAACATCTTTAAAATTCTGCAATCTTCACCACCAGAGTATCCCCCACCATGGTGATGGAACCTTGCGATGGATAACACGGCATGGCCTCCACCTGCCCCATAATTTCAACATTGGCGGTGTCCACCCGGGTCAGGTTCATATTTACATTCAGAATATAAGTCAGCAGAGCATAATCTGCACCCACATAGGTCACTGCTGATTTTCCCATTCCATAAGGCATAATTTCCTCAAAATCCTGCAGTTCCTTCACATAATCGGAAGTCTGGAAATTGCCGTAAAATGCCACCGGCGTCACCCCGGCCTCATAACCCTCCTGGTCCTCAATATCATCCACCACCCGGTTCATCAGCTGGGTTGTGGCCTCCGCAATCAACTCCTTCTTAAGATAAACCTGATTGGCGTAAATGGAATAGTTCCAAATCACCAGAACAAAGGGAATCATAAGAAGAATGGAGACAAATGTTTTGCGTCCGCATTTTTCTGTGTTTTTCATCCCACACGCCTGCACCATATTGCCACGCTCTTCCAGCAGGGCAATGGCAATCAGGTAAATCAGCACAAATGCGTAAATCATCAAAGTATGCTCCATGCCTTTAGAAAGAAAGCACACAAAATTAATTCCCAGAGGGAACACCAAAACCATAAGCAATTGTAATGCAATCTGCCAGCCTGCGCATTTATTTTTGCGGGAGAAAGAAAGCAGTAGCACAAGTATGGTGACTACAACTGCCACATTTGCCAAACGAATCAGCCAGAGCCAGACAACGCTTAAGGAATGACCCTGATAAAACAGATTGGAAAACAATTCCGGTTTCCACAGATAATTTCCCACCTGTGCGTAGGTTTCCCGAAGAATGGCAACCATGGAAGTATCGGAGTAATCCCCAAGCCCGTCCAGGCCGTTATAACTGTTGGAGGTCCAGATGTGAAACACCTTTTGAAACAGTTTCCACACTCCGAAATAAATTCCGCTGCCCAGGAGAATGGAAAGACCGTAACGAAGTGCTTCCCGGGCAAATGTGACAAATTTCTTTTCTCCCCGATTTCGGTAAAGCATCCGGAAAAGCAAAATCATTGCAAGGCCGATTGCCACACAAATGTAAGACTGGTATATTCCCATGGACACAGAAAACAGAAGTATTCCGGCAAGTGTTCCAAAAACCTGTCGCCGCTGCGCTTTCTTGTCCCGCCGCAAAAGTTTATCCGCCGGGTCATTTTTCCCTTGGCGCAAATTTCTGTCTGCCACATTTCCACACCTCTTAAGGCACCATACGCCGAGAATCGACATAAGGCAAGCCAGGGCATAGAAATCCACCCAAGGCAAATAAGAAGCATTAGCGGAAATGGTGGTGGTGTTGCATATCATTAAACCGCTACAAAAAACAAGTCCCGGCGGTGAAGAAATTTCCAGCAAATCCGTAAGAAAATATACGGCAAGCACCGTCCACAGCATTGCCAGAAAGCATATCAGCCACGGATTGCAGATACTGCCCCGCAGAAAAATGAGAATCGGCTGGGTCACCCGGCCCAGGGCAATCTGCCAGGCATAATCATTCTGATAAATCATAAGCAGGGAATCATGGGAATACATATTGTTGGCAAATCGATAGCCATGGGCAAACAGGCTAAAAATCACCACAGACAGTGCGCTCCACTGTATTCTCTTTTTTGCGTCCATTTTCCTTTGACCTCTTTCTTGTTTCTTTCAAATTATGATAACCGATTATAGCATTTATTCGCAACCCGCAAATATGCTATACTTTAAATAATGTTGGCCATAATGTTGGCTTTTGATACAATCAGATTTTTCGTGTACGCATTTGACACAAAGAAAATCCCGGAAGTAGAATAAATTATTTGGATGCGAAAATGTGACACAAGGATATATGCGAGTACAAAGGGGGATATATGATATGGAGAGAACATCAAAATATGACCAGCTTCGGCCGGAAATTGAACAACAGATTTTGGAAGACCGCCGTCTGCACAAGATAAATCCTTATGCTTTTCGGGACGAAGATATTATTCGACAATATCCATCCGAGCACGATAAGGCGACCCTTTGGCGCCCGGCTTTTGTTCGTGATGTGGAGAAGGTTTTACACAACCCTTATTACAATCGCTACAGCGATAAAACCCAGGTTTTCTCCTTTATGAAAAATGATGACATTTCCCGACGGGCGCAGCATGTCCAATTAGTGGCGCGAATTGCACGAAATATGGGCCGGCTTCTCGGGCTGAATACGGATTTGATTGAGGCCATTGCCCTTGGACATGACATTGGTCATACCCCGTTTGGACATGAGGGAGAGTATTGTTTAACCGAATTATATCAGGCCCATGCCGGCCGGAATTTCAACCACAATATCCAAAGTGCGCGGGTATTTACCACCATTTTCCCGACCAATTTAAGCCTTCAGACCCTGGACGGCATTATCTGCCACAACGGGGAAATGGAACTGCAGCATTACAAACCGCAACCTCTGCCTGATTTTGACGCATTTTACAAGAAAATGAACGCCACCTATACGGATCAGAGCGCTATTAAAAAAATGATTCCTTCTACTTTGGAGGGCTGTGTAGTTCGGGTTTGTGACATTATTGCATATCTTGGGAAAGACCGTCAGGATGCAGAGAAAATCGGATTTCTGGGGGAAGAGAACAGATTTACACTGAATAAGGTGGGCACCACCAACGCAGAAATCATCAACAACATGATGATAAATATTGTGAACAACAGTTACGGAAAAGATTACCTCTCCATGGATGCAGACTATTTTGAAGCATTCAAATTGGGAAAACAGGAAAATAATAAATTAATTTATCGTAACAAAGAAATATCCGAAGTCTTCGAGAAGCAGATAAATGTCATGTTTGAACGCCTTTATGAAGCCCTGCTTTCTCAGATTAAATCCCACAATCCAAATTCATTGATTTACCAGCATCATATTAACTATATTCGGAATTACACCAAGCATTATCCGGACCGGGTGGATTATGAAAAAGAAGATGAAAATGCAATTGTGGTGGACTACCTCGCCAGCATGACGGATGACTACTTTGTAGATCTGTATGTGCATCTTTTCGGGGAAGATGAATACAGTAACATTCCTTATCGTGGGTATTTTGATTAAGGCGAAAAACATTCTTGCGTTTCGCTCATGTTAGGAGTCCTTGTTTTCGCTTAATCTTCCCCGTCCAATAGGACTCCATGCTTCCAACGCAATTCCGTGATTTTTTTTTAAATCAAAGAAAATCCTATAACCACAACACCTAAAACAACCAACACAATACCGGTTACGCGATTAAGCGTTTTCGCGGATGCTTTATTTGCAATGATGGCAGCAACTCTTGCCCAGAGAAATGTGAAAGCAACGCATAACCCGAGAATAAGCCAATCCGGCGCACCTCCTATAGAAAAATGAGACAACGCCCCGGTAAGTGCGGTAAGCGACATAATAAATACGCTTGTCCCTACAGCCGTCTTCAGTTCATAACCCAGCACACTGGTGAGAATCAAAAGCATCATCATTCCACCGCCTGCTCCAACAAAGCCGCAGATAAATCCAATCACAATTCCGCATACAATTGACTGAATTGCCCTCTTTTTCGGAGAAACCGATTTCATGGCTTCTTTTGATGTCATAACAGGCTTCACTATGAATTTAATACCCAAAAGAAATGTCATAAAAACGGAAAAGTTACCCATTGTGGTTGACGGCACAAGGCTGGAAATATAACTGCCCACAATGGTAAATACCAACACACTGCCCATCATATACAGACCGTTTTTCACATCAAGATTTTTATTTTTTTGATAGATATAGGCAGAAACGGCACTTGCCAGTACATCCGAGGAAAGCGCAATTCCAACCGCAGCATAAGGTTCCATTCCTAAAAAAGTCACCAGCAACGGGGTTATTACTGCTGCTGCGCTCATCCCTGCAAAACCGGTACCAAGTCCTGCGCCCATACCGGAAAAAAATGTGACAATAATTTTCATTAACAAATCCATTTATGTTTTCCTTCTTTCCGTATGAATGTTCAGATTTGCTTTCTTTATGTCTCATTTACCTTAATAACATCATCACAAGATAAATCAGCAAAAAGTGTGTAGGATAGAAAATATAGAAAAAGCACTTGTTTTATTTTCCCTTTGCCCTTCCCTCATTCTATTTGATAAATAATATCATTAAAATTATATTCTGGCTCTCCCATATTTCTAAAACATAATCAAAAATCCTGCAGCAAAAAAGAAAACAAACGAAACTTAACAACTCTGTTTTAAGTTGTTTTAAAATGGGATCCAAGACTATGAAAATATCAGTTCTTAGAATGTAAAAATATCGGCTCTCAGATTGCAAAAAAAGTGCTTGCAATTTAATATGGCATAGCGTATAATACATCAAGTAAGCGCATTTAGAACATAGCGCTATCGCCAAATGGTAAGGCAACGGATTCTGATTCCGTCATTTCCAGGTTCGAGTCCTGGTAGCGCTGCTGAAGAACATCGCAGTTTCTGTGGTGTTCTTTTTTTGTGTCGGAGGGATGTTCCTTTTGTCTTGCGTTGTATCGCGGAGTCATTTCTTCTGACACACATGGCAGAAAGAATGTCCCCGCGGCCAGTCCCCGCGGGCAACCACCGTGGCAGAAGGAATGTCCCCGCGGCCAGTCCCCACGGGCAACCACCGTGGCAGAAGGAATGTCCCCGCGGCCAGTCCCTGCGGCAGTGTGACAAAAGAGCAGATGGAAAATCCCAACTGCTCTTATAAATTTTATCTTATGAAATTATCTTATGAAATTGTCAGTTCGAAAGATCTTATTCAGCGGTGATATACTTGTCAAGAATTGCCTGAATGGTTCCGTCAGCAATTAATTCATCCAATGCCTGGTTGATTGCTGTCAACAGTGCTTCGTTGTCCTTTGATACACAAGCTGCGTAATCTTCTGTTACATATTCGGTATCAAGGATCTTAAGACCTTCATTTGCTGCTACGAAGGAAAGTGCAGGCTGGTTATCAATGATAACTGCGTCAACCTTACCGTTGATTAATGCAAGAACTGCATCTGCGCCCTTGTTGTATTCCTCAACAAATTCCTGACCAAAATCATCTACTGCGTAGATATCACCAGTTGTAGAAAGCTGAACACCAATCATGTGACCTGCAAGATCATCTACAGATGCAATTTCAGAATCCTCTGTAACAATAATGGACTGAATTCCTGTTGCATAAGAAGTAGAGAAGTTAACTGTCTGAAGACGTTCTTCTGTTACTGTCATTCCTGCAAGACCCATATCAACTTTACCACTCTGAACAGCAGTTAAAATAGCACCAAATTCCATATCCTGGATTTCCAAAGTAAGACCAAGCTTGTCTGCAATTGCAGCAGCGATTTCTGCGTCAATACCAACAATTGCATCCCCTTCATAATACTCATATGGTGGGAAATATGCGTTGGTAGCCATTGTTAACACGCCATCTTTTACCGTTGTAAACTCAGCTACTTCTGTAGTTTCAGCCTCGGCCTCTGTAGTTTCCGTTTCTGTAGCATCCGTTTCTGTTGTTTCTGTTGCAGCCGGATCTGTGGTTTCTGTTGTTGCACTGTTACCGCATCCTGCGAAAAGTGATACGCAAAGAAGTGATGCAAGTGCAAGAGCTAATTTCTTTTTCATAATTTTTCCTCCTCAAATAATTATCTTCTTTCTTGTATACACCACATTATACGGAAGGCTTTTAGCAAATACAACAATACATTTCCACAAAATTTGTGACAATTTCACGAATTACGGGAACAAACTATACGAAAAAAACACTCGAAACGCCCTTTTCAGGCACTTCGAATGTTTTTTACTAGGAATGCCGTTTCCAGACGCTTGGAGCAAATAACACCAGCATGGGATACAGTTCCAATCTTCCCGCCAGCATGTCGAACATAAAGACAAATTTAGAAAATACGGAAAAATCGTGAAAACTGCCCGCCGGTCCTACTACCTCAAGTCCCGGACCGATGTTATTTAAAGTAGCAACGATGGAAGTAAAATTCGTCACCGGATCAAATTGATCAAAAGAAATCAAAAACAGGGAAACCAGATAAATGGCAAAGAATGTCACAAAATAAATACTAACGCTCCGGGTTGTCTGCTGATCCACAGGTTTACCGTCGAGTGTGGCCGATTTCACGCTTCGAGGATGGATAAAGGTATTGATTTCATGTTTTACGGTTTTAAAAGCAATAATAAAACGGGATACCTTAATCCCGCCACCGGTACTGCCGGCGCAGGCCCCAATAAACATTAGTCCCACCAGAATCGTTTTCGACAAAGTAGGCCACTGGTTAAAATCCGTAGTTGCAAATCCGGTGGAGGTAATCACTGTTCCCACCTGAAAAACCGCATATCGAAGCGCCTCCTCCAGATTCGTGGTCATGTCAAAAATATTCCAAGTAATGATTCCCACTGCCACCAGAATAACCAGAAGATAAACCCTGACCTCTTCCATTTTAAAAGCTTCTTTTTTATGTTTTCCCAAAAGGAAAAAGTAGAAGTTAAAATTCACGCCGAATAAAATCATGAAAACAGCAACAATCCATTGAATGACCGGCGAATATCCGCCAATGCTGTCGGATTTAATACCAAAGCCACCGGTACCGGCAGTTCCTACCGCGGTTATTATTGCATCATATACCGGCATTTTCGAAATCAAAAGGGCAATGAACTGTAAAAGTGTTAATGCAAAATAAATGCCATACAAAATAATGGCTGTCTGGCGCATCTTTGGCACCAATTTACCAACGGATGGTCCCGGGCTTTCTGCCCGCATCAAATGCATGTTATATCCCCCCGCCATAGGCAGAATTGCAAGCAAAAATACAAGTACACCCATTCCGCCAATCCAATGGGTCAAACTTCTCCACAATAACGCCGTATGGCTAAGCGCCTCCACATTCGTCAGGATACTGGCTCCTGTAGTAGTAAATCCGGAAACTGTTTCAAAAAGTGCATCCGTAAAGGTTGGAATTTCACCGCTGATGAAAAATGGGATTGCTCCCACAATACTAAGCACAATCCAGCACAGGGCACAGATGACAAATCCTTCCTTCGCAAAAAACTGGGGATTCTTTCGATTTTTTCTGGTAACGAGAAATCCCACCAATATGCTGAGACCCGCCACCAGGAAAAAGGACCACCCCGTCGCTTCCCGGTAAATCAATGCGCAAATGCAGGGAAACAGCATAAATACGCCTTCAATCATGAGAATCCAGCCTAAAATATAACTAATAATCGAGAAATTCATTTCAGCAATTCCCTTTCCCAGTCCTATTCTTAGCACAAAATATTCTTAACACAAATTTTCCTTAACAAAATATTTCCTTAACAAAATATTTCCTAAGCACACAATGCTTTATCGCAAAATATCCTTAATATCATTTAATCCGGTTTGCGTCGTAACAACAATTACGGTATCTCCGCCTTCAATCACGGATTTACCGTTAGGGATAATGATTTTTCCTTCATGATTGATACAACCGATAAGCAGATTTTTCTTCAGCGTCATTCGCTCCAACGGAATTCCCACCACAGGCGAATCCTTGCTCACAATAAACTCCAGGGCTTCCGCCTTATTTTCAATAATGCGGTAAAGGGCCTCCACCTTACTTCCAATGGAATTCTGCATGGCACGAACATAACGAATAATATATTCTGCGGTAATACTTTTTGGATTAATCAGACTGCCCAGGTCAAATGTACCTATGATTTCATTGAAAGCAATACGGTCAATTTTCGTAATGACTTTTGCTTTGGAACAACTCTTGGCAAATAAACTGAGGAAAATGTTTGCCTCATCGATACCCGTAAGGGTAACAACGGAATCGCAATTACGAATGCCCTCCTCCAACAAAACCTCCTGGTCTGTGGCGTCTCCGTTAATTATCGTTGCCTTAGGAAGCAGTTCGCTTAATTCATCGCAACGCTGCTTATCCCGCTCTATTATTTTTACTGCGATTCCCGAACCGCTAAGTTGTTCGGCAAGATAAAATGCAATCTTTCCGCCTCCAATCAGTATGGTTCCCTTAGCCTGGTGCGTATCAACACTGAGTCTGTCAAAATACAGTTTGGCATTACGCGGAGCAGACAGGATACAGATAATATCCCCTTCCCGCAAAACAAAAGAACCGTTTGGAATAAATACTTCTTCTCCCCGTTCCACAGCGCAAATCAGGACCTCTGCTTTCGTTATCCGGGACAATTCAATCAAATTGCATCCTGCAAATTTGGAATTAGCAGGCAATTTGTATTTCAAAAGTTCCACTCTTCCTTTCGCGAAAGGTTCAATTTTAATGGCGGAAGGGAAACGCAGGATACGGGCAATTTCTGTTGCCGCTGCGTATTCCGGATTAATGGTCATGGAAAGACCCAGTTCCTCTTTAATAAATCCGATTTCCTTGCTGTAAAGCGGATTCCGCACCCGGGCAATTGTGGAACAGTTACCGGCTTTTTTTGCTATGAGACAGCAAAGCAGATTCAACTCATCCGCTGCAGTTACAGCAATCAGCAAATCCGCATTTTCAATTCCGGCTTCCCGCTGCACTGCCAGACTGGCGCCATTTCCCACAACGCCCATTACATCATAGCGATTCGCCGTATCGGAAACGATCTCTGATTTTGTATCAATAATAGTAATATCATGATTTTCTTTTACCAGCTGTTCAGTTATGGTAATACCAACTTTTCCGCAGCCTACGATAATAATTTTCATGAATTCGTTCCTCACCTTTCGCAATTGCGTCATTCGCTCAATTTCAAAATTATCAAAACAAACATCTTGTCAAACGGAAATGACATTTGCTAAAAGAAAGGAGCATCCCATTTCGGAATGCTCCTAAAAATAGTCGCCATCATTATAACATTGTAGATAGGCAATGTCAAAATCGCCGATTTATACTTCGAACAACATATCGGCATAAGAAGGTACCGGCCAAACTTCCTTGTCTACAATCATTTCCAGTTTATCGATTGGTGCACGAAGGGCTTCCATATCAACCTTAACCGCATCTTTGTAGAAGAAAGCCTGTTTCTTCACATCCGTCATAGTTGCAGCCTTTTCCTCATCCTTCTGAAGTTTCGCAAGAGCGGTCTTAGCTTCCTCCAATAATTCTGTGGCCTCCTTCAAAAGTTCGACCTGAACCTTCGCACTTACGCCGGCAGATTTCACTGCAAGAACGGTGTCAGCCAGTTTCTTTGTATAACTAACTACTGCAGGGATGTACTGTTTGCCGGCCATGTCAATCATGGTTAGTGCTTCAATGTTAATGGATTTGGAGTAGGTTTCATAAAGAATCTCTGCTCTTGATTCCAACTCAGCTTTTGTGAAGATACCGAATTTCTCAAACATCTTAACAGCCTTCTTTGTAGTAAGGGAAGGAACTGCTTCAATCATAGACTTGATGTTTGGAAGCCCTCTCTTCTCAGCCTCAGCAACCCATTCATCGGAATATCCGTTACCGTTAAAGATAACTCTCTGATGCTCGGTTAAGTACTCCTTAATCAAATCATGCACGGCTACATCAAAGTCTTTTGCCTTCTCCAGACGGTCAGCTGCTTCGCAGAACACCTCTGCTGTAATTGCGTTCAATGTGGTGTTCGGGCTGGCAATGGAATCAGAAGAACCCACCATACGGAACTCAAATTTATTACCGGTAAATGCAAACGGTGATGTACGGTTACGATCCGTTGCATCCTTATCAAGATCCGGAAGTGTAGAAACACCTGTCAACAATTTTCCACCCTTCTTTGATTTCTTAGCAACACCTGTGGTAACAAGTTGTTTCACAACATCCTCCAACTGATCGCCAAGGAATACGGAAATGATGGCAGGAGGTGCCTCATTTGCACCAAGTCGGTGGTCATTACCAACATCCGATGCACTCTGACGAAGAAGATCTGCGTGAGTATCAACCGCCTTAATAATGCATGCAAGTACAAGCAGGAACTGTACATTTTCATTCGGTGTTTTACCCGGATCCAGAAGGTTTGTACCGGTATCCGTTGTTAAGGACCAGTTGTTGTGCTTGCCGGAACCATTTACCCCGGCAAATGGTTTCTCATGCAAAAGACAGGTTAATCCATGTCGTCCTGCTACCTTCTTCATTGTCTCCATTAATAACTGGTTGTGATCAACTGCAATATTTGTGGATTCATAAACCGGAGCGAGCTCGTGCTGTGCAGGAGCAACCTCGTTATGCTGTGTCTTTGCGGTAATTCCAAGTTTCCAGGCTTCCACATTTAAGTCTTTCATGTAGGAACCGATACGCTCACGTATGGCACCGAAGTAATGATCCTCCATCTCCTGTCCTTTCGGAGCTGGTGCACCAAATAAGGTGCGACCTGCAAAAATAAGGTCCGGTCTCTGTAAATATTTTTCACGATCGACAATGAAATATTCCTGTTCTGCACCAACAGAAGATACCACCTTGGTTGCTTTCGTGTCACCAAACAGACGAACAATACGAAGTGCCTGCTCTGATACCGCTTCCATGGAACGAAGAAGCGGTGTCTTCTTATCCAATGCCTCACCTGTATAAGAACAGAATGCAGTAGGAATACAAAGAATCACACCTGTTGCATCTTCCTTCAAAAACGCCGGTGAAGTAATATCCCATGCTGTATATCCTCTTGCTTCAAAAGTAGCACGAAGTCCGCCTGACGGGAATGAAGAAGCATCCGGCTCACCTTTAATCAATTCTTTTCCGGAAAATTCCAGAATCATTTTTCCTGACTCGTCCGGATTTGTTACAAAACTATCGTGCTTCTCTGCTGTGATTCCTGTTAAAGGCTGGAACCAATGTGTGTAATGTGTTGCACCTTTTTCAACGGCCCATTCTTTCATTGCCTGCGCAACAACATCGGCAGATGCTAAAGAAAGTTCACCGCCTTCTGCCATAACCTTTTTCACTTCTTTGAAAACATTTTTTGGTAAACGTTCCTTCATCTTACCCAGAGTAAAAACATTTTCCGCAAAAATCTCTTCCACATTCAAAACATCACTCATTTTCCTTCCATCCTTTCAATGTTTATTGAACCCATGCTCTGACTGTTCCATTGTATCAAACTTCTGCTATATTGTAATCCGGTAATTCCATGATACAAAAAGCCAAATAAAAAAGCGTTCCGGATTACTTCAATCTGGAACGCCTTCGTTCAAAGTTCTTTATCTGTTACATAAAAAATATATCAATTGCTTTGAAAATGCAAGCACTTTTTTTATTTTTTTCGCCCGTGCGGCAAAACCATACATCACAACTGCTTTCTTCGAAATTCATTTTTCTGTTTTTTATGGAGTCACCCACGCAGCAAATCACCGATTTCTGCCGGGTGCTCCAACACCGCCCACATCTGCTCTCTGGCGTGAGGACAGGCGTCTGCTCTTCGTAAGCATCCCAGACTGCAAATGAAATCCTCCGGCCGGCGTTTTTCCCTGTCGTCGCAGACATGGTACAGTGCAAGTACCCGGGCTTTTATGTCATTTCCGTCCGGTTTCATTATTTCAATGGTATCTCCCACAGAAAATTTATTTTTCTGAATAAACGAAATATAATGCCCCGGAACCAGATTTTTATTATTACCGTTGTCCGGCAAATTGCAGATTGCATTGGTCTGCGCATCTTTTCCAAGATTACCGTGGTTCTGCGCTAAACTGCCAACATTAGTTCCCGCCGCATCACGAATCCTTCCCTGCTCGTCCACGAGACACACTCCGTCCACACGGCCAAAGTAAACCGCTTCGCTAATGTAAGTATTGTTGTCGTAAATCTGGCTGTTTTCATCCGGCTTTCCGTAATAAAATCCCGTAGAAAATTTCCGGTAGGTACACTGGGCAATCTGCTTTTCATACCATGCCATATCCGCTTCGTATTTTTCCCTGCTCTCCAACAAATTGTCAATGGCCCGGCGATAGGTTCGCGCAACGGTAGCAACATACAGCGCCGTTTTCATGCGTCCCTCTATTTTGTAGGAATCAATTCCCGCATCCATCATGTCCGGAATATGGGTAATCATACAAAGATCCTTGGAGTTAAAAATATAAGTGCCCCTTTCATTTTCAAAAACCGGCAAATACTCTCCCGGTCGTTGCTCTTCCATCAGCGCATATTTCCAACGGCAAGGGTGGGTGCATGCACCTCGATTGGCATCTCGACCGGTAAAATAATTGGATAACAAACATCTTCCGGAATAAGAGATACACATAGCTCCATGAATAAAAGATTCTATTTCCATGTCCTCCGGAATGTGCTCCCGGATTTCCTTGATTTCCCGAAGGGACAATTCCCGCGCCGTTACCACCCGTTTTGCTCCCTGACGATACCAGAACAGAAAAGTCTGATAATTGGTATTGTTTGCCTGTGTGGAAATATGAATCTCCACCTCCGGCCATACCTGTTTCGCCAGTGTAAACATTCCCGGATCGGAAATAATCAGTGCATCAGGCGGATTTGCCATATCCCGCAACATGGCAAAATAGCGTTCTGCTTCCTCCAGATCATAATTGTGGGCAAGAATATTTGCAGTAACATGCACTTTAACACCATGGGCATGGGCATAGGAAATTCCTTCCTCCATCTCTTCCAGCGAAAAGTTGTGCGCCTTCGCCCGCAGGCTGAAAACCTCACCGCCAATATAAACAGCATCTGCACCGTACCGGACTGCAGTCTTCAATACTTCCAGGCTGCCGGCCGGAATTAAAAGTTCAGGTTTTTTCATTTTAAACTCCATTCTGCTGCTATGACCGGCAGCACAAAATTGGGGAAATTTTATAATTTATAACTGAGACTTACCCCGTCTCCTATGTTTAAAATAACCGTTTCAAAGTCCCCATTGTTTTTCAAATCATACAAATATTCCCGCATACGGGCGTGTATGGTGCGATTGCGTCGTGTGACGGCGTATCTGGATTCCACCACATCCCCCTCCTGTAAAATATTATCCGAAACCAACAGGCCACCCCGGCGGAGAAGTTTCGTCACCTTCGGCAAAAAAACAGGATACTGTGCCTTCGCCGCATCCATAAAAATAAACGGATAACTATCTGACCTTCCTTCTGCTTCCTGCTTTTCTATGAGCCGGTCAAGAACAGTCTCCGCATCACCTTCCATTAAATTTATATAATCCGCTGCCCCGTCCTTCGCAAAATTTTCATGGGCAATCGGAATTCTTTTCTCGTATTTTTCTATGGTATCAATATGCACCTGTTTTCCGGAGGCTTCCCACATAAGAAGTGCGGAAAATCCCGTTGCAGTTCCCACCTCGAGTATTGAATCGGGTTTTTGACTCACCACCAGAAACCGAAGCAGATCCTGCATTTCCTTTCGGATAATGGGAACATCGCCTGCCTTGGCCTCCTGCTCCAGATTACTCAGGAAGGGAGATGTCTCCCGGCGAAGCGAAGCAAGAAATGTTACCATCCGTTCCTCATCCATATTCATAATTATCCCTTTCCAAATTCCATATCCCTGCCCGGCAGATTACCGTCTTTCTTCTTAATTCCTGTTCTGGTTGCATAAATTACTGAACTAAGGTTGTTCCTGCTACTCCCGGAATACACCGGCCTATGGAATTTCAATGTCCGTATTTCCTTCCGGCTGGTCTTCTATGATAATCTCAAGACTACCGGAATTGTCCATATCTATGCCATTTTCACTCACGGAAAGATCATCCGCATTTCCCGTTTCTTCGTCGGAAATATCGGAATCCTCCTCTGCCGCACTGGCCATGATGGCGATCATTTCATCCGTTGTCATAGAAGTGTTTAATTCATAAACCCCCGGCTGAATCTTCCCATGATAGTTGGAAAACAATTCCTGGAAATAGAACAGATTGTGGTCACGAATCAGTCCTTTTTCTTCCAGAATGGTTCCTATCTCCATAACAGATTTCCCTTCCAAAATGGCAACCGACATAGTATATCCCGGTTCCGGTGCCACAGGCTCCTCCGCAAAAATGCGATACCCAAAATCATAGGCTTTCACTCCAAACCGGTAAACCATAATGCAGATAACAATTATGAAACAAATGCTGATAATCGTTTTAAAAATCGATAATACAATTCTTTTGGTGTCCAAACTAATCCTTCTTTCCAAAACATTATTACGATTCCAACGGAATGCGTCCATAATTCTTGAACTTTATTCAACCAAAATGCCGTTCATATTTTTAGAACTTTATTCCAACGGAATGCTGTCCATAATTTCTCCGGTAATTTCCTGCAGCAGCCTGCAAAGTTCAAGTTCTGCATCCAGAAATTCCCGCACAACCAGCTGATCGGTCAGATAAGCATTATCTGACGCGAAACGTTCAATACGCTCTCCCAGATGCCCGTCGTCCTCCATATTCTGGAGTTTATAATTATCCGCACGATAAGCATCCACCTTGGCTTTTAAGTCAGCGTCCTGTTTTAACAATTCCTTTGTACGCTCATATTCCTTATAGGTACGGCTGTCCTTTATCATGCAAATTAATGTATCAACTACATCTTCCAGTGTATTCATTTTAACCCCCAAATCATGTTATTTTCTTTTATTTTTTCTTGCAGTAAATTGGACTTCTCTGTATTATTGTCGGCGTAGCGATGCAACAGGCCAAAAATTGCGACATTGTTTGCGTAGCAAACCGGGAGCAATTTTGCATGTTGCAGCGCGAAGCCCCTCAGCAGATCCATCCATGCGGCAGACTAATTGATTTCCATGATTACCGGCAGAATCATCGGTCGTCTTTTGGTACGCTTCCACACAAATTCACCCAGATTGTCGCGGACGATATTTTTATATTTGTTCCAATCGGAAACGCCGCGATTTTGAGCCTCGATAATGGAATCCTCTACAATCAGTTTCATTTCCTCGATCATGTCATCCGCTTCTTTTACATAGACGAAACCACGCGTAACAATGTCCGGGCCGGAAATTAGCTGATTGCTAAAACTTTCCATTGCCATGACCACGATAATAATACCATCCTCGGAAAGTTTTTGCCGATCCCGAAGAACGATATTACCCACATCACCGACACCAAGACCGTCCACCAGGATGGAGCCTGCCTGTACATGTGCAGCCACTTGCGCTTTCCGATTCTTAAATTCAAGAACATCGCCACTTCGCAAAATAAAAATATTTTCTTTTTCAATTCCCAGTTGCTCCGCAATTTTCGCCTGCGCCATTAAGTGCTTGAATTCACCATGCACAGGAATGGAGTACATAGGCTGCGTCAGTGAATAAATCAACTTGATTTCCTCCTGACATGCATGTCCGGAAACATGCGTATCCTCGAAAATAACATCCGCACCTTTCCGGAATAATTCATTAATTATTTTGGTAACCGCCTTCTCATTTCCCGGAATCGGATGAGAAGAAAATACAACCGTATCCTTCGGACCGATGGAAATCTTCCGATGCGTTCCATTTGCCATTCGGCTAAGTGCCGCCAGACGCTCTCCCTGGGAACCTGTGGTAATGATTACGGTTTTCTCCTCCGGATAATTCTTCAGTAAATCCAAATCCACCAGTGTATTTTCCGGAACATGAAGCCGCTCCAGTTCTATGGCGGTATCAATGATATTTACCATGCTTCGGCCTTCCACAGCAACCTTCCGGTCAAATTTGTAAGCCGTATTAATAATCTGCTGCACACGATCCACATTTGAGGCAAATGTGGCAACAATGATTCTCGTGTTCTTATGGTCCTCAAAAATATTGTTTAATATTCGTCCTACCGTTTTTTCCGATGCAGTAAATCCCGGACGCTCGGCATTGGTGCTGTCGCACATCAGAGCCAATACTCCCTTCTTGCCAAGTTCGCCAAATCGTTGTAAATCAATGGCGTCTCCGAAAATCGGCGTATAATCCACTTTGAAATCCCCCGTATGCACCAGGATTCCCTGTGGCGTGTAAATTGCCAATGCGGCCGCATCCACAATGCTGTGGTTGGTACGGATAAATTCTACATGAAAAGTTCCAAGGGTAATGGTCTGTCCAAAATTAACCACTTTGCGGGTTACGGAATTTTCCAATCCATGCTCTTTTAATTTGTGCTCAATAATGCCCATGGTTAATCTCGTTGCATAAACCGGCACATTTATCATTTTCAAAATGTAAGGCAATGCACCAATATGATCCTCGTGCCCATGGGTAATTACAAAACCTTTGACCTTATCAATATTTTCTACCAAATAAGATACATCGGGAATCACCAGATCGATTCCCAGCATATCATCCTCCGGAAATCCCAAACCGCAATCCAGGATAAAGATACTTTCTTCATACTGGAATGCTGTAATGTTCATTCCTATCTGCTCCAGACCGCCCAGCGGGATGATTTTTAATGCAGACGCTTCTGCTATGTCATTTTTTTTCAAAAAAATCTTCCTTTCCTTTTATTTTATTCTAATTTAATATCTTCCAAAATACTTTCAAATACCTTTGCAACCGCCTCTAATTCTGCGTCTTCTTCCACAAATTCAAAAATTGCATCGGCATCTTCTTTTTGCGACAGGTCCTTCATGATCATAGCCTCCCCGTCACCTTCCTCCGTATCGGTTACAAGGTAATAGTCTACGCCACCTATGGTTGTCTGCTCTAACACATAAAATTCAATGGGGGTCTCCCCCTCCGGAGTAAATTTAATCTTTTCCATTCCGCACCTCTGATTCGTTACGATTCCTTTATTTCTTCTGCAGTTGCAAATCTTTTTCTTTCAGATTCCTTCGCTTCTTTTGCAGTTGAACTTCGGTTATTAGGATTCCTTCGCTTCATTTGCCCTGCGGTCCAGATATCCCTGCAGGATAAAAATAGCGGCAATTTCATCCACATATTCTTTCCGGTTTTCCCGGCGAATTCCTGCTTCCATCATATATTTATCAGCTGCCACTGTCGTCAGCCGTTCATCCCAGAAAGTTACCGTCAGCCCCGTTCTGCGCTCCAGCATTTCCTTAAATTCTTTTGTCTTTTCCACCCGTTCCCCCTCGGAATCGTCCATGTTTTTCGGCAATCCGAGAACAATCTCACTTACCTCATTTTCCAAAATGAGTTCCTCAATCCGGGCAAGTGTTTTCCGTAATTTGTCCGGGCGTTCCCGGCGGATGATTTCCTTTCCCTGGGCTGTAATCAGCAACGGATCGCTGATGGCCACGCCTACTGTTTTACTGCCAAAATCCAATCCCATTATTCTCATGGTATCTCCTCATTTCTCCGATGCCGACTTCAATTCTTCGCCGCTGCTTATCCGAACTTTCGACCGCAATTTGTTTCGCCGAACCTTATCCGAACTTTCGACCGTAATTTGTTTCGCCGAACCTCATTCGAACTTTCGACCATAATTTACTTCGCCACTCCATATCCGGGCACACACCCGCAATATTTTATTCCTGCTCCGTTTTGTCATCCCAGTGGTTATTGTGTATATAAGCCGTCAGCATTTCTTCCACCAGTTCGTCCCTTTCCGCCTTCATAATGATACTTCTGGCATTTTTATGACTGGTGATATAGGTAGGATCTCCGGACATAATGTATCCCACAATCTGATTGACCGGATTGTAGCCTTTTTCCGTCAAGGCATTGTAAACCTCTTCCAGAATCTTCTTTACGCTGTTTTCCTGCTCCAATTCCACCTTAAAAAATTGTGTCTGATTAACTTCTGCCATTTCCTTTTGTTCCTTTCCTATTTGCACTCCGCAAACATTGATTCCGTCTATACTACTGCCATTGCGTCTTATGGACACGCTTTCCCCGTATTTGATGATAGACATCGATTCCATCTGCTACTAAAGTTGCGCCGTCAAATACCGTTCCTTTTCACCACGCAGGCTTTCTTATTGTTCTCCCTGATCCGTTTCGCGAATAATGTATTTTGGCCGATGCTTGATTTCCAGATAAATCTGCGCCATATACTGTCCCAGCACACCAATCATCAACAACTGTACACCGCCCATAAACAATACCAGACATACTAGCGAAGGATATCCGGCCACAGCTTCTGCCGTAATTAACTGTTTCACAATCACATAAATCGCATACAACGCAGCTGCCACGCAGCATACCACTCCCATCATGGAGGAAATGGCAAGGGGCACGGTGGAAAAAGAAATAATTCCCTTAAATGCGTACGTAAGCGCACTCCAGAAAGGCAATTTTGTCTTGCCTGCCGAACGCTCCACATTTTCAAAGGCAATCCATTTCGTCTTAAATCCAACCCAGCCGAAAATTCCTTTGGAAAACCGTTCGCTTTCCTCCAGTGAAAGTACTGCGTCCACCATGGTTCTTTTCATCAGTCGAAAATCCCTGGCACCGCTTTTCATGTCCGCGGAAGAAATTTTTCTCATAATGGCATAAAATGCGTTCGCCATAACGGAGCGAAGCCATGGCTCCCCTTTCCGGTTGTTCCGATAGGTTGCCGCACAATCATAACCTTCCTCGGAAACTGCCTTGTACATTTCCGGGAGCAGAGAAGGCGGATCCTGCAAATCCGCATCCATTATTGTTGCATAATCCCCTTTGGACGCCCTTAATCCGGCGTACATGGAAGCCTCTTTTCCGAAATTTTTGGAAAATGAGATATAACGCACCCTGGGGTCTTTCTCATGAAGTTCCCGCATCAGCTGCAATGTATTGTCCTGTGAACAATTATCCACCATGATAAATTCAAAATTCACATAATTCATTTGCTCACTTATTTTTACTAACTCCGGATACAACAAAGGAATGGCTTCCTCTTCGTTGTAGCAGGGAATGATTAGGGAGATTAAATCCATCCTATTATGCCCCTTTTGACTCAAATTTGTTCACCTGGTTTTTCGTCCCGCCGCTTTTCTGATTGCGGTATTTGCTCATTGTCAGATTTCTCTGCCTTGTTCTTTTGCCTGTTTCAGCACCCGCACGGAAAAATCAATGGTTGCCTGCACGCCTGCCTCAATATCCGTTTTCGGAACCCAGCCATATTTCTCTTTTGCATAATGATTCGACAATTGTGTGTATTTGTTAACTTCATTATCCAAGGCTTCCCCGGAAATCGGCATCGCTCCTTCATAAAGTTTCGGATATCGATTCCAATAATTGGCAGAGTCAACATAACGGAAAGGAATGTTTTCCTTGCCCATTTGCCGACGGACAATTTCGGCCAACTCGTTAATGGAAATGGTGGTATTTGTGGACACATTTACCGCATCAAATCCGGTTCCCTGCTGCACCCGTTCTGCCAGGTCAATCAAATCCTCCACATAGACAAAATCTCTTCGCTGGGTACCTGTGGAATGTAAAACCGGCGTACGGTCACAAAAAAGTTCCCGAATCAGATAACCGACTACCGGTGGTTGCGTCCGCAGGCAATCCAAATGCGGACCGTAAACATTGGCAAACCGCATACATGTTACATTCATTCCGTAAACATCTGCATAAGACTGACAGAAGCGTTCCGCCGTATATTTTGTAGTCGGGTAAATGAGACTCGGAAATGCCACATTTTCCTCTACAGACGGGAAATCTCTGTTGTTTTCATACACGGCAGAGGTACTTGCAAAAATAAATTTCTGTATACCATTCTTTCTTGCGGCCTCCAGAAGATTCACCGTTCCCATGGTGTTAACCTCCACCGCCTCGGAAGGATTCATCTGGCAATCCGGCAACGGCGTTATACCTGCAATATGATACACATAATCAAATTTTTTCGTCGCAAACAGTTGATCCAACAATGTGTAGTTTCGAATATCATCACGGATTATTTCTTCCGTAAAGGAATGTTTCTCAAAAATCAGATTATCCTCACTGCCATAGGAAAAATTATCCAGCAGTGTCAGGTTATGTCCTTTCTTCCACAAATGATAAGCAAGCTGGGAGCCGATAAACCCCGCAGCTCCTGTGATAAAAATATTACTCATTGCAATTCTGCTCCATTTTCTGTTTTATGATTCCCGAAGATAATTCCGGATTAGCGTATGATTGATATCGTTTGAAAGTGGTAGCCCTAGATTTCCCGAAGATGATTAATTCCGCAGACATGTTTGTATAAAACGCTCATCATCAGGTGATCAAAAATCATGTGAATATCTTCCGTAATCTGCATGCTCTGCACCGGCGCATGCAGGGAAATGTCACACAGTTGCTTCAGTTGACCTCCGTCATAACCGGTAATGCCAATCACTTTGTTTTCCTGCTCTTTTGCATAGCGCACAGCCCGCACCACATTTTCCGAATTGCCGCTTCCGGATATGGCAATCACAATATCCTGCGGTTGTAATTTATTCTGCAGCTGCTGAATAAAAATATTCTCATATCCGTTGTCGTTGGCAATGGCCATCATGGTTGCCACATTGTCATTGAGACAACAGAAACGGTATTTGATATCCGTATGTTCGGAGATTCCCTTGTTAAAATCATTTTGGAAATGTGACGCAGTTGCAGCGCTTCCCCCATTTCCGAAAATGTAAATGGTACCGCCCCGGAGACGGGTTTCCTCCAGCAAATTCAGTGCGTCACTGATTGCATTTGCATCCAGTGCCTGCAGCACTTCAATTTCCCGGGCAATATATTCTTTCACATCGCATCCGTAATCCAAATTATTTCTCTCCTCAAACAACTCTTTCGCTTAATCCACAAATATAATACGGCTACCCTGGGCATCCACCCTGAATTCCACTTCACGATATTCCTTCATCGCCTCGCGAACCGCAGTCTGTTTCTCTTCCGGAACATACAAAAGCATAAATCCGCCACCGCCGGCTCCCAGAATTTTACCGCCAACGGCTCCTGCCTCCTTAGCCGTTTCATACATGGAATCAATCTGCTTATTGGATACGCCGCCTGCAAATTGCTTCTTAATCTGCCAGGTACGATCCAATTGGGTTCCCACATAGTCCAAATTTCCCCGGGCCAATTCTTCGTAAACCTTGTCCACCGTTTCAACCAGATCGTCCAGCATACGGCTCTTCTGCGCAATGGTATCCGACTGCTCGTTCAGAATTTTCTTGGAATCTCTGGTATTACCGGTAAAGTAAAGCAACAGACGGGAAAACAACCGGTCTCTGATTTCCTTTTTCATCAGAACCGGCGTAACGGTTACCGTTCCGTCATTCTGAAAACGATAGCGATGAAATCCGCCATGGGCAACTGCAAACTGATCCTGAATTCCAATGCGCTGTCCGATACAGTCTATTTCTATGTGACAGGCCTCCCGGGCCAGTTGCTCCGGTGTAACAAATTCACCTTTAAAGGCATGCAGTGCATTAAGAACTCCCACCGCCAATGCACTGGAGGAAGCCAGTCCGATACCGGCGCCACTCATGGGAAGATCGGCCATATAAATAATCTCAATCCCTTTTTCGATTCCCACCAGTTTCAGGGCTTCGCGAATAATGTTATGTTTCACCTCGCTCACACTGCTAACCAACTCATTGCCGTTGTAAACCACGCGAATCATATCGTCAAATTTTTTATTGACCGTGATGTAAACATGCATATCCAATGCCGCGCTGAGAACACTGCCGTAACCACAGGTTGCATTTTCATAATAATCTCTGAAATCCGTTCCGCCGCCAAATAAAGACGCACGAAGCGGTGTCTTGGAAATAATCATTTTTTCTCCTTCTCCGTACCTGCCAGATAATCCTCTACCGCAGCAAGCAGGGAATAGTTTTCCGTCAGAAGGATACCGGAAATACCGGCATTTTCTGCCGTTTCCACATCCCTCTCGTCATCTCCTATCATGACGCATTTTGTTAAGTCAAAAGAATAATCCTTCTGGGCCTGATAAAGCATTCCCGGCTTTGGTTTCCGACAACTGCAATTCTCATCCCAGCCATGTGGACAATAATAAACAGCATCAATGCAGGCACCTTCCGCTTTCAGATCTTCCTGCATTTTCTCGTGAATTTTCCGCAGGTCTTCTTCTGTCATGACTCCTCTGGCAATTCCCGCCTGATTGGAAATCAAAATAATAAAATAACCGGCGTCTTTTAACCGTTTCACCGCCTCTTTCGCCCCCGGCAGCCAGACAAAATCCTCCGGTTTCTCAATATAACAGGCTTTTGGAGCCCGCTCATTCAGTGTGCCGTCCCGGTCTAAAAAAATATATTTCTGTTCTGACAAATATCGCTTTGTCAGTTCAATTCGTTCAAAGGATCCGATGGAATAATAGCGATGCTCCGTCACTGTGGCGAACAATTTTCCCATGGCAACCAGTTTGGGATAAACTACTGCCTCAAAATTATCATTTTCCTCACTCATGAGAGTGAGCACCTTTTTTGATACAATCGCGTATCCGATGTCAACGCCCTGAAGATTCGGCGTAAGTCTCTTTTTGTCGTAGGTGATAACTTTTCCATTTTCCCCAATCAGAAGATTGTTCTTTGTGTATCCGTCCAAATTGGCATAGGCGGAAAATTGAATCCATGCATCGTTATTCTGATACTGGGTGACCAATTTCGTAAAGTCCACAGGGCAGATATTGTCACAATACATCATGAGAAATTCATCTGCCAGGGCATCTTCTGCTGCCTTCAGTCGCCACTGGGTATCATATGATACCGGCGTCACAAAATAAGTAATCTTCACATCAAAACGACTACCGTCTCCCAGCGCATCCATCACCTTTTCCGGCAGATAACCCAACAATATGATAATGTCCCGAATTCCATAATCACGGATTTGTTCCACAAGATATTCAATGAAAGGCTTTCCGTTAAATGGAAACATCGGCTTTGGATTTGTTTCCGTAAAGGGCTTCAACCGTTCCCCTAAACCGCCCGCAAAAATAACGGCTTGCGTAATGGATTTCGTCATAAATCAAATTCTCTCCCTATTTTAGAGCATACACCTTATCAATTATACTCCAAAACATGGCGATATTCAAATAAAATGCCCTTGTAAATATTGCTCCCCGGACACCTCATCTACCATAACCCGGCAGATACAATTGACCAGATTTCCCGCATTTGCTGTCACTGCATCTGCATAGTTTCCCGCATTTCCAGTCGTTGCATCTGCATGGTTTGTCGCATCATTCTCCACAGGAACTGCTACACGGATATATTCGGGAGTATGCCCAATCCAACAGATTTTTTTCTCATTTTCCCAAATTAGTTCTTTCTTCTCCTCAATCAGCACTTCCACCTGTCTGCCCAGATAATAAGAACGAAATGTCTGGGATTGCCGGTACTCTAATTCCTCCAAAATGTGACTCCGCTTTGTTTTTTCCGCATCTGTCAACTGTCCCGTCATACGGTCCGCCGGCGTTCCCTTTCTTCTGGAATATTTGAAAATGTGCATCTCGTAGAATGAAACCTCCTCCGCAAAGCATCGGCACTGTTCGAAATCTTCCTCCGTTTCCCCCGGAAATCCCACAATAATATCTGTTGTGATTGCGGGATGGACAAATTCCCGGCGAAGGATTTCCGTTTTCTCTTTATATTCCTGCGCCGTATAGTGACGATTCATCCGTTGCAAAGTGCGGTCGCATCCGCTTTGCAGGGACAAATGAAAATGCGGACAAATCTGCGGAATCTTTGCCAGTTCCCGGGCAAATTCCTCTGTAATGAGTCTTGGCTCCAGAGAACCCAGGCGAATACGGGTAACTCCCGGGATTCTGCTGATAGCCCACAGTAAATCAAGCAGCTGTGACGGTCCGAAGCAATCAGCCTTTGGCTTTTCCTGGGTAAAATCTGTTCCGTAGGAACTCAAATGTATTCCCGTAATAACAAACTCCTGATACCCCTTCGCCACCATATTTCCGATTTCTTTCAGTATATGTTCTTTTTTCCGGCTCCGCGCCCGGCCTCTGGCATAGGGAATAATACAATAACTGCAGAACTGGTTACAGCCATCCTGCACTTTAATAAAGGCGCGACACCGCTCTGCAGTGGTGGAGATTTCCAATTCCTCGTATTCGTTTTCCTTGGAAATATCCGGCACATTTATGTCCGGCATCTTTTCTCCAGCGCACGGCTCTTGTACAGTATCCGCAATCTCGACCTTACGATTGCTTAACAACTCCGTTACCAGTTCTGCAATCTTCCCCTTTTGGTTATTTCCGATGCAAAGGTCTATGCTGTTATCAGATATAATTTCTCCGGCGTGGCTGTTAACATAACATCCCACTGCGACCACCAGGGCATCGGGATTCATTTTCTTTGCCCGATGCAACATTTGACGGCTTTTCCGATCGGCAATATTGGTTACCGTACATGTATTAATTACATAAACATCTGCCTTTTCTTCAAAGGATACCGGTTCATAACCCTGCTCCAAAAACAGTTTTTGCATGGCATCCAATTCATACGCATTTACTTTACATCCCAAATTGTGAAAGGCAACTTTTTTCATTAATCATATCTTCCCTTCTAAACTTCTATATTTTCTATGAGTAAATCATTTTCTGCATGGAAAAATTTCGTTTTCCCTGTTGGATAAAATCATTTCCATGTTGAGTAATTTTCCTTTTCCCTGTTGGATAAAATTATTTCCATGTTGAGTAATTTTCCTTTTCTTTGTTAGGTAAATTATCTGTCTGATTTTCGTAAAATCTATCTTAACTTTTTTAGGAAACCCTTTATTCCCTTTTGTGACAATTGACTTATTTTTTAATCTGCACTATATTTGTGTTAGTAAAATGTTAAGGAGGTAGTCCATTCGATGAAGACAGTACAAATCTCATTAAACTCCATTGATAAGGTTAAATCATTCGTAAATGAAATCACAAAATATGATTTTGATTTTGACCTCATTTCCGGTCGTTATGTAATTGACGCAAAATCAATTATGGGTATTTTCAGTCTTGATCTTTCCAAACCAATTGCATTAAACATTCATGCGGAAGGTGACACGACAGAAATAATGACTGCTTTACAACCTTATATTGTGGAAGAATAAAGGAAGTCTGCAACAGACAGCCTTGCAGCAATATAAGGATAGAGCATCCTTATTATTTTGGGAAACATAATCATTTTTACAAATAATAAAGCAGGGTTTTGCCCCTGCTTTTTATTTTTCCTATTCCGGCCGGCAAACAACAATCTCCCGCGTTTCCAAAGCCGTCTGATATAAGGCATCAATCCCATCTTCCAGATTCTTTTCATGCTTCTTAATTATGCCCAGATTTGGTTTTGTCACCGGATGCTTTGCCACGAATATGGTACAACAATCTTCAAATGGTAAAATGGAAGTTTCATAAGCACCGATTTTTTCGGAAATTGCAATAATATCCAATTTATCAAATCCAATTAACGGGCGGTATACCGGCAAATGACAAACCTCATTGGTTGCCAGCAAACTCTGCATTGTCTGGGAAGCAACCTGTCCAATGGATTCCCCTGTAATTAATCCCATGCTGTTACTTTCTTCTGCAATGGACTGGGCAATTCGCATCATGTACCGCCGCATGATAATGGTTAACTCATCATGCGGACATTTCTCATAAATCGCCAACTGAATGTCCGTAAAATTAATAATATGCAAACGAATCTCTCCTGCATACGCCGCGACAATCTTTGCCAAATCAATAACCTTCTGTTTTGCACGCTCGCTTGTGTAAGGAGGCGCATGGAAATAAACTGCATCCAGTATCACTCCTCGTTTTGCAATCATGTAACCGGCTACCGGAGAATCAATTCCACCGGACAAAAGCAGGGTTGCCCTGCCCGCGGTTCCAACCGGCATTCCACCGGCCCCCGGAATGGATACGGAATAAACGAATATCTTTTCCCGAATTTCAACATTCAGCAAAACATCCGGGTGATGAACATCCACATGCATCTGCGGATAAGCCATCAAAACAGCCTCTCCCAGTAAAGCATTAATTTCCATAGATTCATAAGGGTAATTTTTTCGTGCTCTTCGCGCATGCACTTTGAAAGAAAGTTCCTTCTGTGGATACACGTGATCCACATAGGACAAAATATCCTGCTTTAATTTATCGAATCCTTCGTCTTCCAAGATAACCACAGGACAAATAGCTGTAATTCCAAAGACTTTTTTCAGTGCCGAGGTGGTTTCCTCAAAATCATAATCGGAAAGCACATCAATCATTACACGTCCTTGGATTTTGTAGACCTTAAAATCTCCCTGAACTCTTTTTAGTGCGCTATTAATTTGGCGAACCAGGGCGTCCTCAAACAAAAACCGGTTCTTTCCTTTTATTGCAATCTCTGCATACTTAATCAGAAAAGCCTGATAATTCATAGTTACTGCTCTATTCTTTCTATTTTATTTGTTTTTGTATCAATTTGTTTTTGTATCAATTTGTTTTTGCATCAATTTGTTTTTGCATCAATTTGTTTTTGCATCAATTTGTTTTTGTATCAATTCGTTTTTGTATCAATTCGTTTTTGTATCAATTCGTTTTTGTATCAATTCGTTTTTGTATCAATTTATTTTCCCAACTGTGCAAAACGCTTTTTCGTCTCGGAATACAACTGCTGGCTTATCGGTATAATCTCTCCGGTTTTCATCTCTGCCTGATAACGTTCCAGATTTTCCATCTCATCAAAATTTACGATGTAGGATCGGTGGCATCGGAAAAAGTTTTTCTCAGGAAGCATTTTTTCCATATCGGAAATTTTCATATGTACCAGCAAAACATGTTCTTTCGTAATGATGCGGATATCTCTTGCATCGCTTTCAACATAGACAATATCCTTATAATCCACATTGTATAATTTGCCTTCACATGTAACGGAAATTTTTTCTTTCTGATGATTCTTTTGATATGACATCAACAATGCTTCTCTTAAGATTTCAATATCCACCGGCTTTTTCAAATACCGAAGGGCCTGCACCCGATAGCCGTCAAGTGCATACTCTGCTGTAGTGGAAATGAAAATGATATCCAGTTGATCCCCCAATTTGCGCAATTCCTCTGCCGCTTTGATGCCATTCATATCCGTCGTCAATATATCACTCAATAATACATCATAATTTGCCGAACTTTTACTCAAAGCCTGCAACATCTCCCGCATATCCTGAAATTCCCGAATTTCGTAATCAATGCCTTCTTCTTCCAGCACTTTTTTTGTCAAAGCACAATTCAACTTTAATGATGTTGCCTCATCATCACAAACTGCTACTCGAAACATAACAGCACCTCACTTCAAAACAATATCGTTTTCTGTCAACTGTGTTTGATAATAACTGTCTCAGTCATCTAGTTTTTCTTTACACATACTTAATAAGATTATAACATAGTTTTTACCTGATTGCACCACGCAGTATCCTAAACCTGCTCTCGAGACAGCAATCCTTCGGATAATCCAACCGCTCAGGGAAATCAGATATTACCAAAAAACATTCGTTTTAACATACGGACCATGCCGGCATATTCCTTAACAAATTCTTCGTGATTATCCCAAATGTAATTAATGTCCTTTCGGTTACCGGCTCTCTCCAGGCTATAGGCCTTATCCGCAATATCGTGGGCTCCGATGTTCTTACTGGCTCCTTTAATGGAATGAGCCGTAATGGCATAATTTTCCATATCTTCTTTTTCAAAATAATCATTGAGTATGTTTGCCATATTGGAACTTGCATAGGTCTGAAGCAAATCAAAAAAGACATCCACATTTCCGGCGCAATTCTTAATACCGGTTTCCACATCAATCCCTTCCATATGCTCCATCAATTCCTCCCGGGTCATATGGCTGAAATCCAAATTCTCCTGAATCTTTTTTATTTCCTCCTCCGAAGTTCCCACAGGGAAAATCTTGGCCTGAGGCAGCCATTTGTACAGCAAATCATTTAACTGGTCCATACGGATTGGTTTGGAAATATAATCATTCATTCCATTTTCATAAAATTGTTTTTCCACGCCTTTAATTGCATTTGCTGACAAAGCAATGATAGGAACCGTTTTCGCATATTCACTGGGCAGCATTCGAATCTGCTTTGTTGCCTCCACGCCATCCATAAACGGCATCATGTGATCCATAAAAATAATATCAAATGTAATGGTATGCTTTTCCACCCGGTCAATCGCTTCCTGACCGCTTTCTGCCAGATACGCCTCAAAACCAAACAGTTTCATCAATTCCTGGGCAACCTGCCGATTCACTTTATTATCATCTACAATCAAAACTTTTGCCTGAGGTGCAGTAAAGGTAATGTGATAAGTATCTTTCGCCACATAAAGATTGTCGCTTTGAGGCTCAAATTCGCATGGGCGCGGATCGTAAATTTTCTGCGGAATCGTCACAGAAAATGTACTTCCTTCTTTAATTTTTGACTGAACCGTAACCGTACCACCCATAATATCCACCAGTTTCTTGGTAATGGCGAGCCCCAGTCCCGTGCCTTCTACATTACGGTTTTTCTTTGTGTCCAGCTGACCGAATGCGGTAAACAGTTTTTCAATATTTTCCTCTGAGATACCGATTCCGGTATCCGTAACCTCCATTTGCAACACACCGGTTCCATCCTCTGCGTAGATCCATCTGGTTTTCAGGCTAATGAAACCCCGGTTTGTGAATTTTACGGCATTATTCAAAATATTAATCAAAATCTGCCGGATTCGAATTTCATCGCCAATCATTTCCCGGGGAATATTTTTGTCAATATCCAGCACAAATTCAATGTTCTTGTCTTTCAGACGGAATTGAATAATGGAAATGACATCCTGCATCATATTATTGTAATCATAGGGTTCCTCGTGAATAGACATTTTTCCGGACTCAACTTTGGAAAAATCCAAAATTTCATTGATGATAGATAACAGACTTTCACTGGAATGCTTAATGGTGGCAATATATTCCTTATCCTGACGGCTGAATTTTTTCCCTTCCAACAGTTCTGCCATACCGTAAATGGCATTCATTGGTGTTCGGATCTCATGGGACATGTTGGCCAGGAAATTGGATTTTGCTTCCAATGCTTCTTCGGCTATCTCATTTTTCTTTTCCATTTCCCGCTGATAATTCACAACGCCAACAATGATAAACTGAATGGTAACCAGAGCAAATGCATACATCATGACATAAGTGCAATAAAGACGGTAATCGGAAGTCACTTCTATCACATCCAATTGAAAAAATCCGATTCCGATGAGCAAAAGCGTGGTGATAATCAGATACTCCATCTGTATGCCCGGCTGGATAAACAAGGCAAGGGAAACACCTACCGCAAGAAGCATAAACGGCAGGGATGCCTGGGTATGCATGACATAACTCATGTAGAAATACGCAAATATGGCAGAAATATACAGGCAACGCAAAATCGTATTTTCATTATGAACATTTAGTGCAATCAGCGTCATGAGCAAAACAGGCAACAAACCCAAAGAAACCGTTGCAGCAACTTCAATTCCATACATAGAAATGGCATAAACGGTTTCAATCAAAACAACGCAGACAAATTCAATAATAAAAATTTTTATGTTTGTTTTAAATGGTAACATGGGCTTTTCATCTCTTTCTGTTTTGTCATTTGCAACATATTACAATGTTTCGTTTTTGCGACAATTTTCGGATTTTACTTGCAGGTTTTGCGACAGTTTTCGGATTATTCATTAATGTCTTGTATATTTGCGCAATACCGGAATCAGTTCCCGCAGAGCCTTAATTGTCTCATCCAGTTCTTCCTTTGTGGTAAATACGGAAAAGCTAAATCGAAGGGTAGATTCCAACAAATCCTTAGGCAGCCCAATGGCAGATAAGGTATCGGAAACGCTATGTTTGTGAGTAGCACAGGCACTTCCGGCCGATACATAAATTCCCCGTTCTTCCAACGCATGCAAAAGAACTTCGGAACGGATGCCTCGAACAGAAATGCTGACAATATGAGGCGCGCCTTCCCTTCCCTTTGGACCGTTTAATTGCACATCCGGAATCTGAAGAACCTGGGAAATAAAATAATCCCGAAGTTCATATAGCCGCTCCGCATCCTCCTGCAAATGATTATATAGAATTTTTATTGCAACCGCCATTCCGGCAATTCCCGGCACATTTTCCGTTCCGGAACGCATCCCGGCCTGCTGGCCGCCCCCCAGAATATAGGGTTGAATTTTCGTTTTCTCTGCAATATATAAGATTCCCACACCCTTTGGTCCATGAATTTTGTGACCGCTTATTGACATCATATCAATTCCCATTTTTTTCGGTAAAATCCGAAATTTGCCATATCCCTGCACTGCATCCACATGGAAAAGAATGTTGCTGCGAATACTTTTCATCAGTGCACCCGCTTCGGCAATGGGCTGAACGGAACCGATTTCATTGTTGGTATGCATGATGGATACAAGAATGGTGTCCTCCCGAATGGTGCTGCGCAACTCCTCGAGAGAAATTACGCCTTGCTCATTTACCCCCAGATAGGAAATTTCAAATCCCTGTTTTGCCAGATATTCCACCGTACGAAGGATTGCCGGATGTTCCATTTTCGTTGTTATGATATGATTTCCGTTTCGCCGGTTCGCAATGGCAGCGCCAATCAATGCAGTATTATCACTTTCCGTTCCACCGGAGGTAAAAAATATTTCTTTCTGATTTACCATGAGATTTTTCGCGATTATTTCCTTGGCGTCCTTCAGATAATTTTCTGCCACTACTCCCTTCATATGCATACTGGAAGGATTTCCGTAATCCCTGGAATATACCTTCGTCATCTCTTCAATTACTTCATCCAAACATTTTGTAGTAGCAGAATTATCTAAATATATTTCTTTCATTACGAATCCAACCTCCATTTTTCGGCATCAACAGAAATACTTATTTTACCATCGGAAATATTTCTTTCAGCAACTGCCGAAATATTTTTCGGTTACTGTTGGAATATTTCTTCCAGCAACCGCCGGATTTTTTTCGGATACTGTTGGAATATTTCTTCCGATAACCACATATATTATACTTTATGCGTTTCCGAATGAAATGTTCCTTATCCGACATTTCCGTCCCGCGACTCATTCATGCAATTCCTGCAGATGCATTCAACCTTTTTCTGCAAATTAACTCCGGCACATTTCCAACTCATACATCAGAATTGATAATACCGTCATCCCCGCCGTCTCTGTGCGTAAAATCCGCTTTCCCAGAGAAATGGGAACAACACCGGCATCTTCTGCCAATGTGATTTCCTCCGGCGCAAATCCGCCTTCCGGTCCGATAAAAACCGCAATCTGTTTCGCAGTTTTGCAATTTGCAATCCAGGATTTTGTTGCTTCCATTCCTTCTGCCAGTTCGTAGGGAATTGCTTTTGCTTCCATGGCCGAAGCGTAGGCAATCGCTTCCTTCATTGTCATCACTTCACGAATTTGAGGAACAATAGCGCGTCCACTCTGTTTTGCCGCCGACTCACTAATTCCGTTCCATCTGGCAATTTTACTTTTTTCTCTTTTTTCATCTAACTTTACAACGGTGCGTTTGGTTGCCACAGGAATTACTTCGTATACCCCAAGTTCTACTGCTTTCTGGATAATCAGTTCCATCTTATCCGCCTTCGGCAACCCCTGAAAAAGGGAAACCCGCGCCGGCAACTCTATACCCTCTTCTTTCACAAACCTTAAATCACACCATACAGCATCTTCCTCAAAAGCCGCAATTTCTGCCCGATATTCCTTTCCGTCAATCCCGTTACGCACAGAAATCTCTTCTCCTATCTTCATGCGCAGAACATTACGGATATGATTCACATCATTACCCGTAATTTGAATTTTCTTTCCCTGAATTTGTTCCGGTTCTACAAAAAAATGTTGCATGCAATTTTCCTTCTTCTCAATTCATCATAATCCTTTCGTCGGGCAACTCTTCGACGCTTTCATGTTCGCATGACAATACTGCAGTTTCGTTTTAACGCTTTCGCATGGCAATATTGCAGTTTTCAACTTAATTCTTTCGTGCTGTAACACTAACCCACTCACCCTGATAAGTCACTTCCACTACTTCCAGCCCCGCTGATTTAACTGCATTTACCACAGTTTCTTCTTTTTCATCAATAATTCCGGAAGTAATATAGATACCCCCCTTTTTCAAATGATGATAAATAACCGGCGTCAGCGGCACAAGTACATCTGCCAGAATATTTGCAACGACTATATCATATTTTTCATATCCCACCTGCTTCTGAACATCTTCTTCCGTAATAATATTGCCAATCAACAACTCAAATTTTTCCGGATCAATGTGATTCGTAGACAGATTGTCTTTTACCGCATCAATAGCGCAAGGATCCAAATCCGTTCCTATAGCGTGCTTCGCCCCAAACATAATGGACAAAATTGACAAAATACCACTTCCGGTTCCAACATCCAGCAATTCCGTTTCTCCGGTAACATATTTTCGTAACTGACGAATACAAAGCTGTGTGGTTTCATGCATTCCGGTTCCAAATGCAGTCCCGGGATCAATATGGAGAATCATTTTGTCCTTGTCTTCTTCCTTTACTTCTTCCCATGACGGAATCACCAAAATATCATCCACATAAAATTGATGGAAAAACTCTTTCCAATTGTTAATCCAATCCTTATCCTCTGTTTCTGATACTTCTATGGTCCCCTCGCCAATCTCCATAAAAAGCCGAATATCTTCCAATTCCTGCGAAATGGCCGTAACTGTATCATTTACCTTCTTTTTGTATTCCTCCGGGTCCATCTCATCTTCAATTTCAACAAAGAAGTTCAAATATGCTACGCCATCATCATCCGGTCCATCCGGCACAATATCAACAAACATCTGCTCCTTTTCCCTTGCAGTCAAGGGCACTTTATCTTCAATCTGCGCACCTTCTAATCCAATGTCATACAGCGCAGAAATAATCATATCCTCCGCATCACTAATTGTTTTAATTCGATACTGTGTCCATCTCATAACACTTCCTCCAAATCGGTTTATTCTCGAAATCCCGAATATAAGTTCCCAAAAAATCAGGGGCATTTAATTTATTATACTATGTTGGTAAAATAACTTAAAGCAAGTACTTCTGCAAATTCTTGATTCTTGATAGCCTTTACAAATTCTTAATGGCCTATATAAATTCAAGATGACCTTCTGATTATACTAGAAAAATATGAATTCCGGACCACCCTAAAGATAAGTGTCCGGAATTCATATTTTTCTATTTCCACTACATGATATTCCAAGGCCAACCGCCTTTTATTCGCCGAAAATTGCATGATATATTTCTTCATATTCTTCCATGGAAATGCTGTTTCCACGATATGTGAATTCACTATTTTCGTCGTATTCCTGCTGATCCCAATATTCGGCGTTTAGATCAAAGGAATCAACGATTGTATCAGAACCGGAATATTGTGTAAATGTGTAAAATTGTCGTCCGGCGTGAGTCGTATCCCTATTCACAACCCAGTATGCGTCCTCATAATAGACATAGGACAACAAATCGGCGGTTCCGGCTCCTTGCGCAAAAACCACGATTTTGCCATTCAGTACATCCAAATACATTCCGCCATAAGGTCCGGAAAGAATCAATTCATTTTCTCCATCATTGTCTAAGTCCACTCTTTCTCCGACGCTGTAAGAATCCCATTCATCCCGGTTCATATTAAGATCTGTAATGAAAAAGCTTATTTCGGAATTTAAATAGAATGCCTCTTTTTCACCTGCAATAAATTCATCAAGCAGTGTTTCGACCTGCGAAGTCTCATTGTCACTAACTGCATTTTCCGTCATAATCTGCGAATTCTCATTGTCACTAACTGCATTTTCCGTCACAATCTGCGAATTCTCATTATCACTTACTGTATTTTCCATTTCAAACTGCATATCTTCATTCGTCGTCTGATTATCTAACATATCTATCTCATTGTTAGCATTTTCACATCCCGTCATTCCAATACAGATTGTTATCGCAAGACATAGAAGTATCTTTTACCAGCCAATTACATATTCCATAAGCAAACAAACAACTATCCAATAAAGCAAAACCGGAGCTCCAATCACCCTTTCAAGCTGCCATGGTTTTTCCCATTTCCCACTATTTTTAAAGTCCCAGCCTTTCAATGCTCCATAAATCAGCACAGAAATATTCCCAACCATCATACAAATCCATTTATACTTTTTGGAGAAAACGAATAACCCGCAAATACACAACAGCGCAATGATAACAAAAATGATTCTATTTCCTAAAAATTTTTTCATAACCGAGACCAATTTTATCAACTTATCCGACTCCAACAGGCGGCATCCGTTAACAAGCATAACAAGCCCCAGGATTGTTCCGATTATCATTACAATTACCAACTGAATATCCACCGGTTCTCTATTCCCGGATACTACAATTTTCACAATTGTAGCAACACATATGAATGTAAGCAGGATTCCCAGGATGCTAAGTAACACACCACCGATTCTTCTTAAATTCATCTTTTAGAATTACTCCTTCATCTGATAATATGATTTTATTTATCCCTCTTTACCAAAAAGTATCTATATGAAAAACTTGTCAAAATGTGCAAATATTGCCATCATCTGCATTGTTGCAAAAAGAAAAAAAGAAAACCTCAACTCTATAATGAATTGAGGATTTTAAGAGGCGCGAACCGGATTTGAACCGGTGATCAGGGTGTTGCAGACCCACGCCTTACCGCTTGGCTATCGCGCCATAATTAATTATTTAAAATGACTCCAACGGGAATCGAACCCGTGTTACCGCCGTGAAAGGGCGATGTCTTAACCGCTTGACCATGGAGCCCTATTCTCTTTGCCCCGCTTTCCTTCCCGCGACGCTCTTCGCTTTCAGCTCCCCGAGTAGGGCTCGAACCTACGACATCATGATTAACAGTCATGCGCTCTACCGACTGAGCTATCGAGGACTATTTTTTCGATACCCTGAAAACCGAACACAGTCTCTTCTTAATCTACTTCCATCTCCCGGAATAACATCTCTGTTTTCCTATCCGTTTTCCATTTTTACCCTTCTCAGGATAAGCCCTCGACCGATTAGTAACCATCCGCTGAATGCATTGCTGCACTTACACTCTGGCCCTATCTACCTTGTCGTCTTCAAGGGGTCTTACTTGTTGGGATATCTCATCTTGAGGGGGGCTTCACGCTTAGATGCCTTCAGCGTTTATCCCTGCCGGACTTGGCTACTCTGCCATGGAGTTGGTCTCCAACAGATACACCAGTGGTCCGTCCATCCCGGTCCTCTCGTACTAAGGACAGCTCCTCTCAAATATCCTACGCCCACGCCGGATAGGGACCGAACTGTCTCACGACGTTCTGAACCCAGCTCGCGTACCGCTTTAATGGGCGAACAGCCCAACCCTTGGGACCTACTTCAGCCCCAGGATGCGATGAGCCGACATCGAGGTGCCAAACCACTCCGTCGA
>JBJEMA010000092.1:0-5098 GCA_051879435.1 Lachnospiraceae bacterium
ATAGACTTGGTTCGTCAAAAGCAGAACGCTTTTGGAAAAGAAAATATGCTTTACAGAAATCATATCATTCTGAAATTGCGTGCACAAGTATTATTTTATTATTCAAATAAGTATGCGGAAGAACGATGCTTGTGACAAGGGACGCTCCTTGTGACAAAGGGACGCTCCTTGTGACAAAAGGTACGTCCCTGATGCTTATTTTGCTAACTGTAAAATGTCCACAAACACCTTTTCATCGATTGGGAGGTAATGACCCACCGGTCCGTTTTTCGTTGCCCGCTTAGCCATTTCATCAAAATGTTCGTCACCGATTCCCAGTTCACTTAATCTTGTATGCAATCCAATTTCCTTAAAATAGTTTTCCAAATGAACGGATAACGCCAGTGCATTCTCCTCTTCCGTCTGATTCAGGTAATCTTCATGGAATACACGGATAGAAAGTTGTGCCAATTTCCACGGTTTCACTTTTGCCACATAACGAACCCAGGCCGGCAAAACTATGGCCATTCCTTCTCCATGGGTAATCCCGTATTGTCCGCTTAACTCATGCTCGATTCTATGGGACCCCCAATCACCAATTCGACCGGTATCCAGAAGATTATTATGCGCTATCGTTGCCAGCCATTGGATTTCCGCTCTTGCATCCTCATTCTTCGGATCGGCTTTTAATCGTCTTCCGTTTACAAGCAGTGCCTGAACACCACCTTCAATCAGATAATCTGTAACATCGGTATGCTGCACATCAGAAAAATACCTTTCCAGCAAATGGGATAATATATCCGCCACACCTGCAGCAGTCTGAAAATCCGGAAGTCCGAGGGTGTACTGCGGATTCATAATGGCAAATTTCGGAATAATCCGATTATCCTCAAAACCAAGTTTCCATTCTTTGTTCGATAAAATCGCAGCATTGCTGGTTTCCGATCCGCTGGCAGGAAGGGTGGAAATAACGCCAATCGGAAGAACCCTTTCCGGATTTACACCTTGTTCAAAAAAGTCCCACACATCCCCTTCATACGGTATGCCAAGTGCCACAGCCTTCGCCGTATCGATTGCACTTCCACCGCCAACAGCCAATACAAAATCAATATTTTCTTTTTTCCCAAGTTGCACCAGTTCTCTCACCAGGTCAATGGAGGGATTAGGAACTACATTACCATTTTCGAAAAATGCGATATTCCGTTCCGTTGCGGCGTCCTTCACTTTATCAAAAATTCCCAGAGTTTTAACAAATTCACCGCTGTAAACGAACAGCAGTTTTGTTGCGTGATTTTCTTCCAGCAACGCACCGATTTTATTCACTGCGTCCTTTCCAAATACAATTTTTGCCGGATTGTAATATTCAAAATCCACCATTTATATTCACTCTCCAATCTCAATTACTTCTTTGCCTTATTTCAATTCTTGTCTTAAACTCTTGTCTTGTTTTCTCCAATCTTTTATTTGAAAAAGGGAGAAAATTGTTTGTTATTTCCTCCCTTTTCTCAGCATTTATTTAATGTTTTCCCTCCAGGTTGCCGGCTTAAACTCATCCTTAATCGGAAGAAGTCTCTCATCCACATCAACCCCCAGAACGGAGTTGAAATTATTTGTTGCCTGCATCTGTGCTGCAAATCCTACAATTGCAACAATCTCCGGATCGGAATAAAACTTTCTTAAACTATACAAAAGTTCATCGGAAACTTTGGTTGGATCTTTTACAATCTGCTGTCCTAATTTCACAAGAATTTCTTCATTTTCTTCCAGTTTGAATTTTCCCGGTTCCAGTCCAAGAGCCTTCAAATCGCTGATGAAGAAGAGTGAGCACAACATGCAGCCGTTTGTTGTGGAAACTGCATGGGCATAAATGGTTGCCGCTCTTAATCCTACTATTTTTTCAAGACTTGCCCAGGAATCATACCAACCCATAAATGCCAGGTAGGTTCCATAGTCCTGAAGCATCGTCAACTTCATATTTGTGATTTTGCCTGCTTCGGCCAATTTATCATAGGCTTCTTTTGCCTTTCCCGTTAATTCATTTGGTTGTAACAAATTTAATCTTGCCACTGTTTTTTTCCTCCATTCGATTTAATTAACATTCGTTTTGATTAACATTCGTTTTGATTAACATTTGTTTTGATTAACATTTGTTTTGATTAACATTTGTTTTGATTAACACTTGTTTAATTAACATTCATTTTAATTCAGCGGAACTACTGCTCCATCATAAGTGTTAAGAATGAAATTCTTGATTTCTTCGGACTGAAGTACTTCTACGAGACGGAGAAGCGCCGGATTATCCTTGTTGCTTGCATTTGTTACTACAATATTTCCATAAGTCTGTGCTGCAATACCGTCATTTGCTTCTACTGCGATTGCATCTTTTCCAACGCTCAGGCCACCTTCTAGAGCGTAGTTTCCGTTAATTACGGCAATGGATACATCCGGAAGTGTATTCACCAATTGAGAAGGATCTACTTCAACAAAAGTGATGTTCTTCGGGTTATCTACGATATCCGCAACGGTTGCCTCAATGCCTACACCTTCCCGAAGTGTAATAACACCTTCCTGCTGCAATAAAAGTAATGCTCTTGCCTCGTTGGTTACATTGTTTGGCACTGCAACCTGCGCTCCATCTTCCAGTTCATCAATGCTGCTTATCTTCTGTGAATAAATGCCAAACGGCTCATAGTGAATGGCTCCAATGGAAACCAGATCCGTTCCATTTTGTGAATTGTAATCATCCAGATAAGGCTGATGCTGGAAATAGTTAGCGTCCAGAGTTCCTTCGGTAACACCTGTGTTCGGTGTAACGGAATCTTCAATTTCCACTACTTCAAGATCAATTCCCTCTGTTTCAAGGATTGCTTTTGCCTGATACAAAATTTCGGAGTGCGGTGTAATATTAGCACCCACTTTAATGCTTGTTCTTTCCACACTTTCGTTTACTGCAGTTCCAATGTCTGATGCACCTGCTGCATCTGCGGTTTCTGTACCCGCACCTTTGTTTCCGCATCCGGTCAATGCCAGCGCTCCCAGAGTCAATACTCCAACTAATGTTGCTAAAATTCTTTTCTTCATAATATTTTCTCCTTTTCTCTTTTTTATGTGTGTCGGATTTTCTTCGAAAGCGCATTTCCGCCCTCTTGGAAAATCTGAACAATCAAAATTAGTATTACGATGGTGATTAAGAGGACATCCGTCTGATAACGGTAATATCCGTAATTTAATGCGATTGCTCCCAGGCCGCCGCCACCGATACAGCCGGCCATCGCACTGTAACCAAGCACCGTTGCCATGTTAATTGCCGCTCCGGATAACAGAGATGGCATGGCTTCTGCGATGAAAAAGTGTATAACAATCTGGAACTTGCTTGCCCCCATGGACTGCGCCGCTTCAATGACTCCTTTCGGAATTTCATTCAATGACTGCTCCACCATCCGGGCAACAATAGGAATGGTTCCTACGGTAAGCGGCACAATACTCGCTTCCGTTCCAATCGAAGTACCTACGATAAATCTTGTAAACGGAATCAGGAATACAAGTAAAATCAGAAACGGGATCGAACGCATAATATTTGCGACTCCGGCCAAAATTGCGTGAACAATTTTGTTTTCCAATATCTCATCTTTTCCCGTTATTTTCAGAAAAACACCATACGGAAGTCCTACAACATAAGCAAGCAAGGTGGAAATCACCGTCATTTCAATTGTCTCCACAACTCCGTTCAGTATAATCATCCATAAGTTGTGCGTCATTGCGTCACCTCCTTTTCAACTTCAACCACATTCATGTCAATTTTTTTGAAGAAATCCAAAACTTTTTGATGTGCTTCTTCCTCTTTCGGGAATTCCACAATCATCTGTCCATATCCAACACCGCCCACACTCCTTGTGTTTGCACTCAGGATATTAACAAATTCTCCGGTTTCCTTTACCAGATTGGAAATCACCGGTTCTGTTGCCGATCTTCCGTCAAATACGATACGGTAGCAACGCTTGTCGGTCATATCGAACGGATTGTCTCCGGCCAACGCCGGTAAAACAAGTTTCTTTGCCGCATTTGATTGCGGATTAGCAAATATATCTTTTACATTACCAATCTCAGCAACTTTTCCAGCATCTATGATTGCTACCCGGTTACATATTTTTTCGATAACACTCATTTCATGGGTGATGATAATTATAGTTAGGTTTAATTTCCGATTAATGTCACTTAACAGATTAAGTATTTCTTCTGTTATTTTTGGATCCAGCGCACTTGTTGCTTCATCGCAAAGAAGAACTTTCGGCTCCATCGCCAATGCTCTTGCTATCGCCACTCTTTGCCGCTGACCTCCGGATAACTGGGAAGGGTAGGCTTTTGCTTTCTCTTCCAATCCGACGATTTTTAACATCTCATAGGCTTTTTCCAGTCTCTCCTTTTTCGGTACTCCTGAGAGACGAAGCGGAAGTTCAATGTTTGCAATTACATTTTTTTGCTGCAAAAGATTGAATCCCTGAAAAATCATGGCAATATGTTTTCTTTCTTTTCTTATCTCTTTTTCCGATAACTTTTCAAGATTGCGGCCATCAAAAATAACCTCTCCGCTACTTACCTTCTCCAGCCGGTTCAGAGTACGTACCAATGTACTTTTTCCGGCTCCGCTCATGCCAATAATTCCGAATATCTCTCCTTCTTCGATTTCAAAAGAAACATCTTCCAATGCAACGGTTCTGTTTTTTTTGTCTTCAAATACTTTTCCAACATGACACAATTTATATATTGGCTGTCCTTCCGCCATCTCACTTCTCCTTCCTTGCATTTTCCAGACATAAAAAAAGTCATCAGCGGCGCTGATGACCAAATCACAAACCAATCCGTTTCATCGATACAAAGCGCGCGAAAAATAAACCGTATGAATGTTAATTTCCATACAGCAAGACATATCAATTGTTGAAAGAATTCTGCTTCCCGCAATCTTTTTCATACGATTTCTCCTTTCCTTGCTCATTGCCTTAATCAATCAAACTTGAAATTCTCTTGTTATTTTTGCAGTATATTGTTTATCAAATTATATTCTACAGTTTTTGTTTTGTAGTTTTTGTTTTGTAGTTTTTGTTTTGTAGTTTTTGTTTTG
>JBJEMA010000092.1:5198-9833 GCA_051879435.1 Lachnospiraceae bacterium
TAGTTTTTGTTTTGTAGTTTTTGTTTTGTAGTTTTTGTTTTGTAGTTTTTGTTTTGTAGTTTTTGTTTTCCTCACAAGTAGTTTTGCAAGTTTTTGTTTTTCCTTATCTTGTTTTGCTGTAGTTATAGTATCAAATCATTTCTATTTTGAAAAATTCAAAATATTTATAATCCGTTATAACTTTTGCTTATCACTCAACACTTCCAAACAATAACCGTCAATTCATTTCTTTCATTGACGCTCCTCGTGACAGGGGACAATCCTCGTGACAGGGGACAATCCGCGTGACAGGGGACGCTCCTCGTGACAGAAGGTACGTCCCTGATGCTTAATCGTTCCGGAGCCCTTTATATACCGGTTGTCGCAGCGAATCTTTTGTATTAGGCATGTATTCTACCACGCATATTTTATTCGGTTTACACCATACAATACCTCTATTTTTTATATCATTATTTTTATCTGTCTTTAACGAATTCTTTATTTTATTTTCCGGATTCACATTATCTGTTTTCCCGTTTTGAAACGGGCAGGGACCTTTCTGTAAATGACGAAGAACTTCCTTTCGCACACCCAGAGAAACATTTCCCGCATAACTTAGTTTCCCTTCCCGGTATTCTCCCAAAAGCAAAGTAACCATCCCACCTGAAGCATTCCCGGAAATGAAACCGCATATGACAAAATCCCTATCTGCCATGCGTTTAAATTTGATCCAATCCTTTGTTCTTTTTCCCGGATAATAGAGACTGGAGGCCCGTTTGGCAACCACGCCTTCTAATTCCTTTTCCACTGTTAAAGTAAATAATTGTTTTCCTTTCCCCGTAAAGAAACGGGAAATTGCCATTCTCTCATTTTCTCTTATCAAATTTTGCAAAATCTGCTTACGTTCCAGTAAAGGAACATCCAGCAATATACGATTTTCGCTTTGCAGGCAATCAAATGCGACAAAAGAAGCCGGATGTCTCCCGGCATCCAGTTTGATTTTTGTTTTGCTCGTCAGAAGGGTTCGTTTCTGTAGTTCATAAAAGTCCGGCCGCCCATTAACCAGAACAATCAATTCCCCATCCAACACGCATCTTTGTTTCGCACATTTGTTTATATCACTCAATTCCGGGAATCGCGGTAAAAGTTCTACATTTCGTTTGTTTCGCAGAACCACACCTGCCTCATCCAGATACGCCATACAACGGCAACCATCAAGTTTCAATTCATATATCCATTCCGGATTGTCAAACGGCTCCTCCATATTAGCAATTAACATCGGCGCAATGTTCCTATCCTCAAATAAATCCATCATGCCGTTCCTGCTTTCTTTGCACTTCCTTTTTGTGATCCCGTCTTCTTTCCGGAATTGTTTTCTGCTCCCGACACTTGTTTCCGACCGGTATCACGATTCACATTCTTCTTATCCTTTTCCACTGTTTTCAGTTTTTTCTGCCCGATACTGTTTCCTGCTGCCTTAACTTTTTTCTTATCGCCTTCGCTTTTTGCCTGTTCCAAAGATTTCTTTAAAGCTTCCATTAAATCAATCACATTATCCGGCGATTTCGCATCTGCCGTAACAATCTCCTGCCCTTGAATTTTGCTCATAATGGCATCCCGCAACCTCGCCTGATATTCGTCGTGATACTGCTCCGGCGAGAATGGCTGTGTCATATTATCAATTAACAGTTTTGCCATGTTCCGTTCCTGGTCAGACAATTGTAATTTTGGTATCTGCTTGGGCACAGAAGCAATTTCATCGAAATAAAACAAAGTTTTAACAATCATTCCATCTTCTAAAGGATACAATACCAGCAATTTTTCATTGGTTCCCATAACCGTTTTGGCAATTGCCACCTTCTTCTCCTCTAAAAGCGACTGACGCAGTAATTCATATGCTTTTTCTGCCCCTGCTTCCGGAATTGCATAGTAGTCCTTTTCGTAATATATCATATCCACTTCCGCCATCTTTGCAAAATGCAATATATGAATGGTCTTATCTTTTTTCGTCTTTATACGCTCCAATTCGTCATCCGTCATGACAACATATTTGTCCTTCTCGTATTCATAACCTTTCACAATATCCTGGGGACCCACTTCTTTCCCGCAATGACTACAATACTTTTTATAACGGATTCTTGCCTTGCTTTCCTTATCCAATTGATTGAAATGTATATCGTTATCCACTGTTGTTTTATACAATCCCACGGGAATTAATACCATCCCCATGGAAATGGAACCTTTGTGCGCTACCGCCATTTCATTCACCTCTCTCGCTTTTCGACTCCCGCCGAGTACAGGCGTCCCGGGATATATTCTGCTCCTGTATATTTTATTTACAAGATATTTTATAGTATTTGCGAAAAAGGAAATTTCATACCAGACTTGTTATTAATCACGCTCTTTTCTTTTCACTCCAAATAGGGCTATCCCCACCATGAATAGTGTACCTGCCGCCATGGAAAGAAACGCAATATTAACGCCATGCATAGCAGCAGTCTCTCCGTAACGGCTCCCGGAAGAAACGGTCACCACAGACATAATTGCAACAAATACTGCTGAGCCGATGGAACCGGCTACTGTTCGTAAGGAGGTGAGCAAGGAGGACGCATCCGCAACCTTTTCTTTCTCCACCTGATTCGTTCCCCATGTTAGAAGTGGCATCATAAGACAGCCAATTGATACATTACGGATGACATTGAAAATCGCTGCCACAATAAGCGGCGAGGATACGGTCACAAAAAACATGCCGACATTGCTTAAAAGCAGACATAAGGATCCTGTCACATATAATTTTTTTATTCCAAATTTATCAAATATACGACCGGCAAACGGATTGATAAATGCAGTGGCTACCGACCCGGGAAGTGTAACCAGCGCAGATGTCACTGCAGAATACCCCAATACGGATTGAACATATAACGGCATGAGCACGGAACCACCCATCATGATAAGATACAATAACATACTTGAAATCACTGCTAATGAATAATTCTTACTTTTCAGAATCCGAATATCCAAAAATGCTTTTTCCATTTTTAACTGCCGCATGACAAAAAAAGTTGCTGAAAAAAGACCCGTTAAAAGCGGAATCAGTGATTGAAAACGAAACAGTCCGTAAGTTCCTATATTGCCAATTCCAAGTGTGATGCCGCCAAATGCAAATATGCTTAATACAAAGGAAACCACATCGAAATCTATCTTCTGTAACTCCAAAACATCACTGAAATTAACCAAGGACATCACAAGCGAAACAATCATGATTCCCATCGTATAAATAAAAATATATTTCCATCCTACCGTATCTACCAGAACACCGGCTATTGTTGGCGCAATAATTGGTGCCGCTGTAGCCGCCAGACCATACCATCCCATCATGGCGCCCTTCTTTTCCGCCGGATAAATAGATAGAATAATTACCTGTCCCATGGAAGTCAGAATACCATTTCCAATTGCCTGCAATACTCTTCCAACCATCATCAGGCCAAATCCCGGAGACAGAATACATACCAATTCTCCGATGATAAAACACAAAATTGCGGATATGTACAATTTCTTCGTAGGAATTTTCTTAATCAAAAATGCAGTTAAAGGCATCACAATTCCCATAGCCAATGAATAGCCGCTTGTCATCCATTGTCCCGTCATCATGCTTATTCCGAAATAATCAACCACCGGCGGAAGCGCCGTCGTCATCGCAGTAGCCAGCATTGATGTTGCAATTCCTGTTATCATGAGATTAATAAAAACAAACATCCTTTGCTTCTCATTTAGTTTTGTTGCCATTGTTTCACCCATCCATTTCATATCTTTATTCATTCGCATTTGACTTCATAACAAAATTATAAATTCATTTCATTATAATAAAGAATTGTTTCAGAATTATTAATTTAATAAAAAAGGACACTCTTTTTCAAGAAATGTCCCTTTCATGTTTTACCATCAGATCCGGTTATGTGTTTATTGCAGCAACTCTTCCGCCATATCGAACCACTCATCCGGTGTCATCCCACCATCCCAGCAGAACATGTTATAGATTTTGTTATCATTTTCAAAAATGATTCCTTCATAGACTTTCACCTCTACCTCACCGGAACCATAGCTTATATAGTAATGACCGCTCTCCATATTCTGTTGATCTTCTTCTGTCAGTTCGTAATCAGGCGGCACAAATTTGTAAATATCACTTGTATAATACACATTGACGCCATTGATTTCTTTGCATTCAAGTGCTTCACTATAATCCCCTGCTTCAAACAGAGGAGCAACATATAATTGGATATCCGGACAATCACTCTTTGTATATGTTACAGCAAGACTGCTTCCCTCCGCCATGACATTTCCATTATCATCATAACAATTCATTCCATTAACATTTGATATATGGAATTCATAGCCATTGGAAAAGCCTTCCGGAATCCCCAGTGAAATATCCAATTCCTCTGCATTGCCCTGGGTTATCTGATAGTCAGAAGTTGCAGTGCCCGGATCGCCCCAGACTCTATATTCTGAAATACGACTGGCTGCAAATGCAGTTGTTCCCAGCATCATACATGCAGCAGCGGCTATCACCACAATGTTGCGTTTACTTATTTTTCTCATCTTAATCTCCTTTCCTGTTTTTACTCTATTTGTAAACTCAAGAGAAGGATTTAG
>JBJEMA010000093.1:0-9586 GCA_051879435.1 Lachnospiraceae bacterium
GATATCTGATGGAATTTATTAACAATGATATTGTATATTTTTTGTCCCTTAATCCCTACGCCATTATGCATGGACAGGTATGGCGGCTTTTTACCTGGGTCCTGATTCCACCGGATGGCGGTAATCTGGGATTTTTTCAGTTATTCCTGACGGCGGTTATGCTTTACTTTTATTATTCCATCGGTACCGTTCTGGAACGCACATGGGGGACCTTCTATTTCAATTATTATATCTTTTCCGGTATTCTGTTTACTATATTAGGCGCATTTGCCTTAACGGGATTTTCGATGCTTACCATGCCGGATTCTATTGAAATTTTTAATGAGGGAATGACTTGGAAAATGGGGCAGGAATGTTCCTGGGTTATGGGGGGGAATTATTATTTCCTGTATCAGTCCTTATATTTTTCCACCTATTATATTAATATGACAACATTTCTGGCGTTTGCGGCCACCTATCCGGATATGACGGTAAATCTTTATTTTATAATTCCGTTGAAAGTGAAATTCCTTGCCATATTTTACGGTGTTTTTATTGTTATCAGTGCCTTCAGTTCCGGATGGCTTGGACTTTTTGTCTGCTTTGTCTCCATGCTGAATTTTCTTCTGTTCTTTTTCACGGTATGGAAAACACGCCATCGAAGCATCAAAACCATTCGCAGACAAAAAGAATTTCGGAGAAAAACAGAAAATGTTTATGGCAGTGGTAATGTAAAAATTGCAAAACATAAATGTGCCATTTGCGGAAGAACCAGTGAATCCCATCCGGAACTTGAGTTTCGTTTTTGCTCCAAGTGTGAGGGTAATTATGAATTCTGTCAGGATCATTTGTTTACCCACAAGCATTTTACCCGTAGCAACGGACAGAACCGATAAAAATATTATTATATAGAAAGAAGCAGTAAAATGACGGAACGAGAAGAGTTTTTACAGAAAATAGCCGAACTAAAAGATTTGGCATATTTGCAGGGTGGATTTATCACGGAGGAGCAGATTTCGGAGTTATTTCCGGATTTACTGAAAGAGCAGCGCCTTGTTTTGGATGATTATTTTAAGACCAATCATATCGGGATTGGCGCCCCTATGGATGCCAAAGAATATCTTTCCGGTGCTGATAACGGCTATCTTCATTATTATCTGGAAGAATTGGAACAGATGGAAGATAAAGACGATGCGAAGAAGCGGGTTTTCATGATGAATGCACTTCAAGGGGATGCATTTGCAAAAAAAGATTTGATTGCCTGTTATTTGAAGAATGTAGTGGATATTGCAAAACTATATACAGGACAGGGTGTTTTGCTTGCGGATTTGATTGGGGAAGGCAATGTTGCGTTGGCTCTTGCTATGGATATGCTCGAATGCGTGGAGGAGATTGATGATATTGAACCTTTACTGATTCGCAGCGTTATGAATGCCATGGAGGAGTTGATTCGTAATGAAACCGAGGAGTCAAGAAAGGAAGATAAAGCACTTGATATTACGCAAAAAGTTACGGACAAAGCCAGAGAAATGATGGAGGAATTGTACCGCAAGGTTACCGTTGATGAACTGGCAGCGGAAAGTGGCATTTCCAAAAAACGGATTTTAGAAGCACTTCGTATTTCAAAGGAATGTCTGGAATATATCGAGAATCCATCTGAAAGCAACGAGGAATAGGAATGGAAGACAGAGAGTTTAAATATATTATTCAGGATTTTACTTCTTTTCAATTGGGGTCCCGGTTTACTTATACGGACATATTAGAAAATGACCGCGTTCCCTTCAAATTTCAATCCATTGTACGACTTTATCTTTTGAAAGAAACATCAGCAGAAATGATGCTTGGAGAACATCTTTTGTCTATGACAGACAGGGATTTTTCTTATGAAGTTTACCGGCAGTTAAGACCGAAGGTAAAATTTTATGTACCCGGTAAAAATGGAGAACGGTTTGAACAAAGGGTGTTGAAATTTGTGGATTTTATTCAATATAAAGAAGAAAATTGGAATGAGAAGTGTATGATTCATGACATTTCCATTTCCAACCTGGCATTAATGACATATACCATTTAGTGAACATGGATAATGTGTATTTGTAGTTCAAAACTTGCACCATGAAACAATTATGAGAGGAATATAGGAAAGAAAATATGAATTTAGGCACATATGAGATTTTAGAAACCAGAAACCTTCCGGATTTTAAGTCAGAGGGAACACTTCTTCGTCATAAGAAAACCGGCGCAAAAATTATGTTGTTGGAAAATGACGATGACAATAAAGTGTTTTTTATCGGATTTCGTACGCCGCCCAAGGACAGCACCGGAGTGGCTCATATTGTGGAACATACGGTACTGTGCGGTTCCGAATTATTTCCGCTGAAGGATCCGTTTATTGAATTGGCGAAGGGTTCCTTAAATACTTTCTTAAATGCCATGACCTATCCGGAAAAAACCGTTTATCCGGTTGCCAGCTGCAACGAAAAAGATTTTCAAAATCTTATGCATGTATATCTGGATGCGGTTTTTCATCCTAATATTTATAAGGAGGAAAAGATTTTCCGGCAGGAGGGATGGCATTATGAACTTATGTCGGAAGAAGATGAACTTACCATCAATGGGGTGGTTTATAACGAGATGAAGGGAGCATTTTCTTCGCCGGATGATGTGCTATGCCGTGAGTTATTCAATAAACTATATCCGGATACGGCATATGCAGTGGAATCCGGAGGAGATCCGGATGTGATACCGGAACTTACCTACGAAGATTATCTTGATTTTCATCGTACTTATTATCATCCTTCCAATTGCTATATTTATCTCTACGGCAATTGTGATATGGAAGATAAATTACGATTTATTGATGAACAATATCTAAGCAGATACGACATGCTTTCCGTGGATTCTTTTCCGGGGCGGCAAAAACCTTTTGCGGAAACCAGATATGAGGAGATTCATTATCCCATTACAGAAGAAGAATCCACAGAACATAATACTTATCTGACTTACAATGTTGTGCCGGGGGATATCAATGAAGCGGATCTCACCCTTGCCTTTGGGGTGCTGAGTTATGCACTTATTAATGCCCAGGGTGCGCCGCTTCGTCAGGCTTTATTGGACCGTGGCATTGGAACCGACATTTACAGCACAGTGGAGAATGGTATTTTACAGCCATATTTCAGTATCGTGGCAAAAAATGCGGATTCCAATATGCGTGAACTTTTTGTGGAAACCATTGAGTCAACCTTAAAGAATATAGTGAAAGATGGGATTGATAAGGTGGCGTTGGAATCTTCCCTGAATTCACTGGAATTTGCTTATCGGGAACAGGATTTTGGTTCAAATCCAAATGGATTGCTCCTTGGCCTTTCTTTGTTGGACAGCTGGATTCTTGATGCGGATAATCCATTTCATGCAGCGGAGAAGAATCTGTTGTTTGCAGCCATGCGGGAGAAGATTTCCACCAATTATTTTGAGCAACTGATTAACGATAAAATTCTGGCTAATACACACAAACTTGTATTGATTGCTACGCCGGTGCGCGGACTTACAGCGCAAAAGGAAAAGAAACTGGCGCAAAAACTTTCTGCCTACAAGGCTTCGTTATCCGAAGAAGAAATCGCTGATTTGGTACGGGAATCCCGGGAATTAAAAGAGTATCAGGATGCACCGGAAGATCCGGAAAAGAAAAAATGTCTTCCTATGCTCAGCATAGAAGACCTTGGCAAAAAAGTCCGCCCTATTCATAATAAACTGAGTGAAGTGCAAGGCATTAAGATTTTACGCCATGATATATTTACCAATGGCATTGCTCATATTCGTATGCTTTTTCGTATTCCGAAACTACCGAAAGAATATTATCCATATCTGAATCTCTATAAGAATTTGCTTGGTTCAATTGGTACAAAGCATTATACCCATGAGCAGTTAGGTTATGAAATTAATCTGCGTACCGGCGCTTTTGTGTTCCAATGCAGCAATTATAGTAAATATGACGATATCGATGATTATAAACAGTTTTTCTCTTTGAATACCAAATGTTTCTACGACAACATTAAGGATGTTTTTGAACTGGCAAAAGAGGTCATTCTGACATCACGGCTTGATGACGAAAAACGGTTGAAGGAGATGATTGGGGAATTAAAATCCGATTTGCAGTCCACTATGATGGGGAGCGCACACAGCGTAGCAATGATTCGCGCTTTTTCCTATTTATCTCTTAACGGTGCGGAAAATGAAGAGCGTGCCGGTGTGCCTTATTATCGCTTCCTGGAGGATGCAGAGGAACACTTTGAACTGCGAAAAGAAACAATCGTCCGTCATATGAAAGAGTTGATGACTCTTCTGTTCAGACCGGAAAATCTTATGTTTGAATATACCGGAGAAGAGGAAGGTTTTGAAAACATATGTCGTTTTATTCCGGATTTTTGCAGTTCCCTGGAAGAAGGAATTACCGGAGACATGGAAGAAATTAAACGTTCTTTTACTGCTTTGCCTAAAGTGGAAAGTCGAAAGAAAAATGAAGGTCTTACCTTTTCTTCCCAGGTGCAGTATGTTTGCCAGGTGGGTAATTTCCGAAAAGCAGGATTGCCGTATCACGGTTCTCTTCGTGTTTTACGCACAATATTGGGATATGATTATTTGTGGATGAATGTGCGTGTAAAAGGCGGTGCCTATGGCTGTATGAATGATTTTGCCCGTAACGGACAATCCTATATTGTTTCTTATCGGGATCCGAATTTGAAGGAAACTTTTGACATTTACCGGGATATAGCCGATTTTGTACGCAATTTTCAGGCAGATGAGGATGCCATGACGCAATACATTATTGGTACAATTGCTTCCATGGATCAGCCGATTTCTGCATCTCTGGAAGGCAATCGTTCCGGAGCCTTTTATTTCAGCGAAATTACGGAGGATATTCTGATGCAGGAAAGAAAACAGGTTCTGGAAACCACCGCTTCGGATATTCAAAATCTAGCCCCGTATATGGAAGCCATTTTGAAAGAAAATGCCTATTGTGTGGTCGGGAATGATGATAAAGTGAAAAATAACAGGGAATTATTTGGGGAAATCATTCCTTTGTTTCATTAATTTAGTCATGAGGAAAAAACGATGAAAAAATCAGGATTTGTTGCTCTGGTGGGGCGGCCAAATGTAGGGAAATCCACATTGATGAACCACCTGGTGGGGCAGAAAATTGCAATAACTTCCAACAAACCACAGACTACCCGAAATAAGATTCAGACTGTTTTTACGGATGAACGGGGGCAGATTGTATTTGTGGACACTCCGGGCATTCACAAAGCCAAAAATAAATTGGGCAATTTTATGGTAAATGAGGCGAAATCTTCTTTTCGTGAGGTGGATGTTATTTTATGGCTTGTGGAGCCTACTGACTACATCGGAGAAGGAGAAAAGGTTATTCTGGAACAGTTAAAAACCTGCAAACAGCCGGTTATTTTAGTAATGAACAAGATTGATACCGTTAAGAAAAATGATTTGCTGGCTTTTATCAATACCTATCAAAAGCAAATGAGTTTTGCTGAGGTGGTGCCGGTCAGCGCAAAAACCGGAGATAATCTGGAGGAATTACAGAAATGTGTGTTCGATTATTTGCCGGAGGGGCCATTTTATTTTGACGAAGATACCGTAACCGATCAACCCATACGCCAGATTGCGGCGGAATTAATCCGGGAAAAAGCACTTCGCAACCTGGAAAAGGAGATTCCGCATGGAATAGCCGTCGTCATTGACCAAATGAAATATCGGGAGAAAAAGGGTACTGCCGGTATTTATGATGTGGACGCAACAATCATTTGCGAAAGGGAATCTCATAAGGGGATTATCATTGGCAAACAAGGTGCCATGCTTCGCAAGATTGGCAGCCAGGCAAGACCGGAGATAGAAGAGATGCTGGAATGCCGGGTTAATTTAAAATTATGGGTAAAGGTGAAGAAGGATTGGCGGGATAGTGATTTCCTGATAAAAAATTTTGGCTATCATAAAGAGGATACTGCCAAAGATTTATAATTTTCCGAATAGAAAAAACGGAAAACGCAAACAATAGACTCTGTATAGAGGCAAAAGCCTTAAAAGAAAGGAGTCTATTATGAGTAGAGAAAATGATTGGGAACAATTTAAGAAAACCGGCAGCGTAAATGATTATTTGAAGTTTAATGATAGTTCGAATAATGCAGATGAGTACGGTATGACAGATTGTGGTGGTGACGGTTGCGGCACGGACGGCTGTGACTGCGACGACTGTGACTGTGAGAATTCCAATAATGCCAATGAAATGGAAAATGTTGATTTGAATTCGAATTCCTACGAACAGAACAATATGTCGCGTAATTGTTTTGACAGTTATGACGAACTGGATTTTGAGGATGAGGAATCCTTTGAGGACGAGGAAGAATAATTCCCGGTAAGAAAAAATTTGTTACGCAAGAAACCGGCAATTGATATGCAAGGATTTAGGTAAAATACATGCAGGAATATGTGTATACCTTGGGAATGATTATTCGCACGCAGCCACAGGGTGACTTTGACCGGCGGGTAGTCATTCTCACAAAGGATTATGGAAAAATTACAGCATTTGCCAAGGGTGCCAGACGGCAAACCAATCGGCTGGTTGCCAAAACCGATTATTTTTGCTTTGGTGAATTTAAACTTTATCCAGGGCGTAATTCCTATTCGCTTGAGGATGTAGTGATTCATAATTCTTTTCAGGAATTAAGAGATGATTACTTTGGCGCATTTTACGGAATGTATTTTCTGGAGGTCATGGATTATCTCACAAAAGAAAATAATGATGAAAAAGAGATGCTGAAACTTTTGTATCAGTCGCTTCGTGCCATTCTTTCGCCAGATTTGCAAAATGAACTGGTGAAAACTGTTTTTGAATTGAAAGCGATGGTTCTTTGCGGAGAATATAAACCATATCCCCTTCGGACAAACTGTCCGCAATTTCTTCCGGCTGCTTTATATGCGGAGGATTTTGTAATTTATACTTCCGTGGAAAAACTGTATACCTTTGATTTGAAACCGGAGATTTTGGCACAGCTCAAAAAGATTACGGATGAGGAAAAACATCGATTGTGGCAACGGGAATTCAAAACCGAGGAAATGATACAATTTGAGAATCCTGAGCCGTAATACTGTATGGTAAAATGCGAAAGGAAATAACCGGCAAATTGAAAAGGAATATATTGAAATCAAAATAGCGTTTCGTTATAATGAAATATATTTTGGGTAAGAAAGAAGAGGCTTTTTATTAAAATGCAAAATAAGGCATTATCCGTTATTGTATTGTTCATTTCTGTCGCTTTATTGTTTGGCTGTTCTAAATCAAATGCAGATATTTCTCAAAAAAGCAATGTCGAACTTTATGATGATTTTCATCTTGAAGCAACGATTGTAGAAGATTTTGCAGAAAGTTACTATGATGAAAACGAATTAATGGATATGGTAAATGAAGAAGTTTCTACATATAATGTATCCAAGGGAGGCACGCCGATTTCCGTTCTTTCACATTCTTTGGAAGGCGGAGTAATGTCCCTTCGTTTATCCTTTACCGATGTTTCCCATTATAATAATTATATGCCGGAAGAGATTTTTATCGGCACAGTAAATGAGGCATATCAACAGGGTTATGATTTTAATCGTTCTCTTGTTGTGGTGAATAAACCCAATATCATCATTGGAAAAAATGATTTAATGAATATGGCGACTTATAAACTGTTGATTGTGCAGGGCGATATAATTGTAAAATGTCCCACTGATATTTTGTTTTATTCACAGGGGATGGAACTTCTCGACGACAACACAGTGAGTTGTAACGGGGATAATACCTATTTTATTATTTATAAATAGTGATTATACAAATACTTTTGTTTTTTCGCAGAATGATTCAAAACATGAAGGGATGAAAGAGTTTCCGGTATTCGCCGGAAAAATCAGGAAAGTGCAGGATAATGCGGAAAAACCGAAGAGAAAAAAGGAAAGGTGATAATTATGGAAAAATCAATGGACAAGATTGTAGCACTTGCAAAGGGAAGAGGATTTGTATATCCGGGTTCCGAAATTTACGGAGGATTAGCAAATACCTGGGATTACGGTAATCTTGGTGTTGAACTTAAAAATAATGTGAAAAGAGCATGGTGGCAGAAATTTGTGCAGGAAAATCCATACAATGTTGGAGTGGACTGCGCCATTCTTATGAATCCTCAGACCTGGGTAGCTTCCGGACATCTTGGTGGATTTTCCGATCCGTTAATGGATTGCCGGGAATGTCATGAACGTTTTCGTGCAGATAATGTAATCGAAGATTTCTGTAAGGAAAATAGCATAGAACTTAAAACAAGCGTGGATGCATGGTCAACCGATGAAATGATGAATTTCATTAAAGAGAAATCCGTTCCATGTCCGAACTGCGGAAAACATAATTTCACGGATATCCGTCAATTTAACCTGATGTTCAAGACCTTCCAGGGAGTAACGGAAGATGCAAAGAATACGGTTTATCTAAGACCGGAGACTGCGCAGGGTATTTTTGTTAACTTTAAGAATGTACAGAGAACATCCAGAAAGAAACTTCCTTTCGGTATCGGTCAGATTGGTAAATCATTCCGTAATGAAGTAACACCTGGTAATTTTACTTTCCGTACAAGAGAATTTGAGCAGATGGAGCTTGAGTTCTTCTGCAAACCGGGAACGGATTTGGAATGGTTCCAATATTGGAGAGGATTCTGCCGCGACTGGTTGCTTTCTCTTGGCATTAAGGAGGAGGAAATCCGTCTTCGTGATCATTCTCCTGAAGAACTTTGCTTCTATTCAAAGGGAACAACGGATATTGAATTCCTCTTCCCATTTGGATGGGGGGAATTGTGGGGAATCGCAGACCGAACCGATTATGACTTAACACAGCACCAGAATGTTTCAAAACAGGATATGACCTATTTTGATGATGAAACCGGTGAAAAATACATACCTTATGTCGTGGAACCTTCTCTTGGCGCAGACCGGGTTACTTTGGCTTTCCTTTGTGCTGCTTATGATGAGGAAAATCTGGGAACGGAAGAGAAATCGGATATGCGTACCGTACTTCGTTTTCATCCGGCGATTGCACCGGTAAAAATCGGTGTTCTTCCTCTTTCTAAGAAATTAAATGAAGGCGCAGAAAAAGTGTTTGCCAAACTTTCCAAGAAATACTATTGTGAGTTTGACGATCGTGGTGCCATCGGAAAAAGATATCGTCGTCAGGATGAAATTGGTACTCCGTTCTGCATTACATACGATTTTGATTCCGAAGAAGATAACTGCGTAACAATCCGTATGCGTGATTCCATGGAGCAGGTGCGTGTTGCAATTGCGGATTTGGATAATTGGTTCTCTGACAAATTTGAATTTTAAATTGTCTATTACATCAATATGTTTCAGATTTTATTATCTTTTCAGATGTTTCGACAATTTGATAATGATATATGATGTTTATTGATGCGCATTTCCTTTGCGGAAATGCGCATTTATATTTTTGAGACAATGTTCCCTTATGAAGGACTTTCCTGTTTTGCGAATTGTAATGAAACAACGATCCTTTATGACGACTTTC
>JBJEMA010000094.1:0-39170 GCA_051879435.1 Lachnospiraceae bacterium
TGGTCAAAAAAGAGGCTGTGCCTTAACGATTTCTAATCGTTAAAGCGACAGCCCCATTTTTATTCTTATCCGATTTGAAATCAACTTGTTTCGAAATCATCTTGTTTTGAAACCAGCCTGATTCACTTCCGCTTCGTTTCTGTATTATTGATCATCCTCTACAGCAGCAATGGTGCTGACAAAGGTAGATACTACAGAAAGTACAACTGCAATAATAATCAGCAACAAAGCACCCAGAAGGAAAACTACCATGAACTGCTGTGTGGTCTGGGCGCCATCCCCCTGAGAAGAAGTTGTAACTTCTGCACTCTCCTGCGATGTAACATCCGTACCATCTTCCACGGTGGAAGCTGCTTCATCCGTTTCATCGGTTTCATCCGTCTGCGTTTCTTCTGCCTCCGGCGCATCTGCCACTACAGTTTCTGCCGCATTTACCGAAATAGAAGGAACCACACTGCCTAAAAAGATTCCAAACATACCAAGCAAAATCATTCTTGCGATTATTGATTTCATTCTGTTTTTATTCATTTCCAACCTCAAATCTAACTTATTTCTATCCTTGCCGATGATTCTATCTGTCAAATATTATTATGTCTTTTAAACCGCCATCTATAATTATAACCATTCCGGGAAACAATGGCAATACTGCCTGTCATCGCATTTTGCGGCATTGGTCATTTGGCGATACCGGCTTCCATCGCATCAAACTTCCGGCAATCGCATTTTGCGGCCTCAGTCATTGGAATACTGCCTGTCATCGCATTTTACGGCCTCAGTTATTTGCAATACCGGAACCAAGTGCTATAATTTTTCTTCGTAAGTTATTCAAATTCGGGGGTATCTTTATGCATGCTTCATCGCACGAAATGGACATGTGCCATGGACCGCTGTTTTCAAAAATTATTGTATTTGCAATTCCGGTCATTTTATCCGGCGTACTTCAACTATTATTTAACGCCACCGATATGATTATTATCGGTCAGTATGACAGTACAAATGCACTTGCTGCTTTGGGCAGCGTAACTGCGCTAATCAATTTTTTTGTAAATCTGATGATGGGAATCTCCATCGGCGCTAATGTTATTGTGGCGCGTTATTATGGTGCAAAAAAATGGGAGGAACTGCATGACGCGGTTCACACCTCCATTTCCATCAGTTTGCTTGCCGGCGTCACAGTGGCTGTCCTAGCCATTCTTCTTTCCCGGCCTATTCTGATGTTTATGGACACACCGGATGATGTTATCGATTTGGCAGCCCTTTACATTCGCATCTATTTCATCGGGCTTCCTTTCTCCATGCTTTACAATTTTGGAAGCGCCATTCTGCGGGCCGTGGGAGATACCAAACGACCTTTACTTTATCTTGCAATCTCCGGCGTCATCAATGTTTTGCTAAATTATATTTTTGTAAAATATCTGCATCTTTCCGTAGCCGGTGTTGCCCTTGCAACGATTCTGTCACAGGCAATTTCTGCATTCTTTGTTATCCGGGATCTATATAAAGAAAAGGGCGAATACAAATTGATACGGCAGGATCTGCGGATTCATCCCCGCATGCTGAAGCAAATCCTTCAGGTCGGGCTTCCGGCAGGCATCCAAAGTATGCTGTTTTCTATTTCCAACATTCTGATTCAGGCGTCCATTAATTCCTTTGGCTCCGTAGCCATGGCAGGTAATACCGCCTGCGCCTCCATTGAAGGATTTGTGTATATGAGCATGAACGCCATTTATCAGACGAATATCAGTTTTTCATCCCAGAATTATGGTGCCGGCAATTACAAACGAATGGACCGATCCTTGCTTTATTGTCTGCTGCTGGTCACAGGACTTGGGCTGAGCCTGGGGTTTCTGGTAACCTATTTCGGCCACCCACTGCTTTCTCTTTATAACGATGAGGAAGCCGTCATTCAATATGGTCTGGATCGTATGTCCGTCATCTGCACCACTTATTTTACCTGCGGAATCATGGAGGTTCTGGTGGGTTCCCTGCGCGGCATGGGTTACGGCATTCTACCCATGATAGTCTCTCTAATTGGGGTCTGCGGTCTTCGTATCCTGTGGATTGCAACCTATTTTGCTGAGCATCACACCTTAAAAGTGCTGTACCTGTCTTACCCGATTACCTGGTGCATCACCATTCTTGCACACGCCATCTGTTTCTTTATCATCCGGCAGAAATTACGGAAATCATAAATCCGAAATGCGTTGCGGAAATCGGCACATTGAATTATCACGAATGCGCTACCGGGACAAGTTCGGATTTCCCCAAAACACGCTACCGGATATAGATGTAATATTCTAAATGATCTGCGGAAGTACATTGCTAACCGTATCGTGAATTACAATGTTGGCATATTTATCCATGTAATGTTCTTCCTTACTAATCAGCACAAGACGGTCTCCCTTATAGGTTTCCGTACAGAAACGAACCATATTGTCGTACATGTTGGAACCGAGCACCAGAATTAAATCTGCCGATTCGCAAACATTAATGGATTCGGTCATAAGATTGTTGGCAATGTTTTCGCCAAACAGACGGATACCCGGGCGAATGGCGGTTTTGCAGACATCACAGAGAGGAACGGATTTTGCTGCCCTCATGTAAGCAATATCAAATTTCTTTCCGCAACGTGGACAGGTATTGTTATTCACATTACCGTGCAGTTCAATAACATTTTTCAATCCTGCCTTGTTGTGCAGATCATCTGTATTCTGGGTAATAATACCGCTGATTTTTCCGCTGTCCTGCAGTTTCTTCAAATCGTAGTAGCAGGAAGCCGGTTTCAAATCCTTACCGATAATCTCATTCTTGTAAAATTCAAAGAACTTATCACCCCTTGCGGAATAATAACCAACGGTCATCATCTCATCCGGTGTCTTGTGATAAATCTCTTCCAATCGGTAACATTCCCGGGAGGACCAGAGATTTTCTCCGCCACTTTCAATTACCATTCCGACGCCCATTAAGACAACAATCTTTTTGGACTCTTTTACCATTTCCTTTACTCTTCTTACTACCTGATTTTCCATAGTCATACCCCTTCCTATATTTTTTATCCTTCATAATTTTTCGTTATTTGAAAGCACACCATTCCCGGTGGTCTTTTCTTCGTTACAAATCCCGGCAATCTTGCGATTCTATCAAATTTTCTTACAAATCGATTTTTCATTTCAAAACACAGCGTTCTTGCAATTATTACATTTTCTTACAAACCGGTTCTTGCGTTTCTTCCTTCCAGATATCCGTTGGTCAGGAAATGCATGTAATAGGCAGGCAAATTTGTTCCAAAGGCCTGCTGCAAATCCGGATAATTGGAACGGTATACATTTACATTGAAGTTATCGCTTCCCTGTCGACCCTCTGCCATACCGCAGGTGACAAAATGCTGCAATGCACCCTGCGGATTGTTGCCGTAAAGCACCCGGATATCCGGATACTTATTACAGTAATAGGAAAAATCGAACACAGGCGCATAATTTACACCCCGGTATATGTACTGTGTTGCTGCGGCTGTGGACTGACCCGCTCCCGGTACAGCGATGGAATAAATGCGCATATTGGCACCGTTGGTGGTATACCACACCACTTTCCCCTGAAATAATATCGGCTGACAGTCGGACAGACACCCATCTGCCTGCTGAACCTCTGTTACCTTATTGCCACTTCCGTCAATCATGACATAGGAAACTTTCTCGTTATCCGTATAGCCGTTTCGTGTCTCCCACAGCACCATAAACCGGTCTGCACTAATCTTCACAATGTAAGGATTTGTGCAAGTTACAATGCTACCTCCGGAATAACCGGTCATATAACGAAACAACACACTGCCGCTTTGCACGTTTTCTCTGGGCACTGCTGCCACAAATACATTTTGATTGGATGCCATGCCGTCCATGGAAGCTGTTGTTCCCACCACCAATGCATACTGACCGGAGGCTTCCAGCCCTCCGAGAGAAAAGACAGGCGTGGTTGCTCGAAGCGCGCCCACACTACCCAGACACTGGGCCTTTGCACAGGTAGAGCGAAATGTGACTGCACCGGCACTGCTGTTGTATCGGAAAATGTTCAGTGCGTAAGGATTGGAAATCGTGGCGTCTGCCGCATAGAGGCTTCCACTGCCAGCGTCTATGTAGGTCACTCCCACCCCGGCAATATTTCCCGTCTGGGTACCAACGGTATTTTCCACATCCGTAATTTTATTCGTACTAATCTGATAAGCAATCGTCATATTGGCCTGGACGCCGTTGTACATCGTGTGTCCGCAGCGAATATACAACATGTCACCATAAAGAGAGCAATCCAGATTTGCCCCGGTAAATATGGCGTTGGTATTGCAATTGCTCAGAGAAGCAGAAGAAACCCGCACCCAGTCCTTCGTATATTTTACAACACGAAGCACCTCACATGTATAGGCATTGGAAGGATTATCCTGCCCGAAAATCAGGTAATTATAATTCGCATCGCCATAAAATCCCCCAAATTTTGACAATTCCATGGCCACAACCCTTTGCTGGAGCATCTGAAAATTGCCGTTGTAGGTTTCCACAAGAATGATGTCCCCCATATTCTCCACACGGGAAAAGGTGCCGTTGCCATTATCCACCAAATAGGAATTGGCAATTCTGCCGGAACCGTCATAATTGTGGTCGTGAATATTGTTTGTCACAATACCGGATCCGTTATGGGTTGCCGCAGTTACCGTAGTTTGAAATAACGGCAAAGACAAAAACACAACCGCTGTACACACTGCCATCAAACGATAAACCGTTTTCTGTAACCCATGTAGAGCCATCCTATTATGTTTATGAAAAAGTTTTTGAAACCCTTGAAAATACGTCATATTTTTCGTTCCTTCCCCTGCGTGATCTCTCGCGCCAATCCTGAAAACCGGCTGCCCGGTTTCTGTTACATTATACCATAATAATTCTTATCTGCGGTACTATTTTTGTGCAAAATTGTACAGGATTATTGTGGAAAATCTGAGAGTTTGCAGAATTTTATGGAAGCAAATGTACAGGTTACGAAACGGAACAGGCACAAATTGATGGATGTGAATTTGAAGAATACGGAATGCGAAATCTGCGAAATTTCAGAGTTTAAATATGTCCATGCCCTATGTTATACTTTATTATATCCGTAGGAATTCATTTCCCACGGAAAATTGTGTAAAAAGGAGATTGCCATGAAATTAAAACAGATTATAAAAAGCATTGCTCTTGTTTCTGTTATTACACTGAGTCTTGGCGCTATGCCGGTTCAGGCAGGGAATACAGTTGCCGGAAATAATCATCCCAATGTACTTTCTTCGGAAACATCTAGTCACAATACATACGAAGCAACAAATACATACGCAGCAGCAAATACAACAGCAGCATCAAATACAACAACCGGAACAGATACATCCTCCGGCACCACCTCAGCCGATACTTATTTATCAGAACTGACGGGGCTTCCAATTTCAACATCCATACAAAATCAGCGTCCTATCGCAGTGATGGTGGACAACGAAAGACGGGCGCTCAATCATTACGGTGTATCGGAGGCCGATATCGTTTATGAAATGATGAACAGCACCAAAAACGGGCGCATCACCAGATTGATGTGCATTTACAAAGATTGGAACAACATTCCTGTCATCGGAAATATCCGAAGCGTCCGTCCGACCAACATTCCGCTCGCAAGCGAATACAATGCGGTTATTATTCACGATGGCGGTCCATATTACATCAATGCTTATTTCAATAAGCCGTATGCCGCTCACCTCAGTGCCGGATTTACCCGGATTCCGAACGGGAAGCCAAGAGAATTTACGGAATATGTACTGGCCGGAGAAGCCGCGCGCCGTATGGCCGCAGCCGGCATTTCCACCACCTATAATGAGTATCGTCCGGGAAGGGACAGTCATTTCCTGTTCCATGCCAATGATACACTGCTTAGCAGTACATATACGGTAAGCAGCGGCCGCGCAGTGGATTTATCGGCAGCATTTGTGCATAATTCATCCAAACTGATCTACAACGAAGCAACACAGACCTACGACTACTACGAATACGGCAATCTCCATGTGGATGCGGAAGACAATGCGCCGCTTACCTTCAAAAATGTGATTTTACAGAATGTGAGTTTCGCACAACTCGATACCAACGGCTACATGATTTACAATTACCTCGGCGTTGGCACCGGCTATTATCTGACCAACGGTGAATGCATTCCGATTGCATGGATGAAAAACAACGATACGCTCATCACCCGTTATTTTGATGTGAACGGCAATGAAATTTTCATCAATCCGGGCAAGACCTATATCGGCCTGGTTCCATCTGATTATTGGGGTGACATTGTCATTCAGTAAACGAATATGATATGAACGCAAAAGCCTCCGGATCAAGCAAGATATGTCCGGTTGTGTAGTTGACTACACTATTTTTTATTCTTCTGCAAAAGCCCCGGATCACGTAAGATATGTCCGGTGGCATCGTCATTCAATAAAACCGAATCTAATAGGAACGAAAAAAGAGTTTCGCAGGAAAATGTATTCTCAGCGAAACTCTTTTTGAATGTTGGTTTGAATGTTGGTTTGAATGTTGGTTTGAATGTTGGTTTGAATGTTGTTGTCTTTGTCTTTATCGATATCAATATCGAATTACATTTCTTTGCTTAATAGTCTTCGTCTTCCACTTTTTCCTCAATGTCATTCACCGGCTTTTCCAGCCCTTCAATGGTGATGCCGTTCTTTTCCGCATAATCCCAAAGCGCGGCATGAATGGCTTCCTCTGCAAGCAAAGAGCAATGCACCTTAACCGGCGGAAGTCCGTCCAGTGCTTCCATAACAGCTTTATTGGTTACTTCCAAAGCCTCCTGAACGGTTTTCCCTTTCACCAGTTCCGTTGCCATGGAACTGGTTGCAACTGCTGCGCCGCAACCGAAGGTCTTAAATTTCGCTTCCCGGATAATCCCGTTATCGTCAATATCCAGATAGATTCTCATAATATCGCCACATTTAGCATTTCCTACCGTTCCGACGCCGCTGGCATTTTCAATCTCACCAACATTTCGCGGATTCGTAAAATGATCCATTACCTTTTCACTGTACATATTGATACACCTTTCTTCCTAACCATACTATGTCTTGTGCGCTGTTTCATCACAAGACTTCCCGTCCTTTGTGCAATGTCAATTCCCACCGAACAATCTGTCCTTTGTACTTCCATTATGCCTCGGACTTCTTTTCTTTCTTACTGCTATAACACTACATATCACATTTATCCCTGCGGATGTTTCCTCTGAAAATCCTCATAAAGCGGAGACATGCTGCGAAGCCGCTCGATAATCTTTTTTAATTCGTCCACAACATAATCAATATCTTCCATGGTTGTTGTCTCTGATAAGGTCAGCCGCAGAGAACCATGGGCAATTTCGTGCAAAAGTCCAATAGCAAGAAGCACATGGGACGGATCCAGGGAGCCGGAAGTACATGCGGAACCGCTTGATGCACAGATTCCTTTCTGGTCCAGCAGAATCAGCATGGACTCGCCTTCAATAAACTGAAAACAGAAATGTGCATTGTTCGGTAACCGTTTTTCCCTCTCTCCGTTCAATCGGCTGTAAGGAATTTCCGTCAGCACACGGGAAATGAGATGATCGCGAAGTTTGATTTCCGTCTCCATTCTGCTTTGCATTTGAGCAAATGCAAGTTCTGCTGCCTTTCCGAATCCCACGATTCCCGGAACATTGTGTGTACCGGCACGACGATTGCGCTCCTGCGCACCGCCATGAATAAAGGAACCGATTTTCACGCCTTTACGAATATACATAAGACCGATACCTTTCGGCCCATTTAACTTATGACCGCTGGCACTGAGCATATCAATCTGCATCTCATCCACATTCAGCGGAATGTGGCCGTAGGCCTGAACCGCATCCGTATGGAAAAGTACGCCGTGCTTTTTGGCAATGGCGCCGATTTCCTTCAGCGGCTCGATGGTACCGATTTCATTATTGGCTGCCATAATGGAAATTAAAATGGTATCCGGCCGGATGGCCTTTTCCAGTTCCTCCAGGCGAATGCTGCCGTGTTCGTCCACATCCAGATATGTCACCTCGCAGCCCTTCTTCTCCAGATAAGACAAAGTGTGTAAAATGGCGTGATGCTCAATCTTTGTGGTGATAATGTGTTTGCCTTTACCCGCATAAGCTTCCACCGTTGCCTTGAGGGCCCAGTTATCCGATTCGCTGCCGCCACCGGTAAAATAGATTTCTTCCGGCTTTGCGCCGATTCCCTTTGCCAATATTTCTCTCGCGTGATCTACCGCCTGCTTGGCTTCCCCCGCGAAATGGTATATAGCGGAAGGATTCCCATAGAACTCCGAAAAGAATGGTTCCATGGCTTCCCGAACTTCAGGTATCACCCTGGTTGTTGCCGCATTATCAAGATATATCAGTTTATTTCGTTCTTCCATAATGACTCCTCTGTGTCTTTATTGCCGGGGAAATGTGTCACATTTTCTTTTTATTTTTTTCACGAAATTTTAAACATTGTTATTATGCCCAAAGTTTCTCTCCGGCAAACATATTCATTCGTTTTCATTATAAATTTTTAATTCCCATTGTCAAGATAGGAATTAGAAATGTGCTTGAAAACATTGAAAACTACAATAAACCAAATTAAATAGTCCCTTTTCGGATTTGTGTGTCTGAATGAATTTGCTGATTGATTCGCAAAATTCATTTTTAAGGACACAAAACTGAAAAGGGAGATTAAATATTGGTAATGGATTCCGAAATCAGAAATGGCGTGAGGTAAATTGGCATATTCCTGATATTGCCTTCTTTGCTTATATCCTTTTGAGATAGAATGATACTCTCTATTACATGTTTGGAATACTTTTTACTAAATTCCGTCAAAGACTCATGATTTCCGGTTCCGGAGGATTTTACTTCAATGGGAACAAATTTAGTCCCTTGGGAAATGAGAAAATCAATTTCATAGTAATGCGTACTCCCCACTTTTTTCCAGGTATGATAAAACAATTCCCTACCGGATGCTGTTATCATCTGCGCAATTAGATTCTCATACAGATATCCAAGGTTAGCCGGCAATTTGTCTGATAAGAGTTTTGCATAGATTTCATTTTCCGTAACCGGTCTGTCAATAAACATTAGTGTTATAAATAAGCCGGTATCCGCAATATATAATTTATAACTGTCCAAATCCTTGGAAAGCGATAGACTTACCCTTGGATCCGTAGTGTTATAGGAGAGCATTACTGTTTTTGAATCGATTAATTCATACAAAAGATTCTCATCTTTGGAGGTTTTTCTCTTTCCCACCGCCACGGATAGACGAAATCGTTTTCCATCTTTGGAAAGTTGGGCCGGAATAGAATGATAAATTGCAGACAATTTTCCGGATGGATCCAACTTCTTGAAATCATCTTCATATAATTGAATAATCTGGCGTTTTACCTGATCAATCCCGGAGAAATTATCTCCATTCACGTAACTTTCCACCGCTTGTGGCATGCCACCTACAGCCATATATGTGCATTTCTTCAAGATTATAAAAGCGAAAAATGTGCATTTCTTCAAAACTTTTATTGCCAAAAATGTGCATTTCTTCAAAACTTTTATCGCTTAACACTTTTCCAAACAATGTTAGGACTTGACTTCCTCATTTCTTTGTAATTGTATAAACGCATTTATAATAAAAAAATACCCGGCATTCAGGGAAAAATCCCATGCCGGGTATTTTTATCAATATATGATGATTCCTTACTGTCAATATATGATGATTCCTTACGCATTCTGGAACAGCGGCGTTGACAGGTAGCGGTCTCCGGAATCCGGCAAGAGAACTACGATGTTTTTGCCCTTATTTTCCGGGCGTTTTGCCAGAATGGAGGCAGCTTTTAATGCTGCACCGGAGGAAATGCCCACCAGCACGCCTTCCGTAACGGCAAATGCTTTTCCTTCCGCAAATGCATCCTCATTTGCAATCGGGAGAATTTCATCGTAGATTTTTGTATTTAATACATCCGGAACAAAACCCGCGCCGATTCCCTGAATCTTGTGCGGTCCCGGTGTGCCTTTGGATAATACCGGACTGTCCTGCGGTTCCACGGCAACAATTTTAATATCCGGATTTTTCTCCTTTAAGAATTCTCCGACGCCTGTGATGGTTCCGCCGGTACCTACGCCGGCAACGAAAATGTCAACCTTTCCGTCCGTCTGCTCCCAGATTTCCGGTCCTGTGGTTGCTTTATGAACCGCCGGGTTGGCAGGATTGACAAACTGTCCGAGAATAACAGAACCCGGAATGGATTCCTTCAATTCTTCTGCTTTCGCAATGGCACCCTTCATTCCCTTTGCCCCTTCGGTAAGCACCAGTTCTGCGCCGTAAGCGGCAAGAAGATTTCTTCTCTCCACGCTCATGGTATCCGGCAAAGTAAGAATTGCACGATAACCCTTTGATGCGGCAACTGCGGCCAGTCCGATTCCCGTATTACCGCTGGTCGGCTCAATGATAGTAGCTCCCGGTTTTAATGCGCCGCTTTTCTCTGCATCTTCAATCATGGCAAGTGCGATACGATCCTTTACAGAACCTGCCGGATTAAAATATTCCAGTTTTGCCAAAATAGTGGCCTCCGTAGCCTCTGCATGTGCGGCATACCGGCTCACCTTGAGAAGTGGTGTATTTCCAATTAATTCCAATGCGCTTTCTTTAATCTGACTCATTTTTTCAATCCTCCCCTGTTTCCTTGTTTTGAATTTTTCGCATTTTAATTTTTGAAAATCCTGTTTTCGCAATCTGGATTTCGCAAATCTTGTTTTTGATAACCGATTATCTCAATCTTGTTTTCACAATCATATTCCGGAATCTGTTTTGCGCAAATCCAATTTTCGAGATTTCACTCGCTACTTTAACTTTTATTTCTGATTTCCAGTTCAGGTACCATGGAAGTAACTTTGCTGTTTGGCGGAATGGAGGCGGTAACGAAAGTATTGCCGGCTACTACCGCATTTTCCCCGATTACGGTTTCTCCGCCGAGGATTGTAGTATTGGCATAAATTACCACATTGTCTTCTATGGTCGGATGCCGTTTGACACCGGACAATTCCTGACCTTTCCGCGTGGACAATGCACCAAGGGTTACACCCTGATAAATCTTCACATTATTTCCGATGACCGTTGTCTCTCCGATAACAATTCCGGTTCCATGATCAATGAAAAAGTACTCGCCTATGGCCGCTCCCGGATTAATGTCAATTCCGGTCTGGCTGTGTGCATACTCCGTCATAATACGCGGGATAAATGGGATCTCATTTTCGTACAGCACATGAGCATAACGATAAACAAAGATGGCGTAAAGACCCGGATAGGAAAAAATGACTTCCTGATGGCTCTTTGCCGCCGGATCCCCGGCGTATCCTGCTTCCACATCCTTAATCAGAAGTTGTTGAATCTCCGGAATCTTCCGCAAGAATGCAGTTGTTGCATCCTCAGCCCGCTGGGAAAGTTCTTCATAGGAAGCCTCCTCTGCCCCATAACTTAAGGCAATTCGAATCTGACGAAATAATTTTTCGTAAATGGAAGACAACACATACCCTGCATAATTTTCCTTGGAAACATAGGATATGTTATCTTTTCCGAAATAACCCGGAAAAGAAATCTCCCGCAGTTCATCCACGATGGAAATAATAATCTCCCGGTTTGGAAGCCGTTCCCCCAGCGCAACATTAAATAACTTCTGATGATCGTAATTTTCTTTCATGACATTTGCAAGTTCACTGATTTCTTTACTGATTTTATTTTCCATATCCGGTATCTGTCTTCTCCTTTACCATAATACCTACAAATTGAATTGACCAATACAAATTCATTTTATCAAATTATAGTTTTATGCTATAACGCAATTCATTTCCTTTGCTCAAATTTATTTCCAAATCCCTATCATTATAGCAAAAACACCTTTTAAAATGAACTCTTCTTTCGATTCCGGCGAAAGATTGTGCTATAATGAGCGCAAGCGAGCCAACTTGCCAACCCGATTGGCGATGACGCAAAGCGGGGCGAAGCGACGGCATGAAACAAGGAAACAGGAGACAGCATATGAAGAAAAAAGCGCTGATTGCCATGAGTGGAGGCGTTGATTCCAGCGTTGCCGCTTATGAAATGATACAACAGGGATATGAATGCATCGGAATGACCATGAAATTATTTTACAACGAAGACATTGGCATTCCGCGGGAACACAGCTGTTGCACTCTGGATGATGTGGAGGACGCCCGCCGGGTGGCTACCGGGTTGGGAATGCCTTACTATGTGCTGAATTTTACGGAGGGCTTCGAAACCTCTGTCATCCGCCATTTTATTGAGGCTTATGAAAATGGCATTACGCCAAATCCCTGCATCGACTGCAATCGCTATATGAAATTTGACAAACTCTTCCGTCGCGCCCAGGAACTGGGCTACGATTATGTGGTGACCGGGCACTATTCCCACATCGAATACAACGAGGAGACCGGTCGCTACCTTCTCTATAAGGCGGCAGATCCAACCAAGGACCAGAGTTATGTGCTTTACTCCCTCACACAGGAGCAGCTGGCCCACACCGCATTTCCTCTGGGAAATCTGACAAAAACAAGGGTGCGGCAGATTGCAGAGGAGCATGGATTTATTAACGCCCATAAGCACGACAGTCAGGATATTTGTTTTGTTCAGAACGGCACCTATGCCGATTTTATTGAAAAATTTACGGGAAAAACTTACCCGGAAGGAGATTTCATTGACCTTCAGGGAAATGTGCTCGGCCGTCACAAGGGCGTCATCCGCTATACAGTGGGGCAACGCAAGGGCCTGGGTATTGCTTCCACAGAGCCTTATTATGTGGCAAAGGTTAATGTGAAGGATAACACAGTCACTCTGGCCCGAGACCGGGATTTGTATTCCAAGGTACTGGAGGCCAATGACCTGAATCTCATTTCCGTTCCCATGATTGAAGGAAAAATGCGTGTGAAGGCGAAAATCCGCTACCGTCATGCAGAACAGCCAGCAACTGTCACTCAGATTGGGCCGGACCGCATCCGGGTTGAATTTGACGAACCGCAGCGCGCCATTACCATGGGACAGGCCGTAGTCCTTTACCGGGATCAACTTGTGGTAGGCGGCGGCACCATTGTATCAGTGGGGGAATAAATGAACGCGACGGCGCAAATTGTGTGATGAGGAATAACGCAGGCAGAAGCTGCAACATGCCGGGCAAATCAAGCGCGCCGGGCACCGGCAGGACGCAACGCGGCGCGCTATTTTGTATGCATAAACATAGAGACAAAATGGAGATAAGAATGAAATACGATGCCATTATTATCGGGGCCGGCAACGGAGGACTACTCGCTGCCACCCAATTAGCAAAAGAGAAAAAAAATGTACTCCTTCTGGAGCAGCACAATGTACCCGGCGGCGTTGCCACCAGTTTTTGCCGGGGACGTTTTGAATTTGACGCAACACTTCATGAAATGGTGGACATCGGGTCAAAGGAGCAACCCGGCGATGTGCGTGTTTTACTGGAAGGACTTGGCATAAACATAGACTGGAAATCGATTCCGGAATTGTTCCGGGTCATCTACCGATACAGCGACGGCACAAAAATGGATGTGACCATGCCGGCCGGCGTAAAGCCATTTCTAAAGAAATTTATTTCTCTGGTTCCGGAGTCGGAACCTTCCATAAAACAATTGTTTCGCATAATGAAACAGTTGAACGATTTGCCCCTTCTATATCATAATCCGCCACTACCGCTCTTTTCCAAACGAACCCTGAAGTCGCTGCATGCCTTTCTGCAATACGGACATTACTCTGTGCAGGAGGTATTCCGGCGCCTCGCTATTCCGCAGAAGGGCATTGATATCCTTTCCACTTACTGGTCATATCTGGGCGTCAGCATTGAAGATCTGAATTTCCTTCATTACAGTGTTATGATTTATGGCTATATCAATGATGGTGCCTACATTCCGTCCAATACCAGTTATGGGCTGGCCAGCGCACTGGCAGAACGCTATCGTGAGCTTGGAGGCACTCTATTCCTGAACACCAGGGCAGAGAAAATTCTGACCGGACCCACAGGCCATGTACGCGGTGTACAGACCAGTGCCGGCACATTTTACAGTGATTATGTGATTTTTAACGGCAATCCTTCCGTTGCCCACAAATATCTGGTGCCCCATCATCTTCTGGGTATCTTCCAGAAAAATATGATTCGCTCCCGAAAGTTTTCTTCCCGGCCTTTTGTGGTGTACCTGGGACTGAACAAATCCGCCATGGAACTGGGGCTTCAGGACTACAGCATTTTCCTTCCATACTATGCTTCTTCAAAAACGGAGTACCGCTCCATGAAGGAGATTTTCACCAATCATTATCTCATTTCTGTCTGTCCAAATGTGGTAAATCCGACTGCTTCACCGGAGGGCACCTGTATTGTAACATTGACGACTGTATTTTCCTCCGATTGCTGGAACCGGATTTGCCCGGAGGATTACAGGCAGATGAAAGAGAAGTACGCGGCACATCTCATAAACATTTTTGAGAAAAAGACCGGCTGCCGGCTGCAGCCATTCATCGAGGAAATCAGTATTTCCACTCCTTGGACCTACTATCGTTACACAGGGGCGCCGGAGGGTTGCGGCTATGGTTTTGAGGTAGGCAAATGGGATAATGTGGTGGCTCGCTACATGACACGGAAACTGGATAGTAACATTAAGGGACTGGATTTTTGCGGTGGTGCTGATTTCTACGGAAACGGATACAGCACAGCACAAATTTCCGGCTTGATGGCCGCTAACCGGCTGCTGAAGAAATTGAAGAAGAAGTAAATTGTTACTGCATTTGAGGGATTTTCAGAAATGCGGATTTGACTTAGGAGGTGAAGCAGATGCTTCAACATATACTACATTTTTTTACTGTGGTGCACCGGCGTGTTATCAATATTGCAAATTATCTGCCGACCGGGAAAAAGAAAACACTTAAAATAGAAAATGCCGATTTGCTGCATCCGAAATCACAGCGGGTGCAGATTACGAAGATTGTGCCCATTTCCCCGGACACGAAAGTGTTTACTTTAAGAAGTGAGACGGGGCAGGCATTGGCGCATTTTGCGGCGGGACAATATGTATCTGTCCGTCATAAAAATACCACACGCCCTTACTCTTTGGTGTCATCTCCGAAACAGGCAACGAAGGGCATTTATCGGATTGCGGTAAAAAGGGTTCCCGGGGGTGAAGTCAGCAATTATTTCTTTTCCCTGGCAAAAGTGGGTCAGACTCTGGAACTATCCGGCCCAATGGGCGAATTTACCTATACTCCCATTCGGGACGGCAAAAATGTGCTTGCCATTGCAGGGGGCTCCGGCATTACGCCTTTTATTTCCATGTGCCAGAGTATTTTGGAAGGAAGCAGCGTTTTCGACCTCACCATCCTTTACGGCAGTGTTTCGAGAAAAGATATTTTGTTTTATCATAATCTGAAAAAATGGACACAACAAAGCAACAAAATTCATGTGGTACATGTGCTGTCCGGCGAGGATGAAAACCGGCGGAATTTCGGTTGCGACGGTGCGGATGAAAACCATCAGGAAAATGAATTTGCACAGGGATTTATTACCCGCGACCTCATTGAGATGTACCTACAGGAAGACTGTAGCATTTTTGTTTGCGGACCGGAAGCAATGGTTTCCCACATAAAAAGAGAATCGGCGCATCTGACCACCGCCCCAAAAAATATTCGTTATGAAATCATGAATGTCTACCGCAACCGGCATCTTCAAACTTCCTATCCACTTACGCTCCGTTGGCACGGGCAAATCGTGGAAACAATCTGCCATAGCGATGAACCACTGATTAAAGCCATTGAAAAATCGAATCTGCCCATTCAGACCGCCTGCCGCTCCGGCATTTGCGGATTATGCCATACCAAGGTTGTCTCCGGTTCCTACTATGTGGCAGAGGAACAGGATGGAAGGCGATGTGCGGATAAAACTTATAATTACATTCACCCTTGCGTCACCTATCCGGACAGCGCCATGGTGCTGGAATTGTCATAAATGATTGCGCCGGGACTGGGATTTTTCGTCCGTTGTCCCGGCGTTTCGTTGTCTGTCAAAATATTGCGCCGGGACTGGATTTTTCATCCGTTGTCCCGGCGTTTTATTGTCTGTCAAAATATTGCGCCGGAAATTGGATTTTTCTACCGTTGTCCCGGCGTTTTATAAATATTCCGAGTAGCGCTTTAGCGCCATTTTTCTTACTCTGCCTCCCGGATTGCCTTTCTTACCGGCAGGATGCTTCCCGGAGACACGGACAATTCGTCGATGCCCATTTTCAAAAATTCCTCTGTAAGGGTGGTGTCGGCTCCAAGTTCTCCGCAGATTCCGGTCCAAATGCCGGCCTTGTGGCTGTTTTCGCAAACCATCTGAATCAGGCGCAGAATCGCCGGATGGTGTGCATCGTAAAACCGGTCCAGTTTTGCATTCTGACGGTCAATCGCCAAGGTGTACTGGGTTAAATCGTTGGTTCCGATACTGAAGAAATCCACTTCCTTTGCCAGTTCCGCAGACATGATAGCTGCTGCCGGCGTCTCAATCATGATGCCTTCTTCCACATTTCCAATGCGAATGCCTTCCGCAGTCAGTTCCTCCCGAACGGATTTGGAAATCGCCTTTATCTCCCGCACTTCCTCCACAGAAATAATCATTGGGTACATAATGGCGAGATTGCCAAATGCGCTTGCCCGGTATAATGCTCGAAGCTGCGTGCGGAAAATCTCCGGCTGGGAAAGGCAAATGCGAATAGCACGATAGCCAAGTGCAGGATTGTCTTCTTTTTCCAGTCCAAAATAATCCACCTGCTTGTCGGCGCCAATGTCAAGAGTACGGATAATGACCTTCTTGCCACCCATGGTTTCCACAACCTTGCGATAAGCCTCAAACTGCTGCTCCTCCGTCGGGAAATCATCGCTTTCCAGATATAAAAACTCCGAACGGAACAGTCCGATTCCGCCGGCGTCATTTGCCAGTACCGTAGCCAAATCCTCCGGATTGCCAATGTTGGCGTACAGATTAATCTTCTGCCCGGATTTTGTCACATTTTCCTTTCCCTTTAGTTGCTGAAGAAGGACTTTCTTTTCCTCTTCTTCTTTTTTCCGCTGTTCATATTTCTTCAGCACTTCCGGTTCCGGATCCACAATTAATTTTCCTTCGTAACCGTCCACAATGCCCAATTTACCATTGAAATCCTTGGAAATGTCAGCACCAATCAATGCAGGAATTGCCATGGTTCTTGCAAGAATTGCCGTATGGGAATTGGCGCTGCCGTACTTTGTCACAAAAGAAAGAAGTTTACTCTTGTCCATCTGAACCGTTTCGGAAGGAGCCAGGTCCTTTGCCAGCAAAATCACAGGCTCGTCACCCAAATCACCGGAATCCTGCTGCCCGGATAAAATGCGGATAATCCGCTCGGAGATGTCCTTCACATCCGCACTTCTGGCCTTGAAATATGCATCCTCCATGTTGGCAAACATTTCCGAAAAATTATCGCCCGTGGTGGCAACCGCATATTCCGCATTTACCATCTGCGTATTAACAATATTGGAAATGGAATCGTTGTAATCCTCGTCCTCAAGCATCATGGCATGGACATTGAAAATCTCCGCATTGTCCTCACCCACCTTGACAACAGCTTTTTCATACAAATCATTAAGTTGCGCAATCGCTTCCTGCTTCGCTGCTTCATAGCGTTCCAGTTCCCCTGCTGTGTCGGAAATGGATTTTCGAACCACAGTATTCTCTGCCTTCTCAAAATATTTCAAAGGTCCGATTGCAATTCCGCCACATACTTTTTTCCCTGCTACTTCAACCATAAAATATTCCTCCCTTTTGTATAATCCCCAATCCTGACATTAAACATACGATGTAATTCATATTATATATTTTTCTATCTTCGCAAACAAGACGGCTTTGCCGCAACGCGTCGTCACCGGGGACGTACCTTCTGTCACACGCATCCTGTCGTTGTCGTCACCGGGGACGTACCTTCTGTCACACGCAATTGTTCGTGACAGAGGGACACTCCTCGTGACAGAAGGTACGTCCCCACTAAAGTAATTCCAGTTTTTGCAGGGCGTAGGCGATGCCGTCTTCGTCGACGGACTTTGTGACAAAATCTGCCATTGCCTTAAGTTCCGGGCGTCCATTTCCCATGACAACGCCGGTTCCGGCAAATGCAATCATATCCATGTCATTTGGTCCATCTCCGAAGGCAATGGTGTCCTCAAGTGAGAAGCCCTGGGCTTCAATATATTTTTTCATTCCAAAAGATTTGTCGATGCCACGCACCGAAATTTCGCCACTGTCCTCTACTGCCTTTTCAAAACTGGAGGCAGTAACATCGCAGCAATCCTGCAAGGCTTCCTGCACCTGTGCCACAGACCAGCCGGAATTTTCATACAGTATTTTTTTAATATCCGTAAAATGTGACAGTTCTTCGCTAAGGAGATAATTCCCCATCACCTGCTGAAGCATTTGCCGTGAAATCCCCTGTCCGAGAAATTTTTTTTCAAGATTTCGTTTTGCTGCTTCACTCAGAATCATGCGTTGATCCGTCAATGCGCTTAAATATCCTCCTGCTTTTGTAAATACCGCCTCAATTTTCCGAATTGTCTCGCAGGGCATGAAATGTTCGTAAATGAGTTCATTTCCCTTTGCCACATAAGCACCGGCATCACAAATCAAACCGTCGAAATCCCGAAGCAGTTCATCATATACCTGATATTTTGCCCGCCCGGAACAGATAACCAGCTGATGCCCCCGAAGACGCGCCTGCTCCAGCGCTCTCGCAGCAGAAGCAGGCATTTGTCCTCTGTAGTCATATAAAGTTCCGTCAATATCGAAAAATAAAACTTTGTTCTTCATTATTGTTGCTCTTTTCTATCGGTTTCCCCGGAGAGTCTTGCTGTTTCTTTCGAATTCAAACCAGCACTTCCAATTATCAATGATGATGTTTCAGTAAATTTTTCTGGGTTGTGAATCCTTTCGAATTCATACCGGCATGGTGTTTTCGAACTACAGTTCCTCGCCGTTGCTCTCGATTACTTTCTTGTACCAGAAGAAGGAATCCTTCTTTCTTCTGCCAAGGTCGCCGGTTCCGTCATCATATTTGTTTACATAGACAAATCCGTAACGCTTTGCCATTTCGCCGGTGGATGCTGATACAAGATCAATCCATCCCCATGGCGTATAGCCCATCAGGTCCACGCCGTCTTTTACGGCTTCTTCCATTTCACGGATGTGCTCGCGGAGATAATCGATGCGGTAACTGTCATGAATGCTGCCGTCCGCTTCCAGTTCGTCATAGGCGCCCAGTCCATTTTCCACAACCATAAGCGGAATCTGGTAACGGGAGTAAAGTTCATTTAATGTGTAGCGAAGACCCTTCGGGTCAATCTGCCATCCCCAGTCGCTGGCCTTCAGATGCGGATTTTTCACACCGGAAATCAGATTACCCTGCGAACCGTCCTCATCCTTATCTGCGGTGATGCAACTGGACATATAATAGCTAAATGTGTAAAAATCAACTGTTCCGTTTGCAAGGATTTCATCATCGCCCGGCTCTTTTTTGAGTACAATGCCATTTTCCTCAAAGAAACGCTTTGCGTAATACGGATAAGCACCCCGCACCTGCACATCGGAAGTAAACCAGTTCATGTTCTGCATTTCCTTCTGGCAGGCAATCACATCCTCCGGCTTACAGGTCAACGGATACATGGTTGCGAAAATATTCATGTTGCCAATCTTAAATTGCGGATAATGATCATGCGCATATTTTACCGCAAGCGCGCTTGCCAGAAATTGATGATGCAGACCCTGATATCGCTGCTGCTTATTGTCCGGAACCGACATCACCGAGCCTTCGTAACCCTTCACCGTTCCAAGGGAAAGCACTGCACCCATCGGCATAGTTCCGGAATTGATTTCATTGAAAGTCAGCCAATATTTTACCTTATTCTGATAGCGCTCAAAAATCGCCTTGCAGTAGTTCATAAAATAATCAATACATTCTCTGCTTTCCCAACCATTATATCTTTCCACCAGTGCGTATGGCATTTCATAATGGGAAATGGTAACAAGCGGTTCGATACCGCATTTATTTAACTCGTCAAAGACCTTATCGTAAAATGCAAGGCCGGCCTCATTTGGCTGTTCTTCCATTCCGGTTGGGAAAATGCGGGTCCAGTTGATGGACATACGGAATACCTTAAATCCCATTTCATGAGCCAAGGCAATATCTTCTTTATAATGATGATAAAAATCGGTAGCTTCGCGGCTTGGATAAAGGGTTCCTTCCTCAAAATCAACCGTTATGCGTTTTGGAGAAGTGTGGGAACCGTTAGTGCAATGGTCGGAAACCGATGCGCCCTTTCCATCCAAATCCCAAGCTCCTTCGTACTGATTGGCAGCGGTTGCGCCGCCCCACAAAAATCCTTCCTTAAATGCACTCATGTGAAACCTCCTTCTATTCTGAATTGCCTGCGCGACGGGGTGCCTGCGCGGTTTACCGTATGCGACTCGCCGCGCAGGTTTGTTCTGCTTAATCTAATTAATTTGAAGTAATGCGTCGCCCGGCTTTACTTCCTTCGCTTCAGTTGGAATTATGTCTTTGTAATCATCGGTATTGGTTACGATAATCGGAGTTGTTACCGGGTGACCTGCTTTCCGGATTTTCTCAATATCGAATTCCAGAAGAAGATCGCCTTTTTTCACTTTGTCATCCTGTTTCTTCTTCGGTGTAAATCCGTCACCGTCCATTTCTACGGTATCCATACCCACATGAATCAGGATTTCTACACCGGCGTCTGTTGTGATTCCGATTGCATGTCCGGTTGGGAAAAATGTGGTAATCACACCGTCTGCCGGAGCAAATACTTTGCCTTCTTTCGGTTCAATGGCGATTCCTTTACCCATGGCCTCGGAAGAGAAAACCTCATCCTTTACATCTGCAAGGGCTACTATGTCACCGGCAATCGGAGCAACAAGATTTTTGCTGTCCGCATTTCCGGCAATAGCGTTGTCAGCGGTTGCTTTGTCTGCTGCCACATTTGCATTGTCAGCAATTTGTGCGGCTTTCGTGTTTTCGGTAATTTCAGCATTTGCTTTCTTCTTCGCATTTACCGGCTCATCTTTGTAGAAAATCAATTCAAGTACCAGAGACACAATGACACAAATGATGGAAACCACAATACCGATAATCATCGGCTGGAGATCTTTTGTATCCGGACTGATGAACATGGTGTAGGAGAACACACCCATACCTGCCATCTGATAGTCTCTTACGCCAAGTGTACAAAGGATGGCTCCTGCAATTCCTGCAACTGCACAAGTACGGAAGAACGGTGATTTCTTAGGAAGAGTGATACCGTAAATAGCCGGCTCGGTTACACCTGCAATACCGGAAATGATGGCCGGCGGGCATATACTTTTCAGTTTCTTGTCTTTTGTCTTAATCATGATACCGATACAAGCACCGGTCTGTGCAAAGGTAGTTCCCAGCATTGCTGTAAGAATAACTTCTCCGATATACAATCCATTGGCATCTACCAGAGTCATATTGGAAATTGCTATTGGAACAAGTGCCCAGTGAAGTCCGAACATTACAAGGATCTGCCAGAAGAAACCTACCAGAAGTCCCATCAGGATTGGACTGAAGGAGTTAACTGCTTCAAATCCCATTCCCAGATAATTGGAGATTACGGAGGTTACCGGTCCAATGATCAGGAAAGTCAGACAAACCGTTACGGTACAGGTAATAAGCGGAACCGTAAACAGTTTAATGGTATCCGGAATGAAACGCTTGTACAGCCGCTCAAACCATGCAGCAAATGCTACTGCACAAATTACCGGAAGAACGGTGCTGGTGTAATTGCCTGTGGAAGGCGGAATTACCGGAATTCCGAACAAACTGGAAATGTCATAGGTCGTTCCCAACATATACGGAGAAACCATTGCCAGACCGATGAGAAGTCCTTCCATTTCCGGAAGTTTGAATTTCTTTGCTGCAGAAAATCCTAAGATAACCGGAAGGAAATAAAATGCTGCATCACCGATTCCGTAAAGGATATTGTATGTTCCGCTGGTCGGATCCAGCCAGCCTATGGTAGAAAATAATGCCATAAAGCCTTTCAAAATACCACAGGCACACAATACGCCAAGAAATGGTGTAAATACGCCGGTGATAATTCCGACAAATGCATTGAACAGATTCTGCTTTTCTTTTGGTCCGTCCTCTTCTTCTCCACCGCCGGATTTGACCGATTTGCTTTCCAAATGTCCTACGGAAACTACCGCATCAAATACATCCGGCACATGATTGCCGATGACAACCATATATTGTCCACCGGACTGAATCACGGTGACAACGCCATCGGTTGCTTTTAGTATGTCCGTATTTGCTTTCTTTTCATCTTTTAATTTAAATCGAAGTCTTGTTACGCAGTGGGTAATACTGTTGATATTATCTTTTCCACCTACATTCTGGATAATGATTCTTGCTAAAGCATCATATTTACTCGCCATAATGTAATCTCCTTTCTCTCTCACAGAAAATTCTCATTTGATACCTTCTTTTTGTTTATTCCGTACGATCCCAGACCGGGCTATCTTCCCAGGGGGGCTTCCCGGGGGGCTTCCCCGAGCTGTCTTCCCGGTGCGCCTTCCGGTGCGTCTTCCGGTACGTCTTCCCGGGGTGCCTTTCTGACACAGTTAACTTGTTCATACAAGTTTATGGTTGTATTTTACATACTTGTTTGAACATGTTCAACAGTTTTTTCGAAAAAAAAATAAATTTGGCATTGTGCATAGGAAATTCCATTTGATTTTGTACAATAGTTCTAACTTGTTTGAACAACTTGAAATTAGAAATCTTTCGTACTATACTTGCATTGAAATGAGCGCATTATCAGTTTTGCTTACCAAAAAGGATTCGTACAGAAAAATTTTAAATAGGTTTCGTTTACCGAAAAGGATTCGGACAGAAATATTTCAAATAGGTCTCGGACAGAAATGTTTTAGAATAGGATTCTTGTGAAATTTTATATAATGGCGAAGAAACAGAGGAGTGTGAAAAAAATGCCCAAGTCAATTTATGAAGAGATTTATAAAGATTTGAAAGAAAAAATCGAATCACAGGAATTTGCATATGAATCGTTGCTTCCATCGGAAAATGAACTTATTCAAATCTATCATTGTTCCCGAAACACCATTCGCAGAGCCATTTCCTGCCTGACAAGCGAAGGCTATACACAACCAATGCATGGACGCGGCGTTCGCGTCATTTATTCTCCGAATGTCCATCAGGAATTTTTGATTCAGGGCATTGAAGGGTTTCAACAGGTAGCAACTGCCAAAGGTTACAAGGTCACTAACCGGGTAATTACATTTACGGAAATGACGGTAGATGCGCATACAGCGGAAAAGTCCGGGTTAGAGGAGGGAACCGAAGTTTATTATATCCAGCGCATCCGTTCTCTGGATGGCGTACCGAAAATGATTGACACCAGCCTTCTGCGAAAAGATCTGGTTCCGGTGCTTACGAAAAAAATACTAAATGGTTCTTTGTTTCAATATATTGAAAATGAGATTGGAATGCCGATTCGCACCATCAAACGCAGAATTACGGTGGAGCGCGCTACATCGCTGGACGAAAAATATCTTGTGCTGGATAACTATAATTGTCTTGCGGTCATTACCTCGCAGGTTTTCAATGCGGATGGTATCCAATTTGAATATACCATTTCGCGAAACCGCCCGGACATTTTCTCATTTACCACCGTCATCTCGCATAAATAATCCAATGCGCTGATTTCTTGCGAAGGCAAATGCGCCAGTCCTTTCGGCGCCTCCGGTCTCAACTGTATCTAAAGGATGAGGTGATGCGATTTATAACAAAGTGTACCGGCTTGCTGCGCTTCCGGTCACAGCACCATGAAAAGTGTCCCGGCGGTAATGAGTATGCAACCAATGACTGATTTTGCAGTAAATTGTTCATGCAGAAACAGAAAAGCCAGAATGAGTGTGATAACGACACTCATTTTGTCAATCGGTACGACCTTGGAGGCTTCTCCCATTTGCAGGGCTTTGTAGTAGCAAAGCCAAGAGGCACCGGTCGCCAGACCCGACAAAATCAAAAATATCCAACTCTTTTTGCTAATCTCCGTTATGCCGCTCTGGGCATTCGTGAGAAATACCATTCCCCAGGACATAAATACCACAACAACGGTTCGAATCGCCGTAGCCAGATTCGAATTCACTCCATCAATTCCCACTTTCGCCAAAATCGATGTGAGGGCCGCAAACACAGCAGATAAAATGGCAAATACACACCACATAAGTATCATCTTCTTTCTGTAGATTGGTTATTTTTCTCCATTTCAGATGTTCGTTCATGATTGGAGAAACGAAACTATTTTGCATAATATCTTGTCAGCATAATCTGCTCTAATTCATCCACTTCTTTATATCCAAGTCGGCGCATAGAATTGGTTACTTCATTTAGGTCAAATCATTCACTTTACCGATAAATAACAGTTCATCATTCGCAGTGTCGTAAATCAGGAATACAAACGGCCGATTCAAAATCACTTCTTTTATCTCCGGTTCTTCCATTGCGGACGCGCCCTTCATAGAGATTTCCGTTACTGCCGCAGCTTCCGTTCCGGACTCATTTACCTCCACATAGGTTCGCTGAATGACATCGCTGACAACAAGCGGCGTCTCGCTCATATTCCGAAAATCTGCCTCCCCGTCAAAAATGCATCCAAGTCCGTTGCCCGACAATACCTCTTTCCAGGAACTGCTGCATTCCACTGTAAATCTCGGCATGCGGACACGCACCAGATACTCCTCTGTCCGGCTTGCCAGCAATCCGGTAATATCCAGTTCCTCCACGGAAAAATCGTCCTCCGCCTTCGGAAGAATACCGATAAATGCAACATCATGACCCATGTAATATTTCATAAATCCTGTGGCATATGCATTTTCCAAATACACATTTTCCATCGCATACATCATTGGAACCATTGCTGCAGTTCCGTCCGCGCAGGCAAATTCCTGCTCATCTGTCGTCGATTCATTAAATGGCTCCAGCCATTCGCCTTTGAAATACAGCGTATTTATCAGCACATTCTGATTCGCCGCCAGTTCCTCACCGGAAATGATGTGGTCGATCAGCCCTTCCGTCTCCTCTTCGCACCATTCATTGATGATATCCGCCGAATCCGCATCTGTAAAATCCAGTGTCCGCGCCTGTGCATTATACATCTCGCGAAGCCGCGCAACATAGGCTTCCTGCAAAATGATTTCATCATCCGTCCAAATGCTGTTCGCCAAATGAACCTCTATTGCATTCGTATTCATGTAGAGATTCAGCAGTTCATTGCTTCTGGTGGCATAGTCGAAATCGCCGATATACTGCGCCATTAAGAAATCTTCGATTGCTTCTTCGGTCGTTCCGTCAGCGCCCTCCAGCAAAAGTCCCATCGCCATATTCAGTGAGGATGCAGACAAAATGGTGTTGTCCCCTTCCTTTTCCAGCGCATCCACCATTCTCGCCATCATTGTAAAATCGTATTGCTCCGCTTTCTCCGAAAGTTCCTCCAGTCCACGCTCCCTGGCAAATGTGGCCTCCACCGCATAATTGCCTTGCGAATCAATATCCATCCCGGAACTCAAAGCGCCCTCGACATCGGATTCTATATTTCTGTCCGTATTGGCGTCATCGCCGGGATTGCCATCATCTCTCGAATTGCTCCCACAACCAATCAGCCCTGCTACGCATAACAACACCAGCGCAAAGGAGATGCGGTAATTTATCTGCTTCTTAATATGTTTTATTAATTGCTTATTGGTTTGTTGATTGGTTTTCCGTTTTTCTCTTTCTACTAAAGTTTTTTTAATAATCCCATATTATTTAAGTCCTATTTATGCTTTTACCACTTATCATATCTGTTATCGCGACAGTATCTTCTACCTCATTAATGACCATCAGGACACGAATTCCCTGATGGTAGGTACCAACCGGAACACGATAACGGTTTCTTTGTAAAAAAATTTCTTACTGGATAACTTATACTTTCTTTGTCAGATATAAAGTTATACTCAGTGACCGGTTTACACCACACCTCGGACGGCTCCACCATATAAGAAAATTCAGATGTGATTTTTATTCTAAACATATCTGAATTAACAAGGCTCTATCTACACAATAGTAGAAATTATAATTCTTTGAAACTATAGGCCATAACTTCGGCAGCATCTTATCTACACAATAGTAGAAATTATAATTCTTTGAAACATTTTTTTCTTCATCATTTCCGTTTATATCTACACAATAGTAGAAATTATAATTCTTTGAAACATAATAATATCATCCGTGTCCATTAATCTACACAATAGTAGAAATTATAATTCTTTGAAACCCGCTTTATCCAGAATTCCAAGCATATCTACACAATAGTAGAAATTATAATTCTTTGAAACCATAGATTAAACACTTAACCGGATGAATCTACACAATAGTAGAAATTATAATTCTTTGAAACATTTTTAGGCACAACCGGAGCAAAAAAATCTACACAATAGTAGAAATTATAATTCTTTGAAACTATTTAGATAATCTCTCTTTGCTCTTATCTACACAATAGTAGAAATTATAATTCTTTGAAACATTCCAATACTTGCTCCGAGTATTGCCATCTACACAATAGTAGAAATTATAATTCTTTGAAACGGTACGGGAGAAGCAACCGGCGTAAAATCTACACAATAGTAGAAATTATAATTCTTTGAAACAATTAAAGCCAAATATTGTGTCTACCTATCTACACAATAGTAGAAATTATAATTCTTTGAAACTATCCAAGAGGTTATGAACAGGTTATATCTACACAATAGTAGAAATTATAATTCTTTGAAACCGGATATTTTTCAGTTTAATCTTTTGAAATCTACACAATAGTAGAAATTATAATTCTTTGAAACTTGACCAGGAATCCGGCAAAGCAATTATCTACACAATAGTAGAAATTATAATTCTTTGAAACCGATTCCGTGGGATTGAAAATCATGTATATCTACACAATAGTAGAAATTATAATTCTTTGAAACCCGTATCCAGTCAAAATATACAAAACGAATTTTCAAAGAGTTTATTTTTTATTGAAAACAAACAAAAATCTATCGAATATACTACCATATATTCAGATATTTGTAAAATTAGATTAAAGGTTTGCATTTTATGTCAATATCCTCAAATCACTTTCCTCATTTTTGGCATAGCCAAACCGAACTGTTTTACAACTTTTAGATAAAATAAATATAATCACACTATCACTCTGATTAAAAATTTTTTCAAAGCGATTGGATATATCTCTAATTATATTTTCCAGTATTCTATCACTATTATCGATTTCAAAAACAGAATATTGAATACGATGTCCAAAACGCTCAAGATATTTTGAAAATTTTGTCCTTACCTTATCATTTGAAATATCATAACTAACTATAATCAAAATCCTTTTCCTCCTGTAACATAACACATTTACTTGATAGTACATCAAATTGTGGAAATTGATCTGCCGTTTTATTTTTCATAAAGGCTCTATAATAACTCCGGATATACAAGAATATCCCTTCCTTATGCTCCAATATATCTTGCATGAATATTTCAGCATATGAAGATGATTTTTTATACTCCAATTGCCACTGCCCTTTAATTAGTACAAAATCTTCTTGCTTAAATTGATTTAAACGGATCCCTTTTCTGACACGCCATTCTACTATCGATCGGAATGGCTCCATCAAATCACATACCAGAGATTTCCTCATATAAAAACAAGTATGTAAAACCCCTTTATAAACATCAAAATCATATACTTGCAAAATGCAATCAATAAAATTGAATAATAATGTATAACCAATATCAAGAAGACTATTGAGATAATCACTTTTAACTCTTGGTCTGCGGCTTGTCCATTGAACAATATTAAATACCCTTGGGAAATAAACCTTGGCAGCATTTCCCTCAATCCCCATTATCACATCCCGGGGCATCCCCTCTTCCTGAAGTAATCTTTTTAAATAATTGTCCAATAGAAGTATTCCTTCTTTTATTTCTGGGGTCTTTTTACGAATTAAACATAAAGTCTTTCTTTGATTTGAAATCTTATTATAGATAATCATTCGGGCTAATTCATTTCCCTCATAAGCATACTGCTTTTGGTGCAAATATGTATTCCCTACTAAGCCAGCATTTAACACCGAATAAAAACGAAAAGTATACGTCATAAAGCAAATAGAAAATCCAAATTTTTTTGCTCTCCTTATAATTGCAGTAGTGATACTACAATCTCCAATAACAATTAATGCAAAGATTCTATAGCAGCTTATTTGATATTTTATTGTGCATTCACTATCTTTAATAACGATATTATCATTCTTATATAATATCTTATCTCCCCTCGATGGCGAAAATACTATTATTTGCTTCTTACAAAAATCATTGATATCTTGCATATTACGCCTTTCATATAAGTGATCTGTCACATGCCGGCTCATAAATACAGTATTTGCACTTTTGCGAATTTGTCTGAACAAAATCCTGAATTTGGAATTCCCTAATTGCATTTACAGTATCTTCAAACTTACGGAAGATTTCAATATTTTGTTCCGGAAGACCTATTTCATATGTTTTGTGATCATCCATACTATATAATTCTATTTTTTCAACCGGATATCCCATCTCTTCCAAAGCAAAATACTGTGCATAGACTTGGAATACATATCCATCATAAATTTGTTTTATTTTCTTTTTACGCTCTCGTAAGATTTTTTTATTCCCATCATATATGTCTATTTTACCTACAAGCCTATATTTTTCACAATAAACATCCGTACCCATAAAAATGTTTTTTCTGGATGAATACACACCAGTATCAACATTTTTATGAGCAGCAGTACCGTCTATCTGCTTAGAAGATTGATATAACATTTTATCAGTATTTCCATATAACTTATGAAAATAGATTGATACCGGACAAAAGATGAAATCATTTAATTCCGTTATTAAAATAGCATCATCCAAAATCAATTCCTCAAACTATTCACCAGCCTGATTACTTTGCGCAAACTGTAACCATTCCTTATTCGAAATTGCTATCTTTGTCTTTTTCAGTTCAGAGTCTTCTGATTTTTTAAATTGCTGGATAGCCCATAAAACCTTCCGGGCAATATTGTATGCACCATTTGCATCTGCGTTCTTAGGCAGCTTTGCATTCTCCAGATTTTCATAATCGCGGCTGTCATAAAATTCTCCTTTTTCATTTTTAACCGGAGAAATCAAGTAATCAACATCTGTTCTTCCTGTAATACTATTGCGCATCTGCAGGGTAAGTCTCAACAAGTTGAACAGTGCATTATAAAATTCTTTCCCCTCTATTGAGCAGATACTTGCACGCATATCAGCAGTATGTATATCAATACCGTATTTATCAAACAGTTCTTTATATGCATCCGTTAGGACAACCACCTCATTGTCCCACTCACTATTTTTATCTGCATTTCTAAAGGTTCTGATTCTATCGTCATTTGTACATATGATCCATCGTTTCTTGTAATCAGCTTCCGTCCGTGAAAACTTAGAATAATCCGTCACAAATTCAAAATATTTTTCTGTTTCATTATATCGAATTGCGTCGAATCGCATAATAAACCGTCTTGCTTCCTCTACATTGGAATACTTTGGTTTTAAAAGATCTACAAATCCCGTAATAGGATCGATCTTACTGGTTAGCCATGCAGGAATATAGAATATAATTCCATTTTGTGTTCCCATCTTTTTAAAACTTTTAAATTTATTGGCTAACTGATATCCATGAAGTACTCCACCCGGCATATCAGGATCTATATTTTTGTCAACCAGATAATTTAACTTATCTATCAACATTTTTTCAAATTTCTGATATACCTGCTTTTCAACTTTCACTCTGCTGTTTTTAAAGCCTGAATTTAAATCTTCCATTGCAATTACTGCATCGTACTTTATAACCAGATCACATATTTTACGAACAACCTGACTAATATACCCTTCCTTAAGTTCTTTAATATTAGCCACAGTAGTCCAATTTTGTTTTGCTTCCTTTCGTTCCCTCTCCTTTTTATCAAGAAGTCCATGATAATCCGTTCTATATTCTACTCCCTTATTTTCATTAATTATTTCATTAAGAGACATCTGTTCTACAATTGTTCCATTATAATCAATTACACAGACATAAATCAGATTTCTTTCCCCTCTGTCTATTCCAATTACATAAGGATTTTCATCCTGTTTTAACATTTGTCGGAATTTATCATTAAGTAATATTCTTTCACCCGGGCACCAATTAATAGTAATGGGCACATGGAACTCATATTGATCTTCTGCATAACGGCGATCCTTAATAATATCATATGTAAATTGAGATTCTTTCTTAGGATTCAAAGGATTCTTATTTGCAATAGGAAGATTTGCTTTATGTATGATCAAATCTTCTTTCTTAATGCTGGCCTTCCTAAAGAATAATTCTGCACGACCATTCAATTTAATAACTGAATTTCTCAAATTATCGTCACTAAATAACATTTCAAAGTACATGGTATGCAAATTCTTTTTGCCATGACTATGTTTTGAAAAATCTTTATTATACAATTGAAATAAATAGATCTTACCCTCTTCTACAAGTTGATTAATTTCAGCTGCAGATACTTTATCAAATGAAACTTTATATCCTTGCTTCTCTACTTCTCTGTAAAATACACTGATATCTTCATATGATTCTGTATCGCTAAACTCAAAGTTATACTCTACAGACCACTCTGGATGTTTTCTAAGACACTCCTTAAAAAAGTCTATTAATTTATGACAATCTTCTAATTTAAAAGATGGCCCCTTTTTGAATGTTCCGGTTTTATATATCCTTAGAATCTCTTCAGATGGATGAAAAAATTCTATATTTTTCTTACTAAAAATTACTTTGGGAAGCATTTTATTCGGGTCCTGAAGAAGTTTATAATTAATTTTTTCGTAAAAATTATCATTAATACTATTATCTATTGAATCAATCACTTTTCCGGATTTTTTATCAATAATTACTATATAATATAAATTATCCTTTCTTAATAATGTAGCTCTGTAATCATTTACCTTATTCCTATCCCATCCTCCCATAAATTGAGGTTTTTCAAAATATAGTTTGTATTTATCACAAGAGTACGGTTTTCGTACAACATAGTCTCTAACTTTATTATAAATATTATCAATAGCCATAATTCCAGAAAGAAGCATATCATATGTGCCATAGAAAATTTCATCTCTATTATCTTCCTTCCCGGTTCCTTGCAATGGTTTCATTAAAGCTTCTAACGCTTTTACCGCATCCAACAAATCTTTTATGATAGCGATAGAACTTTCGTCTTTATATAAACTTTTCGTATGAACATTATCACTATCCAATAATTTCTCTGCTGCTGCATATTTTGTTAAAATGCAATCCAATAACATACAAACTTTTTGAGTATAATAAGGTGCAAGTTCAACCAGATCATGTTCCGTCTTTTCTGTATAACTCCTCATTAGCCCATTAATCTCTTCCAACGAAAAGCTTTTGATCCCTTTATAAACTTTTTGTCTCTTTTCATAATACTTTTCCATATGCTTTGGCTGCTTCTTCATATTTTCCATATCATAAGCTTCATTCCATGCCTCAGAAATACCATTCCAGTTGCCAAGCAACTCATTAGATAAACCTGTGATAGCAACACCATTATTAATATAGATTCCTCTCTGATCAAAATCATTAATATTGGAAAATAGTTCTTTAATATCTGGTAAAATTCTTAAAATTCCGCCTTCATTGGAAAAAAGATATTTAATTTCATTCAATACTTCTTGATCATTTTTAAATCCTTCACTATAAAAGGATGGTCGATCACTTTCAGAAAGAATTTGTTTAAATAATGGTTTCAGTAAAGGTAATCTTTTCTCCTTTTCTGTTTTATTAAGTTGCTGATTGTAAAGATTAACATATTCATTTAAACCTTTAATCTTTTCTCCTTTCTCTGTTGTATACCCTCCAAGATATGTATTATAAAATGTGATGCCTGATTGGGGTAAGACGTAGGAGAAAAAGGATGGTTCGAATATATCTTCCACAGTGTATGTATTTTCATTAATCTCTGTGGATATATTCTTCAAGATATCTTCTCCCAGTGCTTTTTTGATTTTTTGAAAACTGGTCATATTGCTTATAAATTTAGGAAGATTCTCGTTTATACATCTATGTGCAATTCCAGTTGCAATTGCCTCTTGGCTATACATATTTTTCCTATTCTTATAAAACCCATCAAAAGAAGATGTAAAATCGGAAAAATATGCCACCTTCGCAAGTTCTTCTTCCTCTTGTAAAAAAGAGGGCAGAATTTCCTTAACCATTTCCTTTCCAAATAACTTTTTAAACTCTGCATCATTAGAAAATGCTTCTGCTATCTGCATACGCATATCTGCTTCAATAAGTTCTAATTCCTTTTTCTGTGCATCACTTTTTGATTGTATCAAAAACAATTCTATATACTTATCTAAATTATTCAATTGTACTCCACTTAGCACTCTATCAATAAAAACTTTATGGTATCGGTCCATTAGTTTTTTAACATCCGCATATGCTTCTGCCCTTGTTTCATCCTCCTCCAATATTCTTTTCATTGTAATATTTTCTTGTGTTTTTCCTACCGGAATTGCTCTGAATCTTAATGTTTTAGATACATCATACAGATTTGTAAACTGATCAATTTTCTTCATTCTTTTACCCTCCATTTTATCTATTTAACTGTTAACTCGTACTTAAAATTATTATTTTGGTTATAAAACCTCTCCGCCTCTTCTTTTACGCGTTTTACCACATCCTGCGGTGCCACAATTCGAACGCCTTCGCCCAGGCCGAAAATCCAGCCGATAAACAGACTGCTGACCGCGACCTTGACCTCCGCCTGAAATTCTCGCTCATTGATTTGTTTAATCGGAATCTCTTTCCCAAAGCGGTCAATGATTACGCCGGCTTTATCATTATTTGCCTGAATGGTAACCTTCCGCTGTTCTCCCCCAAACATGCCAATATGGGATTTTGCATAATCGCCTACATTATTTTTGAAAATGCTCTTGCCTTTCCGCTTCTGCGGGAGAATCTCTGCATCTATGATTTTATCCACCCGGAAATGCTTAATGCACTCTGCCTCATTATCATAAGCCACCAGATAGTAATACTCATCACTCCAGACCAATGCCCAGGGGCTGACATAATAGAATTTGCCATCATGTCTGTATTGCATTCTCTTCTTCACATTCCAGGTAAAATATCGAAACCGAATGCAACATTCTTCTGCAATGGCTGTGTGAAGAAAGTCCACATTGGCATAAATGCTGTCGTTCATGGACTTAATTCTTCCCTGCACATAAACCTGCCGATTAAGCATCTGTGCCTCATAATCACTGGTTAGTTTTTCAATTTTTTGAATTAATTCCTGGGATTTTTTTTGCGTGATGAATTTTGAAGATTGAATGGCATCCACCAATAATTTCAGTTCCGCCAATGCAAACTCCCTTTTCGTGACATGATAATAGATATCTCTACCTGATTGATATTTTTCAACCGGGAAACCGATTTGCTCCATATCCTGAATATACCGGTAAATGAGTTTCCGGTCCGCAGAAACACCCTGCTGCAACATCTCATCCAAAATCTGATTCATGTCCAGCGCATGTTCCTTGTCAGTCTTATGCAGCATAATATCCTTAAAAACAAAGAATTTATGTTTCTGACTTTTAACTTTGTTTCCTTCTTTCGCCTTTTCCGGAAGCGCATTGCCATTCGCCTTACCGGAAATCACATTGTCTTTCGCCTTACCGGAAATCGCATTGCCTTTCGCCGGTGCTGCCTTTGAATGATTTACACTCTTAGTTTCTCTTCCCGCCATATCGTTCTCCACATACACACTGATATCTTTCGTTCTTTTGTCCAGAACATATCTATGTATATTTTATCACTATTTTCCCGGGAACGAGGGTTGTTTTTGGTACTCGATAAAGAATATTGCTATTTTTTGCTATTCACTCACATCGGATTATAAGACACTATTTTATTAAGTTGCGTCTTTATCGCCGTAAATACAATGTAAAAAACCCTGAAAACGAATGTTTCAGGGTTTCTTAATTCCAGTGAAGCACGGGGGATTCGAACCCCCGACAACCTGATTAAAAGAAATAGATTATTTTCCGTTTTTTATTTTATTATCCTGATTTTTTTCCTTCTTGTTCTATATCCCTGTTTTCTTCATACTCCATTTTAGCTATGTGTATTATATTTTTTTTCCCTAGTTCTGAACTTCCTCTATAATAATTTATTAGATCCTGTTCTTCCTTATTTTCTGGTACTTCTTCCCCTATTATTTCTCCTATTTTTACATTAAAATATTTAGCTACTGCTATTACTTTGTCATAACTTGGTTTTTTTATATCCCATTTAGATATGCTATTATTTGATAATTTCATTTCTCTTTCAAGTTTTGCTATTGTTATTTTATTTTTTTTACATAATTCTTTTATTTTTTCTACCATTTTTCCCTCTTCTTTAGATTATTTTCCGTTTTCTCTTGATTTTTGTTATTTATTCCGTTATAATTTTCTTAAATTAGATTATTTTCCGTTTGTTTTTTATTTTTGTTTTACTTTTTATTTTACCATTTTCAATTTATTAATTAAAGTCCGGCTCCATCGTAATCCGGCATAAAGGAAACATATTATGGTGAATTATTTAGGAGTAAGAAAGTGTAAAAAGTTAATCAAAGAATTTTTTTATTCAGATATTCGCTTTTATTCCCATTCTTATAATGCTTTTAAAGGTTTTGAGCGTATTTCTGGATATTTTAGTGATAGTGATTTAACTTATACTTTTTCTTTTCAAAATCGTTCTAATGGTGGTTTATGGATTCATATTGTTGTTTCTGGGTTAGATTATGAATCTATCTCTGATAATGTTTATATTTTGGATCCTACTCATTCACATTTTATTTATAAATCAGAACGCTGCATGAAGGAGTTTTAGGCTTTATGATTTTGCATTGTGATTATTGTAACCAAGATAAACCAGCTGATGATTTTGTTATATATCAATGCGGTCATGGTTTATGCCGTGATTGTGATTATCTTGGTCGCTGGCATCCGGTTCGTGTTCCTTTGGTTAGTGATTTAATCTATTCCTATATTATTGATAATCATATAACTTGTTACGAAGATTTAGAATCTTATTGTAGATTTCATCATCCAGAATGGTTTGAAAAACTTAATTCTAATGTTTTTGTTAGACGAAAATCTATTAACTTAATCAATTGTAATATTCTTGGATAATCCGGTACTTATATTTTTAAGGCTTATCCTTGTATAAATTTATTTAAGTCCGGCTCCATAAGAACCCGGCAGAAAGGAATTCATATGAAACAAAACATTATTATTCTTTATGCTCGTCCTTGGTCTCTTACTGATGAGGCTACTGGTACTACCCGGGAAGGTTGTTCTATCTTTTATTTATCAACTGACAATCTTAAACCGTGTCAATCTGAACAGGATATGGGTATTGCTCCTACAAAGCAATCTATTTCCGTTGAATTAAGTAAAAAATTAAAATCTGTGCCTGGTATTTATGATGCTACTTTTGATCTGCGTAATTCTAAGCAGCAACTTGTTCTTTCTGTAACTGATTTTGATTTTATTTCTGAGATAAAAAAATAATATGGTTGAATTAATTGCTTTATTACAAGTTTTACAATCGAAGCCAAAAGTAATCTTGCCGGATCCGGTCATTATTCAAGAATATCATATTGATAAAACTATGATATGGCCGGGCGTTGGTGAGATTGATCCGGATGATCTTCCTGATGATGGTACTGGTCGTTCCGGTTCTGAAGTTATTGAGCGCGATGATGATTTAACTGGTCCTTTAGTTATATCTGCAGATTCTCATATATCTACGGATGAATCAGTTGAATCCATACCTGATTCTCCGGTTACTCAGCAATATTCTGATGAATCTGTTGAATCTGATGATTCTTTTGTTTCTTTTGATGTTCCGGAAGATTCTTCTTTTTCTCAAGATAATTCGGGCTTGAATTCCCAGCTAACTGAATCTGTAGTAACTAATGATACTACTTCAGTTTATCAGGATGTTTCTGAAGAATATTCTGAATCTTCTGAATCTTTAGTATCTTCGGATTCTCCAGAACCTATTTCGGTATCCACTGATGCAACGGAAGAATCTTCAGTTTCTCAAGATAATTCGGATTCGAATTCCCAGCAAACTGATTCTGCATCTGATTCTGAAATTACAGATTGTTCTGAATCTGATTATTCTGTTGGTTTTCAAGTTATATTATTTGCTGTCGGTTTTCTTGGTGGTTGTATTGCTACTTTTGCCCTTTTTAAACATATGAGGTCTCGCTGATGGATATTAATAATTGGCTCTCTGAAGATATACCGGAACCGGATGCTAATCCTTCCGTTCCGGATCCCGTATCTTCGAATAATTCAAAATTTGATTTTATTCTTAGATTGTTTCGACAGATCGCATTATTTTTTGGGAATATAATTAATACTTTTTTTGTATCTGGATTAATTATTTATTTTATTTTCTTCATTTTTGAAAAAATATCTAAGCAATCTGTATCTGGTTCTACTTTTTTAATAACTTATTTTATTGTTGTTTTTTTTGCTTTATTCAAAACGCATCGTTTTATTTTACGTGCAGTTTCTCGTTCTAGATTGTTTAATTCTATGTTATTGAAAATCCGGAACCGGAAAAACTGACGCATTGTTTTTGCAGGACGCAAAAAAATGCGGCAGTTTCTGTGCCCCCTCGGGGGCATATGAAGGGGGGTTTTCCGGTTCCAATTTCAGGAAATGACACGGATGTCATTTCCGTTCGGAGGTTTAATATGTCCGTAGATATTTTACTTGAAATATTTATATATGGTTTTTGTTCCGGTTTTATAGTGTGTTCAATTTGCCATTTGCTTGGTTTTGCTTGGTGGAGCTGCGTTAATTTTTTCCGTTTACGTTAATGAGGTATTTTATGAATAAAATTGATGAATTTCTTATAAAAAATAAAACTGTTGCCCAAAAATCTGTGCCGGATACTAAGGATCCTAAAGTTGAACTTATATCTTCTATCTTTGGTTTTCTTATTGGGCTTATTATATTAGCAATTTCCATCTTCTTTTTTATTCGTTTTATTAAATTGTTGTAAATGGCCTTTACATATATCATTATCATTTTATTTTTTCTCATGAAAGGAGACTATATTATGCCAGAAACACTTAAACAGGCTTTTACTACTGCTACCACAACCATCAAAACTGATATGGTCGATATGGCTGAGGTTGCCCTTCCTGCTGGAATGGCTATCGCTGGGCTTTCCATGGCTATTAGCTTTGGAATTTCTCTGTTCCGTCGTTTCGCTCACTAAGAGCTTTCTGCTGGGTTGGTTCGTTATCATCTATGATGATTTCTCCGGGTTCGATTCCCGGATCAGCTTTTCTTTTTTTAGATTTTAATATTAATATCACTAGGATGGTTAAGATTATTATGGGTAAACTTAGCATTAATACTATCAGAAAAAGATATATTGCTATCATTATTATATTTTGCGTTGCACTTCCCATCTCTTTTCCCTCCTTTGCTTCTGATGATTCTGATAACTCTTCCTTAGATGCTTGGCTTACTGATTTTCTTGGTTATGAGCAAAATGGTTCTGATGTTTATTATACTACTTCTTTTATGAAAGTATTCGGTTCTGTTTTTGCCCATCTTGGTTATATTACTGATGGTCAAGATAATGCTCAAGTTATATCTAATCTTTCTACCAGTATTGCATCTTCTTGTTTAACTGATGATCAACTTTCTTATATTAATTTAAATTATGAACCTGGATCTGAAGATTATACTGAATATTTGCTTTCAGCTCTTATCGATCAGGAATTATTAAACTACGATTTATCTGCTCGTTCTTTTTTAGTTTCTTCAGAACTCTGTTCAACTGTTAAAGACTATCTCGAGCAAGAACAACCTTCAGATTATGTAGTATTAAATACTTTTTCTCTTTCCGATGTTTCTTCTTCTTATCTTCGTGAAAAATCTCGTTATCAATCTTATATTGATGAACTTTCGGATGATGAATTTAAATTATTTGCTTTTTCGCCTTACAACTATGTTCTTATGTCTGAATCTACCTATAACTTTACTGATTATGGTGCTGTAATTGATTCTACTATTAATCCCACCTGTGACGATTTACTTTCTCGTTATGCTCATTTTAAGTATAATGTCTATTCTCCTGGCGGTTATGAATTTACTTCTGACTCCAGAATTCAGGTTCAATTATTTAATGTCTCTTCTTTGAATATTAATTCTTATATTAGATATTTTCGTTTTACCTTTGGGACAAGTGAACCCGATTATATTAATAGTAACGAATTTCTGTTTTCAGATTTTCCTGCTACTAATCGTTTTTTCGTTTTTCCTGTTTCTAAAGATATTATATATTTTCCTGTTTTCAAGGACACTGAAACTTTTTATAACTATATAGGTGGTACTCTAGGTTGCTATCGTACTGATCCTACTTATTCCGGATCTGGTGACTTAGTTATTAATTCTAATATGGATCCTGAAGCTCTTTATGATGCTATATCTAAAGCGATTCAGGAACTTGATACTGTTAGTACCAAAGATATTCAATCTGCCATCCAGAAAGTTACAGAAGATTATTTCGAATCCTTAATTAAAAATACGGATGATATTGCGGATAATACCACGCAACTTGTCTCTTTAACTGAAAAAATGCTTGCTAAACTTGATGATATATATCTTGATCTTACTGGTTTTCACTCTGATTTTTTAGAAAATTTTTCAGATTTATTATCGCAAGTTTCTTCTGGTTTTACTAATATTGTTAATCAATATTCTGCCTTTCAGGATGATCTTTTCTTTAAATTAGATCA
>JBJEMA010000095.1:0-2790 GCA_051879435.1 Lachnospiraceae bacterium
CTTGCCGTCATTAGATTGCTGACCAGCCACATGGATACAAGAAAAATCAGGGGATAAAGCACCAATGGTACTACAATCATCATCAAAACCGTTTTTTTATCCCGCAGAAAATCCCGCATTTCTTTCCGATACAAGGACGCAACTATCTTCCTGTTGATTGGTTTCATACCTGTTCCTCCTTCCCTTTTCTGATTAACTCCTGAAAGGTGGAACGCAAATTATCGGTTCCTGTTTGCTCCATCAATTCCCGAGAGGTACCCTGGGCAATAATTTTTCCCTCATACATCATAAGAATCCGATCACACAGATACTGGGCTTCCTCCATATAATGGGTGGAATACAATATGGTTTTTCCCTGCTCCCGTTCTTTTTTCATAAAAGATAGAATGGATTCACTGCTGATGATATCCAGCCCAAGGGTTGGTTCATCGAAAATATATACGAGAGGATCATGAATCAGACATCTTGCGATATTAGCCCTCTGAGTCTGTCCTGTGGATAATTTTTCCATGCGATTATCTGCAAATTTTTCCATATCCAGAACGGATATTATTTGTTTGCTTCTTTCCTCAATCTTCTCACGGGACAAACCATAAACTTCTCCTGCCATGATTAAGATTTCACGAATGGAAAACCGATGATACAGTTTTGTATTCCCTGACAAATATCCTATCTGCTTTTTCATGTCAATTACATCACTGTATTTGTTCCCATTTTCATCAAAAAGAAAAACTTCCCCTGCACTGGGATTCATTATTCGTCCCAGCATACGAAGCAGAGTCGTTTTTCCGGCGCCATTTGGTCCCAGAATACCAAGTATTTCCCCTTTGTTTGCCTGAAGGCTCACATGATCCACAGCATAAAATTCCTCGCTGCCACTTCGTTTTCCCATTTCACTTTTCTGGTTTCGTCGAAATGTTTTACATAGTTGAACCGCTTCTATCATTTCCCACTCTCCGATTGAATTCTATATTTCCCAACAATTACATCTCCGGCGTTACATAATATAACTCCTTTCCGGTTTTGTGTTCCTAAAAGTATTTTTTGCTATTCGAATATGCAAATTCATTCAGACACAAAATCCGAAAAGGAAATAAAATAATTGCAGAATTTATATATCTGATTTCTCAGTTCCTGCCAAAGTTCCAAATTTTCCCCGGTACAAATCCGGTCTTCTTTCTTTTGTCCGTTGAATACTTTGTTCCAATCGCCATTTTTCAATGTTGGCATGATGACCACTCATTAAAATATCAGGCACCTTTTTTCCCCGCCATACTTCCGGTCTGGTGTACTGAGGATATTCCAATAACCCCTCCGAAAAGGATTCCGTCTGAAAAGATTCTTCTTTTCCCAGAACGCCCGGTACCAGACGGGCAATGGCATCCATCATCACAAGTGCAGGCAGTTCACCGCCGGTCAAAACATAATCCCCTATGGAAATGTAATCCGATACAATCTCTTCCAAAACGCGTTCATCAATGCCTTCATAATGACCGCATAGGAATACCAAATCCGTTTCCTGTGACAAAGAAGCGGCCAGAGGCTGTGAAAATACGCTTCCCTGTGGTGTTACATAAATTACACGGACTTTCGCTTCCGGATTATAATTTGTTATATCGGCCATCACCGCCCGGAAACAATCATAAACAGGTTGCGCCTGCATCAGCATACCGGCACCTCCGCCATAAGTATAATCATCCACCCGTTTATGCTTATCTTCTGTATAATCCCGAATATTATAGGTGGATAATGTAATATATTGATTTTCCATAGCACGTTTCATAATGCTTGTGTTCATGGCCTGATCTATCATTTCCGGAAATAAGGTCATAACATAGAAATTCATAGTCCCTCCAAAACATGTACTTTCATTTGCCTCTTTTCAATAGACACTTCCAAAATACACTGCTTGATTGCGGGAAGCAACAGTTCCTCGCCATTATCCCTCTGAATCAGATAAACATCATTCGCTCCCGTCTGAAGTACATCCTGCAATTCTCCCACAGAATTTCCTTCTTCATCGATTACTTTAAGACCAATCAAATCCGGAATCAGATATTCATCTTTTTTGCATTTTACCGTATCTTTTCGGGTTACAAAGAGTTCCAGTTTCCTCAATCTTTCTACATCGTTCATAGTAGTAAACTCCGAAAATTTTACAATAACAAATTGTTTTTGAAATTTTACCCCTTCCGGATGAAGAATATAAAAATATTTCCCGTCCTGCAGGTATATTTCTTTCAACTTCTTTATCCGGCCCGGCTCATCCGTCATGGGAAACACCTTCACCTCACCCCGCACGCCATGCGGCTGCACAATAACACCGATTCGAAACAATTCTTCTTTGCTTATGTCTACTGTTTCCAATTGTAGTTTTCCATTTTCTGTATTCATCATGTATCCTTTTTATTGCAGTCTTTCAACTTCTGTTTCAGCCATGTCATCTTTCTTGGTTTCCGGCTTTCTCTTCCGTTTCAGCCATATTATCTTTCTTGGTTTCCGGCTTTCTCTTCCGTTTCAGCCATATTATCTTTCTTGGTTTCCGGCTTTCTCTTCCGTTTCAGCCATATTATTCTTTTATTTTGTTATTCCTGCTCGCAATTCACAAAAAGGACACCGTAAAGTGTCCTTTTTTTCATCTTATTCGATGATTTCAACATCTACCCTGATATCTTCTTTGGTGGATGCGGCTTTAACAACGGCTCGGATTGCTTTTGCAATTCTTCCCTGCTTGCCAATTACCTTTCCCATATCTGTAGGGGCAACATGAAGTTCAATCGTAGTATGTTT
>JBJEMA010000096.1:0-9159 GCA_051879435.1 Lachnospiraceae bacterium
CAAAAAAGAGGCTGTGCCTTAACGATTTCTAATCGTTAAAGCGACAGCCCCTTTCAAGATTATTTGAATTAAACTAACTCGATGATTACCATCATTGCAGCATCACCTTTTCGCTGTCCGATTTTTACGATTCTGGTATATCCACCGTTACGGCCAACATATTTCGGTGCAATTTCATCAAATAACTTATTTGCCAGATCAACTTTCTTTGTGCCCTTCTTCTTTCCGGCATTATCAGTAGGAACATCTGTTACAGAATAAAGCACCTTAAGCATCTGTCTTCTTGCATGAAGTCTGGAAGGGTTATCTTTCTTAATTTCCTTTTCCACTTCATCAAATACAGTAACCTTCTTGCCATCTACAACTTCCTTTACACGCTTACCGTCTTTATCCTTGCGTGCAACCTTTGCTGTTACCTTAACAGTTTCATAGTTGTCTTTTTCTTTTACTGCAAGTGCAATCAGACCTTCTGCAATTTTCTGAATTTCCTTTGCTCTTGCTTCTGTGGTAGTAATCTTACCATTGCTGATAAGCATTGTAACCTGATTTCTTAATAATGCTTTTCTCTGACTAGAGGTTTTTCCAAGTTTTCTGTACATTGCCATTATAATATTCTCCCTTCATGGTACATCCAGCCTCGCACTTCGGACTTACATGCTGAACGCATATCAATTCCATTATAGTTACAACCCGTGTGCACACTTTGGATTTATCACACAAGCCCTTTTGCATCCGAGTCTCTCTTCGGAAATTAGTTTTCTTCAGAAGAATTTAACTCCAATCCAAGTTCTTTTAATTTTGCGAGCACTTCATCCAAAGACTTACGTCCAAGATTACGAACCTTAATCATTTCTTCGGAAGTCTTATTGGTAAGTTCTTCCACTGTATTGATTCCGGCTCTCTTTAAGCAGTTGTAAGAACGAACAGACAATTCCAATTCGTCAATGCTCATTTCCAGTGCTCTTTCCTTCTCATCATTCTCTTTCTCATTCATAACTTCTGCATTCTTAGCATTTTCAGAAAGATTGATGAATAATTTTAAATGTTCACTTAAAACTTTAGCCGCAAGACTAACTACCTCATCCGGTTCTAATGTTCCATTTGTATAAACATCCAAAGTCAACTTGTCATAATCAGTAATCTGACCAACACGGGTATTTTCAACAGTCATGTTGACACGCTCAACCGGTGTGTAAATTGAATCAACTGCGATTGTTCCAATCGGTAAATCGCTATTCTTATTCTTATCAGAACTTACATATCCGCGACCGCGTGTTACGATTAAATCCATGTCCAGTCTGCAATCTTTACCAGGACTAATTGTAGCAATTGTCTGATCTTTGTTGATAATCTCAATATCCGGATCTTCAAAACGAATATCAGATGCTTTCACAACACCCGCACCCTCGAACTCAATATGTGCTTTCTTAGGCTCATCGCTATCGCTGCTATCCTTTACAGCAAGATTTTTGATGTTCATGATAATTTCAGTTACATCTTCTTTTACGCCGGGAATCTGTGAAAATTCATGAAGAACACCATCAATCTTAATCTGGCTTACTGCCGCTCCGGGCAAAGAAGCCAACATAATTCTTCTTAATGAATTACCTAAGGTAATACCGTAACCTCTTTCCAATGGTTCAACCACGAAACGACCGTATTTCTTATCTTCGGAGATTTCAGCGACTTCGATATTAGGACTGTCAAAATCAAAAGCTAACATAAATACCCTCCTTCATATGATTCCCTTTTGTTCCGGCAGTAAAACCGGAACACAGGGAAAATAAATTAATTTTAATGATGATAAATGTATCTTCTAAAATGAATTATTTAGAATATAACTCGACGATAAGCATCTCGTTAACAGGTACATCAATAGCTTCTCTTGAAGGAAGTTCCTTTACTGTTCCCTTCTTTGCTTCATAGTCTACATCTAACCATTCAGGAACAATTCTGGTTTCTGTTACTTCGATAATATCTTTGAATCTCTGTAATCCCTTTGATTTCTCTGTGAGTTCGATAACATCTCCGGCTTTAATCTGGTAAGAAGGAATGTTAATCTTCTTTCCATTTACTAAAACATGCTTGTGACCAACTACCTGTCTGGCTTCTTTTCTTGTTCTGGCAAATCCCATACGGAAAATAACGCTGTCAAGACGGCTCTCCAGTAATACCATAAGGTTTTCACCGGTCATACCCTTCATGCGGTCGGCCTTTTCGTAATAGTTACGGAAAGGTTTTTCAAGAACACCGTAAATGAATTTTGCTTTCTGCTTTTCTCTCAACTGAAGGCCATATTCACTTACTTTCTTATTTGCATTCTTTGATGTACGGATAGACTCGTTTGGTCTTCTGTCACATTTTTTATTTAAATTTCTCTTTGTTCCGTTTGCCTTTGGTTCCGGATCCTGCTTCCAATCCTTTGCATTGGTATATTTTTCTACGCCAAGGTAAGAAGGATCAAGTCCAAGTGCTCTACATCTTTTAAGAACAGGTACTCTATTTACTGCCATTCTATTCTACCTCCAATATTAATTAAACACGACGTCTCTTTGGTGGACGACATCCATTGTGTGGAACAGGGGTAACATCCTTGATACTTACAACTTCAAGACCATTTGCCTGCAATGCACGAATTGCTGCTTCACGTCCGGAACCCGGTCCTTTCACCATAACATCTACTGTCTTAAGCCCATGGACTAAAGCTGCTTTTGTTGCTGTTTCAGCTGCCATCTGTGCTGCATAAGGAGTAGATTTCTTTGAACCGCGGAAACCAAGACCACCTGCGGATGCCCAAGAAAGAGCATTACCTTCTGCATCTGTTAATGTAACAATTGTGTTGTTAAAAGATGCCTGAATATGTGCCTGTCCATGTTCAACGTTTTTCTTGACACGCTTTTTTGTTGCTTTCTTTGTTGATACTTTCTTTGCTGCTGCCATGTAAACTAACCTACTTTCTAAAAAATAAATTTTAATATGTTACCTGATTTACTTCTTCTTACCTGCTACCGTCTTCTTAGGACCTTTTCTTGTTCTTGCATTGGTCTTTGTCTTCTGACCACGAACCGGAAGTCCCTTTCTATGACGAATACCGCGATAGCATCCGATTTCCTGTAATCTCTTAATATTAAGAGCGATCTCTCTACGAAGATCACCTTCTACAGTCATATCACGATCGATAACTGACTGAATCTCCTTAACTTCGTCGTCTGTTAAATCTCTACAACGAGTATCCGGATTAACCTTAGCTTCTGCTAAGATCTTTGTTGCACTTACTCTACCAATTCCATATACATAGGTAAGTCCAACTTCGACACGTTTGTCTCTTGGTAAATCAACACCTGAAATACGAGCCATTTTTCTTTTCCTCCAAATTTGGTGATCGGTTCCTGTGACGGATATGTAAGATTTTACCCTTCTCAGTTTTTTGTGAACCGATGTGTTAACAGTTACTAATTGATTGGGGCACATGAAGTAATGCCCAACTGCTTTTGCAGTCTTGCCCGATAAATAATATCGGTATCAATCGTAAATGCCCGGTACCACCGAGTACCTCACATTTATCGATTATTGGTGTGATCTATTGACGGATAAACCACACTCCAGCCGCTCTTCATTGTTCATAAACATGACAATAAACCAATCTAACTACAAATGATTTGTAATTAAATCAGCCCTGTCTCTGCTTATGCTTAGGATTCTCACAGATAATCATGATCTTCCCTTTTCTTTTGATAACTTTGCACTTTTCGCAAATTGGTTTTACTGATGATCTAACCTTCACGTCAAACCCTCCTTTCAAAAAAGTCCGTTTTAGATTATATCATTGTCTATTTATAAATGCAAGAAATATTTTCTTGTATTTATCTGCATGCTTTTGTCTTATCTCCTTTTTCGGTTGTGTTCCTAAATATGAATTTTGCTATTCGAATATGCAAATTCATTCAGACACACAAAGCCGAAAAGGGACTTTCTTATTTATCTCTCCAGATAATTCTTCCCTTTGAGAAATCATATGGTGAGATTTCAAGAGTAACTTTATCTCCAGGAAGAATCTTAATAAAATTCTGTCTGAGTTTTCCACTGATGTGTGCAAGCACTTCTTTATCATTTTCCAGTTTCACACGGAACATGGTGTTCGGTAACTTTTCTGTTACAATTCCTTCAATTTCAATTGCATCAATTTTTGACATATCTTTCCTCCTGTTCTACTCCTTGTGATTGATTATATTTTCATAAAGTTTAATTGCTCTTTTTATTTCTTCGTTGGTGGCTTTCTTTTGCAGAACACGCTCCGGAATTTCCGGCATCGGCATATCCGAAATCATTTGCAAATGCTTTTTATTTTTTCTTTTCGGAGATGAAATGCATTTGTTTTTCCCATCGGCCACCATGACAAAATCTTCTTTTCCTTTTTGGTCTGCACCAACAACAACATAAAGTTGATTTTTATCATGTCCCGCCTTGGAACGCACCAATTTACCAATCATTTCGTCCATGGCATTTCCTCTATAATAATGTGAGAATTTCCGGCTCCCCATCCGTAATCAGAATGGTATTCTCGTAGTGTGCTGCCGGGGAACCGTCTTCCGTTACTACTGTCCAGTCATCTTCCAGCCATTCCACATCTGCCCGTCCCATGGCAATCATGGGTTCAATCGCAAATGTCATTCCTGCCTGAATTCTCGGCCCTTTTCTCGTCTGACGGAAATTTGGAATCTGCGGGTCCTCGTGTAACTTGGTTCCGATTCCATGCCCCACCAGATCACGAACAATACCATATCCGAATTGGGAAATGTAATCATCGATTGCAGCAGATATATCATGTAAATGATTCCCTGCCTTAGCCATCTTAATTCCTTCAAAGAAACTATTGCGGGTTTCATCGATTAACTTCTGGCACTCCGGACTGATTTTTCCTACACCATAGGTCCGGGCTGCGTCCGAATGGTATCCTTTGTAAATGAGGCCGGCATCCAAACTCACAATATCGCCTTCCTGTAAAATGCGATCCTTGCTTGGGATTCCGTGCACCACTTCATCATTTACCGATACACAAATGGAAGCCGGATATCCGTTATAATTAAGGAAATTTGGCACACAACCCATACCCGTAATTAATTTATATCCTAAATCATCAATATCTTTTGTTGAAATTCCCGGTTCAATGAACTGTCCCAGTTCATCATGCACCTTCGCCAACAACCGACAGGATTCCCTCATTAAATCAATTTCTCTGGTTGATTTAATTGTTATCGCCATTCTACCATCTCCCTCTTAATCAGGTATTATCCAAGGATTTTTGTAATCGCCTCAAATACCTGCATCATTTCCACTGTTCCGTCCACATTCTTAAGTACGCCTTTATTATTGTAGAAATCGATGAGTGGCTGTGTCTGTTCGTGATATACAGACAAACGATTTTTTACGGTTTCTTCTTTATCATCATCGCGAAGGATTAACTCGCTGCCACATTTGTCACAGATTCCTTCCTTCTTTGGCGGAATGTGTTCCACATGATAAGTTGCACCACAGGTAACGCATGCACGTCTTCCTGACATTCTTTTGATAATGTTCTCATCCGGGACTTCCACATTAATTGCATAGTCAATCTTTTCATTTAACTTGGTTAATTCTGCGTCCAAAACTTCTGCCTGAGGAATTGTTCTTGGAAATCCGTCCAGAACATAGCCGTTGACACAATCCGGCTGTGCAACGCGATCTAACAGGATGCGAACTGTCAGTTCATCCGGAACCAATGCTCCCTTATCCATATAGGTTTTTGCTTCTTTTCCGAGTTCTGTTCCGTTTTTAATATTTGCACGGAAAATATCACCGGTGGAAATGTGCGGCACAGAATATTTCTCCGCAATCATTTTTGCCTGGGTTCCTTTTCCGGCTCCCGGAGCTCCTAACATAACGATCTTCATAGCGCTACTTCCTTTCTGACTTCCAATTTTTCAATCGTTTTTATTTCATTCTTTATCTTAGTACAATTGCATCTGTTTCCATTTGCTGTCACACTGCAATTGCATTTTATTTCATTTCAATCGCTTTTTCTTTGCAATCGCGTTTCATTTTATTGTAATTGTTTTTTGCAATAAAATTTCATTGCAATCATATTTCTTTGCAATTGCCACATTTTTATTGTTTATAACAACATAAAGCACACTACATCCGAAGATGTAGTGCACATATTGCCTTACAAGCAAAGACAGAAAATCCGCAATGCGAATTTTCTGCTTTTCAATTATGAATTTAAGAATCCCTTGTAATTTCTCTCTAACATCATGGATTCCACCTGTTTTACCGTTTCCAGTATAACGCTGACAATAATAATCAGACTGGTTCCACCAAAGGAAACATCTGCGCCAAACACGCCACTGAAGAAAATCGGAATAACCGCAACGATAATCAATCCGATGGTACCGATAAAGATAATATAATTCAACACATTTACAAGGTATTCGGTGGTAGGTTTACCCGGACGAATACCCGGAATAAATCCGCCACTGCGCTTCAGGTTATCTGCAATCATCATAGGATTGATGGTAATGGATGTGTAGAAATATCCAAAGAATACAACCAACACAACATAAAGCAAAAGTCCCAAAGTGTAAATTGGCTCATCGCCGTTAAACCAGTTGTTACTCTGAAGAGCCTTCAAAATTTTTGCACCCACACCGGTACCCTGATCGGCACCAAACAAGGAACAAATTACAACCGGAAATTGCATCAAAGATGATGCGAAAATGACAGGAATAACACCTGCGGTATTTACACGGAAAGGAATGTTGGAGTTATTAGCCCCAATCATACGGCTTCCCTGCGCCTTTTTAGCATACTGAACCGGAATTTTGCGGTATCCGCCATTTAAGTAAATAACCAGAACAACGGTTAACAGAATAACCGCAATTACAATCAATCCGGCCAAAACAGCCTTACCTACATTGTCTGCAGTAGCAATAAACTGTTCATACAATGTTCCGAAATCAGCCGGCAAACGGGAAATAATATTAATAACAAGGACAATGGAAATACCATTACCGATACCATGTTCATTAATTCTTTCACCTACCCACATAAGGAAGGTACTACCGGCGGTCAATGCTACAATAACGGTAATAATGTTAAGTGCATTGTAATTTCCCGGCTCCAGAAGCCCCTTCTGACCAAAGCCTATCGCCATGGCAGACGCTTCTAACAGGGAAAGACCGGCTGTTACATATCGGGTAATTGATGCAATTACCTTACGACCATCTTCTTCCTTGTTCATTTCTTCCAACTTAGGAATTGCAATGGTCAACAACTGCATAATGATTGAAGATGTAATATACGGTGTAATGTTCAACGCAAATATTGTCATACTTGTGAATGAACCACCGGTAAATGCATCAAAGAAACTGAATGCGTCACCGGATTGGCTTGCAAACCAGTCAGCAAAGAAACTGCGGTTAACACCCGGTACCGGAAGCTGACATCCCAAACGGATAATCACCAACATCATGAAGGTGAATAACAAACGCTTTCTGATTTCCTTGATTTTCAATGCATTAATGAATGTTTTAATCATTAAATCACCTCTGCTGTTCCACCAAGAGCCTCAATTTTTTCCTTTGCGGTTGCACTAAATGCATTCGCCTTAACATTTAATTTCTTTGTTAATTCGCCGTTACCAAGGATCTTAACTCCATCCTTTGGATTAGAAACGATGCCTTTTTCAATCAATGTTTCTACAGTAACTGTAGCTCCATCTTCAAATACATCCAATCTACTTACATTGATAGGAATGATTTCCAATGTATTTCTGTTCTTGAATCCTCTTTTCGGGATACGTCTATATAAAGGCATCTGTCCACCTTCGAAACCGATTCTCGGTGCTCCGGAACGTGCCTTCTGTCCTTTGTGACCTTTACCTGCAGTCTTTCCGTTTCCTGATCCATGTCCACGACCACGACGGAAATTGTCGCTATGCTTTGATCCCTCTGCCGGTTTTAAATTAGATAATTCCATTTTACTAGACCTCCTTTTTCTCTAACGCTGCTCTCTAGTATAAGCAACTCGATTTTATGTTTGAAGCATATCCACAAAGGATATCAACTTTTACATTATATAGAAAAATTGTATCCTTTGCAAATATGCTTCTCAATGTTTGAAAACAAAACTATAATTCAAATGAATTATGCTTCCTCAACTTTTACCAAGTGATTAATCTGCTGAATCTGTCCTCTTGTAGAAGCATTGTCCGGTAATACAACTGTCTTATGCATTTTTGTAAGACCCATGGCCTCTACTGTCTTTTTGTGCTTTGGAACAGCACCAATAGGAGATTTCACCAATGTAACTTTTAACATCTTATCTGCCATCGCTTCGCCCTCCTTAAGCTCTAATGCCTTCAACTGATTTACCACGCTTCTTAGCAATCTCTTCCGGAGACTTTAATGCGCTTAAACCAGCGATTGTTGCCAATACAACATTCTGTTTGTTATTAGATCCTAATGATTTTGTACGGATGTTCTTGATACCTGCCATATCACAAACGATACGGGCAGGACCACCAGCGATAACACCGGTACCTTCCGGTGCTCTCTTCAATAAAACAGAAGCAGAACCAAATTTACCGATAAAATCATGTGTAATACTCTTGTTTTCATCAAGTGCTACAGAAACAAGATTCTTTGTAGCATCCTCTTTTCCCTTACGAATAGCATCAGGAATTTCTGTAGATTTTCCAAGACCGACACCAACATGTCCGTTGCCATCACCAACAACCACGAGTGCTGTAAAACGCATGGTACGTCCACCCTTAACAACCTTGGTAACGCGCTTGATTGAAACTACTTTATCATTTAATTCTAACTGACTTGCGTCAATGATTTCATGTCTCATCTATCTCTGCTTCCTTTCCTAGAACTCTAAGCCAGCTTCTCTGGCTGCCTCAGCTAATGCTGCTACTTTACCCTGATAAATGAAACCACCACGGTCAAATACAACCTGGCTGATTCCCTTTTCCAGTGCTTTCTTTGCAATAACTGTTCCTAAGTATGCTGCTGCTTCAACATCGTTGGTTTTCTTTAACTGCGCTTTTACATCTTTTTCAAGAGTGGATGCTGCAACCAAAGTCTTTCCTACTGTATCGTCAATAATTTGAGCATACAT
>JBJEMA010000097.1:0-3905 GCA_051879435.1 Lachnospiraceae bacterium
TGCGTCAGAAGAGTAGCGGCAACCGGGAATACAAAAGTGATGTAATATCCATGATGCTTCGTATTCCGAAGTATGCACTGGATGTCTACAATGCGATGAATGGGTCGGATTATACAGATCCGGATGCGATTATTATCACAACAATGGAAAATGGGATATCGCTGTCCGTAAGGAATGATGCTTCTTTTATAATTTATCATCATCTGAATCTTTATGAGCATCAATCGACTTACACACCGAATGCACCATTGCGTTTTTTGATTTACCTGACGGATATCATGAAAAAGGTAGTAAGAAAACGCGATTTATACGGACGGAAACTAGTGAAAATACCAACACCGCATTTCGTTGTATTTTACAATGGAACGGAGGAGAGACCGGAGAAAGAGGTCCGGAAACTGTCGGAAGCATTTGATTTATTTGATCCGAAAACGGATAGCCCGGAAATCGAACTGGTTTGCACGATTTACAATATTAATTCCGGCAACAACGAATCTCTGGTGGCAAAGAGTAAGGTGTTACATGGATATATGAGTTTTGTGAACCGGGTACGGGAGAATCTTGCGCTGCAGATGGAAGCAGGCGAAGAAAAGAATCTGGAATATGCGATAGATGAAGCAATTGATTATTGTATTAAGAATCATATCATGGAAGAGTTTTTTAATGAAAACAGAGATGAGGTGAAGAAAAATATGGTACTGGATTACACATGGGAACGCCGGGAACAGTTGATTCGGGAAGAAGAATATGAAGAAGGCAGACAGGCCGGAATCGAGCAGGGAATCGAGCAGGGCATTGAGCAGGGAATTGCTTTGGGTGAAGAGCGACTTAACGAAGAGAAAGAAAGACACATCCGGAATCTTATGAATTCTTTGCAGATAGATGAGAAGAAGGCCAGGGAACTTTTGGGAATATCATGAGTAAAAGAGCCGGTTTGAATGATTATTTATTTGTTTAGAATTAACCTTTATATCAGCCAATTATATAAATGAAAAATTCCGGAATATAAAAATGAAAAATTTCAGAATAAAATGATTGACAAGATAAGTTAGTTATATTAAACTCTTGGTAGTTAGACGCAACTAACTTATTTTGTTTCTGGTTTGGAGAAATTTTGGCGTTGCAATTTGCCATTCTCCGGAAAGGATAGTTTTATGAATTTAACTCAAGCTGCCATTGGGGAAGATTATATTGTTAAAAATATTTCTTTGAATGATGAGGAATTACATAGTTTCCTGTTTTCGCTGGGCTGTTACAGTGGGGAATCGGTTACGGTAGTGGCACATAAAAGAGGAGGCTATGTGCTTTCCATTAAAGATGCCAGATACAATATCGACGAAGACTTGGCAAGAGCAATTGAAATTGAACAATAAATGGTGCAAATTTTTATGTCAGTGGGTTAGTTTTTGCTAACCATGCTGTTTCATAATAAATTGATTTTCCGGAGAAGCACGGAAAAACTTGAAAGGAGATATAAGAAAATGAGGATTGCACTTACAGGGAATCCAAACAGCGGAAAAACCACGATGTATAATGCTCTGACCGGTCGGAAGGAAAAAATCGGTAACTGGGCAGGAGTGACGGTAGAGCGCAGAGAGAGCGCAGTCAAAAAAGTCTATTATGAAGGAGACAAGGATGTTATTGCGGTTGATTTGCCCGGTGCTTATTCCATGTCACCATTCACGTCCGAAGAGAGTATCACAAGCAGTTATGTAAAAAATGAAAATCCGGATGTGATTGTCAATATCGTAGATGCAACGAATCTGAGCAGAAGTTTATTTTTTACTACACAGCTTTTGGAACTGGGTATTCCTGTGGTGGTTGCACTGAATAAGAGCGATATTAGTGACAAAAAAGAGACGAAGATTCAGACGGATTTGTTATCCGAAAAACTGGGTTGCCCGGTCATTCGGACAGTATCCACATCTTCTGACGGATTAAAGGAATTAATTGCAAAAGCCGTGGAAATCACAGGAACTAAGCAGAAGGCTCCGTATTCCCAGGGCGACATTGACCTTCACGACAAAGCAGAGGTTGAGAATGCAGATCGGAAACGATTCGATTTTGTTAACGAAATTGTGAAAGAAGCAGAAACCAGAAAAATACTGACAAAAGAAAGAAACGCTGGTGATAAAATAGACACAGTGCTGACGCATCCGGTGTTAGGATTATTGATTTTTGCATGCGTTATGTTTTTGGTGTTTTTTATTTCTCAGTCCACAATCGGAACCTGGATTGCAGAATGGCTGGTAGGTTGGATTGAAACCTTTCAAAGCTGGGTAGGCGAGCAGATGGCAGATGCTAATCCGCTTCTTTATGCGCTGTTGGTTGACGGTATTATCGGCGGTGTAGGCGCCGTAGTGGGCTTCCTTCCGTTGGTTATGGTAATGTATTTCCTCATTGCCCTACTGGAGGATTGCGGTTACATGTCCCGGGCAACGGTGGTTCTCGATCCGATTTTTAAGAGAGTAGGGCTTTCCGGAAAGACGGTGATTCCTATGGTAATCGGAACCGGTTGTGGAATTCCGGCGATTATGGCATGCCGCACCATTCGTAACGAACGGGAAAGAAGAACATCCGCAATGCTTGCAACCTTTATGCCCTGCGGCGCAAAATTGCCGGTTATTGCATTGTTTGCAGGAGCATTTTTCTCCGACGCAGCGTGGGTAGGACCGCTGATGTATTTTGTGGGAATCGGCCTGATTCTTCTCGGTGCATTGCTGGTAAAAGCGCTTACCGGCATGAAATATCGGAAATCTTTCTTTATTATTGAACTTCCGGATTATAAAGCACCAAGTTTCAAGTTTGCCCTCGGCTCTATGCTGGAACGCGGTAAGGCATACATTATAAAAGCGGGAACTATAATACTGGTTTGCAATACCGTAGTTCAGATTATGCAATCCTTTGACTTGAATTTCCAAGTTGTGGAGGAAGGAATGGAAAGTACCTCTATCCTTGCAGCTATTGCCGCTCCATTTGCTTATCTGTTGGTTCCGGTAGTCGGTATCGCTGCATGGCAGTTGGCAGCAGCAGCAATTACGGGCTTCATTGCCAAGGAAAATGTGGTCGGCACGCTGGCGGTTTGCTATGCAATTACCAATTTTATTGATACAGAAGAACTGGAACTTATTTCAGGTGGAAATGAGGTGGCTGCAGTGATGGGACTCACCAAGGTAGCAGCCCTCGCATATCTGATGTTTAATCTTTATACGCCGCCTTGCTTTGCGGCAATTGGTGCACTAAACTCCGAACTGAAGAGTGGGAAATGGCTTTTCGGTGCCATCTGTCTCCAACTGGCAACCGGTTTCACCGTGGGATTTCTGGTATATCAGATTGGTACATTGATTACGACCGGTGCATTGGGTAACGGATTTATTGGCGGGCTGATAGCTGTGATAGTATTTGCTCTGATTATTGTCGCACTGATATTTAAGGCAAATCGAAAGATCGACAGTGATTATGCGTTAAATAAAGCATAAATTTGCAAATAGAAAGAGAGGGAAATCATATGGAAAATGTCATTATAATCGCTGTGCTTCTCCTTGTAGTGGGATTTGCGGTTTTCTATCTGTGGAAAGAAAGAAAAAAAGGCGTGAAATGTATTGGTTGTCCTTCGGCGAAAAATTGCTGTTGTCGGGAATGCAAAGGTAAGGAAGTCCCGAAATAATCGTAAAATGTGAATCCTAACAATAAAAATATACTGTACGAAAAAAGGATTGTCGCGAGCGGCAATTCTTTTTTTGTTATCGCCGCCCCGTTCGCCAGCCCCGTTCACTGGCCCCGTTCGCCGGCCCCGTTCGCCGGTCCTCTGTCAAAGTCCCCCATAATCGTTCCGCGTTTATCGTCCTCGTATAAAATCGGTACATTTACATATTCTAGAGATTAAACCGGGAATTAATAAAACA
>JBJEMA010000097.1:4005-30713 GCA_051879435.1 Lachnospiraceae bacterium
TATAAAATCGGTACATTTACATATTCTAGAGATTAAACCGGGAATTAATAAAACAAAAAACATTAAAAAAAATAAAACATAAAACAAAAATCTGGAGGCTTCATGGATATTCTTTCTATCGTTATCTTATCGCTGGGTTCCGTTCTGGCGATTTTTCTTCTTACAAAATTAATGGGTTATCGCCAGATGTCCCAGATGAGTATGTTTGATTATATTATCGGAATCACCATCGGTTCCATTGCAGCGGAAATGTCCACTGCGTTGGATGACAATTATACGGAACCCTTGACGGCAATGATTGTTTATGCACTAGTAGCCGTCGGTCTTGCAATCCTTTCTTCGAAATCCATGAAAGCAAGGCGAATCATCGAGGGTATTCCTGTCGTGCTTTTCAATCATGGAGAAATTTTTTATATCAATTTGAAGAAAGCCAAAATGGATGTGTCCGAATTTTTGATGCAGTGCCGTGTAAATGGTTATTTTGATATCGAAAAATTAGAATGTGTCATTCTGGAGGGAAATGGGAAACTGAGTTTTCTTCCGAAAGCGCAGGAGCGACCATTGACGCCGGCGGATATGAATCTGATGCCGGACAGGGAATGTATGGTGGCCAATGTCATTTTGGACGGTAATATCATGCAGGATAATTTACATCATGTGGGAAAAGATGAGAAATGGCTCCGGGCACAAATCAAAGCAGGTGGAGCAAAGGATATATCGGAGGTTCTGTTGGCTACCTGTGATTGTGAGGGAAAAGTGACGGTATATCTGCGTGCAAATAATAAGTTGCCACATATTGTACTTTGAAATTCGAAAATCAATATTGTTTGCCTTTCCGATTTTTCGTATGATTAGAGAAAGAGTAACTCGCTTTGGAAGCAACATATTAACAAGCAATCGTCTGCGAAGCAGGCAAACGCCTGACAGCGCGTGATTGCGATTCTAAGAGCGGCGAAATACGATCATGAGCGGAGTTCATGGAAAAATCAGAGAATAATTTCGGAGGAGTTCAGTATGAGAACAAATGAGGAAAGGAAAAAACACAGTATAGGCGGGTTTTTGTTTTGCAGCCTGCTTATTTTTTTATTTGCAGGCTTTATTATGACCGGCTGCCAAAAGGAGGACAATTCCAATCGCGAAAGCGAAAGAGCAAAGCGAGAAGAAGATACAGAAATCCCGGATGATGAAGATGACCGGGGAAATGCGGATGATGCAGAAAACGAGGGTGTGGACATAGTGGATACAGATGGTGCTTTGCAAGAACGCATTATCTGGTCGTGGCAAACGATTGCTTATATAGAAGACAATGGGGAGTTAACCGAAATCTACCGCGCGACGGAGGATACTCCGGGTATTATCAAAACTATAAGTGAAGTTATCGTTTTGGATGAGGAGAATATTTTTGTCCACGAAAGAGAGAGCCAGAACTCCGGATATCTTCAAAACAGCATAAATTGGACTTCCAAGGATACCATTTTCTGTATGGATTCTTCCGGCAATCGAAAGGAAACGGTTGCAACCATTTGTGATGAAACCGAGGTTAAAATGCAGTTTTTGAAAGATAATTTATATGTGACCTATTGTCACATTGGCGGCGAGGAGACCGGATGGACAAATCAATTTCACTGGTATGTTTATGAGCAGCAGGATGACGGCAGTTATATGGAAAATGAAAATGCCATATGCCGCAAACTCAGAAACATTTACGAGAGAGGTTATAGTTATTGCGATCATGCGAATGGATTAACTCTTCTTCGGGAAATGAATTTGCTGATAGTCTGGGATGATTCCACTAACTCTTTGGTAGCATTTAATTCCGTTGGTGACATCGAGTGGCAAATTCAACCCGGAGATGATGTCACCTGGTTAAATTATATGGAAGACGGATATTTTTATGCTTCTGTATACGAGGGCAGTTCCCCTAAAAATAATTTCTATCATTTATCTGCAGATGGTGAATTGGAATTAATTGATATTGGAGAGCAGGATGTATCGGATATTATTGCCATAGAAGGAGAGACTCTTTATTTCGCAGATGAAATATATGATGACAACGGCTATATTACCCGGCCCGTTTCTTCTATGAAAATGGGAGAACAGGAGCCAAGACATTTGTTTGACGAGGAGAGTTTTCCGGGGCAGGCCCGCTATGGTTACACGCAATACGGTGTGAAACAGGGCTTCTTCGTTTGTGGTGATTACTGCTATTTTATCTCCCAGGAGCCTGGGGTTGCAGGCTGGTATTCCTGCTCATTAACGGATGCAACGCCGACAAGATCGGAACTGCTATTGGAAGAAATCTCATTTCCGGGCACCTACGATATGGGTGATATTACATGGGATAGCCGAATGGCTGCCTGTCCGGATTGCGGTGAAATGATTTGTCACTATTACTATGAAAAATTCACTTTATCGGAGTCTGCAATTCCGAATGCGGAAATCATAAACCGGGTACTGGATGAATATTTTCGGGCAAAAATGGAATATGCGGAAAATGCGATTGCAAGTGTATTAAATGATTTTTCGGATTATCATTCCTGCAACGATTCTGCATTTTCATATAAGCAGACCGGAGACGGCTATTTTGGCGGTGCAACGGAATTTACCTTCCTTAAGGATGGCGAAGAGCATACCTATTTACAGATTTATGAATATGGTTATGAGTACTGGGGCGGATCCCATGGTTATCCAATCAGGGAATATCTTGTATTCTCCGAGGAAACAGGAGAAAAGGTGGATTTGGGTCAGGTGCTGGGAGTTGATGAAGATGTCTTTTCTACACTGGCAGCAGAATACACATTGCAGGATTATCGTATAAGAACAGAAAGGGAAGAATACCTGTATTATGATTATGGAGAGGAAGAACTTTATCAAAATGCATTTGACAGTGCCGGTTTTGCAGCAGTAAATGCCTTGGCAGCGGAGGGCGTTGTGGTAATGTATAGCCCGTATGACCTTGGTCCTTACGCTTCCGGATATATTGAGGTGCTGATTCCTTATGAGGAATTCGACGTAACCTTGACGGATATCTACGGAGCAGCAGAATATGATTATAATTATTAATTTTAATCGCCCCGCATATCGCGGGGCTTTGTTTTGCCCTGAAACAAGTGATTTCGCGGATTTTCGGGGCTTTGTTTTGCCCTGAAACAAAGCGATTTTCCACCGTATTTTACCGTAATTTTACAAAGGCTTGCCAATGAAATTTACATAGCAAATTTATTATAGATTTATACAACAAATCGTTATAATTGCCACAGACAATTTATGACGATTGTCATAACATGCTTAAGAAATTTCAGGAGGGTGCGAGCGATGAAAAAATTATGGACTTTTATAAATAAACAAAACCTTAGCATTTTGGTAAAACAAAGAACTTTTCTTGCAATATTAATTGTGGGCAATCTGATTTTGGGTGGACTGGTTTGGCTTTTGTTATTTCGAACCATACTTCCGGAAATCAGTTGGTTAATCTGTTTTATGGGTTATCCGGCTTTGTTTCTCGGTTTTTTTGGAGGAATGCTTTATCTGTATCGGCATGATTTTACGGTCGGTTTGCCGGAGTGCAGCGAAGATGCAGGGTGACTTTTCAATAGTTTTACGGAACTTTTACATTAGTTCGGTGATATATTTTACATTGCATGCCTAAGATAGGGTTGTTGATACATAAAGCGCAGAAATGTGCGGACAACAAATGTGCAGAAATGCGCGGACAACAAAGGCGTCAAACAACGAGGTGCACCGATATAAGGCGCCGACATCAAAAGAGCGCAATCAATGCGCAGAATAATTTAGAAAGAAGAGGATTGAAAGTATGAAAAAGAAAATATTGACGGTATTAACAGCCGCATGTCTGATGATGGTGGGAATTACCGGTTGCGGTACCAATGATGCAGGAAATGCAACAGCAGACACGGGAAACGCGGCAACTTCAAATGAGGCAACTACTGACGCAACAACAGATGCGGGAAGCAATGAACAGACCGCGACTAATCTTTCCGGAACCATAACTCTGGCAGGATCCACTTCCATGGAAAAACTGTGTGAGGCTATGTCAGAAAGTTTTATGGAAGCAAATCCGGGTGTAACCGTAACTGTGGAATATACAGGTTCCGGTGCAGGTCTTGAGTCCCTGGCCTCCGGTTCAGTGGATATCGGAAATGCATCCAGAGCACTGAAAGAAGAAGAAACAGCAAACGGAGCAGTAGAAAATGTGGTAGCCATTGACGGAATTGCTGTAATTGTAGATACCGCAAATGATGTGACAGACATTACTGCAGAAAATCTCGCAAAAATTTATACCGGTGAGATTACCAACTGGAGCGAACTTGGCGGAAGCGATCAACCGATTGTCGTAGTAGGAAGAGAGGCCGGATCCGGAACAAGAGATGCTTTCGAAGAACTGCTTGATGTAAAAGACGGATGCCGTTATGCACAGGAATTGGATTCCACCGGTGCTGTACTTGCGAAGGTTGCTTCTACACCGGGAGCCATTGGATATGTTTCCCTGGATGTTGTGGATGATACGGTAATTGGTGTAAAGATTGATGGAGTACAGCCTACCGAAGAACAGATTCTTGCCGGAAACTATCTTCTTCAAAGACCGTTTGTAATGGCAACGAACGGAATTATCAGCGAGCAGAATGAAGTAGTTCAGGCATGGTTTGCATATATCGGTTCTGATGCAGGAAAAGAAGTTATCCGGTCCGTTGGTCTGATTATTCCACAATAAAGTCCGGCGATAATTTCCGGCAACTGCCGGCGCAGTAAATCCGGCAGCCCGGCGATGATTTCCGGCAACTGCCGGCGTAGTAATCCGGCAGTCCGGCGATAACTTGCATGAATACAGGAGAGTTTACTTTATGAAAAGAAAAGCAATTATAGAAATGACCGCCAAAATCATATTTCTCATTTGTGCAGCGGTTGCTATATTTGCAGTAGGTGCGATAACCCTCTATATGTTCCTAAAAGGTGCCCCGGCTTTGAAAGAAGTCGGGGTAACCGATTTACTTTTCGGAAATGTATGGAAACCTACTGCTGAGGAGCCTTCTTTCGGAATCTGGTATATCATCTTAGCTTCCTTTGTGGGTACCGGGGCCGCTATACTACTGGGAGTCCCAATAGGTTTATTAACTGCCGTATTTCTTGCGGAAATGGCAGGAAAGAGATTGGGCGGACTGGTAAGGGGAGCAGTGGAATTGCTGGCTGCCATTCCATCTGTAATCTACGGTCTGATTGGTATGATGATACTGAATCCGCTTATGTATCGTCTTGAAAGAATCATTTATGAGGGGGATTCCACCCATCAGTATACCGGCGGAGCCAATATGCTTTCTGCCATTTTGGTGTTGGCTATTATGATTCTTCCAACGGTAATCAGCGTCAGTACTTCTTCACTGAAATCCGTGCCAAATCAGCTTAGAGCCGCATCTTATGCTCTGGGAGCAACAAAAGAGCAGACGATTTTCAAAATTGTGATTCCGGCAGCGAATTCCGGAATTTTAACCGGTATTGTGCTTGGAATCGGAAGGGCACTTGGTGAGGCTATGGCAATCAACATGGTAGCCGGAGGCGCAGTAAATCTTCCTCTGCCGTTTAATTCTGTTCGAACCCTTACCACACAGATTGTCAGTGAAATGGGCTATTCCTCCGGATTGCACCGGCAGGTTCTGTTTACGGTTGGTCTTGTACTGTATATTTTCATCATGATAGTGAATTTCATACTTCTGAAAGCAAGAAAGGGAGGCGCAGCAGATGCAGTTTAATAAAAGAAAAGTCATTGACACATTTGTTCGCGGTCTCATTTATCTGTGCGCAGGTTTTTCTGTCGTATTGCTGGTCGGCATCATTCTGTATGTGCTAGTCAAAGGCATTGGAGCGGTTAACTGGAGTTTTTTAACCACGGTGACAAGTGTGCTGAAAGGAACGGTGGGAATCGCCGGAAATATTGTAAATACCCTGCTGATTATTCTTATTACCATGGTGGTGGCATTGCCGATTGGTATCGGTAGTGCAATCTACCTGAACGAATATGCAAAACCGGGCAAAATTGTAACAATCATAGAATATGCAACGGAAACCCTTTCCGGAATTCCATCCATTTTGTTCGGTCTTTTCGGTATGATGTTTTTTGGAGAGAAATGTGGTCTGGGGTATTCCCTGCTGACCGGCTCTCTGACCTTAATCATCATGATTTTACCGCTGATTACAAGAAATACCCAGGAAGCGCTGAAAACAGTTCCAAATTCCTATCGTGTTGGTGCAATCGGGCTGGGAAGCGGTAAATGGCATATGATCCGGACAATTTTAATCCCAAGTGCCATGCCGGGTATTATCACCGGTGCAATTCTTGCAATCGGCCGAATTGTAGGAGAATCGGCAGCTCTGCTTTTTACCGCAGGAAGCGCAAAACTGTTGCCGAAAGGATTTGCCGGTCTGCTTCAGAAGCCGCTTCAATCCGGTGGTACCCTTACCATTCAGATGTACTTATCCGCAACAAGCGAAGGAGATTTCTCCACGGCATTTGGCATAGCGGTTGTCCTGCTGGTTATTGTTCTTGGCATCAACTTGTTGACTAAGGCATTGACGAAATATTTTGATGTCAGTCGTAGAGATTGATAGAATCAAAAACTTGAAATTGACCTATAAGCGAAAGCATGAATGGAAAAAATTATAAAAAGAAACAACACTGAAATAAGAATCATCGTAAGGAAATAGGCAGAAAGAAAAGGAAAGAAATATGGCAAAAACAAAAATAGAGGTGCAGAATCTGAATCTTTACTATGGTGAGAATCATGCACTGAAAAATGTAAATATGGCAATAAAAGAAAATGCGATTACGGCATTTATCGGTCCTTCCGGTTGTGGAAAATCTACATTCCTGAAAACATTGAACCGCATGAATGATTTGGTGGAAGGAGTCCGGATTGAAGGAAGCGTAAAAATCGACGGAACCGATATATACGATAAAAAGGTGGATACAACGGTTTTAAGAAAACAGGTGGGAATGGTATTTCAGCAACCGAATCCATTTCCGATGAGCATATACGATAATGTGGCATACGGACCGCGGGTTCATGGTATCAGAGATAAGAAGAAACTGGACAAAATTGTGGAGGACAGTTTGCGTGGCGCCGCAATCTGGGACGAGGTCAAGGACCGGCTGAAGAAATCGGCTTTATCTTTATCCGGTGGACAGCAGCAGAGAATTTGTATTGCCAGGGCACTTGCTGTAGAACCGGAAATACTTCTCATGGATGAGCCGACTTCCGCACTGGATCCGATTTCCACAACAAAAATCGAGGATCTGATGGAAGAATTGAAGAAAAAATACACCGTTGTGGTCGTTACTCATAATATGCAGCAGGCTGTCCGCGTATCCGATTATACCGCATTTTTCCTGGTAGGCGACATGGTGGAATTCGGAGATACGAAGCAGATGTTCCAAAGACCGAAGGATAAACGAACGGAAGATTACATCACCGGACGATTTGGTTAAAAATTTGTATTTGCAAAGGATTTCGAAAGTAAAAAGAAAAAATTCAGATAGAACGCAGAAAGAATTCCGAAAGGATTCGGAAAAGAAAGAATTCAGATAGAATGAAGAAAAAATTCTAAAAGGGAAAGATTCGGAAAAGATAATTCAGCAAGAATTCAGCAAGAACACGAAAAGGATTCGGAAAGGATTTATATGAGAGAAAAACTGAACAGGCAATTAATGGAATTAAACAGAGAAATGATTGCAATGGGTAATAAGATCATGGAGTCCATAAAAGCCGCGATTGAAGCCCTGGTAGCGGGGGATGTTAATAAGGCAAAGGAAATTATGGACGGAGACAATGAAGTGGATCACCTGCAGAAAAAAATAGAAATTATCTGTTCGGATATTCTTTTGCAGCAGCAACCGGTTGCCGGAGATCTTTGTTTTGTAACGGCAGCCATGAAAATGGTTACGGACATGGAGCGTATCGGTGACCATGCTTCGGATATTTCGGAAATGACTATATTGCTGGGCGAAGGAAATGATATTAATAAATTTGAGCATATTATTAAAATGGCGACGGAAACCATGATTATGCTTAACCACAGCATTGAGGCTTATGTGGAGAAGGATGTAGAGAAGGCAAAAGAGGTCATTGAACAGGACGATGTTGTGGACGCTTTATTTGATGCGGCCAAGCAGGATGTGATTGATGTAATTCGAAATAATCCGAATGAGGGCGAGGAAGCAATTGATGTGCTTATGATAGCAAAATATTTTGAACGAATCGGAGATCATGCAACCAATATTGCGGAGTGGGTCATCTACTCCCTGAACGGTCCGGAATAAAACAGAACATTAAATTTTACATAGAATTTACATAAGGCTGCCATTGAATTTTACTTTTCCAAATTATTCTGATAAATACATAACATTCCAAAGAGGGATGTTGAAAGAATTTCAGAAGGAAAATTATATGAGCATATTCGATTTATTAAATATGATTGGTGGTCTGGCTTTGTTTCTCTATGGAATGAAAACCATGGGAGATGGGCTGTCCAAGATGGCAGGTGGTAAATTGGAAACAATTCTGGAGAAACTTACCACGAAAAGAATTTATGCTGTTTTGCTCGGCGCAGGTGTGACGGCGGTGATTCAGTCCTCCTCGGCAACGACCGTTATGGTAGTCGGTTTTGTCAATTCCGGTATTATGAAACTGTCTCAGGCGGTGGGCATTATTATGGGTGCAAACATCGGAACCACGATAACCTCCTGGATGCTATCGCTAACCGGAATCGAAGGAAGTACGCTGTGGTTGACTCTTCTGAAGCCTTCTTCTTTTTCTCCGGTCCTTGCGGCTGTCGGCATTATTCTGCTGATGGCGTCGAAAAGTGAATCCCGGAAAAAAGATGTGGGAGGCATTTTATTGGGCTTCGCCATCCTGATGTTTGGTATGGAGTCCATGAGTTCCTCCGTATCCGGGCTTGCGGATAATGCAACATTTACAAGTCTGATGACCGCATTTCGCAATCCATTTCTCGGCATGGCAGTCGGTACGATTCTGACCGCCATTATTCAAAGTTCTTCGGCATCCGTTGGTATTTTGCAGGCTCTCTGCGCCACCGGAGCCGTCAACTATTCGGTGGCACTTCCGATTATTATGGGACAGAATATCGGTACCTGTGTCACATCCATTATTTCTTCCATCGGGGCCAGTAAAAATGCAAAACGTGCAGCAATGGTGCATTTGTATTTTAATCTGATTGGCACGATTGTATTTATGGTGGCTTTTTACACAGTCAATACCTTTGTGGATTTTGTTTTTTTGAACGAGGCGGCAAATGTGGCCGGAATTGCTGTGATTCACAGTTTGTTTAATATCGGCGCAACCTTGCTGTTGTTCCCATTTTCCAAACAGTTGGTTAAATTGGCCGAACTGACAATACCGGATGGAAAAGTGCAGGAAATCAAAATCGATCCGGTATCCATTGATGAACGATTTCTGGAAAAACCGGCATTTGCCATGGAACTTTGCAGAAACAGTGCCCGGGAAATGGCTAGGCTTACCGGAAAATCATTGGGACTTGCGCTGGAAGTACTGGGATCTTTCGACCAGGAAAAAGCGGATGAGGTGATACGGCTGGAATCGGTTGCCGACAAATATGAGGATGTGCTTGGATCTTATCTCGTAAAATTGTCCAGTAAGAATCTGTCCCGGGACGACAGCCAGAGTATGTCGATTATTCTGCACAGCATCAGCGATTTTGAACGAATTTCGGATCACGCCATGGGGATTGTAAAATCGGCGGAGGAGATTCATCAGAAGGGCTTGTCATTTACCAAACATGCCAAACAGGAAATCAGCACGCTTTGCCGGGCAGTTAATGATATCTGCAATCTGACCGTAAACAGTTTTTGCAAAGGGGACGACCAAAGTGCCACGCATGTGGAACCGCTGGAAGAGGTCATTGACACCTTGTCCAAGAAGATTAAGGAGAATCACATCAGGCGGTTGCAGAAGGGAAAATGCACCATTGAGATGGGCTTTATCTTAGAAGATATTCTGACCGGTCTCGAGCGGGTTTCGGATCATTGTTCCAATGTGGCGATTGAGATGATTACCATATTTGACAACGATTACAGTACCCATGAGTATTTTAAAAATTTCTCCAAGGAGCAGAGGGCTTCCTTTATGGAAGAATATGAAGAAATCATAAAAAGATACCCGATTGGGAAAACAGATGATATGATAAAAATATAGAAGTTTCACGTAAAACAATTTTATTTGAATAATAATGCCGGTAGAACGAAAACCGGAAAAACAGAAAAACTGGAAAAAAACAGAAATGATTTGTGTTAAAAAAGTGGGGCGATAAAATGGCACTGATTTATATTGTGGAAGATGATGACAGTATCCGGGAAATTGAAGAGTTTGCACTGATTAATGCAGGGCATAAGGTGCTGGGATTTCCCTGCGCAAAGGAGTTTTATAAAAAAATGGAAGAAATCGTTCCGGATTTGTGTCTGGTTGACATAATGTTACCGGATGAAAGCGGCAATGAGATTGTCCGGAAACTCAGAAGAAATCCCAATACAAAAAAAATTCCGGTGATTATGGTAACGGCAAAAACTACGGAACTTGATCTCGTAAAAGGGATTGAGGACGGGGCGGATGATTATATTAAAAAACCATTTTCCGTGATGGAACTGATTTCACGGGTGAAAGCAATGCTACGAAGAACCCGGCCGGAGGAAGAGAAAGAAATCGTTCTGGAGGAACTGGTGATTAATCATGAAAAACGCGAGGTAACCATCCGTGGGGAAGTAATTGAACTTACTTATAAGGAATACGAATTGCTTTCCTTGTTTGTGCGCAACAAAGGCATTGTCATGAAGCGGGAGACAATTATGGACGAGGTCTGGGGAACAGACTACGAAGGAGAAACACGTACCATAGATATGCATGTAAAGACATTGCGGCAGAAACTTGGAGACTACGGCGCCCGGATTAAGACCATCCGCAATGTGGGGTATATCATCGAGTGAGACTTGTGCCGGCCAGTATCATCGAATAGAACCGGCACCAGCCATGTCCGGCTATATCATCGAGTAGGAACAAAATATGAAGAATAAAATCAATATGCGCCTGGTGGGAATCGCCTTATTGGCAATCGTTACCACCTTTTTCGGACTTATAATTATATATTATGATTTGTTTCAGAATCAGGTGCGCGCCGATCTGGAGGTCAGCGCAAAACTGCTGAAGGATACCCATTATTTCGAGTCGGTGAACATTGATACGGAAAATATTGATTTATCCACCGATATTGAGGAACTGCGCGTTTCCTGGATTGCCGCAGACGGTACGGTGCTATACGACAACGATGCCTCTACGGAACTTTTGGACAATCATATTGACCGTCCGGAGATTCAGGAAGCATTTGCGAATGGGGAAGGGGAATCGGTGCGGAAATCCGATACCATGAACAAAAATACCTTTTATTATGCGGTGCTTCTGGATAACGGAACGGTGCTCCGTGTAGCTACCAATGTGAAAAGTCTGTGGGCGGTTTTCCTTTCCGCAACACCGATTATTGCCTGTATAATTTTGTGCATTATCTCTGTTTGTATCACTATTTCCCATATGCTGACCAAACAGCTTCTTAAACCGATTGAGAATATGGCGGAAAATCTGGAAAATTCCGATTACGAATCGCCCTATAAGGAATTGGACCCTTTGGCGAAAATGCTTCGTACGCAGCATACGGACATTCTGGCGGCGGCGAAGGCCAGACAGGATTTTACGGCGAATGTTTCCCATGAACTGAAAACGCCGCTCACCGCGATTTCCGGCTATGCAGAATTGCTGGAAGGGGAAATGGTGGGAGAGGCACAGAAAAAGCATTTCTATCAGGAAATCCGCAACAATTCCCAACGCCTGTTGGCACTGATTAATGACATTATCCGCCTTGCAGAACTTGACCAGAAAGGCCATGAGCCGGTTTATGAAGAAGTGGATTTGCTGGGAGTAGTGGAAGAATGCAAGGATGAACTGACCGTAAATGCGGCCCAGCGGGGCATATCCATTTCCTTTGAGGGCAAACATTCCTGCATTCGTGGTAACCGGGATATGCTGAAGGAACTGATTGAAAATCTGGCGCAGAACGCTATCCGGTATAACAATCCCGGCGGTTATGTAAAAGTTCGCATTGCAAAACGGGAAGGCAGAACCATACTTATTGTCAAAGACAACGGAATCGGGATCCCTGCTTCCGAACAGCAAAGAATCTTCGAACGGTTTTACCGTATCGACAAGAGCCGCTCTAAGGCCAGCGGCGGAACCGGACTGGGCCTTGCCATTGTAAAACATATTGTGGAACTTCACGAAGCGAAACTTGAACTGGACAGCGCCCCGGGCGTTGGAACGACCATTACGGTTGTGTTTTGATAATATTTTGGGGGCATACATTTTAAAGATTAAATGATTATACTAAGAAAATGTGATTGGATTTAACTGGATTTATGGGGTATAATAATCCATAAAATAAATCGTTTTCCTAAATCATGGGAGGTATGAAAATGTGCGATACTCAAAAGTATTCTCAAATCTACAAGGACATTAGCAAGTTACAAGCCGAAGATACATTGCAACTTGTTATGGAGGCGAGAGATAAAGATGAGAGAGACTTCTTTGAAATGATTGGAAATTACTTATTGCAAAAGAAACAGAAAAAGGTAATTGAGGGAAACCTGTTTTAATGAAAAAATATATTATCATTGCCGGTGTGAATGGTGCAGGTAAATCTACTTTGTATCAAACTTTGGATGAAATAAAAGATATTCCAAGAGTAAATTTAGACGATATTGTAAGAGAAAGTGGAGATTGGAGAAATCTGGCTGATGTTATAAAGGCAGGAAAGGTTGCAGTAGAACTGATTGAGGAGTATTTTTGGATATTTTATCGAACTACATTATGTGGGAATAGATTCAGTCGAACTTGCCAAAAGTAGAATCGCCTATCGTGTAGAACATGGTGGTCATGGAATCCCGGATGCAGATGTTGAAAGAAGATATGCGGAAAGTTTGAGACAACTGAAAAAGATTCTCGGAGAATGTAATCGGGTGATTATGTATGATAATACGGTTTGTTTTCGCCGTTTTGCAGTATATGAAGAACACAGGGAGCATGTTGTATCTAATGATATTCCAAGATGGTATAAGGAGTGGAAAAATTCGAAGACTCCCTGAGGATAAATAACAAATATTTAAGAGGAAAAATGATGGATATCCAAGATCGCGTTAAAGCACTGGCGGATGAGGGAAATGCAGAATTTCAGGCGCGACTTACGCCAACGATTCCAAGAGAAAAGTTTCTTGGAACCAGAGTCCCGAATCTTCGCAAACTGGCAAAAGAGATGCAGGGAACGAAGGAGATGGAAGAATTTCTGCGTGCACTTCCCCACGAATACTGTGATGAAAATGTATTGCATTCCATATTCCTATGTAATATGAAAGATTTGGAAGAGTGTCTCGCCAAGGTGGAATCATTCCTGCCTTATATTGATAACTGGTCCGTCTGCGATACCCTGCGTCCGCTTATATTTAAGAAGCATACCAAAGAAGTTAAATCGAAAGTGGTTGCATGGATTGCATCCAAGGAAGTCTACACCTGCCGGTTTGGAATTAACTGTCTTATGTCCTTTTATCTGGAGAAGGAATTTGAACCGAACCAGCACAAGTTGGTTGCGGCTATCCAAACCGAGGAATATTATGTTAACATGATGAGTGCCTGGTATTTTGCAACGGCGCTTGCCAAACAGTGGGATGCTACCATCATTTATCTGGAAGAAAACCGCCTTCCGCAGTGGGTTCACAACAAGACGATTCAGAAGGCAATTGAGAGTTACCGGATTACCCCCCAGCAGAAGGAGTATCTGCGTAATTTGCGGAGAAAACCGGTAAAAACAAAGGAATAGTAATCCCGGGATTCGTTATCCCACCATTTTATCGTGATATATTGTTAATATAGTCTAATTATGAGAAGGCAGTCCGTATCGGGCTGCCTTCTGTTTCGCAAAACGATTTAATCTACCACGGAGCCGGCTCCATTGTCTCACCTATGTAATCTGCCCGACTAAAGTGTTACAATGTCTTATATATACATACCCCTATCCCATGCAATTTGGACCAACATGACTTACAAAACGGGCAAAAAAACATTGAGGAAATCGCTGAAATGTTCTATTTCACCTGTGTTGTTCCTGTTAAAACAGACGATGGCGCAGGTTGAGTATTACCGACTTGAAGCAGAAGGGTAGGAAACGGATTGAGGTTAGAAAATAAATAATAAAATAATGTGGTTTTGGGAAAGATATTATTATGAATAGTAAGAAAGCAATCATGGGACTGGCCGCCCTGTTAATACTGATCTTTCATTTTTACATTCCGGTGAATGGCAATGTGGTGGAGATGTTTATCAGTAAAACGGCCTATATTGGCGTTGACATATTCTTTCTGGTATCGGCGGTGTCTTTATCAAAAAGAGAAATAATTTCATACGGTTCTTTTATGAAAAACCGTTTTCTGGCTGTGTATGTGCCTTTCTTGTTTTTTTCAGTAATATGCGCATGGTATAGGCAATGGCCGTTGGCCGCTTTCCTTAAAACCATCAGTGGCATCTCCTTTTTTGAACGCGGCGGCGGTTCTTTTCTGTGGTTTCTGTACGCCATTATGCTGTTCTATCTGGCGGCACCGGGGATGCTATATCTGAAAAGGCATTTGGGATGGCGCGCATTTGCCCTTTTGCTTCTTATCTGGGCGGGCGCAGCGGCGGTATTTCAATATGGTTTCGGATACCAGCAGATCTTTATTTTGTGGAATCGTCTCCCGGTCTTCCTTTTGGGTCTTTATTATGATAAGATAGTGGGGCTGCTGACAAAGCGCGTGGAACGAAAATGGATTCTTTTGCCGGTACTTACCCTTTTTCTAAGTATGGGCATGTTGCTATTGTACCAATTTGGCATGAATATCCGCCTGCAGACTCCATTTGCCGACATGTATTACATCATGGCCATTCCGATGGTGATTGCCATTGCCGGATTCTTCGAATTGGGGTATCAAAGAACGAATATGCGGCTACGTGTATTGGAGTGGATTGGTAAATTTTCCCTTGAAATCTACGGTTTGCAGATGGTTTTCGGCTATGATTTGGAGTCCCGTCTTTTGAAAATTTTCAAAAACGGACTTGCCGCATTTGCAGGCACCATCGTGGTTTTGACCTTGTCAGCGTTTCTTTTACAATGGATAAAACGGAAGGGCGGCCAAATAATCGTTTCTTTCAAAAATGGAAAATCAGGACAAAATTGATTTGACATTCTCGGGCAAAAATATTTGGAGGGAATATAATAGCCACAGAAAATGAAATGCATTTTCGGGCCGGCGAATTGCTGGAGGAAATGAACGGGTTTTTCGGGCCGGCGAATTGCTGGAGGAAATGAACGGGTTTTTCGGGCCGGCGAACTGCCGCAGGAAATGAATTTGATTTTCGAAATGTAGAATGTGCAAAAAAGAAAGGTGAGGAAAAAATATGAAAAAGAAATTACTTTACGGACTTTTATGCGTATGTCTTCTTGGTGCGCTTGGTGGTTGTGGCAAGAAGAACGACGAAGGTACTACCAATGATACAACCGCAATCGAAGATAGTGCATCATCCAATGAGGGTGAGGATGTTACCGGTAATGAAACAGAAGATATTTCGGCGAATGAAGTTGCTGAGCCGGGCGAGGATCCGGGAACCGTTTCCGATGGCAATGCAGGAGAGGATTCCATTTCTGACAACGAAATTAATACGGATTTGAGTGAAGATACTCTGGGCGGTAAACTCTATCTGAATTTCCTTGCGCAGATTCAGACCGAGAACGATATCGAGGCAGTTGCGAACGCAATTTCCACAGAGGAAATTACCGGATATAGTTGCGTGGTAATGCCGAGTGAAGAAGGCTATCTGGCGGGATTTGACGAGGAGATTACCGGATTTGACAAAGCGGTATGTTTTGCACCGATGATCAGCACCATTCCGATGGTGGGCTATATTTTCGAAGTGGAGAATCCGGAAGAATTCAAGAATATGCTTGCGGAAAAGGCGAATCCGGCATGGAATATCTGTACACAGGCCGATGAAATGGTTGTAGAAGTATACGGCAACTATGTATTCTTCGTTATGTGTCCGAATGTGAGCGAATAAATAAATACAAGCAATTGAAGTTACTGAAATTTCCGTCGGGCAATATTAGTGCATGGAGATAGAGACAGTAGCGGAGTGATCTATGCGACTTAAAGTATTATGCTTTAAGTCGCTTTTTTACCCTTGACAAACAATCAATTGATCAATTTTCTTATATGTCGAGAATGAGTTAATTACATATTGACAACAGTTATATACTGTTATACACTGTTATACAACAACGAAGAAAATATAGATGGATATAGTTCAACACAGATAATAAATGGGAAGGGTTAAGGATGAAGATAATACTGAATCATTCCTCTATGGTTCCGATATACGAGCAGCTTATGGATCAGATAAAAGCCGGAATTATTGACGGTACATTAAAGGATAATGAGTTGCTTCCGTCTGTGCGGGTGCTGTCAGGAGAATTGCGCATTAGTGCACTGACAGTGAAAAAGGCATACGACAAGTTGGAAGAAGACGGATTTGTCCGTACCGTTCATGGAAAAGGTACTTTCGTGCTGGCGGCAGACAAACAGCGTTCCATGGAAGCGCGCAGGAAATCGGTGGAAGAAGATTTTGCAAAATCGATTGAAAAAGCCAAAGCGGTAGGAATAAAGAGAGAAGAGATTATTGAAATAGTGAATATTTTGCTGGAGGAAACATGACGCAGTGATCCTTGGGAGTGTTTCCATGCAGGAGCGATGGAGAAAGAAAGGGGAGAATAGAAATGGTTCAATTAGATAAAGCAACGAAAAAATTTCAGGATTTTCAACTGGAAGTATCGCTTGCATTGCCGGAAGGACGCGTTTCCGGATTGGTGGGGAAAAACGGTGCGGGAAAAAGTACGACCATAAAAATGATTCTGGGTATGTTGGAACCGGACGAAGGGAAATCCGAAGTATTTGGGGAAAAGGCATCGCAGATGACCATGACGCAAAAAGCAGATATCGGCGTTGCTTTGGCGGAAGCGGGTTTTTGCAGCGTATTTACCATTACGGACATCATAAAAATTCTGAAGAAAGCTTATAAAGAATTTGATGAAAAAGAATTTCGCACTCTTTGTGAAAAAATGAATTTGCCGTTGGAAAAACGGCTCAGTGAGTTTTCAACGGGTATGAAGGCGAAGGTGCGCGTGCTGGTTGCACTCAGTCACAAGGCGAAACTGCTGATTTTGGATGAGCCGACGGCGGGGCTGGATGTGGAAGCCCGTAATGAGATTTTGGATTTTATTCGCAGTTATCTTGCCGAGGATGAAACCCGTTCCATGCTGATTACTTCGCATATTTCCGGCGATTTGGAAAATCTCTGCGATGACATTTATCTGATTCACGACGGAAAGATAATTCTGCACGAAGAAACGGATGTGGTTCTACAGAATTACGGCATTCTCAAATTAAATGATAAACAATACGAACAGGTGGAAAAGAAGTATATTCTGAAGTCGAAAAAAGAAAACTACGGATACGCCTGCATTACCCGGGAGAAGCAGTATTTCCGGGAAAACTATCCGGATATTGTTGTGGAAAATGGCGGAATTGACGATTTGATTTTAATGATGACGGGAGGGAAAAATCAATGAGCGGATTATTTGAAAAGGATTTGCGTATTCTGTTGCAGAGGAAAATGTCTCTGCTCTTAATGCTTGTGGTTGCCCTGGTGGTGGGTTTTTCCACTGGCACAAGTTTTATCCTTGGCTATGCACCAATGCTGGGTATGCTGATGGCCGTTGGCACTATCAGTTATGATGAAATGGAGCATGGATTCACCTTCCTTTTTACACTTCCAATCAATCATAAAACCTATGTGCGTGAAAAATATGCGTTTGTCGGATTCATGGCGCTCGTTTCCCTCGGGATATCTTATGTGATGTGCCCGATTGTGAATTATATGAAGGGAGAGCCGACAGCGGTTCCGGAAATGTTGGGTATTGGAATTACCTCAACTTTTGTACTGTTTGTATTCTTTGCGGTTTTGATTCCGCTGGAATTGAAATACGGAGCGGAGAAAAGCCGTATCATCACCCTCTGTATCGGAGGTGTGATTGGTGCAATCATAATGATTGCCGGGCAGCAGGTGGATAATATAAATCCGTATTTTGAGTGGCTGGAAACCTGTACCTTTTTCGAACTTTTTCTTCCGGTTGCATTCCTGACAGTTCTTGCTACAGGAATATCCTATTTATGCAGTTGTAAAGTTATGAAAAATAAGGTGTTGTAAGAGAAAACTTTTTCTTGACTGATGCCGTTAATATGTAGTATTAAGAAACTAGGAAGTAAGTCAGGAATATAAAAGATGTCAAGAATGTAAAGGGGAAAAGAGAATGAGTAAGGTTAGAGTAATTCTGGAATCGCTTGCAGTTGGTGTATTAATTTTTGTGCTTACAATTTTTAATCTGTTTTCATCGCTGGATTATTTGCTGAAAGACGCAGTTTATCAGATTCCGCGAGGCATTAATCCCAACATTAAAATTATCGCAATCGATGAAAAAACATTGGATGCATATGGTCCGATTGGAACCTGGTCGCGGGAAATATATGCGGATTTGCTGAAGGTATTGAATCAGGATGAAACCATGCGTCCTGAGGTTATCGGATTCGATATTATCTTTGCGGGACATGTGGACGAAGGCGATGCCGCATTTGCTGAGGAAGCACGCAAATCCGGCAATGTTGTGGTGGTATCCCAGTTTGTCTATGAGGAACGGCCGCAATACGACGAAAATGGGCTGCTGTACAACCCAATCGCATCCATGGTGGAGCCTTTTGGGGAGTTAAAGGAAGTTACCTCCGTGGGATTTTCCAATGTTGCACAGGATTCGGATGGAAAGGTCCGCCGGATTCGGCCTCAGGAAATCTTCGAGGAGCAGAATTATAACAGTTTTGCTCAGGAGATTTACAATGTTTATTGTGTCAATAAAGGAACGGAAATGGTAATCCCCGAGGTTGATAAATATGGAAAAATGATGATTAACTATTCGGGCGAGCCGGGGGATTATGAGGCCATTTCCCTTGTAGATGTGCTGGAAGGGAAAATCGATTCGCGCGCATTTGCCGGAAGTATTGTGCTGGTTGGCGCTTATGCTCCGGGTATGCAGGATAATTTTAAGGTCCCGAATGGGAATAGCGAGCAGATGTACGGAGTAGAGGTGCACGCAAATATTTTACAGGCGTATATGCAGCAACGGTTTGCCATTAACGGCAATGCCTATCTGGCGGGCGCAATTCTAGGGGTTATCGGTGCATGTCTTCATTTCGCATTTCGTCGTTTGAAAATCTGGCAGACCACCATACTTCTTCTTGCCGCCATGGGGGGAGAAATTGCCGCAGGCACAATTTTGAATAACCGGGGAACCTACATCAGTTTGCTTTATTTCCCGGTCGTGCTGATTTTATCTTATGTGTACTGCCTGGCCAGCGGTTATTTGCTGGAAATGATTAAGCGGAAAAAGACATTGCATGCCTTTAAGAAATATGTGGCGCCGGAGATTGTGGAGGAAATATCCAAGAAGGGTGATTTTTCCGTAAAGCTTGGCGGGGAAAATCGTGACATTGCTGTGCTGTTCGTGGATATCCGTGGATTTACCACCATGTCAGAGGTTTTAGAGCCGGAGCAGGTGGTGGAAATCCTGAATCAGTATCTGAATCTCACCACGCAGTCCATTTTCAAAAATAAGGGAACGCTGGATAAGTTTGTGGGTGACGCGACCATGGCAGTATTCAATTCGCCGTTTGATCTGGAGGATTATGAATATCATGCAGTCTGTGCAGCTTTGGACATTGTGGAGGGCGGAAAAGAACTGGAAAAGAAATTGATGGAGCAGTTTGGCCGCAGCGTCGGATTTGGTGTCGGGGTTAACTGCGGACCGGCCGTTGTGGGCAATATCGGCTGCGAATTCCGAATGGATTTTACAGCCATTGGCGATACGGTAAATACGGCAGCACGTCTTGAGGCAAATGCAAAGAAGGGGCAGGTGCTTATCAGCGACGCCCTCTATGAGCGTGTCAAAGACCGTATTACGGTGGAAGAGGTCGGCAACATTCCGCTGAAGGGTAAGAGTAACGGCGTATTCGTTTATTCGGTAACGGGACTCAAATCGAATACGGAAACGAAATAACTGTGATTGCGAATTTTGTACGGGACTCAGATCGAATACGGAAACGAAATAAAAAACTGTCCGTGGCGGACAGTGTATCCCTTATATCGGGATGCTATAATGCATTCATAAGATGTGTAGATTATTTATTGTGTTCTTTGGGGAAAGAATTTACAGGCAATAAATAATAAAAAAGGGATTATATATAAAAATATAAAAAATGACTGTGGCATGAAATGTGCAACAGTCATTTTTTATGTTATTATTGTAGAGGTTTGGAGGAAAATATGATTGTGCAGAAATTGCTTCAGGAAAATCGATTTATGTGCCTGCTTGTTCTTATCGTCTTGGTTGTCGTGATTTGCATGGTGTTTCTTTTCAATCAACAGAAACCGTATCTCATCCGGCCATGGACCGGTGTTGTTTCCATTGTTGCTGTAGCATGTTGCCTGGTTGTGGCATTTGCCTCCGTATTTTGCGGAAAGGTCTATGTGGAAACCGACGGAAATCCCCGGGGGGTTGTGGAATTATTTTACGATTTTATTATAAATCGGAACTATGAGCAGGCTTATGGTTGTCTTCAGGGAATGGAAACTTTGGGCCTGGAGCAGCAAAGTACTACGGAAGAAGGACGGATGCTGCAGGAGGCATTGACGGACAGTTATCAATATGAACTTATGGGAGAAACCATGGTGGATGAACTCCATGCGAGTCAGACCGTTTCTTTTACCTATTTAAATACGGAGAAAGTGATGGAGAATGCCCAGGGGCGAATCGGTACTATTTTAGAGGAGTGGGTGCAGTCAAAACCACGGGATACGGTATTTGACGAGGAAGGCGAATACCGTCAGGAAATATTAACACAGGTTTACCGGCAAGCGCTTTCGGAAAGTCTGCAGCAGAAGGATGCCTATATGGAAACGGTGACTTATGATGTGCAATTGGACTACATTTCCAATGAATGGAAGCTCCAGACAAATGATACCATGATTCGTTGTCTGCAGGGATTATAAAGAAGGGAACAAAAATCCCCGCTTGATAACAGAAACTTATTGCGGAAAGTCCCGGAATAAAGAGATCAGACGATAAATGCATAGAAAATGAAAAAGGCATGGTGTGATGGTGAAAAAGAGACAGAAAGCAAAAGAGAAAAATGCAATGCTTATGCGAGTGTTTTCCATTTTCCTGGGGATTGCAGCCTTGGCGGCAATTATCCGGATGGGGTATGCATGGCGTTTGACGATTCATCCGGGAATCAGTACTACAGTGCTAAATACGGATTCGCAACGCATGAATCTTCCGGAGAGAATAGATAATTTCGCACAGAATGGGAAAGCGGATGCCCTTAACACTTACCTTGCGGAAAATCAGGTAATACGCAAAATATATCGGATTGAGGAAGGGGCACCGGTACCAAGCCCCAATGAGAACTGTTACGGTGTAGTGACGCCGGAGGAAGTGGATGTTGTCATGGAGATCATTGAGCAGGCCAGAGAATCGGGTCTGCTGGAGGGACAGGAACTTGTCTTTTCTCCGGATGCCGATTTCGTGCGCAACAGCAAAATCTACTATTATTATGATGAGTCGATTTTGGTGATCAATTGGCGGCAGAACTATGGTTCGGATCGTCTTACTCTGTCTGAGATCAAAATTGGAGACGGCTCCCAGTTCCGCCGTAAAATAGCGGACGACACCTACGGTTCTGCGAAACAGTATTTTTGTTCGGATTTTGATAAACAGATCGAGGCGGTGGTTTGCATGAACGCGGATTTCTATTCTTTCCGCGCGCAGGGAATCACCTGCTATGAGGGAGAGATTCATCGTTTTGAACGAAGCCTGGACACCTTATTTATCGATGAAAATGGGGACTTTCTCTTTTACCGTCGGGGAACGGATATCACAAAGGAAGAAATGCAACAGTTCGTGGATGACAATCAGGTTAAATTTTCCCTTTCCTTTGGTCCTGTTTTAGTAGAAAATGGGGAACTGCAGGCGGTTTCCAATTATCCCATCGGACAGCCTTTGGAAGATTACTCCAGAGCCGGCATTGGGCAAATGGATGAAAGGCATTACATCTATGTGAGTCTGGCCTATTTGAATGCCGATAATCCCGGCGCGAACATGCAGACTTTTGGCAATGTAATGTATGAACTTGGCGCCTGGCAGGCCTACAATCTGGACGGCGGTCAGACGGCAGAACTTTATTTCCATGGGAAAATATTGAATTACCTTGACTTTTCAAATGAAAGAACCGTAAGCGATGTCATTTACTTTTCGACAGCGATTCCGGAGGAGGAACAGTAGTGGAACCGATTGCGCTATTTAACAACGGGAATATCATATATTGGAATACCATCATTATTGGCCTTGGTATCATTGCAGGCTGTTTTGTTACCTGGGCGCTGTATCTGGGCAGGAACCGGTTTGGAACTGTGATTTATGTGTATTTGCCTCTTGCAATCGCCGGTTCTGTCTATCTTTCCAGAATTTTTCACTGGTATTGCAATCAGGAACAGTATGAAAGTTTTTCCACCGCTTTGGCAAATCTGGGAAAGGGAAGTTTTCTTATTCCCGGTATTATATTTGCCTGCTGGCTGCTTGCTTTACTGATGCAGTGTGCCCATTTGGTGAAGAGCCGGTTTGATATTCTCGATCCCCTTGCGCCGGGGCTTGCCCTGACATTGGCGCTGATTAAATTCAGCGATATTTTTACAGATGCCTGTCGTGGAAAGCAGAGTGTGGAAACCCTGTTTTTGCAGAGGCTGCCATTTTCGGTTTTGACAATGGACAGCGCCGGAAATATGCAGTACCGGATGGCTACATTTTTCCTGACCTTTCTGTTACTGCTTCTTATTGTCGTTTTGTTGCTTATTTTTTATGTTTTCGACCGGAGTGCGCTTCCCGTCAAAAATGCGACCGGGCGGAAAACGCAGGTGGATGCCGGGGCGAGTGAAACGCAGGTGGATGCCGTGGCGCGTGAAATGCAGGTGGATGCCGGAAAAACGGTCGGAATTTGCAGCGGAAATACCTGGCGCATGTTTCTTGTGTGGTACGGTGCAGTTGAAATTGCCATGGACTCGACGCGCTATGATGCATCTCATCTTTATTTTCCGGGAGAAGCCCTGGCGGGGTTAAATAAGGCTGCCGGTTTTATGGGATTATCACAATTGCTGGGGGCAATTTTCTGCATCTACGGAATTATTTATTTTACCGTGCAAATGAGAAAAAACAAGATGAATGTTGCCGATGATGTGGACAAGGTTGGCAACGCAGGCAAATCCGATGATGCGGACAAGGTTGGCAACGCAGGCAAATCCGGTGATGCGGACAAGGCTGGCAACGCAGGCAAATCCGGTGATGCGGACAAGGTTGGCAACGCAGGCAAATCCGGTGATGAGGACAAAACCGGCGCGGCAGAACCTCACAAGAAAAAGACAGCCCGGGTATGGCAGATTATAATTTGGGCGGTGTTTGTCATTTCTCTGGGCGTAGCTGGGGTGAGCGAATATCTTGTGCAGCGCCATAGCAGCCAATTTCTGCTTTATTTTTCCTTGCAATTCACGGCGAGCCTTTTGATGGGGGGCTGTGTTTTCGGAATGTATCGACTTGGATGTTATAAGAATAATCAGATTTGATGATATAAGAGGTTTGAATGGAACATATACAGATTTTCTTCGCGGCAAACGGAGCCTGGATGGTGGAGTTGTTGATGCTGGCCTTTGGCGGACTTCTCACCTTCCGGGGATTAAAGGTTTATAAGGTCATACAGGCAATACTTTGTGCATTTGTCGGTTACAGTATAGGAATGTTTTTATATTCCCGTTATGATCAGATGATCTTTTATGCACTTGCGTTCGTTCTTGCTCTGGTAGGTGGATTTCTGGGGATAAAATATTACAAATTCGGTTTATATCTTTCTGCAACAAGTAGCGCATTTCTCACGGTTTTCTCTTTTTTTCTGAAGAAGGCGCTGGCAGAGATAAAAGCAGTTTCCGGAGAATTGATGGATGTAAAGGAAATTTTCAAAATGTGGTTATCCAAAGGCTTGTCGAGTCAGGATTTTGGACAATCGCTTTCGGATGTAATGTTAGTGGAGAGTCAGTCAGCAATGGAAGTGGCAGAAAATGTCATCCACATCATTCAAAACGGACTCATGTGGGCAGGGATTGTTTCAGTTATCATCGGAATCCTGGCACTTGTACTTGGAGATTTCATTATTATCTGTACCACATCGGCGCTCGGAGCAACGGTGCTTGTTTCACTGTTTGGTTTGTTTATTACCATGCTTCCGAATATGCATCTGGTACTGGTACTGGTTCTTATGTCCGGTGGAATTATTCTGCAGTCCGCAACCCTTAAAAAAAGGAAATGAGACGCGCTCATTTCCTTTTTTATATTTCCCAGCGGCCGCTGGCTCCGCAAGGGAGAACAAGACCGTTGGAGGAAACCGGCAACCCGATTTCGGAAGAAGTAACATATCCGCCGTATTTTTTGCAAACCGTTGTTTCCAACAGATAAGTCAGAACAGCAGGCTGGAGTCCGGTTGTATAAGAATTTACCAGGAAAAACAGCGGCTGCTCGGAAAGTAGTTGGGAGGTTGCCTGAATAAACGGGTATATGGATTCCTCGATTTTCCAGATTTCGCCTTTGGGTCCGCGCCCATAAGAAGGCGGGTCCATTATAATACCGTCGTAGTGGTTCCCGCGGCGAATTTCCCGCTCGACAAATTTCATACAATCATCCACTAACCAGCGGGTTGAAGTCTGCGGAAGATTCGAAGAGGCAGCATTTTCCTTTGCCCATGCCACCATGCCTTTGGAAGCGTCAATATGTGTCACATTTGCGCCTGCGACGGCTGCCGCAATGGTAGCGCCACCGGTATATGCAAAAAGATTGAGTACCTTAATTGGTCTGCCGGCTTTTGCAATCTTCTTGGAAAACCAGTCCCAATTCACCGCCTGTTCAGGGAATAGACCGGTATGCTTAAAGGAAAATGGCTTCAGATGAAATTCCAAAACCGGTGCATTCACTTCCTCCGGTAAGGCGTAGCGGATGCTCCATTCTTCCGGTAAATTGAAAAATTCCCATTCACCGCCGCCCTTGTTGCTGCGGTGATAATGTCCGTTCATTTTGCGCCATGACAGATGTTCTTTCGGCGTATTCCAAATGACCTGCGGGTCAGGACGCACCAGGATGTAGTCGCCCCAGCGCTCGCATTTTTCTCCTGCACTTGTATCAATTACTTCATAATCATTCCAGCGGTTTGCAATCCACATAATGACCTCTCCGATATATTTTATATTAGTCGCGGCGGCGTGGTGTTTTTATTCGGGCGACAATGCATTTTCGCATATGCTGCGTGCAGTGTTTCCCGTATGTGAGCCAGCAATATAATTTTGCATATGCGTGCAGTGTTTCCCGTATGTGAGCCGGCAATATAATTTTGCATATGCGTGCGGTGTTTCCCGCACATGAGCCGAAATGCCACATTTACCAATAAGGAATTAGTTCTCCCAGAAAATCATAGTGGCAAAATATCAGTAGACAATTTCGAATGAGAAAGAATGCAATCATCAAAATCAACATACCCCAAATCCAGCCAAGCCACATCCGGTATATACATTTACCCTTTCCGCGAATCAGTGCCGCCAGCATTCGAATCCAATAATATAATAAAACAATTGCCCCGCATGGGACAAGGGGATTTGCCAGAAATGCATCAAGGAAGCGAAAGGAGAGAAGATAGCGGACAGAGTGGGTACCACCGCAGCCGGGACAATAAATGTGAAGAATGTATTTCGCAAGACAAGGAGAGAAAAGGCCGGGCATGGTTTTTGCGGTCTGAATATAGAGAAATGCTGCGACGGGAAGTGCAAGCAGCATAACAGTATATAATATGAATTTTCTGGTTGTTAATGAAATCTCTTGTGTCATGTTTCTAATGTAAAGCATTTCCGGGAATTCGTCAAAAGTCTTGGGGAAGTGCCGGGGGAAGAACCGGAGCAAAAGAGCCGAGGCAGTTCCGTAAGGCAAGATTGATGAAATAACTTGAAATGACACGGTATATAACATAAAATGAATTTATGTTTTCAAAAAGCGGGAAATCCGGCAGAATGCTACCGGTTTCTTTGCAGATTGTAATGAAGGGAGAAGAAAATGGACAATAACATTAATACGGGGAATGAAACTCCAGTGGCCAACGAATCTTTTACGGGGAATGAAACTCCTGTGGCCAACGAATCTTCTATGGGAAATGAAACTCCTGTGGGCAATGATGCTGCGATGGGAAGCGCCCCGGTGAATGGAGGAATGGGTTTTGACCCTTATACCGGAGCCCCGATAAATGGCGCTGTGGGCAATGATGCTGCGATGGGAAGCGCCCCGGTGAATGGAGGAATGGGTTT
>JBJEMA010000097.1:30813-37980 GCA_051879435.1 Lachnospiraceae bacterium
TGACCCTTATACCGGAGCCCCAACAAACGGCGCTGTGGGCAATGATGCTGCGATGGGAAGCACCCCGGTGAATGGAGGAATGGGTTTTGACCCTTATACCGGAGCCCCAACAAACGCATCCGCAGGCAATGCCCCTTATATGGGGACTTATCCGGCACAGGATATTTATGCACAGCCTTACGGAGTGCAAATACAGCCAAAACAATCCAAGGCGCTTGCTATTGTTGCTTTAATACTTGGTATTCTGAGTATTTTACTGGACTGTTGCTGCGCAGTTCTGGGATTTGTTTTGGGCGTGACGGCCATTATACTGGCATGCGTATACCGAAAGAATAATGATGGACAGTTTGGCGGAATGGCACTGGCGGGTCTTATCTGTGGCTGCGTGGGAATAGCAACCATGGTTATCAGCCTTGCGCTTGGTATTGCATCCGGATTTTCCGGCTTGAATTACCTGGAAGACTATATGGATTTTTGATGAAAATAAAAGGAGAAAAAAATGGGAAATGTGATAGGTTGGATTCTGGTCGCATTTGTACTTTATCTTTTGATGATGATTGCAATTGGCGCCGTGTATTCCAGAAAGAGTTCAAATTCGGAGGAATATTTCCTCGGTGGAAGAAGTCTGGGTGGTTTTGTTGCCGCACTTTCGGCACAGGCATCCGATATGAGCGGATGGCTGCTCATGGGGCTTCCGGGAGCAATTTTTATTTACGGTATGAATGGCGGAGACGGCTGGTGCGCCGTTGGTCTTTTGATTGGTACGGTCTTAAACTGGCTGCTTGTTTCTTCAAGACTCCGTAAATATACCATCAAAGCGGGAAATTCGGTAACCCTGCCTATGTTTTTTGAAAACCGGTATCGGGATAAGAAAAAAGCTTTAATGTTTGTTTCTTCTATAATTATTGTAGTTTTCTTTGCAGTATATTGTGCATCTGCATTAGCGGCCGGCGGAAAATTGTTTGAATCGATTTTCGGTGTTGATTATAATATTGCATTAACCCTGGGAGCACTGGTTATTTTAATTTACACTTTCCTGGGGGGGTTCATGGCAGTATGCCTGACCGACTTTATTCAGGGAACATTGATGCTGATTGCTCTTTTGGCAGTGCCGATTTTTGCAATTGTGTTTATGAATGCAGACGGAACAAGTCTTCAGACCGCATTGCAGCCGGCGCTGGAAGAAAATCCGGGCTTCATTAATTTGTTCAAAAATGTTAATGCCACAGGCATTATTTCCGGTCTTGCATGGGGGCTTGGTTACTTTGGTATGCCGCATATTCTTGTTCGTTTCATGGCAGTAAAAAATGAAAAGGAAATGAAAAAGTCCAAAGCGGTAGCCATTACCTGGGTAACCATTTCCCTGTTTATGGCCTGCGTAATTGGTATTGTTGGCCGTGCTTATATGGATTTTGAAACCATGAATGAGGTAGGTACGGAAAAGATTTTCATTGAAATGATTAAGAAAATATTTACACAGGAAATGAACACCCCGATTATTGCGGGAATTTTCCTTTGCGGCATTTTAGCTGCAATCATGTCCACCGCTGATTCGCAACTTCTGGTTTCGGCGTCTTCTGTTGCAGAAGATATATTTAAGGGCATTATAAAAAGAGATGCTTCTGACCGTCTGGTTATGAGAATCAGCCGGACAACAATTGTGGTAATTGCAGTGATTGCTTATCTGATTGCATGGAACCCGGAATCTTCCGTTATGAAACTGGTTTCAGACGCATGGGCAGGACTCGGTGCCGCATTTGGCCCGCTTGTTCTTATGAGTCTGTTTTGGAAAAGAACCAATTTGCCGGGAGCTATTGCCGGTCTTGTGAGTGGCGCCCTTACTGTAATCGTATGGGACTATATTCCTATCATAAAAGATGCCACCGGCGCATTTGGCACATTGAGTTCTTCCACAGGATTGTATTCCCTTGCTGTGGGATTCCCTGTGAGTCTTATCTTTATTCTGATTGTCAGCCTGATGACAAAGGCTCCTTCAAAAGAGATTGTCGAAGAGTTTGAAGCAGTTAAGGATGTGGAGTAGTTATAAAACGCGGCGTAAGAGAAGGAACATTCTTGCGCCGCAACGAAGTGAGAAGGAACATTCTTGTGCCGCAACGAAGTGAGAAGGAATATTTTTGCGCGGCAACGAGGTGAGAAAGCACATCCTTGTGTCGCAACGAAGTAAGAACTGTTTATTTCACCACAATATCTTGTGGTTGTAAAAATTGCATAAAATATTCGGTAAAAAAATGTGAAAAAAATTGAAAATAATGCTTGCAATAAATTATTTTCTCAATTATACTAGGTATTGCTGTGGCATGATAGCTATGAAGCGTGAGGTTGCTGTTATGGTGAAAGCCATAACAGGTTTTCCGTGGAGCGAATGTCAATAACGGTCAAAGAACCGTAATAATATGACGACAAGTCACTGTACCGCAATAAATACAGTCTGCAAAGGCAGAAACGACGTGTGAAAACATGTTTTGTGAGAAAAAACATGACACACACGGGAATGTGTACAGTCACCAGCTTGTCGTACTTAGAACAATATAGTACGAAAAGGAGGGCGACTTTTTTTATGGCAAGTCAAAACATGAGAGTCACATTAAAAGCGTATGATCATCAGTTGGTTGATGTATCAGCAAAGAAGATTATCGATGCAGTTAAGAAGAATGGTGGAGAAACAAGCGGACCGGTACCTCTTCCTACAAAGAAGGAAGTGGTTACAATCCTTAGAGCTGTTCACAAGTATAAGGATTCCAGAGAACAGTTTGAGCAGAGAACCCACAAGAGATTGATTGACATCATTAATCCTTCTGCAAAGACGATGGAAGTTTTACAGAAAATGGATCTTCCTGCCGGTGTCTGCATCAACATTAAAATGCAGTAGTTCTTTTGGGACCCGATGTATTTCGGCTCTTATGCCGGTATACTTCGATGTCTGTTAAAGCCGATAAGAGGTTTTGGACAGATAATAAGTATAGAAAGAACACAACTAAGAAAGCATATTAGAACGAATGTTTTAATATAGAATCAAATTTTATAACCTCTACTAACTTTATGTATAGCCAGTATGGCATCGAGGTGTCACAGCAACAGAACGATGGCCCGGCTTCGGGACTATACCGCTTTAGTAGAAAGAAGGAGGAAAAAGTTTCATGAAGAAAGCAATTTTAGCAACAAAAGTCGGAATGACACAAATCTTTAATGAAGATGGTACATTAATTCCTGTAACCGTTCTTCAGGCTGGCCCATGTGTAGTAACACAGATTAAAACTGTGGATAACGATGGCTACAGCGCAGTTCAGGTAGGTTTTGTTGATAAGAAAGAAAAGATCAACAACAAGGACAAATCCGGAAAGAAAGAAGTTATTCATCGTCACGGTGTTAATAAGGCACAGCAGGGACATTTCAAAAAAGCAGGCGTATCTGCCAAGAGATTTTTGAGAGAGTTCCGGTTTGAGAATTCTGATGAGTATGCATTAGCACAGGAAATCAAAGCAGATATCTTTGCAGTAGGTGATAAAATTGATGCATCTGCTACTTCCAAGGGAAAAGGTTTCCAGGGCGCTATCAAGAGACACAATCAGTCAAGAGGACCTATGGCACACGGTTCAAAATATCACCGTCATGCAGGTTCTAACGGTTCTTGTTCAACACCTAGCCGTGTATTCAAAGGAAAAGGAATGCCGGGTCACATGGGTTGCAAGACAATCACTGTAAAGAATCTTGAAGTGGTAAGAGTAGATGCAGAAAAGAATCTTCTTCTGGTTAAGGGAGCAGTTCCGGGACCGAAGAAAGCATTAGTAACAATAAAAGAAACCACGAAAGCGGAAGCTTAAGCGGGTTGAAAGGAGGACAACTTACAATGGCAAAAGTATCTGTTGTAAATATGGAAGGCAAAGAAGTTGGTACAATTGACTTAAATGACGCTGTCTTCGGTGTTGAAGTTAATGAGCATTTAGTACACTTGGCAGTTGTACAGCAACTTGCAAATAATCGTCAGGGAACACAAAAGGCTAAGACCCGCGCAGAAGTATCCGGAGGCGGAAGAAAGCCTTGGAGACAAAAGGGAACCGGTCATGCCAGACAAGGTTCTACAAGATCTCCGCAGTGGACAGGTGGTGGAGTTGTATTTGCTCCGGTACCAAGAGATTACTCTTTCAAATTAAATAAGAAAGAGAAGAGAGCAGCTCTTAAGTCTGCATTAACAAGCAAAGTTCAGTCACAGAAGCTCATCGTAGTCGACGAAATCAAGATGGATGAGATTAAGACAAAGACATTTGCAAAGATGTTACAAGATATCAATGCAACAAAGGCATTGGTTGTTTTGAACGAAAAGGATGACAAGGTAATCCTTTCCGCAAGAAACATTGCAGATGCTAAGACAACACTCACAAGCACAATCAATGTTTATGATGTTATGAACGCTGGAACCCTTGTACTTACAAAGGCTGCAGTAGCAACAATTGAGGAGGTATATGCATAATGGCAGCAGTTCAATATTATGATGTAATTCTTCAGCCGCTTGTAACTGAAAAAAGTATGAACAGCATGGCTGAAAAGAAATATACTTTCTTAGTTCATCCGGAAGCAACAAAGACACAGGTAAAAGATGCTGTGGAAAAGATGTTCGAAGGAACAAAGGTTGCTAAGGTTAATACAATCAACCAGGATGGAAAGAAAAAGAGACGCGGAACAACAATCGGTAAGACAGCAAAGGTTAAGAAAGCAATTGTACAGCTTACAGCAGACAGCAAAGATATTGAAATCTTCTCCGGTCTGTAAGATTCCGCAATTAGACACAACCAAAGTGTGATAATAAATAGTGAAGAAAAGGAGAAATAAACAATGGGAATTAAGACATATAACCCATATACACCGTCAAGAAGAAACATGACAGGTTCTGATTTCTCAGAGATTACCAAACAAGAACCGGAAAAGTCTTTATTGACTTCTAAAAAGAAAACAGCCGGTCGTAACAATCAGGGTAAAATCACAGTCAGACACCACGGCGGTGGAAATAGAAACAAATACAGAATCATCGATTTCAAGAGAAATAAAGATGGTATTCCGGCAAAAGTTGTTGGTATCGAATACGATCCGAACAGAACTGCCAATATCGCATTAATCTGCTATGCAGACGGAGAAAAGGCATACATTCTCGCACCGCAGGGATTAACCGATGGAATGACGGTTATGAACGGAGCAGAGGCTGAAATCAGAGTAGGAAACTGCTTACCGCTTTCCTTGATTCCGGTCGGTACTCTTGTTCACAATGTTGAACTTCAGCCTGGCAAGGGCGGACAGATGGTTCGTTCCGCAGGAAACAGCGCACAGCTTATGGCAAAAGAAGGAAAGTACGCAACACTTCGTCTTCCTTCCGGTGAAATGAGAATGGTTCCAATCGAATGTCGTGCAAGTATTGGTATCATCGGTAATGGTGATCACAACCTTATTAACTACGGTAAAGCAGGACGCAAGCGTCACATGGGTATCCGCCCAACCGTTCGTGGTTCTGTAATGAACCCGAATGACCATCCACACGGTGGTGGTGAAGGAAAGACCAGTATCGGTCGTCCGGGACCATGCACACCATGGGGTAAACCGGCTCTTGGTTATAAGACAAGAAAGAAGAATAAGCATTCGAACAAGCTTATCGTAAGAAGACGTGACGGAAAAGCCATTAAATAATGAACCGTAAATTGGTAAGGAGGATATATCATGGCAAGATCATTAAAAAAAGGACCATTTGCAGACGCCAGCTTATTAAAGGCTGTTGATAACATGAACGCATCTGGTAAGAATACTGCAATAAAGACATGGTCTCGTCGTTCTACAATTTTCCCTTCTTTTGTGGGACATACAATTGCAGTACACGACGGACGCAAACATGTGCCTGTATATATAACAGAAGATATGGTTGGACACAAACTTGGTGAGTTTGTTGCAACCAGAACTTTCCGGGGACATGGAAAAGACGACAAGAAGTCAAAGGTTAGATAAGGAGGATACAGACTGTGGAAAAAGAAAAGAGAATCCAGCATAGATCTCAGGTTAAGAGAGCAAGAAATGCAGTAAAAGACACAAGACCCTCCGCAAAATTATCTTATGCCAGGGTTTCAGTTCAGAAAGCTTGCTTCGTTTTAGATGCGATCAGAGGCAAGGATGTTACAACTGCAAGAGCAATCTTAGAGTACAATCCAAGATATGCATCAAGCATTATTAAGAAATTGTTAGATTCCGCAATCGCAAATGCAGAGAACAACAACGGAATGAATCCGGAAAATCTTTACATTGCAGAGTGCTACGCTAATAAGGGACCGACAATGAAGAGAGTTCATCCGAGAGCACAGGGTAGAGCTTACCGTATCGAAAAGAGAGTAAGTCATATCACGATCGTTCTTGATGAGAAAGGAGCTAAGTAAGTATGGGACAGAAAGTTAATCCTCACGGCTTAAGAGTTGGTGTAATTAAAGACTGGGAATCCAATTGGTATTCAGATGACAAATTTGCTGATTATCTTGTAGAAGACTACAATATCAGAAAGTTCTTAAAGAAGAAATTATACAGCGCAGGTGTTTCTAAGATTGAAATCCAGAGAAAAGCGGAAAAGATTGAAATTACATTATCCGTTCAGAAGCCTGGTTTTGTAATTGGTAAAGCAGGCGCAGGAATTGAAAGCGTAAAGACAGAACTTCAGAAGTTAATCGGTAAAAATGATATTAAAATTAATGTGAATGAAATCAAATCTCCGGATGGAGATTCACAGTTGGTTGCAGAAAACATTGCTCAGCAGTTGGAAAACCGTATTTCTTTCCGTCGTGCAGTTAAGTCTTGTATGACAAGAACGATGAAGAAAGATGCGAAGGGTAACAGCGTTACCGGCGCAAAGGGTATCAAGGTTTGTGTTTCCGGTCGCCTGGGCGGAGCAGATATGGCACGTAGTGAATTCTATACAGAAGGTACAATTCCTCTTCAGACACTGCGGGCAGATATTGATTATGGATTTGCTGAAGCAGATACAACCTATGGAAAAATTGGTGTAAAGGTATGGATCTACAAAGGCGAAGTTCTTCCTACAAAAGCAAATAAGGAAGACAATGCGTCTTCTAAGGAAGGGAGCGATAAATAATGTTAATGCCGAAGAGAGTAAAACGTCGTAAA
>JBJEMA010000098.1:0-35348 GCA_051879435.1 Lachnospiraceae bacterium
ATAGGAGATACGACATGGATAAACAGACAACTGACATCGTATGTTATTTAACCTGGATTGGTTTTCTTATTGCTCTTTGTGCAGGAACAAAAGAAGAATCCAAATTCCACTTAAACCAGGCATTGGTGCTTATTATTGCAACAGCAATCGGAGCAATTATTCCAATCCTTGGTTGGTTGATTGACCTCGTACTTTTCGTATTCTGGATTATGGGATTAGTCAGCGCCATTAACGGAGAAGAAAAACCGATTCCATTGCTTGGAAGTATTCACATTTTGAAATAAGACACCTTATTTCCGAAAAACTGAATATTATTCATCAAAAATCTGGTGATAAGATTTCCCGCTTTGTTTTTCAAGTTGAAACACACTTGCATATTCCGGGTAAATCCTGTCACCAATTTTTGTTTTGCACCTTATGCACGATTCTATTTATTGTCCGTCTGCAGATTTTCCAAAAATATGGGAAACCACCTGCGGAAGTTCCGATAATCTTTCAATTTTCGGCACCGGAGATGATATGGTTCCAAATCCATAAGAAGCATGAATAAATCCAATTCCCGCTTTTTGACTAGCATCATAATCCCCTTGAATATCCCCAACATACACTGCGTCGGATAGTGCATTCCTACGGACTATTTTCGCAATATTATCGCCTTTGGGGAGTCCATTGTTTCCAAAACATTCCGTGTCTTCGAAATAATCTTCCAAGCGGTAAAATTCCAGAAAGGCTTCTATATATCCCCGCTGGCAATTACTAACAATAAAAAGCGGATAGTCTTTTTTCAGTATCTGCAGGGTCTCTTCCAGTCCTTCGTATAAAATTCCTCCGTTTTGGCGAAGGTATTCATTTTCATTTCCGCAGCAATGATCCATTAAAATGCGCCGCTCCATAAGTTCCAGATCCCCAAACAAAGCGTCGGCAATATCGTCCATGGTGCGCCCCATAACATTCATAATATCTTCTCTGGTTACTCCTTTGCGCTCCGGATACATTTCCTGAATGGTCTGTGTCCATGCAATTGCAACGCCTTCTGCGGAATCCCAAAGGGTTCCGTCCATGTCAAAAATAATTCCTTTTTTACTCATTTCTCATGCTCCAATCTTCCGGTTTTCTCTACTTAATTCAGTATGTCCTATTAAGAAACATTTGATGTAATAATCATTTGATGTAATAATCCTCTGTTTATTTCATAGGCATTTGATAGAATAACGTTCGACAATGCAGATTTATTTCCAAACCGGTGTTATGATTCAAATTGTTCCGCAACCAGTTTTAAATCTTCCACAATAGGCAAATGCTGCGGACAAACTTTTTCACACCGTCTGCATTTAATACAGCTGCTTGCTTTTCCGAAGTTTTCCGTCAGACGCATATAGTATTCTCCCTGCGGTGTCCAGCCTTTTTCTTCGCATTCCTGCAGTTCCGCATTATACAGGGAAAAATATTTGGGAATTGCAATGTGTTTCGGACACCCATCCGTACAATAACTGCATCCGGTACATGGAATGGCAATGCTGTCGTTCATCATTTTCGCAGCATGAAGAACCATCTCATTTTCCTCCAGGGTAAGCGGAACAAAATCCTTCATATATCCGGTATTGTCCATGATTTGTTCCATATTGCTCATACCGGAAAGAACCATCATTACATTCGGTAAACTGGCGACAAATCGGATTGCCCAGGAAGCCAGTGACATGTTCGGGTTATAGTTATGAAACATTTCTTCCACTTGTCCCGGCACATTTACCAAGGTACCTCCCTTTACCGGCTCCATAACAATTACCGGTTTTCCATGTTTGGTTGCCACTTCATAACATCTGCGAGACTGAATTGCTGCACTATCCCAATCCAGATAGTTTATCTGCAACTGCACGAAATCCATCTCCGGATGCTCCGTCAAAACATGATCCAGCAAATCTGCGCCATCGTGAAAAGAAAATCCCATGTGCTTAACCTGTCCCTGCTTTTTCTTTTCCGCAAGCCACTCAAAGCAATGAAATTTTTCATATTTTTTATAGTGATCTTCTCCAACATCATGTATGAGATAATAGTCGAAGAAATCCACTCCGGTATTTTCTTTTTGGGTTTCAAAAATGCGGTCTCTCTCTTCCTCTGTATTGAAAAAACCACAATGCAATTTACTGGCCAGGGTAAATTTATCTCTGGGATACCGCTTTACCAAAGCCTCCCGGGCTGCCTTTTCACTCTGAAAATTGCAATACATCCAGGCCGTATCAAAATAAGTGAAACCCTGTTCTATAAAGTAATCCACCATTTGCTTTGTTGTTTCTATGTCCACTGACCCTGCATCATTGCTATTTAATAAAGGCAGTCGCATTAATCCGAATCCCAATTTTTTCTCCATAATTTTTCTCCTTCCGGCTTATCCGTTCTTTGATTTCTTTTCTTCCCCCGGGTTATCCGTTCATTGATCCATTCTTTGATTTCTTTTCTTCCCCCGGGTTATCCGTTCTTTGATCCGTTCTTTGATTTCTTTTCTTCCCCCGGCTAATCCGTTCTTTGTTGGATTTTCTCCTTCCGGGCTTGTCCGTTCTTTATTGTCTTTTCTATTATCCCCCACACTGCCGGAACCTGCAAGTATATGCTGCTTCTTCCTTGCTAAAATTCTGCAAACAAATGATTCCTGCACGCTCATGCAGACAGATTCATTTTCGCATTCATGCAGACAGATTCATTTTCGCATTCATGCAGACAGATCCATTCCCACGCACATGCAGACAAATTCATTTGCGTACTTTGCCAAATATATTTCTTCCCGTTATAATGAAACAAAAACGAAAGGCTTCCATTTCAATGGCTAATTATAAATTTATAATCCGCTTTGACGGAACAAGATATTATGGCTGGGAACATCAACCCAGTACCGATATGACCATTCAGGGGAAATTGGAAAATGTGTTATCCCGCATGTTGGATGAAGATGTGGAAATTCTCGGTTGCGGACGCACAGACGCCGGCGTACATGCAAAGGCTTTCGTGGCACATTCCCACTTTTCCTGTGACAAAAGCGAAAATGAGATTCGGGATTACATGAACAGATATCTTCCGGACGATATTTCGATTGAGGAAGTAAGAATAGCCTCCGACCGGTTTCACAGCCGTTATAATGCTGTCGGCAAAACATATTGTTACACCTGTTATGTCGGAAAAACCAAGCCGGTATTTGACCGCAAATATGTTTATACACTGGAAGGAATGCCTGATATCAGGGAAATGACAAAAGCAGCCCGGTACCTTACCGGTCAGCATGATTTTGCCAGTTTTTGCAGCAATCCCCGCATGAAAAAATCCACCGTACGAATTGTGGACCGGATTGAAATCCGGCAACAGGGGGATTATCTGACTTTTACTTATCATGGAACCGGATTCTTACAACATATGGTCCGCATTTTAACCGGTACGCTGCTTGAAGTCGGCCTGGGAAAAAGAACTGCTGACAGCATTCCACAACTTCTGGAAGCAAAAAGCAGATCCCTTGCCGGATTTACCGCCCCTGCGCAGGGTCTTTGTCTGATTTCCGTAGATTACTAAAAATGGATAGGCAGAAAAGCACATAAAGACCGGAAAGATTGGAAAATACACGATTATAGAATAAGGACAGTGCCGTCATGTCGGTACTGCCCTTATTTTCTGCCATGAATGAAACCTTTCCCGGTTTCCAATATTTACGGTATATAGATTGCAATCTGTTACTTATTTGCAATCTGTTATTTATTTGCAATCTGGTAATTGATGACCCTACTGATTAGTCCTGCGCTACAACTTCCTTGTAGAATTCCGTATAATCTTTTCTTCCATCCTTTGTAAACTGAATGGCGGTTCTCGGATGCTGGTTTAACATACCCGTCATAAGGTACTGCAAATCATATCCCCAAACAGTACCATTTTCCTGCAATGGTTTCATGTAGTTCTCAATAAACTTAATTGCCGGGAAAACATTATATTTTGGATTACGCAAAAATCCAAGCAAAAGTTCCATTCCGCAGTTTCCCGCACCTCGGCCCATAGAAGAATAGGTACCGTCTAACCAATCGACACCATCCCCTACCGCTTCAATCGTATTGGCAAAAGCAAGCTGCTGATTGTTATGGGCATGAATACCGATTTTCTTATTGTATTTTACGCCCATTTCACAATAAATATCTGCAATTCTTGCCATCTGTTCCGGGTAAATGGAACCATAACTGTCAACTATATAGATGACATCTACCGGAGATTTTGAGAGAATATCAAGCGCTGCCTTTACATCTGCTTCCTGCCCATTGGAAATCGCCATAATATTACATGTGGTTTCATAGCCCTTTTTATGGGCATCCTCGATCATATCCACAGCTGCCGGCATGGTATGCAAATAAGTAGCAACCCGAATTAAATCCAACGGACTTTCGCTGCGATCCTTAATATCGTTCTTGTAATCACATCGACCTACATCCGCCATAATCGCCAGTTTCAAATCCGTATTGTTGTCACCAACAATGGCACGAATGTCCTCATCGGTTGAAAATTTCCATTTCCCGAATTTGCTCTCATCAAACATATCCTTTGATGCACGATAGCCGACTTCCATGTAATCAACGCCTGCTTTTACATTGGTTTCGTAAAGTGCTTTCACAAACTCATCCGTAAAATAGAAATCATTCACAAGTCCTCCATCCCGAAGGGTGGCATCCATAAGTTTGATTTCCGGGCGATATCCCATCAGTTTAGATACTTCTTTCATTTGTCTTCTCCTTTGATACTTCTAGTTTGTCAACAAGGCGGTTCCTTCAAGTTTGTCAAAAAAAACGGTGCCCGCTTGCGAACACCGTAAAGAGTCCTCTCATTTACTAGAGTATAATGCCATTGATTTCCTATGTCAACAAAAATATTCAACACTTTAAAGTAATAAAGTCTCGCTATCCAATAGAATGGTGAATGGACCATCATTTAAAAGTTCTACTTTCATGTCCGCGCCGAATACTCCCGTTTGCACGGGCAATCCGGAAAGCATACATTGTTCCACAATATACTCATACATGGCTTTTGCCATATCCGGTGCGCCGGCAGAAAGAAAGGAAGGCCGATTCCCCTTCTTGCAATCTGCATATAGGGTAAATTGGGAAACCAAAAGCAATTCACCGGAAACATCATTCAAGGACAGATTGGTTTTCCCGTTTTCATCTTCAAAAATTCGCAGTTGCAACATTTTCTTAATCATTTTATCTGCAACTTCTTTTGTATCCGAAGCGGAAACGCCAATCAAAACCATAAAGCCTTTGCCGATTTTTCCGGTTACCTTCCCATCAATGGCAACACTGGCATGGGCAACTCTTTGAATTACAAATTTCATCTTCTCTTATGCGTCCTTTTTATTGGCAAGGTAATCCTGAATCTGCTTTAATACCTCATCTGCATCCAATCCATGAACAGCGCAGGCTTCCTCCAATGATTCTGCGATGGATGAAGGACAACCTACACAGTGCATACCGGATTCCATCAAAATCAATGCAATCCCTGCATCAAATTCCAACATTTCTCCCATTGTTGTTTCCTTTGTTATTGTCATATTTTCCTCCTTAACTATCGTGCTTGTATCACGACTACGCTTGTATTTTACTATTATTATTTGTTCTTTGACAATGTTTTATGAAATAATCTCAAATCACATTTATGAAATATTCTCAAATCACTTTCCTGCGGAAAATTGTTTGCAATTATGGAATTTACTGAATACGGACACCCTGCCCCAGTTCGTTAAACTGGTAAATGCCGTTGGCTCCCGCATCAATTACCGTATTGGCCACCATATAACCGCCGTTGGCAGGATCAAAGTAATATAGGATATCATTCACGAATGCGAATCCAAGTACCTGATGTCCATCCGTTTCATCATAGTATCGAATTCCAACATTGTCACCAAATAATCCTTTAAATAATTGTCCGTTCCCGTCAAACAGGAAATTATTGTCACCGATGGTAACAAATCCTGTAGCAATTACACCGGTCAAAGGATCAAAATACATAGTCATATTGTTCACCACACACCAGCCGGCAACTCTCGCTCCCGTAGCAGGTTCAAAATACATTACACCCGTAGGCGTAGGAACAAGACCGGTCATACGCGCACCACTTTCCGGATTGAAGTAATAAATCTGATCTCCAATCACCTGCAAACCAAAATACATTTTTCCGGTTCCCGGCTCAAAAAAGAAGGTATTGCCGTCCAGTATAAGCCAGCCCTGATGCATCATTCCATTTTCCGGATTGAAATAATACAGGGAACCGTCAATTGCCGCAAGTCCATGCAGCAATGCCCCATCCGCTCCGGCATACAATTTAAATTCACCGAAATCAAGCCAGCCGTACTGCATCTCGCCTTCTCCGTTGAAGAAATAGGTCTTATCACCAATCTGTTGCAACCCAATCTTCATAAAACCATCTTCTCCGAAGTAATAGGTCTTTCCATCCAGGATTAACCAGCCAAACTGCATTTTTCCATCCGGGCCGAAATAATAACGGTTTCCGTCTGCCAAAGGAAGCCAGCCGGTATACATGGAACCGTCTGTTCCAAAATAGTAATTGGCATCCCCGATATTCAGCAGACCCATTTGCAAAAGTCCGTCGGTTCCCAGATAATATATTTTTCCGGCAACCTCTGTAAATCCCGTATGCATGTAGCCCGTAGGATCCAGATAATAAATGCCCTCCGGCATCTGAAGCCAGCCGGTCTGGACAACTCCATTTACCCCGCAATAATAACGAAGGCCGTTGTAATCAATCCACCCCTTCTGCCAACGATAGTTATTATAAAAATATACAGCTCCATCGCGAACGGAAAAGCCATACGGGATGATATAGGAATAATCTTTGTACTGATAATCAATATCCACATCCCCTGCTATCCCCGGGATTCTTCCGGTACAGGAAGCCTGCCAGAAGGCCGGAACCTGCGGGTAATCACATGCCGATGCATACTGGGCTACCCAGTGGTCATATCCAATCGGCGCAATTCTTTTGGTAAACCAGTATTTATTTGCATAAACAAGCGGCTGGTATCCGGCATTCGCAACGGTTGCGCAGAATGCATTGGCAATCGCAGCCAAAGTATTGGGATCAAGATTTTTCTGGCAGTCATCTTCAATATCAATGGCCACCGGATATGTAATGCTGTAATTCTGCATAATACTGATCAAAATATTGGCTTCATTAATCGCTGCTTCCACCGAAGTTGCGTAGGAATATACATACACACCGGTACGAATTCCTACCGCATTTGCCCCATTAACATTCTGGGCAAAATACGGATCAATTCCACTGTAACTGCTATATGCTTTGATAAATGCAAATGATACGCCGGATGCCTTTACCGCCGCCCAATCCACATTTCCCTGATATTTTGAAACATCAATACCGACAGCTCCTGCCTGCCCGCCGTTTACTGCGGCCTGCGAATGCATCGGTATCAAAGGGCAAACCAAAGCAAGAATCAAAAATACCGCAAGCACTCTTACAAATGTTCTTGTTTTGTTTTGTTTCATTTGTCACTTTGCCACTCAAAAATCTTTGTGCAAAATTCTCCGTCGCCTATGTACTTAAATAGATTTGAGTGGTCTCTCCTTTCCTTACATGTTGGTAGAATTCTACCATAGAAGACAATAATGGTCAAAAACCGGATGACTTATTACGCCGGTTTTTGCAGGAAAATTGGTAATATTTTCCTATCGGATAAAACTGGTCATGGTTTTCGTTTCCTTCTCCGGAAGACCGTATTTTTCTTTCCCAAGGGCAATGCTCTTCATGAGAAAACTCATATTTCTCGCCAAAACACGCATTGTTTGAAGACCTTCCTCATCCCCGCTTGCCTCTCCCGGCAATCTTCCGTGAATGCTGTTCCAATACTGACTCGAAGCAACCGGCATTCCAGAAATTGTAAAATATTTGTTCAGTTCATCAAAGGTCGCAGACAGACCACCTCTTCTTGCGCTGACTACACTGGCCCCGACTTTCATTGTTTTATCAAAATGTGTGCTGCAAAACAGGCGGTCAAGAAATGCAATCAGGGTTGCATTTGCGGATGCATAGTAGACCGGCGAACCAATTACAAGTCCGTCTGCTTCTTCAAATTTACCTGCCGTCTCATTTACAACATCATCAAAAGCACATTTCCCGGTTTTTGCACAGGCATAGCATGCAATACATCCGCGAACCGGTAATTTTCCAATACTCACTATCTCCGTTTCGATTCCGTTTTCGTGAAAGATTTTTTCCATTTCGTGTAATGCAATTCCGGTATTACTCTCTGTTCTCGGGGAGCCGTTAATCATTAAAACCTTCATACTGCAACATCCTTTCTTTTTGTCTGATTCCTTATTTCTTCGTGTTCGTTTTCTGTGGCACCTTCTTGTTTTTTGTATTTCGGCGCCTATTCCGTTTTGTATTTCGGTTTTCTATCGAAATCCATTTTGTTCGTTACAATTTTGTTTTTACGCCGGTATTTCAATAAATGCGTGAATTTCATTTTCCGACTGATTTTTCAAAATGTAGACCGTGTTACCCGCCCGGTCGGTACTTCGATAAACCTTTACCGGAGTGCCGTACAGAATTTCCTTCCGATAGGAAATCCGGAAATGGTTGACATCCAAATACGGTTCTCCATCCATGGCTTCCAGTGCAATATCCAGATAATTCGTATTATGCAAATGTCCATTAATATCAATTGCGGATGGGATAATCCAATACAAATTCCATCTGCTCCGGTTCCCGTAGTTTTGGCAGTTCTTCATCGGTAAAAACAAAATGTTCCTCCGGTTCATAGGCCGCCATCATTTCCATAGGTATTTTCATCGGGCGGCGGTGAAGCAAATCCATCAGCATCCACTTGGAAGTCGCAATTACACAAAGTTCCCCATTCACAAATATCCGAAAATCCCGGTATACATGACAGCGCCCCGGCGCTCTGCCCCAGGTTTCCACCCCAGCACATCCCCGTATTGCGGTCTTCTTTTCACCTCTATCTCCCAGTCCAGAAGGGCCCAGGCAATACCATTACCGAATATTTCATTAATTCCGTAATGAACATAATCCGAATGAAATCCTGCCACATCTTCCAATATCTTCAGAATAGCTTTATTTTTTATCATTTTCTCGCGATTCAAATCATCCAGACCAATCGCAAATGTATGCTTATATATCATACCGTTTCTCCAATTTTCTTTTTCAGATATGTCAACAACTCCTTGTGATTCTCCACACGAATGATATCCGGGAATTCTATGCTTTGTGCAAGCGCCTGTTCTCCGGCATTCCAATCCATTTGTGCGTTTTTCGTTTCCCCGGCGTTCCATTTTGTTTGTGCGTTCTGCAATTCCCCGGCGTTCCATTTCGTTTGTGCGTTCTGCAATTCCCCGGCGTCTTTATCTCGGTCACAATATTCTTGTGCCCGGAACCAGATTCCCTGCATGCCATTGCTGATTGGTCCAAGAACATCTTTTTTCAGGCTGTCCCCCACAAATATACATTCTTCCGGCAATAGTCCCATTTTCTCACATGCGCCCCGGTAAATCACCGGATTCGGTTTTTCCGCCCCTACCTCTTCGCTGGTCATCAGCATATCAATATATGAAGCAATCCCCAGTGTCCGCATTTTCCTATGCTGGATATGCACGGTCATGTCGGTACAGATTCCAATCCGGATGCCCTTCGCCTGCAAATAATTCAGCACATCAAATGCCCCATCAAATACTATGATGCGGGAAAGGAAATCATTCCAGAAGCAGTTATACATCTCAAGTGCACAGGAAAGCGGCGGTAATCCAAGCAGTTCCAAAGTCCGCTGGAAATACAACATACGATTGTGCTGGCTTGCCGTATCTCCCAGCATCCCCTCCTTTATCGATTCCCGCGCCTGGTCAAATGCATTTCTCACCACATGTATGGGCAAATGAAGAAGATGCTGTGCGGCATATGTGCAGACAGCATCTATGGAAGCAGCATTATTGGTATAATTGCAATCGTAGAGGGTATCATCCAAATCAAAGATGACACCTTTGATCTGATTCTTCATATTTCTTTCCTTCTTCGTCTTATTTTGCTCTGTCCGGCAACCGTCACATTTCCTGCCTCTCCCGGCAACCGTCACATTTCCCGCATCTCCCGGCAATTGTCACATTTCTTACCTCTCCCGGCAACTGTCACATTTCTTACCTCTCCCGGCAACTGTCATCCTTTGACAGACAACCGTTACCTTTCTTTGATCCGCCGGACAACCGTATTACAAAACCTCCGTTATCGTATTGTGCGGTCTTCCGCAAATGATGGTCAGATTACCGTTGCGGCAACGGATTTCATCCAGAAATTCTTTTTCTTTTGCCGCATCTTTCAATTTAATATGATAACTCAGTTCATAAATACTACCCAAATCAGTTGTTTTCACTTTGACCAGTTCCTGTTGTTCCAGATATTTCTCAAACAAATCATCGAAAACATTCGTGTAATCAAGGCTTTCCGGAATAAGGATTTTCAATTCCTTATAATCCTGCGGTTTTTCTCCGAATTTCGTCAGGTTCAACAGAAGGAAAAGTAGACCAACGGCAACAACGATGGTTGCGCTGTAAGTCACATACCCCATTCCGTTTGCCAGACCAACGGCCATGGCAAAAAAAACAGCCGTAATATCTTTGGAGGAACCCGGCACCGACCGAAAACGCACCAGTGAAAAGGCTCCCATGACTGCAACCGATGCTCCAAGGTTACCGTTTACCACCGTAATTACTACCTGCACCAGTGCCGGAAGAATTACCAGAGAAGTAACAAAACTTTTGGTATAAATTGATTTATACATATAAACACCGGCAATAATAAATCCGCATACAAAAGACGCCGCAAGACATATCAGTGTATTTTGTATTGTTATACTACCTGCCTGCGCATTTAACAAACTTGTAAACATAACTTCTGCTCCTTTTCCTTCTATTCGGTCTTGATACGGCTTCATGCGCCTTTTTCACGCATGGAATTAATATCGTTTTCCGGCATTCGGATGCGTTTTCCCGCATGGAATTAATTTCGTTTTCCGGCATTCGGATGCGTTTTTCCGCTTGTCTTATTCCTGAAAATGATTCGTGTTCAACAACTTTTTAGAATATATTTTCCCATATTTGGAAAATGAGTTTGGATATACCTCCAACTCGCACATCGCTTCCACAAACCATTCCGGAAGCGCACCCGGGGCTTTAATCTCAATCAGGCGAAGATCTTCCTCAAATAGATATTCTCCGTAATCACCGCACATCAAATCCAGTTGTTCTTCCCTGCTTCGTATTTTCTGATCCATGGTAAAGCGTATTTCCGGCCTGTCCACCACATAAAATGCGCGCCGGTCATATGCCAGGTAAAGGCTGGGTTTCAGGTTATAATAATTAATCATATAATCAATTTCCCGAAGTATCTGACAGTCATATTCTTTGGGATAACGCCCCTCCGCCAGATATTCCATCGCCACAAGCAGTGGCATGGCAACTCTTCTTTTATAAACCGTCCCTTTATATTTCTTCTTTATCTCCAGATAAATCGTATCCTCATTTTTTGGCACTCCATAACTGCGGACACGAAACTTCTCTTTATAAACCGGTTTTTCAATGGAACGACGAATCAAATCATTCTGGTCGGTATCATAGTAAATATTACAAATCGTATGCAATCCGTAATCATCCTGTTTTACCCGTTCTCCCAATCGTTCCATAAAGGCATGAAATCGTTCGACCGGAAGCAAATATTTCTTCTCAATACGCTTAAATATCCCGTTCAAAATACGACACCTCAATAACCACATAGTTTCCGCCATATACGGTTGCAAACCCGAAGCAAACCATCTGTATAAAATGTACTGTGTAACTTTTTTACAGTAAATCATGTACATAAAATGTGCCACGCGACTTTATCAAGGCAAAATCATCTACATAAAAAATGTACTGTATGATTTTCCAATCATGAACAGTACATTAATTTTCCCTATTCCATTCTGGCTCTATGCCATCTGATAGGCCTCCATCGCTCTTTGGAACTGATAAGGATTCACACTGCCATTCTGCCTCATATTGTTTTGCGCATCCGCCTGCACATCACCTTCTGGCTCTTGTACAAAAGCCTCCGTCTCGGCTCTGTTTGAAATCAAATCAATGCCCGGCGAACCTGCCGCATCCATTGCATTATCATCCATTTGCGCAAATAGACTTTGAGGATCCCGTCCCTGCATCATCTCCTGCATTACACTCAGGTAATCTTCCGCTGCAGTCATGGACTGATTATAGTCGCGTTCCCGAATATACTGAGACGCTTCCTGATCTTTCTTTAAGATTGCAAGAGGTTTGGATGGTTCGCTCTCCTGATTTATCCCGGAAACCGGTTGCAGACTTTTCGGATTGCCATGAACGGATGAAACCGAATAGCGTGCGGTTGACTGCATTCCATATACAGAATCAATTCCGCCATATCCGGATATACTGCCAATACGCATACATCTGCCTCCTTTCTCCATCGTTCTCAACTTACGAATTATCTTATATATCACTATTGCATATGCCAAAATCTGTTTCTCGAACTTTAACATATGCGTCTAATATATACCTAATATTTTAGCTGATTCTGAAAATAATACAAGTCCATTCCGATATACTGTCAGCAACGGATTTGCAAAATTTTTTTCGCAATTTTAAAATCTCTAACAAATCTTCTTCCGGCGACCGCCCGGACTGTCTTGCAATTATTTATTCCTGGCACTGTCTCATTGTATAGTTCACATCTTTATCAATCAGTGAAAGCATGATTCCCGCAATCTTTTCATCAAACTGAGAACCCATTCCCTGTTCAATCTGTTCTCTTACTTTTTCCTGGGACATGATATCTCTGTATGCTCTTCTGCTAGTCATTGCATCATATGCATCTGCAACAGCAATAATTCTTGCAATCAGTGGTATTTCATCTCCGGAAATTCCATCCGGATATCCCCGGCCATCCATTCTCTCATGATGCCATTTTGCCCCATATGCAAAATTGCCGCGAATAGAAATATTTTTTAGAATTTCATAACCCATCAATGGATGCTTTTTGATTTCTTCATATTCTTCATCCGATAATTTTCCGTCTTTATTGATAATCTGATTATCAATCCCCAGTTTCCCCACATCATGAATCAACCCTGCGCAGTATATTTCCTCCAGTTCCTTTTCGGAATAATCCAATTGCTCCGCAAGCATTCTGGAATACTTTGCCACGCGTCTGGAATGACCGGCCGTATAAGGATCGTTCACATCCACCGCTTTCGCGATTGCCTCAAATGCTTCATTGGATAAGAGTTCCAGTTCCTGATTCATTTGATTTAATTCATCAATATATTTTGCCTTTTCCGCCTCAATCAATGCATCATTCAATTCCCGCTTTCTGTTCACAAGGACCGAAATAATAATAACGGAAAATAAGCTGACCAGAAAAAGAATGGCTGCTGTAATAATTGCCTCCGGTACAATATCTGTATTATATACACGGTCCCCTCCCCGTGATATAACGGGCAATATCAGCAATAGTGCCGATGTCAAAGTAATATTGACACACATTTTCTTATCTTCATACAATATCGTAAACATGATGGGAATAATAAAGGTCAGAAAAGTAGGCGTAAACTGATAATGCGAAAATGCCGTATTAAAGCAGAGCAATGCCATTGCAATCGTCAATATGTACTTTTGTTTCTGAACATCCTTCACAAACTTACATAACACATAAGCGCTCAGAATAACCAATATATTAAATAGTGTTGTGAGAAGAAGATATCTAATCAGTTTTGCCACAATCGTATCCGGACCATATCCCTGTGACCTGGTCACATACAGTATCGTATTTACGACCACTTCCACAATAAAAATACTAATCGCCATTCCAATCTGGGCGCGGGTTATAATCTTCTTCCAATACGCATAATTTATCTTTTCGTTCCCCATTGCATCCCCCAACATTCTCTTTCGAATATAAAAATTCTTTAGATAAATTATACATAATTTCTATCATGTTGGGAAATGTTTTAATACTATTATCCAAAAATTTTTCAACTTTTTCATTCTAAAGTTATTCAATCAGAAAAATATCTAGAGTCTTCTACTTCATCAGCAGATAAGCATCCATGGAAACATAGGTATACTCCCCATCTGCCGTTTTGATATAAACGTGTTCAAATACCAGTTTGTGGTGCTCATCAATTACAAAGCCATTGTTCTGCTGTACATAATCGTAAAAATCTTCTTCCGAAACACTCACGAGTTCTTCCAAAAGACTGCTTATATCCAGATAATAATCTTTGGATGTATTGTTCTGCGAAAAACAAACATTCGTTGCATCAAAGGAATCGCTTTCATCATACTGATTATAATAGCAGGATATATTAGTTAAGGACTGATATCCGGAGACATCAACCTCATTCAATGATAGATAGGCGGAATACTCTTTGATATCCATGTTGAAATCGGTTTCATCATGAAGATAATTATATAGATTATCCAATTTCCGGCGTTCGCTTCTGGTAAAGCGTTGTTCCAGATATTCAGTTCCCTCAAAACCACAATTCCATTTCAATTCATTGTAAATGCTTCTTAACTCTTCAATCTCCGAATTATCCATTTCCTCCGGATCCGCGTACACCTCTTCCATGCGCTTAATCTGGGAATTCGCCGATACGGAAAAAGCATTGACTCCCGGCAGGAGCATGGCGCCCAGAACCAGTACGACTGCCGTTGGTACAATGTAAGCGACCACCTTGCCCATTTTAACGGCATAAAGTGCCACATACAGAATTTCAAAAATAATGAGAACAATTCCGGCATACCGCGGCATCGTGACACCATAAGCAGAAACACGAAGTCCCATGCAGATTATCTGAAGGACAATAAATGGAAGGAAGGCAAATGGCAGGAAGGACGCCAGTTTCCCAAGTACCTGCGGTTTATAATACTGCGCCATCGTCCAGATTGGCAGTCCAATAGCAAACAGCCAGCTGAGCATGGCAAAGATTTCATTTCTCGGCAATTCTCTTTGCGCAATGATTTTGAAAATATAGAGATAAATTACACAAAAAGCAAGAAGCAAAATGATCAGGAGTGCATATTCTACAACGACTTTTCCAAAACCACCGATTTTCTCCCGGATGCGGGAAAAGCAGATAATCAAAGCCGGGAAATAAATACCTGCCGCCAGAAACAGTTCCACATGACCGATTAAATCAATCGGATCGGTATCAAGAATGAGAAAATCAAAAATAGCGATTACAATTGCAAGGCCAATCGCAAATAAACCGTAAATCAAAGTAGTCTGGAACAAGGAAATAAAAACGGAAAGACAATACTTCGAAAAAGATTCTTTGCTCCGTTGATACATAAAATAGATTGCCATCAAAATTGTGGCCGTTATCCAGAAAATCAGGAATCTGGAAAAGCACTCTGCCGCTTTCGTGTATTCGTCAAATCCCATGTAATATACAGTGATTACGCCAACAATCGCTGCGATAATCAGCCCAGCCCCTTCGAATAACCATTTGAGAGCAGGCATTTTTTTATACAAAGGCAAAAATTTATCAAATCGGACAAATTCTTCGAAAAACAAAGTTCCGGATGCAAAAACAAGGAAAAATATCATCGTTTTATTCACATTGTCATAATGAAGCGTATTGTAATCCGCATCCATCAGGATCAAAGCAAAAATTGCCGCAATCACGATACTTGCAATGGTGACCGGGAATTCCATAAACACGGAAAGAAAACTATGAAGTGTATTTTTCATTCTTTCCTTCATATTCTTCTTTGTTTTCTGCGGTGCCGGTTGGTTTTGCTGTGCATTCACTGTTTCCGGCGTCGGTTCGACCGGCTGTGCATTCATGTTTTCTTCTACTGTAATATTATCTTTCTCGACATTTGTCGGATTATCCATAATTCCTTCCTCCCCAAAACACAACAGGCAGATTCTTCCGTATCCTGTACAAAAGAGTCTGCCTATTTAATTCTTAAATTCTATTTTAATTATTATCAGAACTGTAGTTTGGTGCTTCTTTCGTGATGTGAATATCATGCGGATGACTTTCTTTCAGGGAAGCAGCGGAAATCTTAACAAACTGTCCGTTTTCTTTCAATTCCTCAATCGTCTTACATCCACAATATCCCATACCGGAGCGCAAACCACCCATTAACTGGAATACCGTATCTTCTACCGTACCTTTATATGCAACTCGTCCTTCTACGCCTTCCGGAACAAGTTTCTTCGCATTTTCCTGGAAATAACGGTCCTTGCTACCATTTTCCATAGCGGCAATGGAACCCATACCACGATAAACCTTATATTTTCTACCCTGGAACAATTCAAAAGTTCCCGGACTCTCGTCACAACCGGCAAACATGCTACCCATCATACAAACACTTCCGCCTGCCGCAATTGCTTTCGTAATATCACCGGAATACTTGATACCACCATCAGCAATTATCGGAATACCATATTCCTTTGCCACGCTGTAGGCATCCATAATGGCAGAAACCTGCGGAACACCAATACCGGCAACAATTCGGGTGGTACAGATGGAACCCGGACCGATACCGACTTTAACGGCATCTGCGCCTGCTTCAATCAATGCTTTTGTTCCGGCTCCGGTTGCCACATTTCCCGCAATCAACTGTAACTGCGGATATTTTTCCTTTATCATGGAAACACAACGAAGTACATTCGCCGAATGACCATGTGCACAATCGAGTACAATGACATCAACGCCCACCTGAACAAGTGCATCCACGCGATCGAGAACATTGGCAGTAATACCAACCCCTGCGCCACAAAGCAACCGTCCCTTTTCATCCTTTGCAGCCAAAGGATATTTGATGGCTTTCTCGATATCCTTAATGGTAATCAAACCTTTCAGATTAAAGTCATCATCCACAATCGGAAGTTTCTCCTTTCTTGACTGTGCAAGAATGCGCTTTGCTTCCGTCAGCGTAATTCCTTCCTTTGCCGTAACAAGATTCTCACTTGTCATGGATTCCTTAATCTTCTTGGTAAAATCTGTTTCAAATTTCAAGTCACGGTTTGTAATGATACCCACCAGTTTCTTGCCCTCGGTAATTGGGACACCGGAAATGCGATATTTTCCCATCAATGCATCCGCATCTGCAAGTGTATGCTCCTGAGATAAAGAAAATGGGTCCGTAATAACACCGTTCTCTGAACGCTTAACCTTGTCTACTTCTTCTGCCTGTTGTTCAATCGTCATGTTCTTGTGAATAATTCCGATACCGCCCTGTCTAGCCATGGCAATTGCCATACGGTGTTCTGTTACTGTGTCCATTCCGGCACTCATAATTGGAATATTCAGTTTGATTTTCTTTGTCAGATTGGTTGTTAAATCAACCTGATTCGGAATTACCTCTGAATAAGCCGGAACGAGAAGCACATCATCAAAGGTGATTCCTTCACTAATGATCTGTCCCATTATTCTTTCTCCTCCTATTAAAATAATTTGATATCTGTCAGGCAAATATAATCTGCCATAACTTCACATTTCTTTTACACCAGGATTTTACAACTTTATCTCTTGCGCTTAGTCCATAAAAACTTTTCTAGGTGCGTTATTTTGTATCATTTTAACAAATTCGTCGGGTAAATCAAGTACGATTTTCTGATTTCCTTCGTAATATATTGCATATGGTTTATGTTGATCACTTTCGCGATGACTCCAATACTCCCGCGTAGTAACCTGTCTCCCCTTGTAACTGTCCAGACGGTGCGAATCCAGAGGCGCAACAATTTCCATTCGATCCAGTTCGTATTCCGCTAACGATACCCTCTTTGCTTTTCCCAGGATTTTATCCACCGTAATTTTCCGATCACAATACAGATATTCATATTCCACCGCTGTCATAGGAAAAAGCCAGTGTTTTGCAACAATAAAATCTACCAATATAAGAAAAAGAGTCCATTTATAACCAAAGAAAAACCACAAAAGACACACAGGAACCACCGCAAAACATGCAGAGCGGATCAATTGTCCCTTCAGTGTCTGTTTTTCCTCAACCATATACTCCATCATATCTGTATTCATATCTCTTCCGGTCCTTTCCTGCCTGTCCACTTTCTTTTCCCTTTGTTCCGGAAAACTATCCCCACAAAAGTTATGGTTAGTATAACACATATCTTTTTTCTTTGACACCTTTCGACAAAAACACCTTACAATAATTGTTCTATAGCCCGGTATAAATCATATGTCTATAATCATGGCGAAACGCTCCTTGTAAAACCTTAAAGAAATGCCTCTTCCGCTTGCACGAAAGAGGCACCACTACAAGAAACAACTATATTATATAATACCACTCATTGCTTTGAACTACTTCCTTCGGATTTCTGTTACCGTTGTCCCGATGCTTATATTCCATTTCCTGATTTTTTATGCTTACCCTGGTATTGCATGGTATGGAAGTTGTTAAGAATACATTTCCGCCAATCACAGAATCATGTCCTATGACAGTATCACCACCCAGAATCGATGCTCCTGCATATATAACGACATTATCTTCAATGGTTGGATGTCTTTTTTTCCCGCTTAAAGTTTGTCCTCCCTTCGTGGAAAGGGCTCCAATGGTGACGCCCTGATAGATTTTCACATTGTCTCCTATCACCGCCGTCTCGCCGATAACAATTCCCGTACCATGGTCAATAAAGAAATATTTTCCCAAAGTAACACCCGGATGCATGTCTATTCCTGTTTCCGTATGCGCATACTCTGTCATAATTCTCGGAATAATAGGTACACCAAGCAGATATAATTCATGAGCCAATCGGTTTACCATAGTCGCAAACAGTCCCGGATATGAAAAAATAATTTCCGGCTTATTATGAGCTGCGGGATCTCCTTCATACGCAGCCTCCAAATCCGTTTGTATCAACGCCCTCACTTTCGTGATTCGTTCTAAGAACTGCAGAGACAACTTTTCTCCTTCATAAAACAGTTCTTTTTCTTCCATGTCCGCATATTGGGGTAAATACTTCAAAACGATTGCGATTTGCTTACTAAGATTGTAAAGCACATCTTCCAGTTGCATGGAAAGATTGTTTCGTACAGTATAAATACGGTAATTTCTGTTTTTGTAATATCCCGGGAATATGATATTTCTGAGTTGCTCGATAATCTTGATTATTTCATTTTTATCTGAATTCAGAAAGTCTTCTATTAGATCAATATCGCGCTCCTGTTCATAATCCGTAATTATTTTATCAACAAGATGATTGACTTCATTTGCCAGTCTATGTGCCATTTTTGAGTTCTCCTTCTAAATAAACAAACTCATATTTGATTGTTCACCTGAACCAAGAAAAGTTGCAACTCCACCTAATTCCACACCATCTACCAATAAGGTTACTTTTGAAAAGTCTAACTTGGCAGTTACCTTATCAGTAAATTCGCTGTATGTCACTCTCTCAGCCATACACTACTCTCCTACTTTCCTGACAAACAAATCGAATGTCCCATCCGAATTTTCAATGAAATCAAGGATTTCATGTCCTTCCTCCTTAAGACTTCTGGGAACATTTTCAGCCGGTTCACCACCGTTCATGTGAACCTTAAGTACTTCTCCTTCTTCTAGTTCCTCCAAGGCAACTTTTGCCTTTACAAATGTCACCGGACAATTGACCGTTGTTATATCTACCGTGTCATCTATTTCATAATCTGCCATATTTAACCTCATTTCCGCATCTTTCATATGTATTTTTTCAGCAAAGACAAGTCTTATAAAGTTCTGAGTGCCTTCACCAGTGTATCAATATCCTCAAAGGTGTTGTACACTGCCAAAGTAGGACGCACAACACTTTCCAGACCATAGTGCCGCAGTATCGGCTGTGCACAGTGATGACCCACACGCACGGCAATTCCGTTCTGGTCAAGTCTCTGTCCCACTGCATCATTAGAGATACCATCCAAAACAAACGACAAAGCACTGGACTTGTTTGGTGCCGTACCAATCAGGTGCAGACCTTTGATTTTGCCAAGTTCTTTCATACCGTAGCTTACCAATTCATGCTCATGCTTACTGATATCCGCCATTCCTATGCCATATAAATATTCCAATGCCGCCCCAAGGCCTACCGCATCACCAATACTTCCTGTTCCGGCTTCAAACTTATTAGGAGCCGGATTATATATTGTTCTTTCAAAGGTAACATCTTTTATCATGTTGCCGCCGCCATGATACGGTCTTGCCTCTTCCAGCACCTCCTTTTTACCATATACAACGCCGATTCCTGTGGGAGCATAAATCTTATGTCCGGAAAATACAAACCAGTCAGCATCCAGAGCCGCCACATTCACCGGAATATGTGCCACCGACTGCGCACCGTCAATCAATATGCGTACGCCGTGACGATGGGCAATAGCGATCAGTTCCGCCACCGGTGTAATGGTTCCAAGTACATTTGAAACATGAGTCACTGAAACAAACTTTGTCCTCTTTGTAAATAATTTCTCATATTCTGAAAGAATCAGCTGCCCTGACTCGTCTACCGGGATCACCTTTATGATGGCACCTGTTTCCTGTGCTATCAGCTGCCACGGAACAATATTGGCATGATGCTCCAACAGGGAAACTATAATCTCATCTCCCGGTTGCAGCAGAGGCTTTACATAGGATTGCGCCACTAAATTGATGCCCTCCGTGGTGCCTCTTACAAAAACCACATTATCCTTTGACGGAGCTCCAATAAAATCTGCAACGATCTGCCGCGCACCTTCAAAAGCATCCGTTGATTTGGCTGCCAAAGTATGTGCCCCTCTATGTACATTGGAATTTTCATGCGCATAATAATAGCTGAGTCTGTCAATCACCTGCTTCGGTCTTTGGGTAGTTGCCCCATTATCCAGCCAGATCAACGGATTTCCATTTACTTTTTCCTGTAAAATAGGAAAATCCCGGCGGATCTGTTCCAGTGTCTTTGTTCCGACAATAATCCGGTTATTCCCTTTCTGTCCTCCTACGGCATCAAAATCTGCACCCTGATTATCCTTTGCAGGTATGACATTATGGTCATCTGCGGTAGTCCTTACTTCTATGCCCTGCCCCGTCACTGCCTGCTGCTCGGAGAGTACCTTAGGTGCATATCCCGTATCCTTATTTTTCCTGTCGTTGGAAGCTGCGTACTCATGCGCTGCCGTAAAGTCCTCTAACTCGCGAAAGCCGCCTCCGATATCCGCAAGTCCGAAATATTCAGCGTTAAGACCGGACAGCTCATCGTAGATTAAATCCTGCTTCAGTTCTTCAAGGATATTTTCATAGTCCTGCACGCCCAGTTGTCCGCCAAATACATTTGCCGCTTTATTGGCTGCAGTATGGAATATTCCGGTATCTCCCGATGTAACAAGGCTTTCAATTCCATTGGCACATATTTCCGGTTCAAAGAGGCTTCCATCAACATCCGAAAACAGCTGATTTGCCAGTTTTTCCAATTCCACTTCTGAGGGCAGCCCATAGTTAACGGCATTACCTTCAAAATTATTCGTAGTCATAATACTCACCTACCTCAACATCTTCCAATACTGCAATTGCATCGTCTGATAAAATAGCTGCTGAACAGTATAAAGATAAAAGATAAGATGCGACTCCCTTGTCATCAATACCTCTGAATCTTACAGACAGACCTCTTGATTGTTCATTTTTCATACCTGCCTGATAAAGTCCGATAACCCCACGCTTAGCTTCTCCGGTACGAACCAGGAGAATATTGGTCTTACCGCTCTGGCTCTTAGGGTTTTTGAGTCCATCTACCAAAAGTTTGTCCGTAGGAATAATAGGAATTCCTCTCCAAAGGATAAAGGTACCACCGGCGATGTTAGTTGTTACAGGTGGAACTCCCCTCTTTGTACATTCTCTCTCGAAGGCAGCAATCGCTCTCGGATGCGCCAGGAAGAATGACGGCTCCTTCCAAACCTTTGTAATCAATTCATCAAGGTCATCCGGTGTCGGTGCACCTGTCCGTGACTGAATTCTCTGTGATTCCGGAACATTTTTCAGCAGTCCGTAATCATCATTGTTGATGAGTTGACTTTCCTGTCTCTCTCTTAAACTCTCAATTGCCAAGGCAAGCTGTTCCTTTGTCTGATCGTATGGAACGCTGTATACATCTTCAATGGCTGTATTTACATTGAGAATGGTAGAAATAGAATTTAAGCGATATTCCCTTGGCTCCACCTCATACTCAACATATCCATCCGGAATAATATCGGACTTCTTTGTCTGGCTGCATAAAACATCAAGAGGTGTATTTCCTTCCACAACCTTGTTTACACGGTAGATACCGGTCTCTAATCCCTTAAATTCCAGTAACTTTGTTAACCACTTCGGCGTAATAGAACCATACTGTGGTTTTGTTTTTGTCACATTGGCTAGATTATACGCTGCCTGCGCTCCCAATGCATTGATTCCTTGTTCTTCTTTTGCCATCTTTCATGACCTCCTGTTTTCATAATTTATATGTAACTATCCGATGCGGGCATGTTTTTATCAATGCATACGCAACCGAATAGCAACAATTCCATTGTTTCATCCCGTGTCTTTCAAAAAAACTAAAGCCAGGCTCCCTCATGGGAGAAAATAATATTTTTTGCTGACTCTATTCCGCCCTTCAGATTGTATAACGGGCCTTTATAACCTGCTTCCCGCAATGTTTTGATTGCCAAAATACTTCTTTGTCCTTCCTTGCAAACAAAAATAGTATCAATATCCGGGTCCAATTCCTTTTGTCTACGGGATAACTGACCGATAGGAATGACAATTGCATTTGGGAAACGGTGAATCGCTCTTTCGTGCGGTTCTCTGACATCTACAATGGTAAGTGGTTCACTTTTTTCTATCCGTTCCGCCAATTCTTCCGCCGTAATTCCTTCTATTGGGATCTCGTCCTCCGACTGCTTCAATCCACAAAAATCATCATAATCAAACTCTTCGATTCTCGTGATAGACGGTTCTTTTCCACAGATTGGACATCTTTCATTTTTTCGAATTTTCAAAATCGAAGTACGCAAATTCCATGTATCAACAACGAGCATTTTCCCCTTCAATGATTCCCCACCGCCAATGATTAATTTCAGTACTTCGTTTGCCTGTATGCTTCCAATAATTCCCGAAAGCGGACTGATGATGCCGCTACCGGAACAGGTCGGCACAAGTCCGGCAGGCGGCGGAGACGGATATTGACAGCGAAAACAAGGTGCCGTCTGCCCATCAAAAACGCTAACCTGTCCCTCCAACTGATATATAGCACCGAACACCAACGGTTTTCCAATCAGCACACAGGCATCATTAATGAGATATCGTGCCTTGTAATTGTCCGTGCAGTCTACAACCACATCATAGGCATTTATTAAATCTCCTATGTTATCTGCATCAATTTTCTCGTTGATTGTCTCTATGGTTATTTTTGGATTTATGGATTTCACATAGTCTCTGGCAGATGCTGTCTTTGGGCGATGCACATCTCGATTTTTGTGAATCACCTGACTTTGCAGATTATCCAAAACCACTTCATCAAAATCCGCCATTCCAATTGTTCCGACTCCCGCTGCTGCCAGATACTGCACTACCGGGGAGCCAAGAGCACCCAGACCAATCACCAATACCTTAGACGCTTTTATCCGTTTTTGCCCTTTGACTCCAATTTCTTTCAACATCAGGTGCTTATTGTATCTTTCAATCTCCGCATCATCCAATGAAATCGCTTTTCGTCGTTCATCGGAAATTACGCTTTCCACCGGACATCCTCCCGCAATAGCAGGCAACAGCAGAATGGTATCTCCTTCCGCAACCGCTGTGTCCAATTCAGATATTTCCGAAAGACTGTCCTCATTCAAATACACCCGCACAAAAGGTCGCAGTTCACCGTTCTCATCAAACAATACTTTGTTACTTTCCGTGTACTCTTCCTGCAAATACTGCAGTATTTCTTTTACGGTTTCTCCCTCGGCAGCCAGTTTCGCATTTTGATTAAAAAATGACCTTAGCGTTGCTGACACATAAACAATTGTCTGCATTTTTATTCTCCTTTACCAAAATCTTTTCTTTTATAACCGAATCCACATGCATCATCTTTTTATAATTTTGTGCACCAACAACTGTCTGTTTCTTCGTTTCTTTTTCTTGGGCTCCGGCTGTCTGTTTCTTCGTTTCTTTCTCTTGGACTCCGGCATATGTCTGTATTTTCTTTTCATAACTCTGTACCGCAGTGCATTCTCCTGCTTTCACAGAAATAATTGGATAAGAAAATCCTTCCAGCATATACCGTCTGTCTGTCTCCGAGACAACAGCATCATAATCAGGATGAGAATGATAAAAACCAACGATTTCCATCTCCTGCTCTTCCGCTATCCTCTCCGCTTTGAAAACATCCGGCGGATTCAATAAAAAGCCGGTCTTTTGTTTTTCTTTTTCCAGCATATTTCTTACCGGAATCACCATATATGCTCTTCTCTCTCCGTCCATATGTTTTCCAAGCAATATCCCGCAACACTCTGACGGATATTCCATTTGCGCATGAAAATAAAGATTATCCAATACATCTCTTGTTATCGAAAGCATATGTTTCTCGCCTTTCCGATACATGACACTGGTTGGACTCGAACCAACAACTTCAGTTTTGCAAACTTATGCCATTCCCGCGGCCACAGCATCCAATTGCCGAATAAAACCGGAGGTCCAATAGAATCATTTCTATCGGAACCTCCGGTTTTCCGGTCAGCTCTTTAATCTTATTTTATCTGTTTTGTCGATCTGGATTACTTTTCCGTCTTGAACGATTACGGTGATTGTGCCAAACTTCATTTCTTTAATCATGTTGTCAATCAGTTCCAGATACGACTCCTTCTTTAATTCGTCCGATTGAAGCATGCCAACACCTCCCATTGCTACAGGATTTATTCGCCGCTAAACAGAGGTGTGGACAAATAACGATCGCCTGAATCCGGAAGAAGAACAACTATATTCTTTCCTTTGTTTTCCGGCCGCGCAGCGAGAATAGTTGCCGCTTTTAATGCTGCTCCTGATGAAATACCGACAAGAACACCTTCCGTTACCGCAAATGCTCTTCCTTCCGCAAAAGCGTCTTCATTTTCAATGGTTATTATCTCATCATATATTTTTGTATTCAGTACTTCCGGGACAAAACCGGCGCCAATTCCCTGGATTTTATGTGCTCCCGGCGTTCCCTGGGAAAGCACCGGGCTTCCTGCAGGCTCCACGGCAACAATCTTGACATCCGGATTCTTCTCCTTCAAATATTCACCCACACCGGTAATCGTACCACCTGTTCCAACTCCGGCAACGAAAATATCCACCTTACCATCTGTCTGCGCCCAGATTTCCGGTCCCGTAGTTGCTTTATGTACTGCAGGGTTTGCCGGATTAACAAACTGTCCCAATATAATGGAATCAGGAATGGATTCCTTTAATTCCTCCGCTTTTGCAATTGCGCCCTTCATGCCTTTGGAACCATCGGTCAATTCAAGTTTGGCCCCGTATGCCTGTAACAATTTTCTTCTTTCTACGCTCATGGTCTCCGGCAAGGTAAATATAGTTTGATATCCTTTCGCAGCGGCAACTGCTGCAAGACCGATTCCCGTGTTACCGGATGTTGGCTCAATAATTGTTGCTCCGGGTTTTAAGATACCTTTCTTTTCCGCATCTTCCACCATGGCAAGGGCGATACGATCCTTGACGGATCCGGCCGGATTAAAATACTCTAATTTCGCAAGTATTGTAACATCCGTCACATTTGCCTCTGCCGCATAACGGCCGGCCTTCAATATCGGGGTTTCTCCAATTAATTCAACTGCACTTTCTACTACTTTACTCATACTTTTTTCCTCCTGAAATTTATAATAATTTTATAACAAACTGATTCCACGAAACCTAAGGTCTCCCAAAAACAAATAAAGCCCGGGATATTATCCCGGGCAATGGCTACAAATAATGTATATTATTTTCGAGTGCATGACAAATCTGCCAAACACCCGGCCATATTTTGCCCAGGAGAATAGCAACAACACATACACATACACATATTCAATTCAAATGCAGTGACATCTTTTCTCATCTGTCATGCTCCTTCCTTTTATTTGAGAACAATATATCATCAATTACCTACTTCGTCAATAGGTTTTTATTTTTTTGATTTACATTTTTTCCTGACCCGCTTATCATTAATACAGAAAGGGGCATAGGATTTATTTATGAAAGAAAAATTATATACCATTCCTTTAAATGATGCCATAAATGCCGGAGATGAATGTCCGTTCTGTTTTGTGGAACGGGCTTTAGAGCAGGATACCCTTGACCTTGTACTCGGCTCATGTGCTTCGTATATGGAAAGTGATATGCGGGAAATTACGGATAAAGAAGGTTTCTGCCGGGAACATTTCAAAAAAATGTACGACTATGGAAATGTACTTGGGAACTCCTGGATTTTGAAAACACATTATATGAAAATGCGAAAAGAAATGAGTGAGCAGATGGGAAAATATAAACCGGAAAAAGTCGGTCTCGCTGCAAAAATCCGCAAAAAAGGAAACGACAATTGTTTGAATTCTGTTGCTGCATGGGTTGCCGAAAGAGAAAAATCCTGTTATATCTGCAATCACAACCGGGAAATATACGAACGCTATATTGATACTTTTTTTATCGTTTACAACAAAGAAGAAGATTTTCGGGAAAAAATTCGCAAAAGTAAAGGATTTTGCCTGACACATTTCGGGGATTTATGCGAAGCTGCCGAAACAAAGATGAATCTCAAACAAAAAGAAGAATTCTTTGCTGTTCTTTTTCCTCTTATGGAAGAAAATATGGCAAGAATGCAGGAAGACATCGACTGGCGAGTTGAGAAGTTTGATTATCGATACAACGATGCCGATTGGAAGAATTCAAAAGATGCGGTCCAGCGTGGTATGCAGAATTTAAAAGGCGGCTATCCTGCCGACCAGCCTTATCGAATGCCAAAATAAATACTTCGTGCAGTTTGTTGTGTGATGACAGTTGTGTGATGACAGTTGTGTGATGATAACTTCATGGGCACATATTTTATTGCATTATAAAAGCGTTATTCCGTTTTGATACAGAATAACGCTTTTTATTACCGGTCCCACTTATCCGCAAGAGAATTAATCTGGTCAGCAAATTTTGCAAGATCCTTATTGGCTCCATCCTTATTACGGTTAATCACTGCCATCAGGCGCTGTCCTGCAGCAACCAGTCTGGCAAATACATCGGATACACGACCGGCTTTCTTCTTAACCGGAACGCCAACGCCTTCAAATTCAAAGGTATCCGTCAGCAAATCAAACTTTGTTCCGCTATATGGCGCATATGCATTGTATCCATATTCCGTACGCAGACATTCGGTAAACATCTTAGCCGAAGTGTCATCACCATGAACAACAAATACACGCTGTGGCTTTTCCCCGATATTCTGAATCCACTCAAGAAGTCCGTTTTTATCTGCATGACCGGACATACCCGGCAGCGTCATAATCTGTGCGCGCACATCAATTGCCTCACCAAACAGTTTGACTTCTTTTTCCCCTTCCACAATCATTCGTCCCAGGGTACCAATCGCCTGATAACCTACAAAAAGCACTGTACACTCCGGACGCCACAAATTATGTTTCAAATGATGACGAATTCGACCGGCCTCACACATACCGGAAGCGGAAATGATAACCTTCGGTTCTTCATCAAAATTAATCATCTTGGATTCTTCACTGGTAATGCTTAAAGTAAGTCCCGGAAAAGTTAATGGATTAATTCCCTTGGACACGAGTGCCTGTGCTTCCTCCGAAAAACAATCCGACATATTTTTCTGGAAGATACCTGTGGCCTCCACTGCCAACGGACTATCCACATAAACCGGGAAATCCGGAAACTCGGGAACCAGTTCCTGCTGCTTAATTTCACGTATGTAATACAGTATTTCCTGTGTTCTGCCTACTGCAAAAGAAGGAATAACCACATTACCGCCTCTTGTCATGGTTTCAGAAATGATATTTGCCAATTCTTTTACATAGTCGGGATGATCCGCATCATGATAACGATCTCCGTAGGTAGACTCCATAATAACATAATCGGCATCCTTAACATAAGCCGGTTCTTTTATCAATGTGCCTTTTTTATTACCGATATCTCCGGAAAAAACTAATTTTCTGGTAATACCTTCTTCCGTCAGCCAAAGTTCAATACTTGCAGACCCCAGCAAATGTCCTACATCGGTAAACCGAACTTGTATTCCTTCACAAACATCATAAATTTTGTCATAGTGAAACGGAAGGAGGCATTTTATTGCTCCGTCCGCATCTTCCATAGTATAAAGCGGTTCGACAGGTGGCATCCCTGCTGTTCGCTTCGCCTTCCTGTTTTTCCACTCTGCATCCTGCATCTGAATATGCGCACAATCACGAAGCATAATGCTGCACAAATCACAGGTTGCTTCCGTCGCTATGATTTGCCCGCGAAATCCTTTCGCATAAATCAGTGGTAATAACCCGGAATGATCAATGTGCGCATGCGATAAAAACACATAATCAATGAGACTTTCTTCTACGGGAATATTAACATTCTCAAATACATTAATCCCCTGTTCCATACCGCAATCCAACAAAATATGTTTTCCTGCAGCATGAATGTAATGACAACTTCCGGTTACTTCATGGGTCGCCCCCACAAATGTTAACTTCATAAGAATCACCCAGCCTTTCCAATACCTGCATACCTTGTGTCACAGCCGCAAAGTATTGTGTGACTTCTCACACTATGTACCCCAAAATCCAAAATATACCTTCTTCGTTCTATTATATGCTGCCGCAAAACTGTTTCAGCACCATATTATCTGTTAAAAACAGTATATCATTAAACACATATAATTCAAAGTTCTTTTTCCTGCCGAAAGCCCTTTCCAAACGCGCCATTTGCTGTAATTTTACATCCTTCTCACAAATGCAATCTCCGTTATTCAACCTATCATTTGGATTTCTATATTCATTTCTTTTGCTCTTTCCAGATAAGTCTTTCCAATTGAATTTGTAGTTACCAAAATCTTTTTTGCATATTTTCCTCCGAACCGCCTTGCCACGGTTTCCAATTCGTAAAGTGCATGCAGAATCTGGGCTCCACTCATATTTCCGCTTTTGCAGGAAATAAAAGTGGCAATATTGCCATGTAATGACAAAACATCAATTTCGTTAATCACATCCGGTTCTCCTGAAGTCATAACCACCCCATCCCAATCCAAATACACGCCAACCATACAATCATCTGCATTGCTTTTTTCATTTTTATAGACATGGAGTTCCAATATGCTGCCGCTCTCCCACATACAATCTTTTATCATTCGATTCTTGATCTGATATTGATAATGCCCGTTTTCGCGCCCCTCTCCCAGAAATATCCCGGCATCTCGCAAATCATTTATTATGTTGTTTAAAAGCGAAACAGATGTGAATTTATTATTTGAAAGTTTTAGTTTCTGTTCGATATAGTCCCTATCCTGTTTTACCCATAAATTCTCGTCCGGAATCAGATATTGTCGCGAAAATCCGGAAAAATAATTCCACTGGATGCCATATTTCTTAGAAATATCCCATAATGCATCCATATCCTTGGCAAACTCATCATCCTCTAAACTCTTATTGGCTTTGTGATTATTACCATTGATAATGCCTCCATTCAGTTCAATACAACTATGCAAATTCCATTCCACATAGTTAACAGGTACCTCGCGTGTCAGACAGGAATTCGTTTCAACAGAGAATTCCATAATTTTGTCATTCATAATATCGTATTGATGAATGGATGTGCCAAATTCTTTTGCCAGGATTCCAAATGCCACAAGAATCAGACTCTCTCCGCCGGTAATATCAAAATATATCCTGTTGCCCCACTTAATTTCCCTGGATAAAACCTGATTAATTTCATCCAAAACAACATTTAAATCATTCTTGGGCAATACATAATATGTTATTTCGTATACGCCGCAATATTTCTTCAAAAAATAATCCGTTCTCTTCTTTTGCTCCGAAATAACATTTTCATACCCGAAAAATATCACTTTATCAAATTTGTGATGCATACAGGTAATCACATTTTCAATCGGTTCTTCTCCAAGAAATTCAATATTTACAAACATCTGTTTTCTCCCACATTACTCATGTTTCTCCCAATCCGGATTTTCCTGTTTTTCCGTTGGAAAAACCTTACAAACCTGCTTTATTTTCCGGTTATCTCTTTCCCATCATGCCGTCTAAATCAGCGAATTGGAAAAGTCATACAGATTTGCTTTTTCTTTATCCCGGTATTCATGCTTTTCATAATACCCAATCACCTCTTTCTTATCGTTCCGCAATGCTACCATATAAACATCTTTGTTTTCTTTCGCATTATGATAAGTATAAATCATATTATTTTCCGTGCTTTGTCTAAACCAATCCAGTACCTTTCGAATCATCTCGCCGGATTCCGAATTGTGACAGTTTAACAGATTTATCCCTATCAAATCAGCACCTCCACGCTTTGCGTATCGCCTGATTGCAGCCGGATTCATATATACAATGATATGATTGCAATCGCATATAACAACGGCTGCCCGATCTTGCTCAAGAACGCTTTTCATCATTTGCTCTAACATTTGTATCCTCCATTCTTCTTTACATTCTATCGTTTTCCAGTCCGGATATCGCGATAAATGCAGATATTTGTACGAAAATGTCAACCGTTTTACATTGTTTCGTTTCCATGCATATGTTATCATAAATTATGGTGGTGATTAATATGCAAACGAGAAAACACAGACTATATTGTTTTATCATCTTGATGTGTTTGCTTGCTTCATGTTTTTGTTATGATAATCCATTTTCAAAACACATGGAGTCTCTTTCGAATGCAAATCAGAGCCCTATCTTTTCAAACAGTTATTCCTTGACTGCAAATGATGTTTGCACCATGGAAATGCTGAGAAATTCTAATTCTGCACTGCAATCCCTGCAAAGTTCAAAACCAATCAATTCTATGCAGTTCAAAAACGGATTGCAGTTTGCAATCGCCGGTTTGCCTTATGTTTTATTACAGGCAACCTGCTTTTTCACTTCGGAAAATGCAACTATTTGTACCGGAAATACCAAAGTTGCAGAAATCATCCATTTTATTCACAATACAGACGGCAAAAAATGATCCCGCTCCTATTTCAAATTAGCAGCCTATGGAATCCATAGGCTTATTTGTGTACAAAAATGAATATTGGAGGATAATTATGATTTTTTGCAGATTATGGAAACAGATCATTTGCATCATTCCGGGAGGCTGCCTATGATGCAAAATATTATTGCAGGAATAATGACCGCCATCGCAATTGCAGCCGGTGTATTCGGCTGGTGGATGGATAACATAAATACCGTCGAAAATGATCTTCGGCATAATATTAGCCCCCAAAACGAAGATGATAACCGTTCCCCAAATGAAGGTTCCTCTTTTTCAAACCGTGGGCCAGGGGAGACAGAAAATAGTGTGGTAAATATGACAAATAGCATCAGGGAGGAGCAATAATGCTTATTTTACAAATCATTCTTATTATCATAGGTTTTATTTTTTTAATTAAAGGTGCCGACTGGTTTGTTGACGGTTGTTCCGGAATAGCAAAACGATTGGGCATACCACAGATTGTTATCGGACTGACCATCGTTGCCATGGGCACCAGTGCCCCGGAAGCAGCTGTAAGCATAACCGCAGCGATGCAAGGCAATGCAGATATTTCTATCGGAAATATTCTGGGAAGTAATATTCTGAACATTCTTATTATTTTGGGATTGGCATCCGTCATCGTCCCTTTAACGATTCAGAAATCAACATTATACATAGAAATACCATTTATGATTCTGATTACAACAATTTTTTTCTTCATGGGAAAAACAAATGCAAACATTTCCCGGGTGGAAGGTATCCTTTTATGGGTTTTGTTTCTTATTTATCTTGGTTATTTGCTGCTGATTTCCAGAAAGAACAAAGAAGACTCTTTCGCCCCCACAAAACCGATTGCGCGATTGGTTCTGGAAATCATTATCGGTGCCGTGCTTGTGATATGGGGAAGTGACATTACGGTAGATGCGGCAATCGAACTGGCAAAGATTATCGGACTGAGCGAACGATTTATCGGACTTACCATTGTTGCACTGGGGACCTCTCTTCCGGAACTGGTAACATCCGTTGTTGCTGCGCGAAAAGGGAATGCAGACATTGCAGTCGGAAATATCATCGGAAGTAATATCTTTAATATTTTATTTGTAATAGGTACTTCCGCACTCATAACACCTATCACATATGAATCCGGCTTTTTATTTGATGGAATCATTGCTATTGTTGTCGGCGCCATATTATGGTTTTTTGTTCTGCCAAAGAAAAGATTAAACCGGCTTTGCGGCATTTTCATGTTGCTTGGTTACGGCTTTTATATCGCATTTTTATTACACTGATCAAAGGAGTAGATAAATCTGAAAAGAAAGATATTGAATAAGGGAGGAAACGAACTATGAAACACAAAGCAAAAATATCCGGCAAAAAAATTCTTATGCTGACAATAGCAGGAATCATCAATGCCATCGGCATAACCATATTTCTGAATCCGGTAAAATTATACGACAGCGGCATTTCCGGCACATCTATGTTACTGGCGCAACTGAATGCGAAGCACATATCCCTGTCTGCATGTCTGTTGCTCCTTAATGTTCCGCTTTTTTTATACGGATTAAAAAAACAGGGAAAAATGTTTACCTTTTACGCCATTTATGCGGTAACCGTATATTCTTTCATTGCCTGGCTGATTACCGATATTCTGCCGATTGATGTGCGCTTTGCATCCCCTCTTGCGGGAACCGACCTGCTTCTTTGTGCTATTTTCGGTGGAATTATTTCCGGAATCGGAAGCGGACTCGCCATTCGAAACGGAGGAGCCATGGATGGTATAGAGGTAATGGCGGTTATTTTCGCAAAACGGATGGGTGTAACAGTCGGAACCTTTGTTATGATTTACAACCTGCTCCTATATATAATTTGCGGAATTGTATTACAAAGTTGGATTCTTCCCCTCTATTCTATCGTCACATACATGGCAGCCTTGAAAACCGTTGACTTTATTGTGGAAGGAATTGATCGTGCAAAAAGTGCCTTGATAATTACCGATAAACCGGATGAAATCTGCCAAGAATTGTCATCTGTATTTGAAACCGGAACAACAAAAATAACTGCTGTTGGCGGATATTCCAATTCCAACAAAACCATAGTTTATTTTGTTGTAAACCGGTTTCAGGTTACAAAAATGATTGATATTATTCAAGGAATCGATTCGGATGCCTATATTACTATCAGCGAAGTAGCGGACATTTATGCCAATCATTAATCCGTATGCCTATTCATTTGGGGTAAAGGTGACATACATAGCCGGTCGGATGCCATAAGTATCTGTACATAATGGTAATCCCATTCCATTATAGTCGTTAATTACCGGGCAACTTGCGGTATCAGCAAGTATATTGCTTCGTATCCACCACATTACCTTTTCCCCGGCATCATTGGTTACCTCGCCCATATGAGCAAAGTACGGATAGCCATATACGTCCTTTTCTACTTCATAATAAACGACAATTTCCTCCCAACTTAACAAAAACAACCGGTCAACTGTATCCGCAGATTTACTGTCATCAAATCCGGAACCATTTGGATAATAAATACTATAAAATGTGTCCAATGCCGGATTTGAAATGACAGCCTCTAAAATATATGCTTTTTCACTTTCCGTAAAGAATTGATTATAATAAGTCGTATTTAGTTCATTTCGGATATCTGAAGTCTCCCATGTTCCGGTTGTCTCAGAGTTATATTGCGCCATATCAACTACATTATGGGTAACCAGAAGAATTTTTTCTTCATCTCGATACAAAACATCCCATACCAAAGGTAATATTTCGTCATAATAATCCGACTCATATGTTCCATAGCAAATGACATCACCTACCTGTGCAGAAGAAATATCACCATCAAGCTGCCCCAGAGAATTGGTTGGCGCAATTAATTCTGCAATTTCTTCCTCCGGATTCTCATCTCCGGTTACTTCCGAAACTGCTTCTCCCTCTGTGTTGTCCTCGGCTGAATTGTTCTCGTTGGTATTGTCTTCTTCATAATCTGCAATTGATATTCCATCGTCGGAAACAGTTATACTTTCTCCGGCATTCACCTCTATCGTTTCCTCCCGTTGCTTATCTTCCACAGAAACCACACCATCCGTAACAATTACCGAAGTTATATTCGTCTGCGAATCATAAATTACACGAAAAGTAGTGCCACGAACACTGCAGATGGCATTCGGAGTTTCTACCTCGAAGATTTGTTCATCCGGGAGTCGGTTTTCAATCTCAAATAACGCATTTCCATATTCCAGTTGAATGGAAACTTTTCCATCCTCCTCATCGCCGCGCGCACGAATGGAAAATTGTGTGTTTTCTTCCGCTGCAATATGCTTATCGTTATCCACTAAAAGAGTAACCATGGACGCATCTTCAGTTGTTACTTCATCTTTCGAAATTAATCTTTGCCCTTCAAATACTTCAACCTGCTCTTCCGTAGATGCCCGTTCAACAAAAACCCCTCCTGTAAAAGATTCAATTTTTATCAGACGATAGACATCATCCTTTTTCTGCGAAAAAATTAACGCTAAAATAATACCGATAACCAGAATTCCCAGAACGATTCCTGCAATAATCCACATTTTTTTATTTTTCATTTTCTATTCCTCTTTCAAATTAATCAGTAAATTATCCTATCATTGCTATTATTATACAACTACGATGCAAAGAATTCACTGTTTTTTTACAATATCCTTTAACCGAATTTACATTACCACTTTAGAATTGTATGGAACTATTGCAAATATTTTTGAACCATATTTTGGAGTCATGTAATGTGTAAAGAAGAAATTATTGTTAATAAACTGGAGCGACCGCCTTTGCAGAACAATCAGAAAATTCATGGCACGGAAAAGTTTCAAATCGGTCAGGGTGTGCAACTGTATCTGTCAAAATCAGAGGAACAGATTCTTCGCAACAAACTTATCCGGCAGGAAAATAATATTGAAAATACCCGGGTGTTTCGTTTTGGAAATTATTTCATTGTTCTTAGCTTATTTATTTTATTCAGCATAGCTTTTACCGTTGCCGTAATTGGAGTATTTATCAATTCCATGCAAAGCGGAAGCAGTAATAT
>JBJEMA010000099.1:0-35136 GCA_051879435.1 Lachnospiraceae bacterium
TCTAATGACGGCAAGTACTTCCAAGGTATTTACCATCGGATTTAAAGAAATCACTCGCGCTGAGGATTTGGAGCAATTTTTCCGGATAAAAGAAACGGATTATGATTATACTTTTGCTTTTGTGACGGGGTATTCCGATAAGACCTTTGAACAGGCTTTGCAGGAAGGAAACCTCCATGCAGTTTTGCAAGAGGAAATGGTTGACGGAAAAACGGTATATCGGATTGTCTATGATTCTTCCGAAAATGATTCGGTAACTGCAGCAAATATGGTGGAAGATATGCTTCTGGAATACCGGGAATATCTTCGGGAAAATATAATTGAAAATGCAGGATTGTCATCGGATGATGTACTGTATCCGCTGGAGTATTCCTATCAGGATGTGGCAAGCAACGAAGAAACGGTTGGGAATATGTTCGGATATATTTTGCCATTCCTGCTGATAACAAGTATCCTGATGGGTGCCATGTATCCGGCGATTGATACTACGGCCGGAGAAAAGGAGCGGGGGACGCTGGAAACCTTGATGACCATGCCGGTAACAAATCTTGAACTAATTACGGGAAAATTCCTGGCAACCTCTACCATTGCTGTGTTTGCGGCATTTTTAAATGTGCTTTCCATGGCACTTTTAGGTGCGTATTTCTATGCATCATTGCAGGCTACTGCAGAGGAAACCATTGCCTTTGACGCCTCTCTTTATATTCCTGCAATTTTAATTACTCTTCTTTGTGCCATTGTCTTTTCTCTTTTTGCTTCCGCCGTCTGTCTGTGTGTTTGTATTTACGCCAAGAGTTTTAAGGAAGCGCAAAATTATACCACTCCGGTAATGCTGTTATTTATGTTTGCCGGAATGGTTTGTATGGTTCCCCAATTGCAATTGGGAAATGGGCTGGAACTGGTGCCTGTGGTTAATATTGCGTTGTTAATTGCCAATTTATTCCAATTGAAATTTAACTGGGCAATCATCGGTTCCGTACTGGGTTCCAATTTGGTATATTGTGTTCTGGCGATTTTGTTTATGGCAAAAATGTTCCACTCCGAAGATGTGCTTTTTGGAGAGGGAACCTTCGGAATTCATTTGTTGGATAATAGAAAGGATATGAAAAAGAAACAGATTCCGGGACTTGGAGATTTAGTTTTGCTTTTCGCCATATTGCTTTTGGTGGTTTTGCTGGCGGGGTCTCTGTTGATTGTGAAATTTGGCGTATGGGGTCTTGTGGCAGAACAATTACTGATTTTGGCAATCACGATTGGCTACAGTACCTATATTCGAGTGGATTGGAACCGGGTGTTTCATTTAAAAAAGCCGGATTTTCGTTACTTCATTTCCGGATTTCTGTGCTGGTCGGGAGTATATCTTATTATGATGTTGCTCACAGCTGTATTGACCTATATTATGCCGAAAAGCGTGGAACAGGCAGATGCTGCCATTTTGCAAATTTGGCAGAACACCCCTATTTGGCTGATTGTGCTTTCTTCTGCCATTTTGCCGGCTATTTGTGAAGAATTTGCCTTTCGCGGATTTTTATTCGGCTCCTTGTCCCGGAAATATAAAATCGGGGTTGCGATATGTTGGACCGGTTTGCTTTTCGGTGCGTATCATATGAATATGGTAAAACTATTTGTAGTAGGTATTCTCGGCGCTTTGCTGGCGTATATGACTTACAAAACCGGAAGTATATGGATTGCTGTCTTTATGCATTTTCTGAATAATCTCATGGCAGTATTACTTTCGGAAAAACCGGACATGATGAAAGAGATTTTCCCCGTTTTCTTCCAAAATACCTTATCAGCTGCAACTGTAGCAGGCATGGCGCTTGGGGCAGCGGCGCTTCTGGCTGGCGGTATTGCATTAACGAAATACTGGGCGGGGGATTTTGGCAGAAATCCCGTGAAAACGAAAGAACAGGCATGACTTTTTCGGGAAATCCCGTGAAATCGAAAACCGGAAAAATGAAAATAGTTCTTGCCTATTGGAATGGGATGTGGTAACATATCAATGTTGCGAGTAAAGAGATGTTCCGCTGTTACTAAAGAACATGTTTCCTTACGGAAACTTATATGTCGTATTAAGAACATCCGATGAAAAACAAGGAGGAAAAAAAATGAGCGACATTATTAAAGAGATTGAAGCTGCTGAATTAAAGAGCGAAGTACCGGCATTTAATGTTGGTGATACCGTAAAAGTTTACGGTAAGATTGTAGAAGGAAACAAAGAGAGAATTCAGGTTTACGAAGGAACCGTTATGAAAATCCAGAATGGCGGTAATCGTACAACATTTACGGTTAGAAAGATTTCCAATGGCGTAGGAGTTGAGAAAACCTGGCCATTGCACTCACCAAATGTAGATAGAGTAGAGGTTGTTCGTCAGGGTAAGGTTCGTCGTGCAAAACTGAACTACTTAAGAGATCGCGTTGGTAAGAAAGCGAAAGTTAAAGAACTTATTAAATAGTCTGAGACAAAAGGAACAGCATTCGCTGTTCCTTTTTTGCACAGCATGGTATGACCTGTTTCTCCGATACGGCCGGGATTTCTGAAACTTTTTGAAGGGTTATAAAAATCGACTGTATCACGCAGAATAACGGGAATATTCCGGGAATGGTGATGAATCGGCGCATCCGCCGTGGAATACAAAACATGGTGCATGGAAAAATGTTTGCAGGGGATAATGGATGAGAAGAAGACGAAGAGGTTTACATTTTTACGCAGAAGAAAAGAAAATTAATAAGAAACTGCTGGGGGAAATCGGCTACTATGTTTTCTGGGCTCTTGCCATGATTTTCCTGGCATTCGCATTTGTCTATTTATTTGGTATTCGAACCGGAGTTATCGGGGAATCTATGGAACCAACTTTATATAATGGACAGGAGATTCTCATTGACCGGTTTTCCTATTATTTTGTTGATCCGGGGAAAAATGATGTAATTGTATTTTTGCCGAATGGAAATGAGAATGCACATTATTATGTGAAACGGATCATTGGCGTTCCGGGCGATACGATTCAGATTAAGAATGGGGAAATCTATTTGAACGGAATCATTTACCGGGATGCGGCAAATTATGATAAAATAGAAGACAGTGGTATTGCGGAAAATGAAATTCTTCTGGGAGAAGATGAATATTTTGTTTTAGGCGACAATCGAAACAATAGCGAGGACAGTCGTTCCAGCAATGTGGGAATTGTGTTGAAGGATTATATCGTTGGGAAAGCCTGGTTTCATTTGGGCCTGGAAAGTGATACCGATAGCATTGCGCCGGGTTTCATAAAATAGAATTATAATCCATTGGTGTATGCACAGAGGGAGGACGGAAATGAATTATCAATGGTACCCCGGTCATATGACAAAAGCTATGCGTATGATGCAGGAGGAAATAAAATTAATTGATTTGGTGGTTGAAATTGTGGATGCCCGGATTCCGAAATCCTCGCGCAATCCCGAAATTGATAAATTGGCATCCAATAAAGGGCGGCTGATACTGTTAAATAAAAGCGATTTGGCCGATAAAAAAGGTAATGAGACCTGGTTTTCTTATTTTGAAAAAAAGAATGTAACGGCTCGTTTAATCGATTCCAAATCAGGCATCGGTCTGAAACAGATTCAGGAAGCTGTTCAGATTGCATGTAAGGAAAAAATTGAACGGGATCGGAAAAGGGGGATAATGAATCGACCGCTTCGCGCCATGGTAGTTGGAATTCCTAATGTTGGAAAATCCACATTTATCAATGCTTATGCAAAAAAAGCCTGTACAAAAACAGGCAATAAGCCAGGCGTTACAAAAGGAAAGCAATGGATTCGCTTAAATAAAACATTGGAACTTCTGGATACCCCCGGAGTTTTGTGGCCGAAATTTGAAGACCCGGAAATCGGTCTGCATATTGCCATGATTGGTTCCATGAATGATGAGATTTTACATGAGGACGAACTGGCAGATGCAATTATTTCATTTATGCGGAAGCATTATCCGGGTAATTTGGAAAAACAATATCAAATTCAGGAACAGACCGGGGAATCTGTGATCCGGCAGATTGCGCTTCGGAAGGGCTGCCTGCAGAAGGGCGGCGAACTGGATTATAAAAGAGCCGCCAAATTAATTACGGATGATTTCCGAAGTGGTAAATTGGGTCGTATTACTTTGGAATATCCGGAAGATTAGGAAAATGAGGAAGTCATATGGAAGAGCGAAATAGAGTAGAGGAGCCGGATTTGGAGTTGGATGTTAATAAGGCATCCGCAAATGATTCGGCAAGGAGAAAGCAAAAGAAAAAGAATCGTCTGATAAAAGAAATCTTCATCGATAGTTTTTCTATTTTGCTGGCACTATTTGTTGCATGTATGATTGTGAAATTTGTAGGCCAGAGAACGGTTGTGGACGGAAGCAGCATGGAGCCCACTTTGAGCAACAATGACAATTTGATTGTTGACAAAATTTCCTACCGCATTCATGATCCGGAACGGTTTGATGTGATTGTATTCCAATATCAATACGAGAAAAATACCTTTTATGTGAAACGTGTTATTGGTTTGCCGGGAGAAACGGTTAGCATTGATGAAGATGGCAATATTTATATTAACGAGGTATTGCTGGAAGAAAATTACGGACGAGAGCAGATGTGGGATCCCGGTCTTGCTTACAATGGATTTACATTGGGGGAGGACGAATATTTTGTTTTGGGGGATAATCGCAATCATTCGTCCGACAGCAGAACAATTTCAGTTGCGGGCGTGAATCGGGATACCATAGTGGGCAAGGTATGGATACGAATTTATCCATTCAATAAAATTGGAAGTGTAGAATAGGAATGGCAGATAAAACAAGTGATATACAAGCAATTTATAAACAATTAACAGCGTCGCAGTATGATTCTTTTATTGATACATATGCTTCAGATGAACGGGCGGGAGTAAAAAAACTGGTGGCATCCGTTGAGAGAAAGAAAGAACTGCTTTTGCAGGAAAAGCAGCGGATGCAGCGTATGTTTGCCTTTGAACGGGAATATCCGGATTGTCAATATATTTGCGGCGTGGATGAAGTGGGAAGAGGGCCTCTTGCAGGACCTGTGGTAGCCGGTGCGGTTATTTTACCAAAGGATTGCAAGTTACTTTATTTAAATGACTCCAAGCAACTGTCGGAGAAAATGCGGGAAAAACTCTACGATGAAATTATGGAATGCGCAGTGGCAACCGGAATCGGATTTGCCACACCGGAGCGTATCGATGAAATAAATATTTTGCAGGCCGATTATGAAGCCATGCGGGATGCGATTGCGTCATTGTCTGTTATGCCGGATTTGTTATTAAATGATGCGGTGACCATTCCGAAAGTGAACATAAAGCAGGTCCCGATTATAAAGGGTGATGCAAAAAGTGCTTCCATTGCGGCGGCCAGCATTATTGCCAAGGTAACCAGGGATCGGCTTATGGTGGAGTACGATCGGGTTATGCCGGAATATCATTTCGCCGCAAACAAAGGCTACGGCAGTGCAGAACATATTGCAGCCATAAAGAAATATGGACCGTCGGCGATCCATAGAAAGACCTTTATAAAAAATTTTATGTAACAATGGGGGTGCGTTTATGAATTTGCAAAACGGTATTTTTGATAAATCAAATATCACAGACGCATCTTCGGTTTCTAAGACATGGAACAGTTATCGACCGTCAAAGAATGTGGATTCTTCTCAAATTTCCTTAAACCGGGGACAGACCATTCAGGGAAAAATCATCAGCCGGGATGGGGAAGTCGTGAAAATCCAGTTGGAGCAGGGGCAGACCATTCAGGCGAAACTGGAAGGAACTGCGCAGTTAAAACCCGGAATGTCAGTCACATTTTCTGTTCAATCATCTGATTCTTCTGTTGTTACCCTGGCGCCTCTTTATACTAATTTAGCTGGGGACGATACAGCAACAAAAGCACTTCAAAGCAGCGGACTCCCTGTAAACGAAAAAACGCTTGGCATGACGAATGCTATGATTTTAGAGGGAATGCGCATTGATTCCAATTCCCTTTCTGCCATGTTTCAAAAGGTGTCTTCTTTTCCTTCTCAAAGTGTTAATGCACTTGTGCAAATGCAGCGGATGGGAATTGAAATAAATCCTCTAAATCTTGAACAATTTGAAGCATTTCAAAATTATGAGAAGCAGATTACCGATGGAATGCATGCCATTATGGAGGGCGTACACTCTCTTTATGATGAAATGCTGGGAACCGATTCTCCTGGGGCAAATAAATTTATGAGCGCTGTGCTGGATTCCGTTCTGCGATTTGCTGATTTCAAGGAAGGGAATAATGGGGAAACATGGAATGTTGCGGGAAATGGACAGGAGTCTGTAAAACAGATGGTTTCTTCTTCGGAAAATATTGCAGATGCATTTGTGGCAGATGGCGATGGTACCGGCGAAGGAACATTGGCAAACGCTGAAATTTCAAAATTTTTGTCTGGTGTGGGAAAGGGAGTTTACAACACAACGGCGGAGGCGGTGGCAAATGAGCCCGGTAGCACATTTACAGGAACAACGGCGGATACTGTGGCAAATGAGCCCGGTAGCACATTTACAGGAATAACACCCGGAGAGCATTTGTCCATTTCCGGTAAAGATGTTTGGCAGAAGATGAGCTTTGGAGAAAAGGCGGATTTTCTTCAATTATTAAAATCCATGGGAATTTCCGATGGGGATGAGGCCATGCTTCGGGATCCGGAGAGTACATCGAGACAGGTGCTGAAGCTTATTAGCGACCTGAATAATAAAGATCATGCAGTTATGGGCAAATTGTTCGGTAATGCAATTTTCCGTAATCTGCTTAACGGGGAGATGACAAAGAACTGGACTTTGCAGCCTTCCCAGGTGGCAGACAAGCAAAATGTGGAGAGCCTTTATCAGCGCATGAACCAACAGGTGAAAGATTTTACAAGTATGCTTTCCGAACTTGCAAAACCGGAAAGTATGCTGGGGCAAAGTCTGTCCCATATGAATCAGAATTTAGATTTTATGAACCAGATGAATCAGGTATTTCCTTATATTCAGTTGCCGTTAAAAATGAACGGAACAGATACCACCGGAGATTTGTTTGTTTATACAGACAAGAAAAGTCTGGCGGAGAAGGAAGGAAATGTAAGCGCGCTGCTGCATTTGGATATGGAAAATCTTGGACCGATGGATATTTATGCTTCCATTTCCGATAACCGGAAGGTTTCCACAAAATTTATGCTGCCGAATGAGGAAACCCTTGCTTTGGTGGAACGAAATATTTCTCTTTTATCGAACCGGCTGGAAAAGAAGGGGTATCATATGCATACGGAAATTACCATGGAGGATAATAAGGAGAAGGTTGTGGGAACAGGAACAATACCAAAACCTGCTGTAACCACGAAGAATGTAATTGCCCGGTACAGTTTTGATGCAAAAGCATAGAAAAGAGGAAGATATGGCAAAGGAGAAATTGCTGAAGAAAAAGCAGGCCATAGCAATTGAATACGATCCGAGTGATGAGGCTCCAAAAATAATTGCTTCCGGACAGGGAATTATTGCGGATAAGATTATCGAAAAAGCGAAGGAAGCAAATGTGCCTGTGCATCAGGATGGCAAACTGGCTGACACCTTATCCCGATTGGAAATCGGCGATATGATTCCACCGGAATTATATGAGGTGGTTGCGGAAATTTTGGTATTTGTGGATGCCATGGATAAAATCAAAGCAAAAATGGACGCAGCCAGGAAATAGCAGGGTGGATTGCCAAACCTCGGATGAGTGGGAATGTATTTCTCCCGATTGAAGAAGTTGTGGAATTGAGGAAACAGAATGCTTATGCATTCAGAAGGAGAAAGTTCTACGGAGAAAGAAAATAAAGGAAAGTATAATAAAAGACAAGTGGGTACGGCTTACGAAAAAATGGCAATTTCTTATCTGGAAAGACAGGGGGTTACCATTCTGGAACATAGTTTTCGCTGCCGCACGGGAGAAATTGATATAGTCGGAAAGCAGAAGGAGTATCTCATATTCTTTGAAGTGAAATATCGCAGCGGGAACCGGTCAGGTTCTGCGGAGGAGGCGGTTAATCTCCGTAAGCAGAAGGTGATTTGCCGTACAGCGCTGTTTTATTTGTGCCGACATAAAATCCCATTCAATCAGCCAATCCGATTTGATGTGATTGCGATTAACGAAAACACGATTAAGTGGTATCCCAATGCGTTTCCTTTTCAACAATAATTGCAATATTTAAATGGAGGAATGGTCATTTATGAATGCTGTCTTTCCGCAAATAAAAACTACCGATTCCCGTGCTCCGATTCCAATGCTATTGGAAAAACAGGGTGTCGCTTACATGGAATTTCCCGGGCTGAAAAAGATACAGGGGATACACCATCTGTTTTCCACCCGTTTTGGCGGCGTGAGTGAAAATGAGTTTTCCACCATGAATCTGAGTTTTACCAGAGGAGATCGGGAGGAAGCAGTAAAAGAAAATTATCAAAGGATTGCGGCTGTGCTTGGAACCAGACCGCAGCATATGGTAGCCACTTATCAGACCCATACCACCAATGTAATGCGGGTTACCACCCGGGAGCGCGGACTGGGGGTTACGCAACCAAAACAAATGAGAGATGTGGATGGCCTTTTCACCAACGAAAAAGGAGTTACCCTGCTGGCTTATTTTGCGGATTGTGTACCACTCTATTTTGTTGACCCTGAAAAGATGGTAATCGGTCTGGCTCATTCCGGTTGGAAAGGCACCTGCAATGGAATTGGCTATGAAATGATTCTTGCCATGGAATGTGAATTTGGCTGCGTACCGGAGAATATTCATGTTGCCATTGGCCCTTCCATTTGTTCTTCCTGCTATGAGGTTAGCGAAGATTTATTCGATGAATTCGCAAATCATTTCTGGCCAAGATTTGGCTCCGAAGGTTTTCAACTACTCGATACGCAATCAGCCCTTTTTCGCAGGAAGGATTACGGAAAATATCACCTGAATCTGCAATTGGCCAATCAACTGATTTTCCGGAAAGCGGGTATTTTGGAGAAACATATGGAGTGTACGAATGTCTGTACCTGCTGTAATCCAGAACTTTTATTTTCCCACCGGGCAACGCAGGGAAAGCGAGGAAATCTGTGTGCATTTCTGGGAATAGACGATTAAGTGATAAGATATAAAAGGTGGTTTGTACAATGAAATTATTGAGAATTGAACCGGAATCCTCCGGAAAATATTTGAAAAAATATACGCTGGTATATGAGAATAAGGCAGGAAAAGAAAAGCCTTACGAGATTGTCAGTCATCACGAAATTAATGCAACGGAGGAGATTGGAAATCAGGTAAGCGGCGTTTCCATAGTGGCTTATCATGAGGGAAAATTGCTTCTTCTTCGGGAATTTCGTATGGGTGTAAACCGTTATATTTACAATTTGTGCGCAGGGCGCCTGGAAAAAGGGGAGAGTATTGAAGAATGTATTCGGAGAGAATTGTATGAGGAGACCGGCTTGTCCTTAAAGCAAATCCTTCATGTTTTGAAACCGAGTTATGCGGCAGTTTCCTTTTCTGATGTTCGGACGCAGATTGCGTTTGTGGAGGTGGAGGGTACATTTGCGGATCATACCTCCGATAATGAAGAGATTCGGGCCGGTTTCTATACGAAAGAGGAAGTGAAGGAACTGTTGGTAAATGAGGATTTCTCCAGTCGCGCACAGGCAATTGCTTACTTTTTTGCCTCTTCCAATTCGTGAATTCCTATAGTATACTTGACTCTGTAGTATGATTTTCAACAAAGGTGGAAAAAAGATGACAATATTTGATGAATTAAAGGCGCGTGGATTATTGGCGCAGTTAACAGACGAAGAAGAAATAAAAGAATTAATTAATACAGGAAAAGCAACCTTTTATATTGGTTTTGATCCAACCGCAGACAGTCTTCATGTTGGACATTTTATGGCGTTGTGCCTTATGAAGCGTCTTCAAATGGCAGGCAATAAGCCAATTGCCTTAATTGGTGGCGGTACCGGTATGATTGGAGACCCTTCCGGGAAAAGCGACATGCGTAAAATGATGACACCGGAAACAATTGCCCATAACTGTGAGTGTTTCAAAAAGCAGATGAGTCGTTTTATCGACTTTTCTGAAGGGAAAGCCCTGATGGTGAATAATGCAGACTGGATTATGGATTTGAATTATATTGAAATGCTTCGAGAAGTAGGACCGCATTTCTCTGTTAATAACATGCTTCGTGCAGAATGCTACAAACAGAGAATGGAAAAGGGATTGAGTTTTCTTGAATTTAACTACATGATTCTGCAGAGTTATGATTTCTATCGTTTATATCAGGATTATGGCTGCAATATGCAATTTGGCGGAGACGACCAGTGGAGTAACATGCTTGGCGGTACGGAACTGATTCGAAAGAAATTGGGCAAAGACGCCTATGCCATGACCATCACCCTGCTTTTGAATTCCGAAGGGAAAAAGATGGGAAAAACAGAAAAGGGTGCGGTATGGCTGGATCCGGAAAAAACATCGCCGTTTGAATTTTTCCAGTATTGGAGAAATGTGGCAGATGCAGATGTTATTAAGTGCTTAAAGATGTTAACTTTCCTTCCTTTAGAGGAAATTGAAAAGATGGAAAGCTGGGAAGGAAGTCAGTTAAATGAAGCGAAAGAGATTCTTGCATGGGAACTTACGAATCTTGTGCATGGCTCGGAAGAAGCGGATAAGGCGAAAGAATCCGCCAGAGCCTTGTTTGCTGGTGGCGGAATCAGCGCGAATATGCCATCCACGCAGTTGTCGGAGGAAGATTTTACAGAAGGTATTGTGGATGTGTTAACTCTTCTCGTAAAGTCCGGTTTGGAACCTTCCCGTTCCGGCGCAAGAAGAACGGTGACCGGTGGCGGTGTTTCTGTAAACGGAGAAAAGGTGACAGATGTTGCCATGACCTTTGGAAAAGAAGCATTTACTTCGGATTTTGTTCTGAAAAAAGGTAAGAAATCCTTTATGAAATTTACATTGTAAGATGGATTGAAATAATAAAAATTTGTAGTGAAATAAAAATTTGATTTTTTGCGAAAAAAAGTTCCAAGGGTTTTCCCTGGAACTTTTTGTTTTTTATATATTCAGGTGTTGAGCATATGCCTGCAAAACAGATACAAGGCATTTTATTATTGGGGAAAAGCTTCCCGGTTATTATATTTTTCCAATACCGAACGAATTTTATCGGTAGGTGTAAGTACCTTGGAGAAGGAAATGTCGTGGTTAGCAAAGTCAATAATGGAAGCCATGAATTCGCTCATATCTGCTATCAGAATATAGTCCCGGTTTTTCACATCTTCCGATAAATAGGTAAGATTGGTGGTAATCACATAATCAAAATTGCCGGCTTCATGTGCCGTATCAAACAGATCCAGACCGTTGGTAAACAATCCGAAGGTAGAGCAGATAATTACCCGCTTGGCACCCATTTCCTTGATTTGTTTGGAAGTATCCAACATGCTTTCGCCGGAGGAAATCATATCGTCAATAATAATCACATCTTTTCCGCTTAAATCTTCCCCTAAAAATTCATGGGCGACGATAGGATTCTTTCCGTTCACAACCTGGGAATAATCCCGGCGTTTATAGAACATGCCCGCATTTACGCCAAGAAGCGTGGAAAAATATACGGCTCGGTCCAAAGCTCCCTCGTCCGGGGAAATAACGATGGTATGCTCCTTGTCAATCATAAGATCATTGACGGTAGCCAGCATTACCTTTGTCATCTGATAAACCGGCGAAAAATTATCAAATCCATAAAGTGGAGTGGAATTTTGTACCCTTGGGTCATGGGCATCAAATGTAATAAAATCGGTAACACCCATATGGGCAAGTTCTTTTAATGCATTGGCACAGTCCAATGACTCCCGGCCGCTTCGTTTATGCTGCCTGCCTTCGTATAGGAATGGCATGATAACGGTAATTCTGTGTGCCTTTCCGTTGCAGGCTGCAATGATACGCTTCAAATCCTGAAAATGATCGTCCGGGGACATGGAATTCTCAAAACCGTTAATCGGATAGGTAATGGAATGATTCGTAATATCCACAAGGATGAATAAATCGGCGCCACGAACGGATTCTTTTAAGATACCCTTAGCCTCTCCGCTGCCAAATCTCGGACAATCCGCATCCACAAGATAATTGTCGGATACATATCCCTGAAAAGCAGGATCGTTTTTAAATGGATTGTTAATACTTTGCCGGTATTCAATCAAATGAGCATTGATTTTTTCGCCAAGTTCGGCTGCACTTTTTAAGGCAATCAACTTTAATGGGGCAACGGGCATTGCTTTTTCCAATTCTGCAATTTGTGGCATAGGAATTACCTCGTTTCGTATGTATTCAATAAGGTTATTTTACGCATTATATTAGTGACACGTCAAGGGAATTCTAGTAAAATAAAGGGTGCATGGAGAGTCGTAATCATGAGGAAAAAGAATTCGCATTTGATTAAAAATATCGTTCCCGGAAGCATTGCGGAAGAACTTGGAATTGGACCGGGAGATGAACTCATTGAAATATCCGGTCAGACCTTAGAAGATATATTTGATTATCAGTATTTATGCATGGAAAACGAATTAGAGGTACTGATACGTAAGCCGGATGGCGAGGAATGGCTTTTGGAAATTGAAAAAGAAGAAGAGGAAGATTTGGGAATTGTCTTTGAAAATGGGCTGATGGACGAATATCGTTCCTGCCATAATAAATGCATTTTCTGCTTTATCGACCAGATGCCGCCCGGTATGCGGGAAACCTTGTATTTTAAGGATGACGACACCAGATTATCCTTTTTGCAGGGTAATTATGTCACGCTTACCAATCTTTCCGAACACGATATTGAACGCATGATTCGTTATAATCTGGAGCCTGTAAATATTTCCTTTCAGACGATGAATCCACATCTTCGATGCAAGATGTTAAATAACCGTTTCGCGGGTGAGGCATTAAAAAAGGTGGATCGCCTTTATGAAGCAGGATTACACATGAACGGACAGATTGTGCTTTGCAAGGGGGTAAATGACGGAGAAGAACTACGCTACAGTCTTACCAAATTGCTGGAATATGCACCTGTGCTCAAGTCGGTTTCCGTTGTCCCTGTGGGACTCTCCAAATTCCGGGAGGGTTTGTATCCTTTGGAACCTTTTCAGAGAGAGGAAGCACGGGAAGTTATCGCCATGATTGAAGAATTTCAAAATAAGGCGATGGATAAGGGCTTCGGTCATTTTGTACATGCAAGTGATGAATGGTATCTTCTTGCAGAAAGAGATTTGCCTTTGGCAGAATCCTATGATGGCTATTTGCAATTGGAAAATGGGGTTGGCATGCTTCGTCTTTTATTTGACCAGGTTGAGGAAGCCCTTGCCTTATTAAAAGAGAAATCATTTTCTGTACCTTCACAGACTATTTCCATGGTAACCGGACATTTAGCCTATCCAAGCGTGCAAAAACTGGCCGGAAAGGTCATGGCGCAATATCCCATGGTAAAGGTGTATGTCTATGAGATTATTAATCATTTTTTCGGAGAGGGAATTACGGTTTCCGGTTTAATTACCGGCGGTGATTTAATTGAACAAATGCTGCCGCGGGAGAAAGGAGAACGGCTGCTGTTACCCCAAAATATGTTGCGCAGCGGGGAGCAGGTTTTCCTGGATGACTATTCTGTGGAGCAGGTGCAAAATGCTTTACAAGTACCGGTCGATATTGTAAAATCAAGCGGAATGGACTTTGTCAGCGCGATTTTAGGGCCAACCGTTTTGTGCAGTTAAGTCTATTTTTTATGGAATGAAGAAACCATATTCAGGTTTCTTATGTCGGCGGATTCAATCAGAAACACCGCCTTCAGATACCGGAAAGGCATGGTTAATGGAATGAGTAGAAAAAGAAAACCGATTGTAGCAGTTGTGGGAAGACCAAATGTGGGAAAATCTACCCTGTTTAATTCTCTTTCCGGCACCAATCTGGCAATTGTGAAGGATACGCCGGGCATTACCCGGGACCGACTTTATGCAGATGTGAGCTGGCTGGATTACAATTTTACCCTGATTGATACCGGCGGAATCGAACCGGATACGAAGGATATTATTCTCAGTCAGATGAGGGAGCAGGCGCAGATTGCCATTGATACGGCGGATGTGATTCTGTTTATGACGGATGTACGGCAGGGGCTGACAGATTCCGATTCCAAAGTGGCGGATATGCTTCGGCGAAGTGGAAAACCGGTGGTTCTTGTAGTGAATAAAGTGGACAGTTTCCAGAAAATGATGGTGGATGTCTACGAATTTTATAATCTGGGTATTGGAGAACCATTTCCTATTTCCGCCTCCGGTCGACTTGGAATCGGGGAACTTCTCGATGAAGTCGTGTCTCATTTTCCGGAAGGAAGCGGAGATGAGGAAGAAGATGATCGTCCACGGATAGCAATTGTGGGAAAACCAAATGTGGGTAAATCTTCAATCATCAATAAACTTCTCGGCGAAAACCGCCTGATTGTATCCGATATTGCAGGAACAACAAGAGATGCCATTGATACCGAGGTAAAGTACAATGGGAAAGAGTATGTTTTCATTGATACTGCCGGACTTCGCAGGAAAAACAAGATTAAGGAAGAACTGGAAAAATACATGATTGTCCGTACCGTCAGTGCCGTGGAACGGGCCGATGTGGTGATTCTGGTTATTGATGCTTCCGAAGGAGTAACCGAGCAGGATGCAAAAATAGCCGGTATAGCCCATGAACGGGGAAAGGGCATTATTATTGTCGTAAATAAATGGGATCTAGTGGAAAAAGATGACAAGACAATGAATGCGCATACAAAAAAGATTCGTGAGATTCTGTCCTTCATGCCGTATGCGGAAATTATGTATGTATCTGCTTTAACCGGTCAGCGCCTTATCAAGATGTATGACCGAATCGATCTGGTAATTGCCAGTCAGACCCTTCGGGTTCAGACCGGAGTGCTCAACGAGATTATGACAGAAGCAGTTGCTCTTCAGCAACCGCCAACGGATAAGGGAAAGCGTTTAAAACTCTACTATATTACACAGGTTGCAGTAAAACCGCCTACCTTTGTTATTTTCGTAAATGACAAGGAATTAATGCATTTTTCTTATACCCGTTATATTGAAAATAAGATAAGAGATGCATTTGGTTTCCGCGGAACGCCGCTTAAATTTATCATTCGTGAGCGAAAGGACGGAGATACCAACTAATACCGGAGGAGAAAGAAAATGACAGAAACAATGGAACTTATAGGCATTCGACTGTTGTGTTTATTGATTGGTTATGTATTTGGTTTATTTCAGACCGCATATATTCTGGGAAAAACAAAAGGAATCGATATTCGTGATCATGGCAGTGGCAATGCCGGCACCACAAATACTTTGCGGGTGATGGGGAAAAAAGCGGGACTGATTGTTTTTCTGGGAGATGTATTTAAAACATTTTTTGCGATTCTTACGGTGTATTTTGTATTCCGCAATCGTTACCCGGAAATGGTGTATTTGTTGAAATTATATGCAGGATTTGGTGCAATCCTGGGACATAATTTTCCATTTTATCTTCATTTTAAGGGAGGAAAAGGGATTGCCTCCATGGGCGGTATGATTCTGGCATTTTATTGGCCTTTCATTCCGGTTGGCGCAGTTGCTTTCTTTGCAACATTTGCAATTACCAATTATGTTTCTCTGGGTTCTCTGGTTATGAGCGGATGCTTTTTCCTGCAGATGGTATCTTTCGGGATATTTGGGATAGGCATATTTGCAGATATACCAATGGAAATTCGCGTTGAAATGATGATTATGGCTCTCATCATCAGCGGTCTGGCATTTATTCGTCATCATGCCAATATCGGACGTCTCGTACGGGGCGAAGAAAGAAAAACATATTTATTAAAGAAAAATAAGCCGGAGTAATCGGGATGCATTTAAATATTGAAAAATCCGGAAATAGGGGTTGATTTTTCGGAAACTATCGTCAGAAAATCCTGAAAAATCGGTTTTACAGTTGTATGGATAAGGCTGAAAATATAATAAACAGAGACCTTAGGACATAAGAAAAAAAGAGGAAACAGAAATGGCAGGTAAAAATATGGCAAAAATTGGAATGATTGGGGCAGGAAGCTGGGGAACTGCGCTTGCAGTATTGCTTACGAACAATGGACATCATGTAACGATGTGGTCTGCTATTGGCAGTGAAATCGATATGCTGAATGAAAAGAGAGAGCATGTGGATAAATTACCGGGTGTCCGGCTTTCGGATGATATGTGTTTTACAAAGAAACTTTCTGATGCTGTGGAGGGGATGGATTTGCTTGTCTTGGCGGTCCCGTCTGTATTTACCCGTTCTACGGCTAATCAGATGAAACCATATGTTATGTCGCAGCAGAAGATTGTAAATGTGGCAAAGGGAATTGAAGAAACAACCATGATGACTTTGTCGGAAATTATTGAAGAAGAAATTCCGCAGGGGGATGTGGCAGTGCTTAGCGGACCGTCTCATGCGGAAGAAGTCGGAAGAGGCCTGCCGACTACGGTGGTGGTGGGAGCGAAAACCAGAGATACTGCCACATACATTCAGGGATTATTTAATTCCAATGTATTTCGCGTCTATATTTCCTCTGACATCAAGGGAATTGAAATCGGGGCTGCATTAAAAAATGTGGTTGCGCTGGCCGCCGGTATGGCAGATGGTCTTGGCTATGGCGACAATACGAAAGCGGCTTTAATCACCCGGGGAATAGCAGAAATTTCGCGACTTGGAATCGCTATGGGTGGGAAAGCAGAAACCTTTGCCGGTCTTTCCGGAATCGGTGATTTGATTGTCACCTGTGCCAGCATGCATTCCAGAAACCGTCGTGCCGGTATTCTTATGGGTCAGGGAAAGACCATGAAGGAAGCTACGGAAGAAGTGAAGATGGTGGTGGAAGGTGTTTATTCTGCCAAGGCAGGAATGGAATTGGCTCAAAAATACAATGTGGAAATGCCAATTATTGAACAGGTAAATGAAATATTATTCAATGATAAAAAAGTGAAAGATACGGTTCAGGCTCTTATGATGCGGGATATGAAGGCAGAACATGAACAGGGTGAATGGTAATCGGAGAAAATAGAAGGCACAGGTTGTAGAACAAAGAGTGATTATTTTATTGAAAGAGCAATGGAAAGATTTTATAACCAGGAAGAAAGGATGAATCCATGGGAGAAGAATTTAAAAGTACCGGAAAATATGTAGCAAGTGAATCTTTGATGGCAAGCGTGAATGTGGCAATGGCTCTTCAAAAGCCACTTTTGATTAAGGGAGAACCGGGAACCGGTAAAACTATGCTGGCGCAGGCAATTGCAGAGTCTCTTGGGAAAAAACTGGTAATTTGGAATATTAAATCCACGACAAAAGCACAGGAAGGCCTTTATGTCTATGACACTATCCAGCGTCTTTATGACGGACAGTTTGGAGAAGAAGGGGTCAATGACATTGCTAAGTATATCAAATTGGGAAAACTGGGTGAGGCTTTTCAAAGCGATGAACAGGTGGTCCTGTTAATTGATGAAATTGACAAGGCGGATTTGGAATTTCCAAATGACCTTTTGTGGGAATTAGATCAGATGGAATTTTATATACATGAAACAAAGGAAACCATTAGGGCAAAACAGCGGCCGATTGTTATCATTACCTCCAATGCGGAAAAAGAGCTTCCGGATGCATTTCTTCGCCGGTGTATTTTCCATTATATTGATTTCCCTTCACCGGAACTTATGGAAGAAATTGTGAAGACACATTATCCGAACATTGAGGAAAATCTGTTAAAGAATGCCATGGATGTTTTCTATTGGATTCGCGGTATCCGTGATATTCGGAAAAAACCGAGTACTTCGGAATTGATTGATTGGGTAAATGCGTTGCAACTAGGCGGTATTCCAACCGATAAATTGCGTGAGTCCCTGCCTTTCCTTGGCGTAATTGTGAAAAAGGATGAAGATTTAGAAACGGTAAGACATTATGTTTAATCGATTTTTTGATGTGTTGAAAGCGAAAGGATTACAGGTTACCTTAAGTGAGTGGTTAACCTTGCAACAGGCACTGGATATGGGACTGTGCGAAAGCAGTCTTACCCGGTTTTATTATGTTGCCAGAATGATTCTTGTAAAAAGCGAAACGGATTTTGACAAATTTGATTTGGCTTTTGAGGAATGCTTCAAGGGCATTAAATCCGATGATGATTTAACGGATCGGATGCTTCGCTGGTTAGATAAACCGGAAATGAATGAGATGCTTCATGAAATGGATAAACAGTATCTGAATTCGGTGGAGCGGGGCGCAATCAGTAAAGATGATGTTGAAAACAAATATAAGCAGCGTCTGAAGGATCAGGACAGTGAGCATAATGGAGGTGCTTATTGGATTGGCACCATGGGCAAGACATCTTTTGGTAATACAGGTGGTAATATCGGTGGTATCCGCGTAGGCGGAAGTACCGGGTATCAGTCCGCTTTTCAGGTGGTAGGTGCAAGAAGATACCGGGATTTTCGGGATGACAGGATGTTGGACAACCGACAGTTTCAACAGGCATTTCGCAAACTTCGTCAGTTTTCCACCCGTCTGGATATTCCGGAAACGGAATTAGACATTGACGGTACGGTGGATAAGACCTGTAACAATGGGGGCTGCCTTCAAATCGTAATGCAAAAGCCAAGAAAAAATTCCGTGAAACTTCTTTTGATTATGGATTCCGGTGGAACCATGATTCCATATTGCAATCTTTTGAATGAATTATTTCAGGCAGTGCATAAATCCAATCATTACAAAGAAGTGAAGGCCTATTATATTCATAATTGCTTATATTCCCATGTTTATAAAACGCCGGAATGTGATAATGGGGATTGGATTGAGACGGAGTGGATGTTTCGGAATCTGGATAAGGATTTTAAGGTGATTATCGTTGGCGATGCCGCGATGGCTCCGGAAGAACTTTATGCAAAGGATGGGAATTATCGCGGTCCCAATGGGGGTTATTCCGGTTATGAATGGTTGTTACGGTTAAAGCAAAGTTATAAAAAAATTGTCTGGCTGAATCCAAAGATGGCAGTTGGAAAGGCACCATGGCGTGAGGCGGAAACTGCAATTAAAGAATTGTTTCCAATGCTTCCGCTTACGGTTGCGGGGCTAAATGAGGCCATGGACATCCTAATGAAACGATCTTAGTGCAAATTGCTCCGTTTCATAAATAGCCCGAACAAGTGCGAATTGCTCCGTGTCTGCTTCGCAGCCAATGTCGCAATTCGCACTTGTCCGGGCAATATGCTTGCATTTCGCAGCCAATGTCGCAATTCGCACTTGTCCGGGCAATATGCTTGCATTTCGCAGCCAATGTCGCAATTCGCACTTGTCCGGGCGATATGCTTGTACTTCGCAGCCGCTGTCGCAATTTGCGCGATTTACATTAGAAGAGGCGTAGGTAATAGGTTGGTAAAAACAGGTAGGAGAGCGGCTTCAATACCGGCAAAAAGGCACTGAAATCGAAAAAAATCGGGGATAACAAAAGGCAGGCAAACAGAAAAATCGGAAGGCAGGCATAATAAATTGCCTGTCTTTTTATTATGTTTGCCATAATAAAGGTGAAAATAATGCATAAAGCGCAATAAAGCAGCATTGCCGATATTTCATAAAAAACATTTTGAAAAAATGGGCTAAAAGCAAGACATACAACCGCATCAATGCCGCAAAATAAGGTGGGAACCATAATGTATGCCAGACGAACGGTTTTTCTTGCAAAAATAGGATTTTCCGCCTCCTTATAAAAATCAAAGGCTCCTACTAGAGAAGCAAGAAGAATCAATAAGGCAAAGATTCCCCGCAGAGGAGAAAGAGCAATGTTGACATTTGTAGGTTGAAAATCTTCGGGTGCGTTAACATATTCAAAATCGAAAGTGGAGCCATTTGTTAAAAAGGTTTGATAAATCTCTTCAATGGCAGAAACATCCTTCGGGTATTGCAGATGTTTTGAAATAGCGCTTCGTGAGAAGAAGTAGTCGGTAAGTGCCTGCCGCGAAATTCCGGTATAAAGCATGGAATAAATGGTTTCCGTAGCAACCTTGGATAAGGTGGTGGAAGGCGATGTAAAAACCATGGCTCGATTTTTCTTTTCCCCATTAAACAAATAATCATAAAGATTTATGGGGATGAGGTAAGCACATTCCAATTCTCCTTTTTCAACCTGAAGTATCATTTCATCAATGGAATCAAATGAGATAAATTCAAACATTCCATGATAGGAAAACAGTGCTTCTTCCAATACTTCTTGAGCGTTTTTATTCCCCGGCAGCGATTTAAAATCATCCGTTTCCAGTTCTTCTGGCAGGAAATCCGCATATTTGGTCATAACAACGGATGCTTCCGGTTCTTCTTCATCGTAAAAGCAGTAACCTACGAAAATCCCGTTTTTTTCTTCTTTTTGTTCTTTGGACAGGAAAATTGCCGCAATTGGCAACATGAGCAAAAGGAGAAGAAATGCGGGATATTTTATATATCGTTTTATGGTTAGAAAGAATAAACGGGAAAATTTCATGAATTAGTTACCTTTCTCTGTTGATGATTCATACAAATAATTGTGATAAAGAAAAATGCGATACTGTATCCCATGAGATTCACAAGGGATAAGGCATGAAGTCCCAAATCAGCCATTGTTAGAATTTTTCCTTCTAAAAGTCCCGATAATAATAATTGAAAATGATAGGTTGGAAGTACCGGTGCGACACTGCGAATGATTTCCGGGAAAAAGGCAAGTGGAATAATACTGCCGGAAATCAGCATAAGTCCGCTGCTGAGAAGGAAAAACAACAACACAGCCGCATTTTTTTCATGGCAGATTGCCTGTATAAAGAAAAAATATGTGGCAAGAAAAAGTGCAAAGACGAAAAGACACAGAAAAGTGACGCTGTTATATTCAAAAGAAAGCATCTGTAAAACAGAATCCTCCTTCGCGCCTTTCTGCAAATGTTTCAATATCTGTCCGCCAAGGAACAAAAACAGATTTCCCCCTGCAAATAAACACAGAAAATAACCAAAGAAGCGAATCGATAAATGGGAGAATGGAGTAATTCCATAACATTTCAATTTGTCACAAAATGCGACACTACCGGAAGAAAGGGTTTGCAAAAATGCACTTCCAAACAAAAGCAGAAATAATAAAAGGGCAGAAGAAGCATAATAGATGATGGTATTTTCGGTACCGCCAAAGGAAATCGGCGTTCGATGAAAAAGTTCCTGCCGATAAAGACAATAACTGAAGTTCAAAAGGTCCACATCATTATAGGCCTCATTCAATTCCTGTTCTGTCTCATAAGTATAGTAAAGCCGGGAGGTTGTATAGGTTCCTGCCTGGGCGGAGGAGAGTAGTCTGGTACCGGCAGCGGTAAGTTCTGCTAACACAGAAGCGGAAAGTTCATTCCGGGAATCAAAAACTACCTGAATCGGAATATTTTCTCCGGTCAATATACTGTTAATGGCATTTTCCGGAAAAACAATCAGTGCAATAATTCGCCCCTGATCTAATAATCGATAGCCTTCTTTTTCTGTGTTACAAAGATGAAATTCCAGAGACTCGGCGGTGCTTTCCATATTTTCCAACATATTGATTGCAAATTTGAAATACATATCATCGGGATCCGGCGTCACTATAGCGACGGAAGCCCGTACCAGAGGTTGTCCCGCATATAATATTTTCTGTGCACATACGGCTGCGGTGCCAAGAAGGGCAATCAGGAGTAAGGATAAGAAAAAGACTGCAGGAAGTTGATACAATATTTTTTTAAGTGTAAATCCAAATAATTTTCGTTTCATGAATTCAAATCTTTCTATATATTTTGAATCAGTTCATAAAGAAAACTGTTTTTTACATTGTTATAAATTTCATTTCCTAAGGAAAACAGTTCCACGGGGTTCATTTCAAATATGCGGTATTCCGGCCCTTCCGGTTTATCAATCCGGGTATCCGAAAGCATTGCAAATTCTGTCTTGGCAGAGAAGCCGATTGTCCCCTGAAATTCAGGTGTGATGAATTGCAAAATACAATCATCCACATAAAAAGATACCTGATTTTCTTTGGTGTTGTTGTCTACGGCGAAAGCGGTTTCGTAAACGAGACTGGCCGGAAAATGGGGCGCGAAATAATCCGGCAGCGAATCCGTAAATGGCTCCGGAAGTGCATCCACAAATTGTTCCGGGAGCAAATCGGTGAATTGATCCGGAAAGGAATCCGCGATTGATTCCGGTATGGTAAGATTACCGTTTACCTTTAACTCCCTGGTTTGAAAATCAAAGGTATTGCTCTGCTCGTTGGAGAGCAGCAAAACATTGTTACGCGTGAGTTGCCAACGAATTTCTTCCAGTCTTTCCGCCTGTTGGCTTTCTCCCATCTGATGACAGAAGAATTCATATTTTGTTTGTTCCGAAGACAAGGCAGCGCAAAAATCAATTTTGTCCGTGAGATTCGGTGCCCCATGCCAGGTAATTACCGTATCCAATTCATAATAGTTTTGATGGAAGGCAAAATCATCCCGGAATTTCAATTGCACCAATTCGCCGGTGAACCGCAAAAATACCTGAAATTGTATATCTTTTTCTTCATTTTCGGAAAGGGCGTGGCGAGGCTCCTGCAAAATAAATCGGGCAATTTCTTTTTCTCCCGACACATTACCGCCCTGTTGCCGAATGAGAAATGTCAACGCATTTACGATATCCTCATTCTCTTCAAGGAAAAGGATAAAATCATCCTCTGCCCAGTCATAATAGGAGGTTAAGAAATCCGAAAAAGCGTCGGCGGGAAATATAACCTGATAAATGGAACATATTTCCTCCCGGCCGGCAATGGAAATAACCTCTGTATCATCGATTTCTTCCACACATATTTCATTATAGAATTCCAACAATGCATCAATCCCTTCTGCAGTAGCCACAAAACGATAAATGCTGCCGGGATTTGTTTTGTCCGGAAAGGACAGGGGATGAAAGGATAGGAGTTTTACATATTCATCAGGAATCTGTTTCTGTAACAGGGTAGCCAGCAGGGAATCGTTATAGATTTCACCGAGATGAAATGGTTCAAAGGAGATATAACCATCCAGATAATCGTCGCTGGCAATAGAAATAACATTCTCATCCGCATAAGCATTTATGCCAAGTAAAGTTGCGCTATTGTACCGCAGTTCCAATTTCTGCCTGGAAAGAGCCTGCTCTCTCATGAGGTCATGGGAGAAACGAAGGCCTGCACCATGAAGATATTTCATCTCGGGAGTCATGCCCGGATAATCCAATTCCTCCAGAGTAAATTCACTACAGGAAGAAAAATTTCCCTCAAGTACTGCATCCAGAATCTTTTTTCCCTGTATAAAATCCTGAAGATAATCGTTCCATAGGGTTCCGTTACCGGCCCGGGATTCGTTGTCTGACATAATGGCAAATACACTGTTTTGCCCGAAAGTTTTGGAAAGAGCGAACATGACTTTGGCCTTTGGAGTATGGGTGGAACGGTAAATAACAATTCCAAGGATACTGCCTGCCACCAGAACCAAAACCAGCAGGAACATAAGGACTTCAAATTTCTTATTTTCTGCATTGCGGTTTATCCTGTGTTTTGCCATTTAAGATTCTCCTCCTATTAAAAGTGTGACAACAGCCCGGCTCCGCGCAGATTGGCGGGAACCTGTTCCAATCTTCCTTCTTTCATAACAAGCAAAATATTGCATAAATCCAGTTCGTCCGGCTCATGAGTTGTGATAATAACCGTATTACCCTGATCCAGATAAGCCGTTAAATATCGGTAAATGTCTGCCTTGCAGGGAATGTCCAAAGCGGCGGAAGGTTCATCCAGAATCAGCACCTTGGGATGATTCATAAATCCGGCCGCAATGCTGAGGCGCTTTTTCATTCCCCCGGATAACTGGCTGACTTTTTTTGACAGAAATTCTTCAATCCCCAGCATTTGGATCATTTCTTCTTTCAGCGCATTTTGAAAATCAGACCGTTTGCCCCGATACCACAAATACAGATTGTCATAGGCAGACAACTGTTCTATAAATGGATTGTCCTGTGGAATATAGCCGAATTGCAGCGGACGATGATGGCTTTTTAAAGAATAGGTTTCTCCCTGATAAAGCAGGGTGCCGTTTCCGGCTTTACGTGCTCCGGCGAGAATGGAAAGCAGAGTGGATTTTCCGCAGCCGTTTGCCCCTATAATTCCGCAACATTTTCCCTCGGGAATGGAAAAGGAAATATCCTGCAAAACAATGTGTTTTCCATATTGAAATTGAACCTTTTGAATGTCCAAACCATGAGCCTCCTTTGCGCACAATGCATGTGCATATGTTTTCCTGAATAGTATAACAAAAAACAGGTAGTTCTAAAATGGTGTTTTTCTCCATATATTCATATTAAGTATTCGGAAAGGAGTTTTTCTGTGGAAATATTGGAAGAAAAGCAAACTGACCTTTATAAGGATATACAAATGCGTACAGGGGGCGAAATCTACATTGGCGTGGTGGGACCCGTTCGGACAGGAAAATCTACCTTCATAAAGAGATTTATGCAGCAAATGGTACTGCCTGCAATAGAGGATGAAGAGGAACGAAAAAGGGCCGTGGATGAGTTGCCCCAAAGCAGTGACGGGAAAACAATTATGACAACGGAACCAAAATTTATTCCCAAGGAAGCACCTCTGATTGAATTGGAGGAAGGTACTTTGGCAAAAATTCGTTTGATTGACTGCGTAGGATTTCTGGTGGAAGGCGCTACCGGCCATATGGAAGAGGAAAAGGAGCGGATGGTACATACCCCTTGGTTTGCGGAGGAAATTCCCTTCGCGAAAGCTGCGGATATCGGAACCAAGAAGGTTATTCATGATCATTCTACCGTTGGAATTATTGTTATGACAGACGGAACCATTGGTGAACTGCCAAAGGAAAATTACAAGAAAGCGGAGGAAAAATCCGTTGCGGAACTCAAAGCAATCGGAAAGCCATATATTATTCTTCTAAACAGCACGAAACCTTTTGCAAAGGAAACGCAGGAGTACCGACGGGAATTGGAAGAAAAATATGATAGTCCGGTACTGGCTGTGAATTGTGAGCAACTTCGCAAGTCGGATATTCAGAAAATCGTGGAGCAGCTTCTCTATGAATTTCCTCTGACAAGACTGGAGATTTTTTTGCCGAAATGGACATTGTTTCTGCCAAGAGAACATGAGATGAAAGCGGGACTGTCGGCACAGTTAAAAAACTGTATGGCAGATTATCGGAATGTCCGGGATTTAATGGAGCATCCATTATGCCTCGAAGGGGATTATATCGCGAATTGCCGGTTGAAAAATATGAATCTGGCAACAGGTATTGCAACTGTGGAACTGGAAATGGAAAATTCCTGCTATTATCAGTTTTTATCCGAACTTTCGGGAGAGGAAATTACCGGTGACGATCAGATTATTATGAAATTGAAAAAAGCAAATCGCATATTGCAGGAATTTGCCAGAACCCGGGAGGCATTTGCGAAAGCACAAAGTGAGGGTTACGGAGTGGTTTTGCCGGAGAAAGAAGAAATCATTTTGAAGGAGCCGGAACTTATTAAACAGGGGAACAAGTATGGGGTAAAAATACATGCTTCCAGTCCGAGCATTCATATGATAAAGGCAAATATTGAAACCGAAATTGCTCCAATTGTGGGAACGGAGAGCCAGGCACTAGATTTGATTACTTTCCTGCATGATTCCGGCATGGAGGGAGAAGGAATCTGGCAGACCAATATTTTCGGCAAAAATGTGGAACAACTTGTTTTTGATGGGATTCGCAGTAAAGTACAGTCGGTTGATCAAAATTGCCAGGAAAAACTTCAGAATTCCATGAAAAAGATTGTAAATGATGCTTCCGGCGGATTTATATGTATCATTCTTTAAAAATCGAATTACATTTTTGCCTGCAATGGTATCACAGAAGAAATACCGGCCCCTATTCTGGACCGGTATTTTTTGTGTTATTTATAAAAAAAATTCAAAGTTCATGATATAATGAGCGCAAGCGAGCCAACATGCTTGCATGATTGGCGAGCGGCGAAATGCGACCATGAACGAAGTTCATGATATAATATGCCCAAAAGAAAAACAAGCGGCGCCGAAGGCGACATTTGTTTTTCTGGGCATATTAATGAGCAATCAGCCTGCAAAGCAGGCAAAAGCGCGAAAGCGCGGGAGTGCGAATGTACAAAAGCCCCAAAAGAAAAACAAGCGGCGCCGAAGGCGACATTTGTTTTTCTGGGCATATTAATGAGCAATCAGCCTGCAAAGCAGGCAAAAGCGCGAAAGCGCGGGAGTGCGAATGTACAAAAGCCCCAAAAGTAAAACAAGCGGCAAATTAATAAGCAATCAGGAGTTATGGAAATGACACATGAAGAAAATATCAGAGAAGTCGTTCGTTTAGCCTTGGAAGCAAGGAAGCATGCATATGCACCATATTCCAATTATCGTGTGGGCGCAGGATTAATGACCGAAGACGGTACTTTTTATTCCGGCTGCAATATTGAAAATGCGTCCTACGGAGCCACAAATTGCGCGGAACGGACTGCTATTTTTAAAGCAGTCAGCGAAGGACATTCTTCCATTCGGCTTTTGGCAGTAGCCGGTGGCAATGGAGAGGAACCTACCGGATATGCGTTCCCTTGCGGTGTCTGTCGCCAGGTGATGAGGGAATTTGCGGAACCGAAAAACCTGGAGGTCATTGTGGCAAAAAGTTGCAAGGAATATAAAGTATTTCATTTGGATGCGTTGTTGCCGGAAAGTTTCGGCCCGGATTTCCAAACAGAGAATTAAAAGAGGGTAGATTGTTTTGAAGGATTATACGATTATCGGAGTGGTGGCACTCTTTTTGCTGGTGGTTTTCATTTTCGGCCTTCGGGAGCAACGAAGAAACCGAAAAAAAATCATGGCGCGCTTGGAATCTTCTTACGGAAAATCCGTAGAGGTAGACCGCAGAATGGCAAAAAAAGGCGGAGTTACAATCCGGAACGGTTACTATTTGTTTCATCAGGATGGATGGCATGTAGATGACATTACATGGAAAGACCTGGATATGAATCGATTGTTTCTTTCCATGGATCATTGTCAGTCTTTTGCCGGAGAAGAAGTACTCTATGCACTTCTTCGTACCCCAAAGAAGTGCTACGAGGAATTACAGGAGCAGGAGCAGGTGGTATCCTACTTTATGCAAAGACCGGAGCAAAGAAAAAATGTCGGGTTTGTTTTGGCGCAAATGGGACAGAAAAACGGAACGGATTTTTATGGCTGTCTGCAGGAGTGCAGCAAAAAAGAGTTTAATATCCGGGTTGTCCTGCATATTCTTAATTATTTGTTTCTGGCATTATCCGTTGCCTTGCTTTTTTTATCTGCCGGACCGGGAATACTTTTCCTCATTTTATCTTTGTCTTTTTCTGTGTTGTCTTATTTTAAGGAGCGTGCGGCTGTTTTGCCTTATTATGAAACGGTCCGGCAGGTCTTTAACCTGGTGCAGAACGGGAAGGCACTTTCGACTGCCTGCAAAGACATAAAGATAAACGGATTATGGGAAGAGAAAAGAATGATTCTCGAGGATTCTCTTTTGCAACTTCGGTTCTTTTCTCGCGGTGCTGCACTTTTTCTCGGAAATAACAATGGCATATTAAGCGGTTTGATGGTTTATTTTAATATGGTTTTCCATGTGGATTTGCTTCTTTACCGCAGTATGGTACTGCAACTGAAACAATATGTTTCCAAGGTGGATGCCCTTTTTGGCGTTGTGGGCTGGCTGGATGCCATGCTGGCACTTGGTTCTTATCGCAGCAGCCTGCCTTATTATGCCCTTCCGCAAATGGAAGAAGGCGGTGAGATGGCAATTGAGATTTACCATCCGTTACTGTCGCATCCTGTGGGAAATGATTATAAAGCAGAGAAGTCCATTCTGCTTACCGGATCTAATGCATCGGGAAAATCCACTTTTTTGCGAAGCGTGGCCATAAATATGCTGCTGGCGCAAACGGTTGGATTTGTCTGCGCCCGGGAAATGAAAACCAATTTTCACCGTATTTTCAGTTCCATGGCTTTGCAGGATAATCTGCAAAAGGGAGAAAGTTATTTCATTGTGGAGATTAAAGCCATGAAACGAATCCTGAATGCGGAAAAGGAAGAGGGATCATCGATTGTTTGCTTTGTGGATGAAGTATTGCGTGGAACCAATACAGTGGAGCGGATTGCAGCTTCCTCCCAGATCCTTCTATATTTATCCACCCATGGCGTGACCTGCTTTGCCGCTACGCATGATTTGGAGTTGTCTCAGTTACTGCAGGATTCCTTCGATAATTATCATTTTGATGAAGAGATTTCCGAAGATGATATTCGATTTTCTTATAAGTTAAAACCGGGACGCGCAGTGAGCCGAAATGCCATTTCCCTTTTACTTCTTATGGGATACGATAATGAGATAGTAGAAAAAGCCGGATTGCAGGCGGAAGATTTTCTGAAAAATCGTACCTGGAGTTTGAAATAAAGACAATATGGTAAGCGGAAAATAGAATAGGAAAGTCGGAAAATTATAGAAAAAATACAAAGGTAAATATTTAAGTCAAGGAAATACTTCCGGTCAGAACATTGAAAGACTGATAATAGATGTAATTGTAAAATGGAAAATATAATACATGATAATAAATAAAAGACTGTAATTTGGAAAGGGGAATCAGGGATGAAGGTAACAATATATACAGACGGTTCTGCCCGGGGAAATCCGGATGGACCGGGAGGCTATGGAGCCATTCTTCACTATGTGGATCCGGCAGGACAATTGCATGAAAGAGAGTATTGTGCAGGATATAAAAAGACCACGAATAACCGGATGGAACTGATGGCTGTGATTGTGGGTCTTGAAGCGCTGACCAGGCCTTGTGAGGTGGAGGTAATATCGGATTCCAAATATGTGACCGACGCTTTTAACCGGAAATGGATTGACAGTTGGATGAAAAAAGGCTGGAAACGGGGGAAAAATGAACCGGTTAAAAATGTGGATCTCTGGCAGCGGCTTTTAAAGGCTATGGAACCTCACCATGTTGCATATGTGTGGGTCAAAGGGCATAACGGGCATCCTATGAACGAACGGTGTGATAAACTGGCAACCATGGCGGCGGATGGGCAAGCGCCGGATGGGGGACCGCTTCTTGACGATGTAATTTGTTCAGTGGTATGATTATTTCGTTATGTTAACAAATCAATGGGAGTATTACAATGACGAATTTGATTTTATTTACCAATAGTTTTTTATCCTTTCTTTTTTGCTTTGGTGTCTTTGTGCTTGCGGTGGTAATTGCAATATTTATCGGCATTTCCCTTCGGAAATCCAAAAATGCAAAATTGGAAGCACAAAGCAGGGAAGAGAAGACCGAGAAGGCAGAAGATAGCGGTATCGTTTCGTAAAAGGTATCAAGTATTGTTATGGCAAAAGCAGAAAATCAAAAACAGAAAATATTATTTCTTTTAAAAATTCTGTGGGAAAAGTCGGATGAAATGCATCCGGTATCCATGAAGACCATTTTGAAAGAATTGGCTGTGGAAGGAATTGAAGCGGAAAGAAAAAGTATTTACAGTGATTTGGAGAGTTTGCGCAAATTTGGTTTTGATATAGAGATGAACCCGTCCAAAAAGAATGGGGGATATTATCTGGCTTCCCGGGTTTTCGAATTGCCGGAATTAAAGATTCTTGTAGATATGATACAGGCTTCCCGTTTTATTACAGAGAAAAAATCAAGAGCGTTGATTGCCAAACTGGAAAAAATGACGGATTGCCATGAAGCAACAGAACTTCAGCGAACCGTATTTGTATCGGGAAGAGCGAAATCAGAAAACGAATCGGTGTTTTATTCCGTTGATGATTTGCACCGTGCCATTAGTATCCATCGATCCATTCGTTTTCAATATCAGGATTATGACACCGGAAAAGAAGTGCGTTTGCGGAAAAACGGCGAATTTTATCATGTCAGCCCCTATCATTTGGTATGGAATAATGAATTTTATTATTTGGTGGGTGTAGATGAAAGCCGGATGCAGATAAGACATTATCGTGTGGATCGGATGAAACAGTTGACCATCGAAGACCGGGAACGGGTTGGGGAAGAACTTTTTGAAGATTTTGATCTGGCAGATTATATCGGAACAACATTTGGAATGTTTGGTGGGAAAAAGCAATCCATTCGTCTTCTTTGCGAGAATTCCATGGCCGGAATTATCATTGACCGTTTTGGCAAAGAGATTGAACTTCGCAGACAGCCCGACAGGGAACATTTTTCCGTGCGGGTAGATGTGGTAATCTCCGAACAGTTTTTCGGCTGGTTATCGGGTCTGGGGAAACGAATTGAACTGACATATCCGTCGGAAGCAAGAGAAGCATATCTTTCCTATTTGCAGGGAATAACCCAATTGTATATAGAATCGAAATAAGATTGCGAGTTGGACATGCCGCAAGCAGAATTGCTTGTGGCATTTTTCTCCCTATATTGCTTAGGGGAAGACAGGGGGATTAATCCAATGCCGGGCGGCTGATCTGTAAAAGATGAAATGGTATTAGAAAAATGGAGCAGAATTATGAAAAAACAATCAATTTATAGAAAAGCACTGATGCTGGCAGTTCCTATGATGATACAAAATGGAATTACCAATGCAGTAAGTCTCGTAGACAGTGTAATGGTTGGAAGTCTGCAGACGGAATGTATGACAGGTGTGTCCATAGTGGGACAACTTTTGTTTGTATTTAACCTTTCCATATTCGGCGGTATTTCCGGCCCGGGAATTTTTAGCGCCCAATTTTACGGCAAAGGAGATCTGGAAGGGGTACGCAGCAGTTTTCGAATGAAACTGTGGATTGGAATCACTTGTATGTTACTGGGAATTCTTGCATTTTCCTTTCTGGGAGATTCTATGATTGGCCTTTATTTACATGGGAATTCGGAAATTCTCAACAAGGAATTGACCATGGAATATGGGTTGCAGTACCTTCAAATTATACTTTTGCAGATTCTTCCTTTTGTGATTATCCAATGTTATGCCAGCACCCTTCGGGAAACAGGGGAGGCTTTTATGCCCATGATTGCCGGGGTAACCTCCGTTATAGTGGATGTTGTGCTAAATTATTGTCTTATTGGAGGTCATTTTGGTTTCCCACGTCTGGAGGTGAAAGGTGCCGCAATTGCTACGGTAATCGCACGTATCGTGGAACTTTTGATCATTGTATCATGTGCCCATGCCCGAAAGAATAGATTCCCGTTTTTGGATGGAATTTACCGAACAATGCTGGTTCCCGGAGAGTTATTTTGGAAAATGCTGAAAAAGGGAACGCCGATTTTGCTGAATGAATTTTTATGGGCCGGTTCGATTGCCGTTTTAACGCAATGTTATTCCATGCGGGGACTGGAAATTGTTGCCGGATTAAATATTGCAAATGTACTGTGCAATCTGTTTAACGTGGTGTTTATTGCCCTGGGAAATGCGGTGGGAATTTTAATCGGCCAGATGCTGGGGGCATCCAAATACAACCAGGCAAAGCAGGATTCCGTTCACCTCATGTGGTTTACGGCGGTTATATGCCTTCTTCTGGTGGTGATTCTCATTCCGGCAGCCTTTCTGTTCCCGAAGTTTTATAATGCAACGGAAGAGGTGAGAAATTACGGTAAATATTTTATTATGTTAACTGCCTGTTTCTTCCCTTTGCAGGGATTTTTGAATGCCCTGTATTTTACCCTTCGTTCCGGTGGAAAAACGGTAATAACGTTCCTGTTTGATTCCGGATATTCCTGGGTGATTGCGGTTCCACTTGCATATCTTTTATGTAAATTTTCCGCACTTCCTATTCTGGCCATTTACGCTATTGTTCAGTGCGCTGATTTTATCAAGGTAACCATCGGCTATGTCATGATTCGGAAAGGAATATGGCTGACGAATCTGGCGGAAGAGGGAGAAAAGAAAGTTTAGGAAGAATGTAAAGAATAGATTTCTTTAATTTGGACATATTTAATAATTGACATGTAAGACAGGGTATCTGTATAATACATTATGGTAACCACAAGATATTGTGGCCGGGCTGATAGAATATTACAAGATAAAGCGTTTATTCCTTGCTTTGAGGGATAAACGCTATAATACACCAATTTTTACAATGCAAGATTGTGTTTGAAGGAGGATGCCAAAATGGCAGAGATGCAGGAGAATCAAGCAGTTTGTCTATGTGAGGATTGTGCAAGAGACGATTGCACAGGAAAAACGGAAGGAGAGAAGGATTACGGCTTGCTTTACCGCCCGATACGAAATGTAATGGTGGTAAAAAAAGACAATTGTCTGGAGCCGTTTAATGTGCAGAAGGTAATCAATGCAGTCGGGAAAAGTGCATATCGCGCCCTTACGGAATTTACCGAGGAGGAAAAAGAAGCGATTTGTGCAGATGTAGTGGATAAAGTGGACGAGATGCATGTGGATCGCATCCCAATTCCGGTAATGCACAACATAGTGGAAAGCGCATTGGAAAAAGTGAAACCGATTGTGGCAAAAAGTTACCGGGATTATCGCAATTACAAACAGGATTTTGTTCGCATGATGGATGATGTTTACAAAAAGAGCCAGTCCATTATGTATGTGGGAGACAAAGAAAACGCCAATACGGATTCTGCACTGGTATCCACAAAGCGTAGTCTGATTTTCAATCAGTTCAACAAGGAACTTTATCAGAAATTTTTCCTTACCACAGAAGAACTGCAGGCATGCAGGGACGGATATATTTATATTCATGATATGTCTGCAAGAAGAGATACCATGAACTGCTGTCTATTCAATGTGGAGAATGTGCTCCGGGGCGGCTTTGAGATGGGAAATATCTGGTACAACGAGCCAAAGACGCTGGATGTGGCATTTGATGTTATCGGGGATATCGTATTGAGTGCCGCAAGTCAGCAATATGGTGGATTTACCGTACCGGAGGTAGATAAGATTCTGGCTCCTTATGCGGAAAAATCCTATGAAAAGTACATTAAGAAATATATGGACATGGGAATAGCAAGAGAGCGGGCCGAAGAAGAGGCACTGAAGGATGTGAATCGCGATTTCGAGCAGGGCTTCCAGGGCTGGGAATATAAATTTAATACGGTAGCGTCCAGTCGTGGGGATTATCCGTTTATTACAGTAACTGCCGGTATCGGAACAGAGCGGTTTGCAAAGGCGGCCACCATTAATCTGTTAAAGGTTCGTATGAATGGCCAGGGGAAAAAGGAACACAAGAAACCGGTTCTTTTCCCGAAAATTGTATTTTTATATGATGAGAATCTCCATGGACCGGGGAAAGAACTGGAAGATGTATTTGAAGCCGGCGTAAAATGTTCGGCAAAGACCATGTATCCGGATTGGCTGAGCCTGACGGGAAAAGGCTATATTGCTTCCATGTATAAGCAGTATGGGAAAGTAATCAGCCCAATGGGATGTCGTGCATTTTTGTCCCCATGGTACGAAAGAGGAGGAATGCATCCGGCGGACGACCGGGATGTGCCTGTATTTGTGGGACGATTTAATATTGGTGCCGTTTCTCTTCATTTGCCTATGATTTTGGCAAAGGCAAAACAGGAAAGCAAAGATTTCTATGAGGTGTTGGATTATTATCTGAATCTGATTCGTCAGCTTCATATCCGTACCTACGCATATTTGGGGGAAATGCGGGCATCCACCAATCCGCTGGCGTATTGTGAAGGCGGATTCCTATATGGCAATTTGAAGTTGACGGATAAAATCAAACCGCTTTTGAAGGCGGCTACTGCCTCCTTCGGAATTACGGCGCTGAATGAACTCCAGATGCTTTATAACGGCAAGTCTTTGGTAGAGGACGGACAATTTGCCGTCGAAGTTTTGGAATACATCAATAAGCGTGTCAATGAATTCAAAGAAGAAGATGGCAATCTGTATGCCATTTACGGTACACCGGCTGAAAATCTTTGCGGGCTTCAGGTAAAACAGTTCCGGGAAAAATACGGTATCGTGGAAGGTGTTTCCGATCGGGAATATGTCAGCAACAGTTTCCACTGTCATGTATCGGAAGACATTACCCCGATTCAGAAGCAGGACCTGGAATACCGGTTCTGGGAACTGAGTAACGGCGGAAAGATTCAATATGTAAAATATCCGATTGATTATAACATTGAGGCGGTAAAAACCTTGATTCATCGTGCCATGGAGATGGGATTCTATGAAGGGGTTAATCTTTCATTGGCATATTGTGATGATTGCGGACATGAAGAATTGGAAATGGATGTCTGCCCGGTTTGTGGAAGCCGCAATCTGACAAAAATCGATCGTATGAACGGTTATCTGTCCTATTCCCGTGTGCATGGGGATACCCGTTTGAATGATGCAAAGATGGCGGAGATTGCAGAAAGAAAGAGTATGTAACTTTGCCGGAAAAAGGACGGAAAATCTGCAGGGGGACTTAAGATGAAGCATTCCTGCAAAAAAGGGAATAAGGAAGATTGAAAAATGAGGTACCATAATATAACGAAAGACGATATGCGTAACGGAGATGGTCTGCGGGTTGTCCTGTGGGTCGCCGGTTGTAACCATTGCTGTAAAGGTTGTCAGAATCCCATTACATGGGACCCGGATGGAGGATTGAGTTTTGATGAGGCTGCAAAACAGGAAATTTTTGAACAGCTAGACAAAACATATATTTCCGGTATTACATTTTCTGGTGGTGATCCGCTTCATGCTGCAAATTTAACTGGTGTTCTGAAACTGGCCTTTGAAATTAAAGAAAAATATCCGGATAAAACCATGTGGCTTTATACGGGATATGACTGGGAACAGATTTATAAGAATCCGGTTATGAAACCATTGATTCCGTTACTGGATGTTATTGTGGACGGAGAATTCGTTCAGGAATTAAAGGATAATACGCTGCACTGGAAGGGAAGCAGTAACCAGCGGGTAATTGATGTGAAAAAAACCCTGGCGCAGGAGGACATATCCAAACCGGTGCTTTTCTGTGAAGATCATTAAGAGTAGCAGAAAACGGACAGGTGTGAAGGAAATGACCGTGAAATG
>JBJEMA010000100.1:0-13194 GCA_051879435.1 Lachnospiraceae bacterium
TGATATTCATGAAGAAATGAAGAGTGAAGACTTTCTTGATGAAATTGGTATGTATAGTGCAGTGATATTGAATAAAGACAAGATAGTCTTAACAAACGATTATTACTCAATGGAAAGATGGTTTTATTACTGGGAAGGAGAAAAATCATTTGTTGCATGCAATAGATATCATTTGCTAATAAAAGTATTACCCAGGTTAGGAGTTAAACTTACGATTGATGCAAAGGTTGTTAAAAGTTATTTTGCACTTAGGGCAGATTCGATGAGTTGTCAATTAGTAGATGAGCGAACTTTTGCAAAAAATATTTATTGTCTGGATTTAAAAAATAGAATTCTTTTGTCTGATGGTTTTATTTCGTTTGAAGCAAGTGAGATAGAAAAAGAATTTAAAAGAAATAACGAAGTGAATAAAGAGGACTATCATTCGTTATTGAAGGAAGTGAAAGATGAATTAATAAATAATTTATCAGCGGTATTAAGTTCTGAACATTTTGGAAAGTATATTATGGATTTAAGCGGTGGTATGGATTCAAGGCTTCTCTTTGCAATTGCAACGCAGGTGAAAGGAGCAAAGAACAAAATAAAGTTATTTACATATGGGGATGAATATGAGAGAAATTGTGCAAATAATTTAGCAAATATTTTTGAATTTGAGTATGACCCTGTTTACAAAAGAATTCATTCATTAGGAAAAGGGAATATTGATAAATTGGCGGTACAAACGCTTGAAGAACATTTAGATTTGATATTAAGTTTCAGATTAGGTTACTTTTTTGATGCGGATGGTTTGCTATCTGCAAATGTAACCCTTGATAAAACGATTCATCTTAATGGAGGGGTAGGGGAACTTTATCGAGGGTATTCTGCTGAACATTATTTTGATTGGAAGGATAATCAGGACTGGTCGATAGATTCATTTTGCAAGAGAAAATCGATTGGAGCGTTAGTAGGAGATGAATCTTATTTGGAATGTCATCAGAAAATGCTAGAGAAAATGATGCATTTATCTGATTATGATGATGAGAGACAAAAATTGGATGCTTATTATGTGTTATCCCGAAATCGGCATCATTTTGGCGTTTTATATGACAATAATGTGCGAACTCCTATATTTTCTCCATTACAGAGCAAAAAGGGCTTTTCGTTATATAACCAAAGATATTCGAAAATGAACACAAAAAGAGAATTGATGTATGACCTGATATATGAGGTAAACCCTTTAGTAGGTGCATTTGAATATTCTGACAAGATATATAATGAAGAAAGAAGAGAACATAAAGAATCACTATTTTGCAAAAATGAAGAATATAAAAATTTATTTATTTCCGTTACAGATTGCAGTGCAAACAAGGAGAATAAGGTTGAAGAAAAAGATATAATTATAAAAGAAATCGATGATAAAATGCTGAAGGATAACGCGATAACATATCAATTTGATAAAGGAAATAGGGAAGCAATCTATAGCATATTTTTACAGATGTTTAAAAGATTTACCATGTTAGACATCGGAGAATGGAAAAATGAATTAGAGAAGTGTTTTTGGATATTATGGAAGAGAAAGGAAGACAAAATATGGTTTTATAGAGTGTTTGTTAGATATTGTATGAAACTAGCAAATATTGTTGAAATATATGAAGCAGATAAAGAATTTGAATGCAAAGAATTCATTAAGTACAAAGTCGAAGAAATAAACTAATTCTTAATGTTATTGCTACTATAATATTTCGTTTTTATACATAGCCTAAAATACATCTTAATTAATTATTTACTAAAACTCTAATAAAAGAAAAGGACACCACCATGAACATAAGAACAAAAGCATATGCCATCCTGGTCAACAGGCATCCGGGAATCGCATACCGATATCACAAAGTACATGATGGTTCCGCGGGAATGCAAAAAATCTTTTCGTGGCTGTATCTTTTATGGCTTAATTTCGCCTACTATGTTCTTTGTTGTCGCTTTCTTGGAAACAAGCCTGCAATGGATATATATGAAGAAAAAAGGCTGAATACAAAAATGAGTGAATCCCGGGCCTATCATGAAGCCAATCCGGATCTATCCATAGACGTTTATCTGGAGAAATTAAGGAACTATGATATTATTTCCTTTGATATCTTTGATACACTGATTTTCCGCCCACTGGCGCAGCCGGTGGATGTTTTTTATTTGCTTGGAGAACGCCTGGGAATCATGGATTTTAAGAATATCCGCATCTGGGCAGAACAGGATGCCAGAATAAAGTGCTATGAAAAAAATGGACATACAGAAGTTACGCTAACTGAAATCTGGGACAACCTGAAAGAAGATGTAGGGAATATGGCTGATAACGGTGCGGTCATGGAAGAGATGACAGAACAGAAACTTTGTTACGCCAATCCCTTTATGCTTGCACTCTGGCAGAAACTGAAGGAAATGAATAAGAAACTTATTATCATTTCCGACATGTACCTTCCCGGCACTTGTATTGCTTCCATTCTGGAAAATGCCGGATTTACGGGGGCGCAGAAAATATACATTTCCGGCGAGTATCATAAAAGCAAAGCGGACGGAAAATTGTTCCGGCAGGTCATTCATGACTTTTATGGCGAGAACTTTGACATCACATCCGGAAAGCATCACGCTATGATTCATATTGGTGACAATCCGCACAGTGATGTTGCTATGGCAAAGAAAAGTGGAATTCATGTTCTTCCCTATCCGAATGTAAATCATAATCTGATGTTATATCGTGCAACCGATATGTCTTATTTGATTGGTAGTGCGTACAGGGCACTTATTTGCAATCATCTATATAACGGATTGCGCTCATATTCCATGGAATATGAGTATGGTTATATTTATGGAGGACTCTTTGTTTTAGGATATTGCGGATTTATCCATGATTATTGTCAAAAGCACGCTATCGATAAGATACTGTTTTTGTCGCGGGATGGTGACATTTTAAAGCAGGTGTATGATCTGCTTTATCCGGAAAACTGCACGGAATATGTATACTGGTCCAGGAAAGTGGCTACTAAATTGATGGCCGGGGAAGATAAGCACGATTATTTCCGGCGTTTCATTTATCATAAGGTCAACCAGAATCTAACAATCAGAGATATTCTTCATTCCATGGAATTGGATTTCCTGCTGGAGGAATTGGATGACTGGCACGAAATATGGAAGGATTGGTGCAGGCGGCAGAATGAGGACCGGAGGCATCAATTCATTGATTTGCGACCGGAAGATGAACTTACGGATAAAAATGGTTATTTACTCAGAAGATTTATTGAAGCCAAATGGGATAAGGTCATGGAAGTATACAGCCCACAGCAGACAGCAGCAGAAAAGTATTATCGTAAGATTTTGTCGGACTGTAGCAGTGCGGTAGCGGTTGATATCGGGTGGGCAGGAAGCGGCGCACTTGCCTTGGCGCATCTTACAGAAGATGTGTGGAAGATACCCTGCCAAATCACCGGCATCATAGCCGGAACCAATACCATACATAACGCTGAACCGGACGCGTCAGAACCATTCCTGCAAAATGGAAAATTAGTTGCATATCTCTATTCCCAGCAACACAACCGCGACTTGTTAAAAAAGCATGATCCGGGAAAGAACTATAATGTTTATTGGGAACTGCTTCTTTCGTCACCGACGCCCCAGTTTGTGGGATTTTATGAGGGCAACCTGACAGAAGCGAAAGACAAATCCTGTTCAAGTACTTCATATACAATAGTGGATTACATTCCGGAACTACAGATTTCATTAGGCTTCGGAAAATATGATGATAATCAGGATGGAATTCGCGAAATCCAAAGAGGTATTATGGATTTCGTAAAGCACTATCGGGAGCATTTTTCGGATTATCCTTATATGTTTCACATTTCCGGACGCGATGCGTATGCCCCTATGCTTGTGGCTTGCAGCCATAAGGAGCGGTATCTGAAAGCAATAGAGAAAAAATTCAGCCTAAACATAGGTGTGAATTAGGGACGTACCTTTTGTCACGAGGAGTGTCCCTTTGTCACGAGAAGTGTCCCTTTGTCACGAGAAGTGTCCCTTTGTCACAAGGAGTGTCCCTTTGTCACGAGGAGTGCCCATTGTCACGAGAAGTGTCCCTTTGTCACAGGGAGTGTCCCTTTTCACAAGGACCTCCCATTATCACAAGGACGACCCTGTGGCAGACTTCACCACAATAAAATAGGAACCGCCACTTTCAGACGATTCCTTTTGACTTAGATTTAGCAGTCTGTGGCAGAATTCAGCTCTTATGTATATTTGCAAGCTCCGGAAGCTGTATCCCGCTGGAGTAAGAAGTAATTTTGCGGTGGATATATGCATAAGGATAAATTTGAAATTCTTCCGGACTTTGTTCCATCAAGATAATCAGATAAACCGGTTTTAGGTCGCTGTATGAAAACTCTTTTTTTCGTTCATTTCTTACCCGGTTATACTGGCGCATAATCATGTCGGAAACATAGCAACTGCTGCGTTGTCCGGGGAAGAGGTAGCCGATTTTTTGCATTTCCACATCTACAATGGATCCATCTTCAAGTTCTGCGATGATATCCATAATTACCAGACTGCCATGTTCTGCCAGGCGCTCGCCGTCGTTTGGAAGCACCTGGCGAATGGTAACTTGCTGACCAATGAGAACTTCCAGCAGCGACTCTAACCGTTCCGGATGAATGTCTGGATTGAAAATGTGTAGGAACGGTTGGTTATAGGTAATCCTTAAGCCCTCCTTTCCTTGTAAAAAAGATAGTAGCTGTTCCTGAATGGAAGGCTTGAGCCGCTGAAAAGTAGAATAAGATTCCGGCATGCTTTCAAGATGTGCAATGGCTTCGTCTTTGGTACAGGTAGTTCGTGCATTTTCGGGAAGATCTTTTCGGGAAGAGGGGAACGATTCTGTGAAGCTGCTGAACGATTCCGGAAGCAGAAGCGTAACGGGAAAATCAAGGGAGAATCTCAGGGAGAATCCCGTGGAAAATAATGTTTCCATTTCCCGTGGTTTTGTGGTAATATGGGAGTCGCGTAGAGACTTAATTTACCGGGATGAATAGAATATAGATAAGGAAAAAATCAGACCGGGAGAAATTAAGTGAAAAGAGAAAAACGCAAATATAAGTCTGCAGTGTTTTGTTGCAGGCGCAAAATAGGAATGGAGAAAACGATGAAAAAGGTAGTGAAATTTGGCGGCAGTTCCTTAGCGAGTGCGGAGCAGTTTAAGAAGGTCGGTAATATTATTAAAGCGGATGAGAGCCGCGTTTATGTGGTACCTTCTGCACCGGGGAAAAGATTTTCGGATGATACGAAGGTAACGGATATGTTGTTGCATGTTTATGCTACGGCAAGTGAAGGCAACGACATTACGGAGGAAATGGCCGCAATCAAAGCCAGATACGACGAAATAATCACCGGTCTGGAACTGAAAGATTTCACTTTGGATAAAGAGTTCAAGGAAATCGCAAAAGTGCTGAAAGAGGATCCGCAGAAGGATTATGCGGCATCACGAGGCGAATACTTAAACGGAAAAATCATGGCCGCTTATCTGGGTGTGGAGTTTATTGATGCGGCAGAGGTTATTTTCTTCAACGAGGAAGGCAATCTCAATGCCTACAAGACGGAAAAAGTACTTTCCAAGAGACTGGAAAAATGTGCACGCGCGGTTGTTCCGGGATTCTACGGAATCGGCAAAGACGGCAAGGTGAAGACATTTTCCCGCGGCGGTTCTGATGTCACCGGTTCTATTGTAGCACAGGCGAGTCGTGCGGATGTTTATGAAAACTGGACCGATGTATCCGGTTTCCTGGTTGCCGACCCGCGTATCGTTAAGAATCCGAAGGCAATCAAGTACATTACCTATCGTGAACTTCGTGAACTTTCTTACATGGGAGCGTCTGTTTTGCATGAGGACGCCATTTTCCCTGTTCGTCACTGCGGAATCCCAATTAACATCCGCAATACCAATGCACCGGAAGATGAGGGTACCTGGATTGTGGAAAGTACGGCACAGAAGACCGATTATGTGGTGACCGGTATTGCAGGTAAGAAGGATTTCTGTACCATTTTCGTTTCCAAGGCAATGATGAATTCGGAAATCGGTTTTGGCCGTAAGGTTTTACAGGCATTTGAGGAAAATAACATTTCCTTCGAGCATATGCCTTCCGGAATCGACACCATGACCATAGTTGCACATGCGGACGAATTTATGCATAAAGAACAAAATGTGGTATCTGCCATTCATCGTCTGGCGGAGCCGGACTCTGTGGAAATTGAATCCGGTCTTGCGTTGATTGCAGTCGTAGGTCGGGGCATGAAATCCGCAAGTGGTACCGCAGGCAAATTGTTTACGGCGCTTGCAAAAGAAGGCATCAACATCAAGATGATTGATCAGGGTTCTTCCGAATTGAATATCATTATCGGAGTAAAGAACAGTGATTTTGAAACAGCAATCAAGGCGATTTACGGAACTTTTATTAAGGATTAAAGTTGCCCGATTTACAGGATGTAACCTCCATTTATCAAATAAGAGGGAAATCTCATTAATTATGAGATAATAGGATTATAAAATGAGACATCGCTTCAGAAATGGTGTGGTGTCTCATTTTGCGTATAAAAGATGATGGGAACTTCGCGTAACTTGACGCAACCGTGAGTTTTGATTATAATACTTGCGGAATTGAATACGGAGTTTAAGTGCTGTCTCATTTGTTATGAATGAGCGGAGAATAGAGAATCCGGTCAGAATCCGGAACGGTACCGCCGCTGTAAGCGCGGAGGCGTCGCACAAGACGAAAGTCAGTCATTGGGAATTCCTGAGAAGGCAGTGCGAAATGCCGAGGATGCGTAAGTCAGAAGACCTGCTTAAATGAGAGAAGATACTTATTGACGAACACGAGTATGTTGTCTTAAGTCCGGCATTGTTTTGCAGAAAAACGGCTGCGTTGGTTTTTACCATCGTGGCTTTTTTATTTGCTTTCTTTGCTGCTCCTTCCGTATCCGACGAAAATGGGATTCCTTTGAGATGAAGTCTCCGGAAAACGGTTTCTTGATACGAAGTCATCCCGAAAATCATATTTATGGAGGAACCGGAATGAAAACAAAAAAAGAAAATGGATTGCAAATCCAAAAAGTATTCAAATTGCAATCCCAAAAATTATTTGCATTGCAAAAATCAAAAGGTATTTTTGCCTTGCTTTTGTCTCTGAGTTTAATGCTTGCTGTTGCAGGTTGTGGCAGTGCAGAAAATGGAGTGACAGTTAGTGATGCTTCAGCAGTGGAAAATGAGGTGGTAGCGGATATTGCCGACAGCAGTGCGGCAGAGAACGATGATGCGGCTGCCGCTGACAGCGATATTGCCGGCGACAATGCAGACAACGATGCAGCGACTGCTACAATTACCATTACGGATATGAAGGGTAGAGAAATCACCCTGGAGCAGCCGGCACAGCGAATTGTGGCATTATCCCCTTCCGATTGTGAAATTCTGTATGCCATTGGTGCAGGGGACGCCCTGGTAGGTCGGGGAACTTACTGCGATTATCCGGCAGAAGTATTTGATGTTACGGAGGTTGCAACCGGCGCAGATACTAATATTGAACAGATTATTGCCCTTGATCCGGATGTGCTTCTTATGAGCGACATGGCTCAGACAGAGGAGCAGGTGGCGCAGTTGGAAGAAGCGGGAATCAAAGTAGTGATCAGTGAGGCGACAGATATCGAAGGTGTTTATTATGCCATCGACATGATTGGAACGCTCATGGGCAAACAGGACAACGCTGCCGCTGTTATCAGCGATATGAAGGAAACCTTTGACGCCATTGCAGCAAATGCTGCTGACAATGATGGAAAAACAATTTATTTTGAAGTATCACCACTGGAGTGGGGGCTTTGGACTGCCGGTTCAGGTACTTTTATGGATGAAATCGCGACTATGATGGGACTTGAGAACTGCTTCGCTGATGTGCAAGGCTGGGCGGAAATTTCCGAGGAACAGGTTCTGGAGCGCAATCCGGACTATATCCTTACTATCACCATGTATTACGGGGAAGGCCCGACACCGGAAGAAGAGATATACGGCAGAACCGGTTGGGAAAATGTGACAGCCGTACAGAATAACGCAGTATTGAATCTGCAGAATAACGAGTTGTCCCGTCCGGCACCGCGACTTGCAGAGGGTGCACAGATGCTTTACGATTTTGTTGTCGGCAACGAATAAAAGTAATTCCGGTGCATTGGCGCGGCAACGCGCCGGCACCGGTATATTTTGAGGTAGAATTGCAAAAGAAATGGGTGCAACAAGCGCAGCAACGCGCTGGCACCGGTATATTTTGAGGAAAAATGAACTATGAAGAGAAGAAATGCGGAACATTTCACCCTGTGGGAATATCTCCTGTTTATATTGATTACAGTGGTGGTTTTGGGGTTATGCATCTGCCTTGGTAGCGTAGACATCCCACTTCGGGATATCGTTACTGTTATAAAGGATTGCATTTGCGGTAAAGACCGAACCGGGGAAATAAGCGCAACCATAATTCTGGTGCGTCGTTTACCCCGTGTCCTTTGCGTTGCCCTTACCGGCGCAGCACTTTCTCTATCGGGCGCCGCCATGCAGGGACTTTTGAAAAATCCACTTGCGGACGGTTCCACGCTTGGCGTTTCTTCCGGTGCATCTCTTGGGGCGGTACTTGCCATTGCTTTTGGAATTACCTTCCCGTCTTTGCCATTTGCAGGCTCCATGCTTATGGCAATTCTGTTTGCGTTTCTGTCCCTGCTTTTGATTCTTGCACTTGCATACAAATTGGATTGTTCTCTTTCCACCAACACGATTATTCTCATAGGTGTCATTTTTTCCATGTTTGTTTCGGCAGCAATGAACCTGATTATCACATTTGCTCCGGACCGGGTGAAGGATATCACCTTTTGGACGATGGGAAGCCTGCAAAATGCGAGTTATGCCAACGCCGCTATACTTGCCATTGCACTTCTGCTTTGCGGCGGAATTCTGCTTGTTCATGCCTGCGAGCTCAATGCATTTGCCGTTGGCGAAGACAATGCCGGACACATTGGCGTAAATGTGCGCCGCACCAAACTTATTATTCTTATTGTAGTTTCCGTTCTCATCGGAATCTGCGTTTCAATCGGCGGAACCATCAGTTTTGTTGGTCTTGTTACGCCTCATGTTGTCAGAATGCTGGTGGGACCGAATCATAAAAGATTACTCCCTGCATCTGCTTTCGGTGGGGCTGTTTTTTTGCTTCTTGCCGACCTTCTGGCGCGTATTCTTCTGAAACCGCGGGAACTTCCCATTGGCGTTATCACCAGCCTGGTGGGGGCAGTTGTGTTTGTTGTCATTTTCTACCGCACAAGAAGAGTACGAGGATGATGTGGAGGGTGGTTGCATTTGCAGATGAGAACTGACATGAGAAGTTGATGCATTTGCGATGAGGTTGCTGTGAAGATGGCCGCATGTTTCGATATATGGGAAGGAAGAGAATAGGATGCTACAGGTAAAGGATTTAACAGTTAAATATGGGGGAAATGAGGTGGTCAGCGGACTTGATTTCCATGTAGAAGAAGGCCAATGGCTGATGATTGTCGGACCAAATGGCGCCGGTAAATCATCGGTACTGAAGGCGATTACCCAAAGTGTTCCCTACGATGGTCTGGTTACTCTTCATGGTAATGATGTGAGAAAATTAAAGCCGATTTATCGGGCAAGAAAAATAGGGGTAATGACGCAGAATCATTTTGTGGGATATGATTTCACCGTAGAAGAAATCGTGCGTCTTGGCCGCTATGCCCATTCAAGGGGGATTTTTGCAGGAAAAAGGGAAAATGATACTATGGCGGTGGAAAATGCACTGGCATTAACCGGCTTAACAGAAATGAGAAACAAATCTGTCCTGACATTGTCAGGAGGGGAATTACAGCGTACTTTTCTGGCCCAGACCTTTGCGCAGGAGCCGGAACTTTTGCTTTTGGACGAGCCGACGAATCATCTGGATCTGGTTTATCAGAAACAAATATTTGCGTTAATTTCCGGCTGGGTGAAGGAAAAAGGACATGCGGTTATCAGTGTCGTGCACGATTTGTCACTGGCAAAGGCATTTGGTTCAAATGCCTTGTTGCTGGAGAATGGGAAACGGATTGCTTTTGGGGAAAATAATGATGTCCTTTCGCCCCGGCAGTTGAATCCGGTCTACGGCATGGATGTTTATGAGTGGATGCATACTATGCTTGCCCAATGGTAGATGTTGATGTGTGGATGCAATATAATTTTGTTATTATGAAAGCAATGCCCGCTTGATCGCTTCAAAACTTTCGTCGCTTAAATCATGTTCTACTTTGCAGGCATCTGCCAAAGCTGTTTCTTCACTGACGCCGATGCGTATCAGCCAGTCGGAAAGAATGGTATGACGTTCCAGAACGCTTTCGGCTCGTTGCTTTCCGCTTTCCGTTAATGTGATATACCCGTTTTCAGTGACGGTGATATACCTTTTTTCACGCAGGTTTTTCATGGCAACACTGACACTTGGTTTTGAAAAATTCATTTCGTTGGCAATATCTATGGAACGAACCTGTCCGATTCTTTTTTGCAACAAGAGAATTGTCTCTAAATAATCTTCTAGTGATTCATCTGCACGATGCTTTATGTAACTCATTTTATTTCTCCGTATTATATTCCCTTTTTGAATTCATCATATCATTAATGTAGGATAATTACAATTTTACTGGAATCGACATTTGTTTTTCTAGGCATATGGGGCACCACTGGGGACGTACCTTTTGTCACGAGGATTGTCCCTCTGTCACATTTCTCGAAATAATCCCTTTTGGAATTCCGGTCAATCGATTTAACTGTCGGATGGAAATGCCCATTTTGTGTAATTGGACGAGGTGCTTATTTCGCTCCAATAATGAGAGGGATTGAAAGTCAGTAACGGATGCGCAGCCGGTCTCATTTTGAATTATTTCTTTTGCAACATCATCGGGAATCCGTTTTCTTATTTGATGAATGTCGAGGCATTCTGTCTCGTCAATTTCCTTGTGAAATGAAAGGAATCGTTCCTTTCCGCCGATTTGGTCGAGAATAAAACTGGTATTCAAAAAAGGAGGCGCCTGCTTGATGTAACTCTGCATGCTGCTCCAAGGATACGAGGTGCCGGGAATCTCCTCCAGACCTGCCTTGTACGGATTAAGGTGAATATAGCGAATCACAGTAAAAAGATAGCGCAAATCCTCAACCGGCTCGCTGTAATATCGCCCCTGTTGCAGGAATCCCGTCCGATCGTATTTCATGTTATACCATGTTGCATAGCATGTGTTAATGTGTCGGAATATGGATTCCAGCGGAACCTCCTGCGTTTTGAGTAACAAATGGACATGGTTTGACATCAGACAATATGCATAGAGTTCGAAGTTGCACTTCTCTTTGTAAAATTCCAAAATTTCCAGATATTTTTTGAAGTCGCTGGTTTCTTCAAAAATATGTTGCCGGTCAACCCCGCGGATAACAATGTGATAAATGTGAGATGCAGATTTAAGACGTGCTTTTCTTGCCAAAATAGAACCTCCTTAAGATATGAATAAAATTAGATTAGTTTGGAATGTCCGGAATAGAACAGAACAATCCTAAAATGTGAGCGAAATATAATTTCTTTGAAATCATCGGGAATCCTGCAGATATTTTTTGGTTTGCGCAGGCAATTGAAAATCTACGGTAACAGAGTGTCAAAGAAGAAATTATGGAATCCAAGAAAAGGAATCCGGGAAATATTTCGGTTTTTTTTATTATACAGAATATGAAATAAAAGTAAAGTGAAATGCACATTCTTTTACATTTAGACTTTATTGTGGTAGACTTTAAGTTGCTGTATTTTATATTTCACAATACTTGCGTGGAAAGGAAAACAGAAATAAAAATGTGACAGAGGGACAATCCTCGTGACAGAAGGTACGTCCCCAAAGGAGAAAGACATGAAACTAGGAATCGTGGGACTTCCGAATGTTGGAAAATCTACATTATTTAATTCGCTGACAAAGGCGGGTGCACAGGCGGCAAATTTTCCGTTTTGCACCATCGACCCGAATGTGGGAATTGTGCCGGTGCCGGATGAGAGAATCGAAAAACTTGGAGAGATGTATCATACGAAAAAAGTAACGCATGCGGCGATTGAATTTGTGGATATTGCCGGGTTGGTAAAAGGAGCCTCCAAGGGAGAGGGATTGGGCAATCAGTTCCTTGCCAATATACGTGAGGTGGATGCCATTGTGCATGTGGTTCGTTGCTTTGAAGATACGAATGTGATTCATGTGGAAGGTTCGGTTGATCCGGTTCGCGACATCGACACGATAAATATGGAACTCATTTTCTCGGACATCGAGATTCTGGAAAGAAGAATTGCAAAGGCTACGAAACAGGCTATGAATGACAAGTCCATTGCAAAAGAATTGGAAATGATGAAGCGGCTGAAGAATCATCTTGATGAGGGCAATGTGGCGCGCACCTTTGAACTTCCGGAGGATGAGGAACTGGTAAAATCATTTAACGAGTATAATTTGCTGACAGCGAAGAAAACTATTTATGCGGCAAATGTGTGCGAGGACGATCTCGCGGATGATGGTAATTCCAATTCTTATGTGCAGGCTGTGCGGGAACTGGCACAGAAAGAAGGAAATGGTGTATTTGTTATTTCTGCAAAGTTAGAAGAAGAACTATCCGAGTTATCCGAGGAAGAAAAAGCGGAATTTTTAGCGGACATCGGAGCGGAGTCCTCCGGTCTGGATAAATTGATTGCTGCAAGTTATGATTTGCTGGGATTAATCAGTTTCCTTACTGCAGGAGAAGATGAGTGCCGCGCATGGACCATTAAGCGTGGAACAAAAGCACCGCAGGCGGCAGGAAAAATTCATACTGATTTTGAAAGAGGATTTATCAAGGCGGAAGTTGTTAATTATCAGGATCTGCTGGATTTGGGCTCTCTTTCTGCTGCAAAAGAAAAAGGCATCGTTGGCATTGAAGGTAAGGAATATGTAGTAAAAGACGGCGATGTCATATTGTTCCGATTTAATGTTTAATGAAACAGCGGTTGTCGTCGGCGTATGCAAGGAGTGCGGCAGATGTGTTGTGGATTTGCGCACATGAACTATGCGACAAATTTGCGGATGGTTTTATGTGCATGAAAAGTGCGACAAATTTGCGGA
>JBJEMA010000100.1:13294-44752 GCA_051879435.1 Lachnospiraceae bacterium
TGCGACAAATTTGCGGATGGTTTTATGTGCATGAAAAGTGCGACAAATTTGCGGAGGACATAATGTGCATGAAATGTGCGACAAATTTGCGGAGGACTGCGTGTATATTTTGTGGAGGTAGGCTATGCCGGATTGGATGGGTGGAACGGATATTGCTTTCCCGAACCTGGGAATTTATTTAAGCAATGTTCCGAAATCATTTACGATTTTCGGATTTACAATTACATTATATGGTCTGATTATCGGAGTGGGAGTGCTTGCTGCATTTGCACTGGTGACCTGGCAGGCCAAGCGTCAGGGTTTGAACCCGGATGATTTTTATGATTTAGGAATTTATCTGTTAATCTTCGGAATTATCGGAGCCCGCATCTATTATGTGATATTTGCATGGGATTTTTACAAGGATAATTTCTGGAGTGTATTTAACATCCGTCAAGGCGGAATCGCAATCTACGGCGGTGTAATTGCCGGTTTTATCACTTGCTATTTCTGGTGCAGGAAAAAGAAGAAAAGCATGACGGTAATGGGAGATGTTGCTATTTTAGGTGTTTTGGTGGGACAAATTATCGGACGATGGGGCAATTTTACAAATCGCGAGGTTTTTGGTGATTATACGGACAATCTGTTTGCCATGCGGCTTCCGGTAGAAGCGGTTCGCCAGCGGGATATTTCGCAGAAAATGTTGGACAACATGCCGGCAAATGCCAATTATATTCAGGTTCATCCGACATTTTTGTACGAAAGTTTTTATAATCTCTGTCTTCTTATACTCATCCTGATATCCCAGAAAAAGAAAAAATTCGATGGAGAGATTCTGCTTTGGTATTTGGGTGGTTATGGCATTGGACGGTTTTTCATTGAGGGAATCCGTACGGACCAACTTATGATGGTGGGGATTGACATTCCGGTGTCCCAGTTCCTTGGAATGGTAATGTTCATTGGAGCGTTAATTGCCGATGTGGTAATTCGCATTCGAATAAAAAAGAATGAGCAAGGGAACGAAAAAATGGCAGAGTGATGAAATCTAAATGTCAGAATAAAGAAATCTAAATGTCAGAATAAAGAAATCCAAATGACGGAGTGAGGAAATAGATTCGAAAATGACGAGGTAACAATTGAAAAATAAAATGGCACCACCAACAAAATTACTAGATATAGGGTGCATGAAAATTCGTGCCACAATATATGGAAAACATTGAAAATACGCTGTTTGCAGCGTATTTTTTTTGTGCTTTTTCCGGGCAAATTGCTTGATTTTCAATGTAAAAGAGTATAAAATTATGCTTGTGTGGGGAAAAGTGGTAGAAAAGTGGTAGAAAGTGGTAAAAATGAAGGTGCCTTTCGAAAAATGTGACAGAGGGACACTCCTTGTGACAGAAGGTACGTCCCCACGAAGACCCTGCGATAGGAAAAAATATGTACAGAGGCGAATATAATCACACAATTGATGTTAAAGGACGAATCATGATTCCCGTAAAGATTAGAGAGCAGTTAGGGGATTCTTTTGTTGTGACGAAAGGTTTGGACGGATGCCTCTGGATGATGGATAACGAGGAATGGAAACGCCTCGAAGATGAGATCCACAGTATGCCGTTTGGAAAGAAAGAAACCCGTATGTTGGCGAGATTTATATTTGCCGGCGCAGCGGATGGCGAATTGGACAAGCAGGGGCGCGTGCTGATTCCACCGGCGCTTCGCGAATTTGCCGGATTGGAAAAAGATGTGGTTTTATCCGGCGTAGGCAGTCGCGTGGAAATCTGGGACAAGGAAAAATACAGCAGTTATAACGATGATGAAAATATGGAAATGGTAGCGGATAAATTGGCGGATCTCGGATTTGGATTATAGAAGGAACAAGGGGAATTTACAGATTGTTTTAGGAAGCAATTAGGAAAAATGGAATTTTCACATAAATCAGTTTTGCTGAAAGAAACAATTGAATCATTACAGGTAAAACCGGATGGCATTTATCTGGACGGCACTCTGGGAGGGGCAGGACACTCTTTTGAAATTGCTAAGCAATTAAATGAAAATGGGCATCTTTACGGGGTGGATCAGGACGGCGATGCCATATGCGCCGCAACGAAACGGTTGGAACCATTTGCAGACAAGGTTACGGTGATTCGGAACAATTATCGCAACGCGGTAAGCGGACTGAAAGAACTTGGAGTATCCGGAGTCGATGGAATTCTTTTGGATCTGGGCGTTTCTTCCTATCAACTGGATACGCCGGAAAGAGGTTTTTCCTACAAGGTGGATACACCTCTGGACATGCGCATGGATACAAGGCAAAGTTTGTCGGCGAAAGAAATCGTAAATGAATACGATGAGATGAAATTGTTTCGCGTAATTCGTGATTACGGTGAAGACAAATTTGCGAAAAATATTGCAAAGCACATTGTACGGGCGAGGAACGAAAAGCCTATAGAAACTACATTTGAACTGAATGAAATCATAAAAGCAGCCATTCCTGCGAAAATGCGTGTCGAGGGCGGACATCCCTCCAAGCGGACATTTCAGGCGATTCGCATTGAATGCAATAAGGAACTGGATGTTTTGACCCAGTCTTTGGAGGAAATGATTGATTTTCTCAATCCGGCCGGACGGCTTGCAATTATCACATTTCATTCTTTAGAGGACCGAATCGTGAAAAACTGCTTTCGCGATGCACAAAACCCTTGCATCTGCCCGTCGGAATTGCCTGTGTGCATGTGCGGAAGAAAAAGCAAAGGGACAGTGATTACAAGAAAACCGATTCTTCCGGGGGAGGAAGAACTTCTGGAAAATGCGAGAGCGAAATCTGCAAAACTGCGGGTTTTTGAAAAGAAAAAATAACGCCGGATGAAAGCCGGGTGCGGGACGCCACGAAACAGGCGTTGCGAAAAAAATGTGATATAGTTAGGGGATTTTTCGATGCAACAAAGACCAACTTATTCCTATGGAAGTGAAGCAAAAAAATTGAATTCTGTGCCAAACCGTTTGCAGAATCCGGGTGTGCAGTCATGGGCAGTAGCCCAGGCACAGCGCGCCGGAAGAAGCGCGACTGTGACAGCAGCCCAGCCGCAGCGCGCCGGAAGAAGCACGACTGCGACAGCAGCCCAGCCGCAGCGCGCCGGAAGAAGCACGACTGTGACAGCAGCCCAGCCGCAGCGCACCGGAAGAAGTATGACTACGATGGGACAGAGGGACACTCGTCATGACAGAAGGTACATCCCTGATGTGGAACCGAAAGCAGTACAGAGGGAACATATTTCCCCGCAGTTTTTGGTGTTTTTGACACTCTTTATCTTTGCCATGGGATTTTCGATTACCATGTATATCCGGTTGAGTTCCGATATTATCGGTTATCGTGAGCAGTGCGCAAATCTTCAGAGTCAGTATGAATCCTTGAAAACTTCCAATGATTTGTATGAGCAACGCATTAATAATTCAGTGGATTTGAATGAAATTGAGAAAATTGCCGTATGCGATTTGGGAATGAAACTTGCAGGAGAGGGGCAAATTGTTGTATATTCAGGAGAGATAGAAGATTATGTAAAGCAGTATTCTGATCTCCCGGAATAAATCTCTGCTGCTGCGGCTTCTGTCGAAAATAGCGAATTTACGCTGACAGAATAGGAAAGTTGAAGAAAGAAAACGAATGGGAAACATTGTGAAAATGCCCCGGAAAGAGGGCGAAAAAAAACGTATTTATGTTAACCGAAAAATTCATAAAGTGACAATTACAAAGCTAACAGTATTCTTTGGTTTGATACTGTTGCTTTTTGTCGTTTTAGCAGTTCGTCTTGTCTGGATTACCCGTAACAACGGGGAAGAGTACAAGCAACAGGTTTTGTCCCAACAGAAATACAACGGCACCACACTGCCTTATCAGCGAGGCGCCATTGTAGATCGCAACGGAACAACTCTGGCTTATAGTGAGCAGGTTTATAATATTATTCTGGATTCCAATCTTATGTCAGATGAATCCCTGCAGGAGCGTTTGGAGCCAACATTACAGGCTTTGAATGAATGTTTCGGCCTTAACATTAACGATGTACGCACCTATATTCGAAATAACCAGAGCAGTCGCTATCACATTTTAATGAAACAGCTGACTTATGATGAAATCCAGCCTTACATTGAAATGCGGGATGCGGAAGGAAGCATGCTGAATCGTTCCGGAATCTGGTTTGAAACGGAGTATAGGCGTCAGTATCCTTATGGTACGCTGGCATGTGATGTCATTGGATTTGCCAAGGAAGACGGAACCGGATACGGTCTGGAACAATATTATGATGATGTACTTTCCGGCAATAACGGCCGGGAATATGGGTATCTTTCCGATAACAATACACTGGAGAAAACCATTATTCCGGCAGAAAACGGCAATACCATTGTTACCACCATTGATGCTTATATCCAGCGTATTGTGGAGCAGAATATTATTGAATTTAACGAAGAACATGCCAATGAATACCGGGAAGGGGAAATGGGATCCGACAATACCGGAGTTATCATTATGGATGTCAATACCGGTGAGGTACTTGCCATGGCAAGTTATCCCCTTTTTGATTTGAATAATCCAAATGATTTGACTCCGTTTTATACGGATGAAGCTATCGCCCAATTAGAAGCAGAGGGAAATACCCAGGCAGCGCTCAACGCAATCTGGAAAAATTTCTGCATCAATCAGTCCTACGAGCCGGGTAGTGTGTGCAAAACATTTACCGTGGCGGCCGGGTTGGACAGCGGAACCGTTCATGACTCTGACATTTACGAATGTGGCGGTTACATTACTTACGGGGAAGGGCAGAACGCCACCACCATTCGTTGCCATAACCGATACGGTGACGGACCTTTGACGACCAAGCAGGCACTGGAGAAATCCTGTAATGTGGCGCTGATGCGAATGGGAGAACGGATGGGCAGTGAAACTTATCTTCGCTATTTCCGCAATTTCAATTTTGGGCTGAAAACCAACATTGACCTGACCGGAGAAATGCGTACGGATTCCCTTGTATTTACCGAGGCAACCATGGGAACTACGGAACTTGCCACTTCTACTTTCGGACAGGGTTACAATGTTACGATGATACAGGTTATCAGTGCCTTCTGTTCTTTGGTAAATGGCGGTTATTACTATCAGCCACATATGGTAAGCCAGGTTTTGGATGAAAATGGTTCTGTGGTACAGAATATCGAGCCGGTTCTGCTGCGGCAAACCGTTTCTGAATCCACCTCGGATTTAATGATTGATTACTGCATCGGTGTAGTAGAAGAAGGTACCGGTACTTATGCTCGTCCTTATGGTTATCGCATTGGAGGAAAAACAGGAACGGCGGAACACTCCGGTGCCGGAAAGATTGACTATGTCGTTTCCTTTATGGGATTTGCGCCGGCAGACGATCCACAGATTGCCATTTATGTGGTTATTGACCGTCCGAATGTTGCGTCCCAGGAGTATGGTACCAGATATGCCTGTCTGCTTTGCCGCTCCATTCTTACGGATGTACTCCCTTATTTGAATATTTTCATGACAGAGGAGTTGACCGAAACCGAACGTCAGGAACTGGAGGAGCACAATGCACAGGCGTTGCAGCAACTGGAAGAAAATTATTCCAATACTTCAGCACCGTCGGCGATTGCGGATACGGTTTCCGAAAATGATGCAGATAATAGCGGCGACGGCATGGTGATTGAGGTGATTGAGATTGAGGATGATTCTTCGGAAACGGAAAATGATGACAGTGAATGGCAGATTAATATTGACCCGGCTACCGGATATGCCATTGACCCGCTAACCGGGGAATTCCTGGATCCCGAGACGGGAGTGCCTATAAATGGGGACGAAAGTATTTTCCAATATGGTACAGGAAATAATGAGGATGAGTAAATTTGGTATAAGTTATTCGGAAAAGGAATAAACTATTAGAAAAAGAATAGGGTGGAAATCGCATTTATGAAGAAGAATCCATCCGGGAAATGGGAATGCTATGTACGCAGCGTTCACAGAAAAAAGTTATTCCTGTTTATTATCGGCGTTTTTCTGGCAATGTGTTGTTTTATGGTGCGCCTTAGTTATCTGATGCTGATTGACCACTCTTATGAGGAAAAGGCCATTGCACTTCATGAAAGAGAGCGCCCGATTAAAGCGGCCAGAGGAAGAATTTTGGATCGTAACGGTGTGGTGCTTGCGGATAATGTGACAGTATGTACCATTTCCGTTGTGCACAGCCAGTTGGAGGATCCGGAAACGGTGATTGCCATGCTTACCGGGGAACTTGGCCTGACCGAAGAATATGTACGCACCCGCGTGGAAAAGAATTCTTCCATGGAAAGAATTCAAAGTAATGTGAGCAAGGAAATCGGAGACCGGATTCGAGGTTACGGCTATGCGGGGGTGAAGGTGGATGAAGATTTCCGGCGCTATTATCCTTATAATGATTTGGCGGCAAAGGTGATTGGATTTACCGGAAGCGACAATCAGGGCATTATTGGCCTGGAAGTAGTGTATGATGAGGTGTTGACCGGAGAGAACGGTTATGTACTTGCCATGACGGATGCATATGGTGTGGAACTGGAAGAACTGGGTGAGCGCCGGCTGGAGCCGGTTCCCGGGGACGATTTGATTCTCACGCTGGATTATAATATCCAAACCTATGCCATGCAACTGGCCATGCAGGCGTATGAAACCAAGCAGGCAGAGAGTGTAAGCATTCTTGTAATGAACCCGCAGAATGGCGAGATTTACGCCATGGTCAATTATCCGGAATTTAATTTAAATGAGCCCTTTGCCATTGATGAATATCTGGAAGCACATCCGGAACTTCTTGTGACGGACAGTAGCGAACTTAGCGCAGAAGAAAAATTGGAGATTCGAAATCGAATGTGGCGAAATGAGTGTATCAACGATACCTATGAGCCCGGTTCCATTTTCAAAATTATTACTGCAAGTGCAGGTTTTGAATCTGGAAAACTATCTTTAACGGATAACTTCTACTGTCCCGGCTTTGTTCTGGCAGGAGATCGACGAATCCGCTGCGCAAGAACCACCGGTCACGGGCAACAGGATTTTACCCATGCCATTATGAACTCCTGTAATCCGGCGTTTGTCAATATCGGACTTCGTATCGGAGTCGAGGATTTTTATTTTTATCTTCGGCAGTTTGGCATAATGAACCGAACGGGCATCGATCTTCCGGGAGAGGGCAGAACCATTCTGCATAACATGGATAATGTAGGTACGGTAGAACTGGCCACCATGGCATTTGGCCAATCTTTTCAGGTAACGCCCATTCGTTTGGCCACCACGGTTTCTGAAATTATAAATGGAGGCCATACCATTACGCCACATTTTGCGCGGTATCAGCAAAACCGAAATGGAGAGCTTACCGGTGCTTATCTGCAGGAGAAGACCGAGAACGGAATCGTTGTGTCGGAAGAAACTTCTGAGATGATGCGCCAATGCCTGTATCAGGTCGTGGAAAACGGTGGCGGCATAAATGGCAGAATCGAAGGATTTTCCATAGGCGGAAAAACAGCTACCAGCCAGACACTTCCGCGAAATAACGGGGTGTACATCGCTGCATTTCTTGGATTTGCACCTGCTGAAAATCCAAAGGTGCTGACACTTTGCATTATTCGTAATCCCAAAGGAATGTATTACGGAGGGCAAATCTGTGCACCGGTGGTGCGGCAATTATATCAGAACATATTACCCTATCTGGGGATTGAAAAAGAAAATACACAGCAGGAAATGATGGGAGAATAGAAATGACATATACAGTTGTAATTGCAATTATGTTATCTTTTGGAATCAGCGTGGTTTTAGGCCCTGTAGTAATTCCGTTTCTTCGCAAATTAAAATTCGGGCAGACGGTACGGGAGGACGGACCGGAAACCCATTTAAAAAAGAACGGTACACCTACCATGGGTGGCGTCATGATTCTGACAGCGATTGTAATTACTTCTTTGGTTTTTATGAGGGATTATCCCCAGATTATTCCGGTACTTTGCCTGACCCTGGGCTTTGGTCTGGTGGGCTTTCTTGATGACTATATCAAGGTGGTGCTGAAACGGTCCATGGGACTTCGCGCGTGGCAGAAAATGGCCTTGCAGATTTTGATTACCGGCGCATTTGCATTTTATGTGAATAATTATCTGGCGGTAGACCTTGCTATGAAAATCCCTTTTATAGAGGGCAAATATATTGACTTTGGCTGGTTTAATATCCCCCTTTTGTTTATCGTTGTCATCGGAACCGATACCGGTGCCAATTTTACGGATGGCCTGGATGGTCTTGCCACAAGCGTAACTACCATGATTGCAACATTTTTCGCTGTAATTGCCATTGGACAAAACAGCGGAATAGCACCAATTACGGGAGCGGTGATCGGCGCACTTTTGGGATTCCTTGTGTATAATACAAATCCAGCAAAAGTGTTTATGGGAGATACCGGTGCATTGGCTCTGGGCGGTTTTGTTGCGGCAAGTGCTTATGTACTGCAAATGCCGCTGTTTCTTTTGATCGTGGGTCTCATTTATGTTGTGGAAGTATTGTCCGTCATCATTCAGGTGACTTATTTCAAATTGACGCATGGAAAACGTTTTTTCAAAATGGCACCCATTCATCATCATTTTGAAAAATGTGGCTGGGAAGAAACAAGAATTGTAACCGTATTCACAATTATTACCGCATTGCTTTGCCTGGTTGCACTTTTAGGAGCCTGGTAAAATCGGCGCGCGGGGCAAAATGAAAGCCGGCCCTAAGCAGAGAGGCGCGCGGGGCAAAATGAAAGCCGGACCTGAGCAGAGCGGCGCGCGGGGGCAAGATGAAAGCCGGCCCTGAGCAGAGAGGCGCGCGGGGCAAGATGAAAGCCGGACGGGAACGGGGCGCAGTTCTGGGAGTGGAAAATCGGCACAGGAGGAAGATATGGATTTAACAGGAAAGAAAGTTGTAGTTATGGGAGCCGGAAAGAGCGGTATTGCTGCTGCCGGTCTGCTTTGGAAAAATGGGGCATGCCCAATTATTTTTGACGAAAATGAGAATCTGGATCAGGAAACTCTGAAAGAAAAACTGGGAGAAACGGTTGCGGAAATCCTTGCCGGCAATTTTCCGGAGGAAAAGAAAAAAGAAACGGCGCTTCTGGTTATGAGTCCGGGAATCCCTACGGATACCCCGTTTGTGGACAGTTTCCGAGCATTACATATTCCCGTGTGGGGCGAAATCGAACTGGCATATCAATTTTCCAAAGGAAATGTGATTGCCATTACAGGTACAAACGGAAAAACAACCACCACAACGCTGGTGGGTAAAATCATGTCAGATTACTACGGAAAATCCTTCGTGGTGGGTAACATCGGAAATCCTTACACGGAAGAGGCCATGAAAATGCAGGATGACGATGTGACCGTAGCGGAGGTCAGCTCCTTCCAACTGGAAACCATTGATTCATTTCACCCGGTTGTATCTGCCATTCTGAATATTACGCCGGATCATCTTAACCGGCATCACACCATGGATAATTATGTTGCCTGCAAAGAGGCAATCTGCAAAAATCAGCGGAAGGGCGACAATTGTATTTTGAACTATGAAGATCCCTATACCAGAGATTTTGGGCAACGCTGTCCCGCAGACGTGGTGTATTTTTCTTCCCTGAGAAAGTTGGAAAAGGGAATTTATTGTGTGGATGATGAGATTTACATGAATCTGGAGGACGAAGAAGTCCACCTTATGAATATTCACGAAATGAAGTTGCTGGGTACGCACAATGTGGAAAATGTGATGGCTGCCATTGGTATGGCATACTGCTACGGCGTTCCAATGGAAAGTATACTGCGCACCGTAAAAGAATTTACCGCAGTGGAGCACAGAATCGAATATGTGCGTACGGTGAAGGGCGTGGATTATTACAATGATTCCAAGGGAACCAATCCGGATGCTGCGATAAAAGCAGTGCTTGCCATGAACCGGAAAACCGTTCTCATTGGCGGAGGGTATGACAAAGGCAGTACCTATGACGATTGGATTGAAAGTTTTGGCGATAAAGTGACCTGGCTGATTCTGCTTGGGCAGACAAAGGATAAAATAGCCGCTTGTGCAAGAGAGCATGGCTTTGAAAATATTGTACTTACCGAAACCTTCGAGGAAGCGGTAAATGCGGCTGCCGAAAAAGCATTGCCGGGAGAGGCTGTTTTATTGTCTCCGGCCTGTGCAAGCTGGGGGATGTTCCCGAATTATGAAGTGCGGGGAAAAATCTTTAAGGAATTGGTAAATAACATGGAGGCGTAGTCCTCGGCAAACTGTTCACACAAGGGAGGCGTAGTCCTCGGCAATCTGTTCATGCAATGGAGGCATAATCATTTGGAAGAAAGAACAAGAAAACGCAAAAGAATTCAATATACAGATTACACACTGATTTTCGTGGTGTTGTTTCTGCTGGTCTTTGGTCTTGTCATGGTTTATTCCGCCAGTTATTACGAGGCGAATGAAACCTTTGGAAAGCCGGCTTATTATTTCAATAAGCAGTTAGGTGCCACCTTGGCCGGACTGGTGCTCATGATTATCACCATTTTTATCCCGTATAAATTTTTCTACCGCTTTCGGTGGCTTCCTCTCATTGTTTCCGCATTGTTGCTGATTGCTTTGAAGATTCCGTTTTTGGCTTATTCCGCCAATGGTGCAACCCGGTGGATTCGTGTTTTCGGTGTTTCCATTCAGCCGGCAGAAGCGATTAAACTGATGATCATTATTTATCTGGCGGGCTATCTTACGGAGAAAGCCAATAAAATATCTTCGTTGAAGGACGCGGGAATTACATTTATCCCGGTTGTGGCTGCGACCCTGGCGATTTACCTGATGTCAAATAATATGTCCAGTGCCCTGATTGTACTGGGAATCGGATTCCTGATGCTCTTTTTTGCGGCCCCGGATTACTTGAAATATTTTATCGTTCTGGGCGTTGGAATGTTTGTGGTTATGATTATTGTATTCGTGATCTTAAATCAGGATACCACGCAGGGTATGGACTTCCGAGGGGAACGTATTCTTGCCTGGCGAAATCCGGAACAGTATGCGGACGGAAAAGGATATCAGACCCTGCAGGCTCTCTATGCCATTGGATCCGGTGGCTTGTGGGGGAAAGGTCTGGGGGAGAGTATTCAAAAATTGGGATTTATTCCGGAAGCCCAGAATGACATGATTTTCTCCATTATCTGTGAAGAACTTGGTTTATTTGGTGCTGCCGTTGTGCTGGTGTTGTTTTTTGTACTGATTTACCGTTGCTATTTTACTGCGACACATGCCCAGGATATGTATGGCTGTCTGCTGGTGGCCGGAGTGATGAGTCACATTGCCCTTCAGGTTGTTCTGAATGTTGCCGTGGTTACCAATCTGATTCCCAACACCGGAATTTCCCTGCCTTTTATCAGTTACGGCGGTTCTTCCATTGTATTTTTGCTGATTGAAATTGGGTTGGTTATCAATGTTTCCAAATCCCTGAAGGTGGCAGAATGAAACGGAATAAAAATGCTTTCGAAGATGAAAAAATACATAACAAAACAATACTCTTAATAATACTGACGGTTATTTTTGTACTCTGCCTTACGGTCTGTCTGGTACTGGAATTTTTCCAGGTTACCACAGTGTATGTGGAGGGAAATCAGCACTATACTGCCCAGGAAGTTAAGGAAATGGTGGAGAAAGGGCGTTTCGGCGATAATTCCATTTACCTATCCATCTATTACCGGAACAAGAGCATTACGGATATTCCGTTTGTGGAACGCATGGATGTGGATGTTATTGACCGTAATACAATTAAAATCAGTGTTTATGAAAAATCTCTGGCGGGTTATGTAGAGTATCTGGGCAATTATCTTTACTTTGACAAAGACGGAGTGGTGGTAGAAAGTTCCGAACAGAAAACCGAGGGGATTCCTCTCGTTACCGGGCTTGATTTTTCTTATTTTGTCATGTACAGGGAATTGCCTGTGGAAAATCCGGAAATTTTCCAGAGTATTCTGACGGTAACCCAGATGCTGAATAAATATGATATTGTAACGGATCGAATTTACTTTAGTGATAATGAGGAAATGACTTTGTATTTTGATGATGTCCGGGTCTGCCTTGGGGATATGACTTTGCTGGAGGAGAAAATTCAGCGACTGGATGCCATTTTACCGGAACTGGAGGGTGAGGACGGAGTTTTGCATATGGAAGCGTATTCGGAAAGTCATTCCACATTTACCTTTACCCGGGATTCAGCCCCGGCGGAGCCTGTGGAAATCATGCCGGCGGAGGTTGTGGAACCGGAGGAAATATAGGAGCCGCTGAACTGCATGAAATACGATAACGAAAGATAACAAAGGATCGACAAGGATAAAAATCGGGGGCTAATACATAAAAAAGGTTGATAAATCAACAAAATGATTATAAAATATAACAGAATGTTCTATGTTGAGTATTAGGAGGATAAAATCTTGAGTGATATTATTGAGATTATTAGTAAGGATGATAACGAGGCCGCTGCAAAGATTAAAGTAATCGGCGTAGGTGGTGCCGGTAATAATGCAGTAAATCGAATGATAGATGATAATATTCAAGGGGTTGAATATATTGGAATTAACACCGATATTCAGGCATTGAATCATTGTAAAGCGAATACCAGAATTCAGATTGGGGAGAAATCCACCAAGGGACTGGGCGCCGGTGCAAAACCGGAGGTTGGTCGTCAGGCTGCAGAGGAAAGCAGTGATATGATTTCCGAAGCAATTGAAGGAAGCGATATGGTATTTGTAACTGCCGGTATGGGAGGCGGTACCGGAACGGGGGCTGCTCCGGTGGTTGCTAAAATTGCAAAGGAAATGGGTTGCCTGACCGTTGGTGTCGTGACCAAGCCTTTCGCATTTGAAGCAAAGCGACGTATGGAGAATGCCATTGCCGGAATTGAGAATTTAAGAGAATGTGTAGATACCATTATTGTTATTCCGAATGAAAAACTTTTGGAGATTGTGGACAAGCGTACTTCCTTTAAGGATGCATTCCACAAGGCAGATGAGGTTCTTCAGCAGTGCGTACAGGGTATTACAGATTTGATTAATGAGAATGCAGATATTAATCTGGATTTCGCCGATGTTTCTACCGTAATGAGAGACAAGGGCGTTGCTCATGTGGGAATTGGTGCCGGCAAGGGTGACGACAAGGCGATTGAAGCAGTTCGTATGGCAGTGGAAAGTCCGCTTCTTGAGACGACCATTGCAGATGCTACGGATATCATTATCAATGTAACCGGTGATATTACACTTTACGACCCGGCTGCAGCAGCAGAATATATTCAGAGTATTACCGGTGATGATGTGAATGTTATCTTTGGTGCCCGCGTAGATGAGACCATGACAGATACCTGTATTGTTACCGTACTTGCAACCGGTATTGAAGCACCTACTGTTTCTGCAGCAAGAATCAGCAGTGCAAGCAATTACAAGCCGGGTACTCAGCAGAAAAATAAATATATTGCCGGATACGCCGGATATGCGGGATACGGCAGTGGTTCAACCATAAGCCAGGCCATCAGTAACACCGGTTCTTTGGGAAATATTTCACAGCGTTCCACCGGTGGTGCGATTTCCAATATGAATACGGCAAGCATCAGGGTGCCGGATACGGATGAGAATCAGGTTCGTCCGTCCTTTGGTACAAGCAATCTTCCGAATTTGGGCAACCGGATTAACAGTAAGGTCGAAGATCGTACCTACCAGATGCCAACCTTCATGAAAAAGAAGGATTAAATGAATTGTGAATAATCCGGGAATCGGATTTGATTGTACTTATGCAAAAGAACATAGAATTCTGAATTTTACTGCGTCAAGAAATTGACGCAGTTTTTTTTGTGCAAAAAAATGTAGAAAGAAAAAGTGATTTACATAACATACTTTGACAAAATGTTCAAAGCCGGAGTTATATAATGCAAATCAGAAAGAAATGAAGGTGGAAAGGAATCAAAAGACAGGGTATGAAATGCAAAATGTAGTGATTTATCCGGATGTACTGGCGATTCGATGTTTTCTGATTTGCGGACTTCTCCTGTTTGTTTCGGGGAAACTCATGCGATGCAGAATAAACTTAAAGAAAATGCTGATTACCGCATTGTTGGAAGGAGCACTCCTTGTATTTTTTGAATTGACCTTCCGGTCTGTGAAATGGATAAATGCAATCGGGGAAATGGCGGTGCTTTTCGGCGGTTTTATGTTCTGCTACGGATTGCAGAAACGAAGGCATTGCATCTGTGGTTTCATTCAGATGATGACAGGCATTCTGTGGCTTGGAGGCATGGCTGATAACTGGCTCCGCATGGGGCTGAGCGTAGTTTTTCTTCTGCTATCCCTTGCCTTTCGGGAACGCCCAAAGTTGTATCAAGTCAGTTTTATGTACAGGGGGAAATTGGTCCGTTTAGATGCCATTATCGATACGGGCAATTCTCTGCACGATCCTGTGACGCATCGACCGGTAGCCATAATGGAGCAGGCGTGTCTTTCTCCCGAAACGGATTTTTCACAAACTTATGCCATCCCATTTCATAGTGTGGGAAATGATAACGGAAAAATTTCAATTTTATATTTGACAAATGTGAGAATCGAATCACTGCAAAGTGATGTTCTGATTTCTGACTTTGTGGTGGGAATTTATCCGGGGAAACTGGATGCGGGAAATCGTTTCCAAATGCTTTTGCATCCGAATCAGATACCGTAAGACAGGACCACCCGCAGATAAAAAAATTTATGCACATAACATCCGCCGCTGAGGAAGAAATTTAAGAATAAAACCTGAACCTACCGAAGAAAACATTTCGTAATAAAACTTGCACCTACAGAGGAAGATATCAGGAATAAAACATCCGGCCAAAGAGCACCGGAAACAAGTTTATGTAGGGAGATAGGGAAAATGAATTTTCTGCGCCTTTTGTTTTTTCAGACCAATGAGGATGCGATTTACTATATTGGCGGAAATGATATTTTGCCACCGCCTTTGGATGCACAGCAGGAAAATGAGATGCTGCGCAAATTAGAGGAAGAAGGAGAAGAAGAGGCCAAGTCCATATTGATTGAACATAATCTGCGTCTGGTCGTTTACATAGCAAAGAAATTTGACAATACAGGAGTGGGAGTAGAGGATTTGATATCCATTGGAACCATCGGGCTCATTAAATCCATCAATACTTATCGTATGGATAAAAACATCAAACTTGCCACCTATGCGTCCCGCTGCATTGAAAATGAGATTCTTATGTATTTGCGTCGCAACCATAAGACAAAGCGGGAGGTCTCGATTGATGAACCCCTGAATGTGGATTGGGACGGGAATGAATTGCTTTTGTCCGACATTCTGGGAACGGAGGAGGACTGTATCGGTAAAGATATGGAGGAAGAATTAGAAAAGGCAATGCTGCTTCGCGCTATTTCCAAATTAAACGACCGGGAAAAACGCATCATTTGTCTGCGTTTTGGGCTCAATCGAAGCGACGGAAAGGAAATGACACAAAAAGAGGTTGCCACATTTCTTGGCATTTCCCAGTCATACATTTCCCGACTGGAAAAGAAAATTATGAAACGGCTCTACAACGAAATGGTGAAGGAAAGTAAGCGATAGCACAGGAACCGGTAATTGCGGAGTGAAATGCGAGAATTACGACGATAATCGCGGAATGAATTGCGATGATAATCGTGGAATGCTTTGCGAAAATGATTGTAAATGAATTGTAGAAAGTAGCATATATAATGTGGAATGGGGATTTGAATTATATATTCGAAGGGCGACTTCTGGATTTACTGAAAATAATTTTGGAAAGTCCTACGCTGGAGGAAATCCGAATGCGTTTAGACCTGCCTCTTATGATTCGGGATCACGGAAAGGACTATTTTATTTCCGAAAGCGGTCGCAGAACCTGTGAAAAAAGACTGGCGCATAAGATAACGGAAAAGGAGTTGGAATCCGTTCTTTTGCGTATTTTTCGTAATTCACCTTATGCCTATGAAAAGGAAATGTGCCAGGGCTATATTACTCTTCCCGGTGGACATCGAATCGGACTTTGCGGAGAGATGGTCTATGCCAACGGAAAGATTCATAACATGAACAATATCCGCTCCATTAATATTCGTATTGCCGGAGAACAGATTGGCATCAGCAGGGAACTGTTGCCATATTTATATCGCACAAATGGTACATTTTGCAACAGTTTAATTCTGTCGCCGCCCGGCGGCGGAAAAACTACGTTGCTCCGGGATTTAATCCGCGGCATTTCGGAAGGAGATATTTGGAATATGGGTACCGGTCTCTTTGGCGCAAACGTTTCTGTAGTGGATGAACGGGGAGAACTGTCAGGTGGCCATGACGGAAAATGTGAAATGAATCTAGGGATGCAAACGGACTATCTTCTTGGCTGTGGAAAACCTGAAGGAATTTTGCAACTGATTCGAACCATGACGCCGGCCGTTATTGCTGTGGATGAAATTGGCACTTCCGAAGATTATAGCGCCATCCGGGAAGCCATGGCGCGGGGTGTTTCTGTACTGGCCACCATGCATAGCAATTGTGAAGTTGCCTATGGTCTTTCGGGGTTAAATGACGGGAAGAATGGCAATTGCGAAACGAGGAATGGATTTCCCATCGCAGGGTTTGATGGAAACAGCGAAGCGATATATGGATTACCGGGTTGGCCGGCAGATTTCGAACGAATCATTTCTATCGAAAGGAAGGAGGATGCGCAGAGATTTTATCATGTGTATGACAGAAGGGGAGAGTGGTTATGTTAATGCGAATCATTGGCGGTATTATGCTGGTGCTTGGCTGTAGTGGCTACGGCTGGTGTCTGGGATGCAACCTGGAAAACCGGCAAAAGGAATTGAAGAACCTAAAAGATTATCTTGAGTTATTTCAAAATGAAATTCTTTATCGGAATGCAACCATGGAAGCGGGTTTTCAGAACCTTTGCCGTTATGCCAATGAATCATGGAGTAAGATTTTTCGGCAGATAATAGCAGCTCTTGGAGAAGGGGAGACTTATCAGATAGCGCTTCAAAAAGTAAAGTCTCTGATTGAAAAAACAACACTGCTGCAAAAGGAGGATTTCATTTTTCTGGAGGAACTGGATCTGATTGCCCGGATGCAGGACAAGGAGCAGCAAAAGCAACGAATGGAATATAATATCCGGCAACTTGAAAATCGGATGGAGGAGTTACAACAGGATTACGGAAAGAAAAGGAAACTGTACATACAGTTGGGGATGCTTTTTGGAGCATTGCTGACTATCGTATTTTTTTAGTGGGATTAGAGGTGTGAAACATGAGTGAAAGCTTGATTTTCAAAATAGCAGCTGTGGGGATTCTGATTACAATCATGGGACAGGTTTTGCGTCACAGCGGTCGCGAGGAACAGGCATTTTTGCTCAGTCTTGCAGGTTTAATTATGGTGATGACCTGGATTGTGCCATACATATATGAACTGTTTGTAAATGTTGAAAACTTGTTTTCATTTTAATCTGTTTTCATTATTAACCTGTTTTCATTTTAATCTGTTTTCATTTTAAGGGGAAGACAATATGGAAATATGGAAAATCGCATTTGTGGTAATCTGCATCGCAATGATTGGGCTGCTTCTTCGAAGTCGGGAACCGGCAATCAGTATTCTGCTGAGTCTTGGACTTGGGGTTATTCTTCTGTTTTGTATTCAGGGGCGATTGGAGTACTTTTCGCAGTTGATTCATATGCTGTCGGATTCCATGGAGGAAGAGAAGGGTTATCTGATGCTCCTTTTCAAAGCAACGGGAATTGCCATTGTGGCAGAATTTACCAACGGAATATGCAGGGAGTGCCAAATGGCATCAGCAGGGGAACTGGTGCGGCTGTTTGCCAAAGTGTCTATGTTGATGCTTTGTTTTCCGTTCGTGGTAACCGTGATTCATCTGGTGGAAAATTTTTCGTTTTTCTAGTGGAAAAATTCGTTTGAGCGGATTGAAAACAGGGAGACGGAATGCCGGATTGAAAACAGGACAGGAACGAATATTCGGTTGAAAATAAGGAAGATTAAATGGGACATAAAGATAGAATAACAACTTCTCTGTGCATGGGGATGACATTTGTGTGTTTCTTTGCTGTATTGTGGTTAACACCATTGTCACTTTCGGCTGCTATAAAGGAAAGTGGCAATTCGGTTACAGACGGCGAGGAGGAAGCCGGCACATACGGCGAGGAGGAAACCGGCACATACGGCGAGGAGGAAACCGGCACATACGGCGAGGAGGAAACCGCAGATTATTTTAATGTGTATGATCCGACCTGGTTTTTAGACAGTTACGATTTTTCTGCAGAAAATGCCATGCTGCAGTCCTATTTCCGAATGGAGCAGACGGATTACAAAACATTAATTTGGGAAATGATTACCAGCGGACAAATCTTTTCCACCACAAACCTTTTGAAATTCCTGGTGGAAATAATACAGCAGGAGTCAGAAGAATTGGTGAAATTATTTTGCACAATTCTCCTATGCGGAGTGCTTTCTGCCATTTGCCGTAATATGAGCGGTATTTATGGAACCAAGCAGCTTTGGAACATGGGGCAATTGTGCATTTATCTGTTTTACGGATGTGTCGGATTTGTTTTATTTGAAAAATGTCTTCGATTGGGAAAAGAAACCTTATGCGGCATCACTGATTTTCTCAATGTCTTTTTGCCCAGTTATTACATTACAGTGGGAATTGCTGTGGGAGAAAACAGTGCGCTTGGATATTATCAGGTGTCCCTTCTTGCTATTTATGTGGCAGAATATGTATTTCAACTTTTTTTGCTTCCCCTTGTTTGCATTTATTTTCTGTTTTCATTTTTAAGCGGTTTTTCTGCGAACGATTCTTTACAAGCCATTTTGCGCATTATAGAAAAAATCATGAATTATATGATTCGTACTGCAATTGTGGTAATTGGTGGTCTGGGGAGTGTGCGCATGATGATTTGTCCGGTTAAGGACCAGGTTACGCTTGGTGGCCTTCGGAAAATATTATCTTTCCTGCCGGGGGTAGGGAATATCAGCGACACCACCATGCAACTGCTGGGCGGCACGCTTCTTCTGATAAAAAATGGAATGGGTGCAGTAATTATGGTGTTGTTTCTTGTTGCATTTTCACTGCCGCTCTTGCGTCTGGTTCTTTATATTTGCACCATCACATTGGCCAATGCAATTGTCCGGATTCTCACCAATAACGCTTTCCTGCTTTTGTCCGGCCGCTTAAGCACAGCACTGATTATGCTGACGAAAATTACCGGCGGAGCTCTCCTGATGAATCTGGTAGTACTGGCATTTGTAGTCATGACAAAAGGGGGAATTTTTTGAGAGGGAAAGCCAAGCTGCGGGAATGCGGTTTTGCGGGAATGCCGTTTTGCGGGAAAGCCAAACTGCGGGAATGCGGATTTGCGGGAATTCCGTGGTGTGGAAGTGTCTCGAAAAGGCTGTCTTGAAGAAAATATTCGGGAAAGAAAATTTTGATAATCGGGAAAGGAAAATTATGTGGATGGATTATTTGGCGTGGTAAAACACATGATTATGGTTGCTCTCATTGGTGAACTGATTTTGTATCTGAATCCTTCTGTAATATACGAGAAATTTTTGCGTATTCTATTGGAACTTATAATATTTTTCATTTTTCTGGCGGCAATATGGAATGGGAAATCCACAAATGGAAATGTGATTTCTTACAATCTAATGGCTTTGCAGGAGCAGATGGAGGAGAAAATGCAGCAGATGGATTCGGCTATCTTGCGTAGGCAGGAGAATCTGGCAGATTTGCTGCTGGATAATATGCTTGGAATACAAGAAAATAAGACACAAGAAAATCCGGCTGCGCAGGAAAGAATCGGGGCAGAAGAAAATCCGGCTGCGCAGGAAAGAATCGGGACAGAAGAAAATCCGGCTGCGCAGGAAAATATCATGGCGGAAGAACCGGCTGCGCAATAATCAAGAAAGAAAATGGGAGAAAAACTATGAATTGGTTGAAATCATATAAAGGGAAAGGTTTGCAAAAAAATTATTTTCTGATAATGGCAATCATAGGGCTTGTGATTCTGCTTTTATTCTCGCCGGAGGATTCTTCACTGATTTTTGGCCTTGGTGAAATTTTTTTGAATTCCGATTCCGAAAGGGAAACGAACCTGGGAACGAATCTTTTTGAGACGGATAATAATGGATCCGTGGCAGGAAATTATAGCGAAACAGGGACAAACCGGGGCATCGGCGTCGGAATAACCGGTGCAGGTACATATGCTGACGTAACTTACGGGCAAAGTTCCAGGGCAGGACAGACCGGCGCAGATAATACTTTCTGTGCCAATTCCCTGCAGACCGGAATAGAATATCGTCTGGAAACCATATTGAATCAGATGGACGGAATCGAAAATGCAACGATTCTGATGACATTTTCCGAAGGAGATAACATTTCTTCCGGGAAATATGATTACACTTATTCTTATCCGCCCATTGAGGGAATTCTGGTGGTTATGGACAACGGAGATGATTCCGAGAAGGTTCTTCTGGTAACCCATGCAATTCAGGCATTATTTTCGATAGAGGCTCATAGGATAGAAGTAATAAATCGTATTGAATAAGCAAAGGAGTCTGGCATGAAAAAAATAAAAAAGAACTACGTTTTGATTGGTACCCTGGCGCTCATGATTGCGCTTTGCGGGTATTTGAATTTCTCTGCTAATCGAAAAGGGAACGAGGATGTGGAAGTGGCATCCGGGGAGGAAACTATTTATGATTTGTCAGAGGAGGATTTGCAAAATGGCACATTTAATTTAAAAGAGACGGATGAATTCCAGAATCTGGCGTTGACCGGAAATACGGATACGCAGGATTTGAGTGATGCTTTATTGCAGGAGCAGGCAGGAACAGGCGTGACCGGGGATGCGGCTGCAAACGGAGAAATTACGGATTACGGTGAATTGGCAGACAATACGGATTATCTGGAATATGAAGATATGGAAAATGAGGACAATACTTACAGCGAAACAGCTCTATTAAGCGAGGAAAACGGCGATATTGTGAGCGTGGAAGAAGATACCATGGCACAGGCAAATGGGGCAGACATGGCAGAACAAAGTTCAGGAGAATTGACTATCGAGGATACTCCGGGGGAAGCCGTATTTACCAGTGGCATGGGAATCACCAGCCTGGCAAGTGCCCGTCTGATTAAAGAGCAGACAAGGGCGCAAAACAAGTCTGCCCTGCTGGAAATCATCAATTCCGATAGCGCGGATGCAGCGTCCAAAGAGGAAGCGACAGCCAACATGATTGCCCTGATGGAGCAGGCTGAAAAAGAAACTTCTGCGGAGATCCTGTTGGAGGCAAAAGGATTTACGGAAACGGTGGTCAGCATTTCCGGTGATTCCGTGGATGTTATCGTAGGCGTATCATCGCTAACCGATGATCAGTGTGCGCAGATTATTGATGTCGTATCCAGAAAGACAGGATTCGCAGCAGAGCAGATTATTATTACACCGGTCGGAGCAGAGAATTAAGCGAAATGTGACAAAGGGACACTCCTCGTGACAGAAGGTACGTCCCTGGTGCATGACTGGAAATATTTTTGTAGAAATGATATAATTTTTTAACGGTATTTTTGTGACTTTTGAAGAAGGGATGGGGGATACATATGAGTAAAAAGAGAGTCTTTTTGGTAGTACTGGATAGTGTCGGAATTGGTGAGATGCCGGATGCTGCAGCTTTTGGGGATGCGGGAACAAATACCTTAAAGGCTGCTGCGTCCAGCCCATTTTTTCATATGCCGAACATGGAGCAGATGGGACTGTTTCAGATAGATGGCGTGGACTGGAGACAATCGGATGGATATATTAGCGCAAAGATTGCCCGGATGAAGGAAGCTTCCATGGGGAAGGACACTACCATCGGTCATTGGGAAATTGCCGGATACATTTCCGAGAACCCTATGCCGGTTTATCCGAATGGATTTCCTGCGGAGATACTGGATGAATTTTCAAGGCAGACGAAAAGAGGCGTGCTTTGCAACCGTCCTTATTCCGGTACGGAAGTCATTAAGGATTATGGAGACATTCATGTAAAAACCGGAGATTTGATTGTTTACACTTCCGCAGACAGTGTATTTCAGATTGCGGCCCACGAAGATGTGGTTCCTGTGGAACAACTTTATGAATACTGCAGGATTGCAAGAAACATTCTGACCGGAAAGCATGGGGTGGGCCGAGTCATTGCCCGGCCGTTTGTGGGAAAAGACGGGGTCTATACCCGTACCACAAGAAGACATGATTTTTCCCTGGAGCCACCCGGAATCACCATACTCGACCAGGTGAAGGAGCAGGGAATGGAAGTCCTGTCCGTTGGGAAAATCAAAGATATTTTCGCAGGAAGAGGCGTGACGGATTATGTGTATACCACAGGCAATGAAGATGGAATAAGGAAAATGATTGCCTATATGGATCGGGAATTTGAAGGTTTGTGTTTTGTAAATCTGGTAGATTATGATATGCTTTATGGACATCGTCGTGATATTGACGGTTATGCCAGGGCTTTAACTTATTTTGATGAAATGCTTCCGGAGATTATGGCACACATGCGGGAAGAGGATGTTTTGATGATTACGGCAGATCATGGCTGTGACCCGTCCTATTCCAAGACGACGGACCACACCAGAGAGTTCACCCCGTTTTTGATGTATGGAAAAACCATTGCGCCGGGCAATCTTGGCACCCGGGATTCCTTTGCGGATATTGGAGCAACGGTACTGGATTATTTGAATATTCCACAGAAAATCTGCGGAAATAGTATGCTTTAGGAGGAAAAAACAACGTGAGCGATTTAGCAAAAGAGATCAATCGAAGAAGAACCTTTGCGATTATCTCCCATCCGGATGCCGGAAAAACAACATTGACAGAGAAATTTTTATTGTACGGCGGAGCCATTAATCTGGCGGGAAGCGTTAAGGGAAAGGCAACGGCACGGCATGCGGTATCCGACTGGATGGAGATTGAAAAGGAAAGAGGTATTTCCGTAACCTCCTCGGTTCTTCAATTTGAATATGATGGCTTTTGCATTAATATTCTGGATACCCCGGGACATCAGGATTTCTCGGAGGATACCTATCGGACTCTGATGGCAGCCGATTCTGCTGTGATGGTTATTGATGCATCAAAGGGTGTCGAGGCCCAGACCCGTAAATTGTTTAAGGTATGCGGCATGCGGGGGATTCCGATTTTTACATTTATCAACAAATTGGACCGGGATGCCAATGATACGCTGGATCTGCTGGATGAGATTGAGAAGGAACTTGGCATTGAGACTTGTCCTATGAACTGGCCAATCGGTTCCGGCAAAAATTTCAAGGGTGTTTATGACCGGGAAGGGAAGCAGATTGTTACCTATACGGATACGGAAAAGGGAACCAAAGAAGGCGAAACGCACCTTATTCCCATTGATGATGCGGCCGGTGTTCTGGCTGCCATTGGCGATGCGGCCAAGGAGAAACTCGAGGAAGAAATTGAACTGTTGGACATGGCGAGTGCCGCATTTGACTTGGAGCAGGTGCAAAAGGGAAAACTGACCCCGGTATTTTTTGGCTCCGCCCTGACCAATTTCGGCGTGGAAATTTTTCTGCAGAATTTCCTGAAGATGACTACTACGCCACTTCCGAGAAAGGCCGATCAGGAAATGGTGGATCCGGTGGACAACCCGTTTTCCGCATTTGTATTTAAGATACAGGCCAATATGAACAAGGCTCATAGGGACCGTATTGCATTTATGCGGATTGCCTCCGGTAAATTTGACGCATCCATGGAAGTGCGCCATGTGCAGACCGGAAAGAATATGCGACTTTTGCAGCCACAGCAATTAATGGCAAGTGAAAGAAAAATCCTGGAGGAGGCCTATGCCGGTGATATTATCGGCGTGTTTGATCCGGGTATTTTTTCCATCGGAGATACCATTTGCGATCCGAAAAAAGTGGTAAAATACGAGGGGATTCCTACTTTTGCACCGGAGCATTTTGCCAGAGTGCGTCAGGTGGATACCATGAAACGAAAGCAGTTTGTAAAAGGAATCAACCAGATTGCACAGGAAGGTGCGATTCAGATTTTTCAGGAAATCGCCTCTGGTATGGAAGAAATCATTGTGGGCGTGGTAGGCGTTTTGCAGTTTGATGTATTAAAATATCGTTTGGAAAATGAATACAATGTGGAAATCCGCCTGGAACCTTTGCCATATGAACATATCCGCTGGATTGAAAACAAGGATGAGGTGGATGTGAAGAAACTGACCGGAACTTCCGATATGAAGAAGATTCAGGATTTGAAGGGCAATCCGTTGCTCTTGTTTATTAACGCATGGAGTGTAGGTATGACTCTGGAACGTAATCCGGGTCTGCAGCTTTCTGAATTTGGGCGCGAATAGTTGGGGGACATTCGACAATGAGAAAAGCCAATTGTGTAAGGAAGAATCACTGTGTTAAAAAAGAAAAAGATGAAATGGAATTATAAATTGCGTGTATCCCTGGGACTGTCTGCTCTGTTTTTGACGGTATCGCTGGCGGGTTGTGGTGAAATATCACAGCAGGCGCAGGAAAACCGGTCGCCAGTGGATGCCATGGTAAGCGAGAACGAGGCAGTCGCCGCAGATAATGATATCTCCGGCGGGGAGGAACAGCAGAATTATTCGGCACCGGAGATTTTAACCGGATACGAGGAACCGGTTGTACTGGAAAATGCGCCGCGGATAGAGGCGGACAATGCAGCTGCAGAAGAACAGGCACAAAACCTGACACAGCAAAGTAATCCGCCGGAGCAGTTGCTGGATCAGACTTCCGCAGCGTTGCTTATGGCGCAGCAGGCAGGGAAATATTGCTATGAACAGTTATCGGACCGGGAGCAGTTTCTCTATGTTGAAATTTTAAGCATTCTGCAAAATCATGGAGAGGACAGTGCGGTATCCACCAATAATCCGGATATCCTGCAGCGGGTATTTCAGTGCGTATACAACGATCATCCGGAGATTTTTTGGATTGACGGCTATTCCTATACCCGTCATATGCAGGGGGATGAAGTGAGTTATCTCACATTTCGCGGCAATTACATTTATACAGAACAGGAGTGCCTGGATTTCCGGGAGGGAATTGATCTATATATGTACACGTTTTTGTCCGGAATTGATTCCAATGCTTCTGCCTATGAAAAAGTAAAATATGCTTACGACTATCTGATTTTACACACGGATTATCGGCTGGATGCCCGTGACAATCAGAACATTCTCTCGGTTTTTCTTTACGGAGAGTCCGTTTGTCAGGGGTATGCAAAGGCAATGCAGTATATGCTGGAGCAATTAAATGTGCCTTGTACCATTGTGGTGGGAACGGTGCACACAGGGGAAGGACATGCCTGGAATCTGGTACAGATTGACGGACAATATTACTATGTGGATGCAACCTGGGGAGATGCCAGTTACATTGTGGACGGCGCGTCAACCGTAGATGCCAGAGTCCCTGTGAATTATGAGTTCTTAAATGTGACCACGCAGGAACTTCTGAAAACCCATACCATTCATCATGTGGTTGCCCTTCCGGAATGCACTTCGGTGGAGGCCAATTATTTCTACATGGAGAATCGTTATTTGACCGGCTACGACGAGGCTTTGTTGGAACAGATTTTCCGGGAAGCGTATGAAAATGGGGAAGTTGCTGTGACATTGAAATGCAGCGATGCAGAAGTTTATCAGATGGTGTGCGAGGAATTGATTAACCGGCAAAGCATTTTCCGCTTTTTGCAGGGGGATTTGTCTTCGGTTATTTATTCCCTTTCCGATGAGGAATGCACCCTGTGTTTCTGGCTATAATAACAGGGGTGGACAATCCTGTAAGAACAGGGTAAATCCCTTTTCAAAAGAACTATGGTTTGTTATACTAAAAGGCAAGGAGGAATTTCATCATGGAGAATAAATCAGGTAATGCAATTACAATTTCGAATGATACAGAACGCATCGGAACCGTGCAGATCGCAGATGATGTGGTTGCCATGATAGCATCTTTGGCAGCGACAGAGGTGGACGGTGTTTCTTCAATGGTGGGAAACATCACCAATGAATTAATGAGCAAAGTTGGTATGAAGAAACTTACAAAAGGTGTTAAGGTAGATATCCTTGAGACGAATGTTTCCGTAGATTTGGCTATTATGCTGGAGTATGGTTATAACATTCCTTCTATCAGCCAGAAGGTGCAGGAGAAGGTAAAGACTGCCGTTGAGTCTATGACCGGTCTGATGGTAACAGATGTAAATGTTCGTATTGCCGGTGTAAATATGGCAAAGGGGAAATAATCACATATGAGTAGACGAGAAGTCCGAGAACTTACATTTAAACTCTTATTTCAAATCGAATTTAACACCCGGGAAGAATTAGAGAAGAGTATGGACTATTTCTTCCGGGATGTGTCCGCTTCGGAAAAGCAGGAGCAGGAGATTCGCGAAAAGGTGAATGCGATTCTGGAGCAACAGGAAAGAATCGACGAGATGATCCGGGAAAAATCCATTGGCTGGTCTCTGGAACGAATTGGTAAGGTGGAACTTACTATTCTTCGGTTGGGAATTTATGAAGTGATGATGGATGAGGATGTTCCGGAATCCGTAGCCATTAACGAGGCAGTAGAACTGGCAAAGAAATTCGGACCGGAGGATGCTTCCGGTTTTGTCAACGGAATCCTTGCTAAATTTGTCACAACAAAAAATGTGCAATAGAGTGAAAGATGCAGAGTAAAACCAGAAATGTTTATTCCATAAGCAAAATAAATTCATATATAAAAAACATGTTTGCCCAGGATTATATGCTTGGGCTTGTTTATGTTAGAGGAGAAATCAGCAATTTAAAATACCACTCCTCCGGTCATATCTATTTCACATTGAAAGATGAAAAATCCACCTTGGCCTGCGTGATGTTTGCCGGATATCGTAAAAACGGTCTTTTGTTTCAATTGCAGGAAGGACAGCAGGTAGTTGTCCAGGGGAGCATTGAGGTTTATGAAAGAGATGGCAGGTATCAGTTGTATGCCAAGGAAATTTGCCGGGAAGGTCAGGGAGATTTAAGTGAAGCTTTTGAAGCATTAAAAAAGCGCCTGGACGAAATGGGAATGTTTGCACCGGAGTACAAGCAGCCCATTCCCTATTATTCAAAGGTGGTTGGAGTGGTGACAGCACCCACTGGTGCGGCAGTGCAGGATATCATCAACATTTCTCTTCGCCGTAATCCTTATGTGCAGATTGTGCTTTACCCGGCCATTGTCCAGGGGGACGCGGCACCGGAAAGCATTGTACGCGGAATTCATGCCCTTGAGACCTATGGCGTAGATGTTATGATTGTGGGACGCGGTGGCGGTTCCATGGAGGATTTGTGGGGATTTAACAGTGAGGCTGTGGCGCAGGCCATCTTTGACTGTAAGGTTCCCATTATTTCAGCGGTCGGTCATGAAGTAGATTTTACCATTGCGGATTTTGTGGCAGATTTACGGGCACCAACGCCTTCCGCGGCAGCAGAACTGGCGGTTCTGAAGATGGAGGATTTGTTGGGGCGGATTGCCTATTTTCAAGAAAAACTGGATTTGCTTTGGGATACAAAGATGGACTACTACAAGGTCTATCTGGAGAAATTACAGTTGAAACTGGCACATTTGTCTCCTGAAAATGAGGTGAAACAACACAGAACCCATTTGATTCAGCTGGAGGAAATGCTGGAGCAGAAGATGGATGGGAAACTGGAGGAGCGAAAGCATTGTCTGGAACTTCTGATTACAAGATTACAGGGATGTTCCCCTTTAGAAAAGTTGAGTCAGGGGTACAGTCATGTTTCCGATTCCCATGGAAAAACGATAACGGATGTGGCTCAGGCGCAGGTGGGGCAGATGCTTAACATATTTGTGAGCAACGGACGAATCACCGCCAAAGTGGAAGAGAAAGAACGGTTGGATTTTAAACTGTAAAACCGCCGGCGAAGAGAGAAACGAGGAAGGATGCAAACCGCCGGCGAGATAAAAACGAAGAAGGACGCAAACCGCCGGCGAAATAAAAACGAAGAAGAACGCAAACCGCCGGCGAAGAGAGAAACGAAGAAGGACGCAAACCGCCGGCGAAATAAAAACGAAGAAGGATGCAAATCGCCGGCGAAGAGAGAAACGAAGAAGGACATAAATCGCCGGCGAAGGGAAAATCCGGAGACAGAACAGAAAGGGAAAACTATGACATTGGAAGAGAATTTCAAGGAGTTGGAAGAAACCATTCACCAATTGGAGGGAAAAGATGTTTCCCTGGAGCAATCTTTTGAGTTATATAAAAAGGGAATGGATCTGGTAAAAACTTGCAACGGGCAGATTGACCAGGTGGAGAAACAGATTTTACAATTAAAGGAAAATGGAGAGACAACAGCTTTCCGGACACCGTAATTCTTTGGTGGGGAAAGATTCAGACAAGGATTGCAAGAATTGGAATAGAAAACAAGAGACATAGATTGCATGAATTGGAATAGAAAACAAGAGACATGGATTGTAGGATGAAATGGAACCGAAATTATTTGATATGGATTTTAAGACAACTTTAGAACAGAAAACAAGTGAGACGGAGGAGATTGTAACATCGTTTCTTCCGGAAGTGAAAGGCTACCAGAAAACCGTTCTGGATGCCATGAATTACAGTTTCCGAGCCGGAGGGAAAAGACTTCGTCCCTTAATGATGCGTGAGATTTTTTCTTATTATGGCGGAAATACGAAGGTGGTTGAGCCGTTTATGGCGGCGCTGGAGATGATTCATACTTATTCGCTGGTACATGATGATTTGCCGGAGATGGATAATGATGAACTGCGTCGAGGTATACCTACTACCCATATTGCTTATGGACAGGATATGGCGGTTCTTGCGGGAGACGCTTTATTAAACTATGCCTTCGAGACCGCTTTATCCGCATTTACATTCATGGAAAGTACGGAGGAAAAAGAGAGAGGGATTCACGCCCTTCAGATTCTGGCCAAAAAGGCGGGAATCTTTGGAATGATTGGCGGACAGACATTGGATGTAGAAGCGGAGAAGAAAGGCATTTCCCTGGATCGCGAAGCAGTGCTTTTTGTTGATGAGCATAAAACGGCCGCATTATTGCAGGCGGCGATGATGATTGGCGGGGTACTTGCCGGTGCGTCCGCACAGGAGGTGGCTGTGCTGGAAGAGATTGGCTGCTATGTGGGCGTAGCATTTCAGATTCAGGACGACATCCTGGATATTGTGAGTACCACCGAGGTACTGGGTAAGCCGGTGGGCAGTGATGACAAAAACAAAAAAGAAACCTATGTATCCCTTGTGGGTCTGGAGCAGGCCACGAAGGACCAGAAGGAAATGTCAGAAAAAGCCATGGACAAATTGGATTTACTTCATGGCGCAGGAGACATTTCTTTTATGAAAGCGTTAATCCGGTCGCTGATTACCAGGGAGAAATAACACTATTTTGAGGAGCAATCGGCATGATATTGGAACATATTAATCAGCCAAATGACATAAAAAATGTGAACAAAAAAGATTATCCTGTGCTTGCGCAGGAAATACGGGATTTTCTGGTGGCACACATTAGTGAGACCGGTGGACATCTGGCTTCGAATCTGGGGTCTGTGGAACTTACCATGGCGTTGCATCTGAGTCTGGATTTGCCGAAAGATAAGATTATCTGGGATGTAGGACATCAGTCCTATACCCATAAACTTTTGACCGGCCGGAAGGAAGGATTTGACACGCTTCGTAAACTGGGTGGAATGAGTGGTTTTCCGAAACGCAAGGAAAGTGAATGCGACTGTTTTGATACCGGTCACAGTTCCACTTCTATTTCTGCAGGACTGGGATTTGTGAAAGCCCGGGATTTGGCGGGGGAAGATTATACCGTGGTTTCCGTGATTGGGGACGGTTCCCTTACCGGAGGTATGGCTTATGAGGCCATGAACAATGCTACGGATCTTGATACCAATTTTATTGTGGTGCTAAACGACAACAAGATGTCCATTTCCGAAAATGTGGGTGGCGTATCAAAGTATCTGAATAACATTCGTACGACGGAAGGTTATCTGGAATTAAAAGAGGATATTTACAACCGTCTGATGAAAACCAAGAATGGTGTTTCGGTTGTAGGGAATATCCGAAAGGCAAAAAATAAGGTGAAATCCCTGGTGATTCCCGGAATGTTTTTTGAGGACATGGGATTTACCTATCTGGGACCTGTGGACGGTCACGATATGAATGCACTTTTGAAGGTCATGAAGGAGGCAAAGCGTTGTCGTGGTGCCGTACTGGTGCATGTCATGACGGAAAAAGGGAAAGGCTACGAGCCGGCAAAACGTCATCCGGCCCGGTTTCATGGGGCAGAGCCATTTGACATTAATTCCGGAGTCCCGAAGCATATGCGAAGCAAAGCAAATTATACGGATATCTTTTCAACGGTAATGTGCAAGATGGGAGAACGTAAGGAAAAGGTTCTTGCCATTACTGCAGCCATGCCGGACGGAACCGGTCTGAAGCGTTTTCGCAATCGATATCCGCAGCGGTTTTTCGATGTGGGGATTGCGGAGCAGCATGCTGTCACATTTGCAGCAGGACTGGCAGCAGGCGGATTTCACCCTGTGGTTGCCATTTATTCTTCGTTTTTGCAGCGTGCTTATGACCAGATTCTGCATGATGTTTGTATTCAGGATTTGCCTGTGACTTTTGCCATTGACCGCGCCGGATTGGTTGGCAGTGACGGCGAAACGCATCAGGGAATCTTTGATTTGTCTTATCTTTCCAATATTCCGGGCATGACGGTTATGGCCCCTAAGAACAAATGGGAACTGGCAGATATGTTGGAATATAGTTGTGATTTTGCACACCCGATTGCCCTGCGGTATCCAAGGGGCGAGGCATACGATGGACTTCGGGAATACCGCAGTTCCATTACATACGGAAAAAGCGAAATCATTTACCGGGAAACGGAGGTTGCCCTTCTGGCTGTCGGCAGTATGGTGAAAACGGCTGTGGAGGTGCATGAAAAACTGACGGAAAGAGGGATTCCTTGTACCCTGGTAAATGCCAGATTCGTAAAACCCATTGATACTGAAATGCTGGATGAAGTAATGAAAGATCATACGCTTATTGTTCCGATGGAAGAAAATGTGGCAAGCGGAGCCTATGGCGAGCAGGTACTTACTTATCTGGAAAGCAGGCATTATCCGGGCGAATTCTATCATGTTTGCATTCCGGATGCTTTTATTCCACATGGCAGTGTGGATTTGTTAAAGAAGGAACTGCACATGGACGCAGACAGTATTGTTGACGAGATTGTGAAGAGACGCAGAAACTGAATTTGCGCAGAGCAAAAAAATGACGGGATGCGGCAGTTTTGCAGAAATCATATATGCGCAGAGCAAA
>JBJEMA010000100.1:44852-105258 GCA_051879435.1 Lachnospiraceae bacterium
AAAAATGACGGGATGCGGCAGCTTTGCAGAAATCATATTTGCGCAGAGCAAAAAAATGACGGGATGCGGCAGCTTTGCAGAAATCATATTTGCGCAGAGCAAAAAATTGACGGAATATTGCAATGGAGAGAAATATGAAAGAACGATTGGATGTGATTCTCTGTAAACAGGGTTTGTGTGAATCACGGGAAAAGGCTAAGACTTTGATTATGACCGGCAATGTATTTGTGAACGGACAGAGAGAGGACAAAGCCGGAACCACATTTGCGGAAGATAAAATCTCAATTGAAATAAAGGAAAACACATTAAAATATGTGAGTCGTGGCGGACTGAAACTGGAAAAAGCAATGGAATCTTTTTCATTGTCACTGGAGGGAAATGTCTGTATGGATATCGGAGCTTCTACCGGCGGATTTACGGACTGTATGTTGCAGAACGGGGCCACAAAGGTTTACGCCATTGATGTGGGGCATGGGCAGCTGGCCTGGAAACTGCGCAACGATCCCCGGGTGGTTTGTATGGAAAAAACGAATTTCCGTTATGTGACAAAGGACCGGATTCCGGATGATATTGATTTTGCTTCTGTGGATGTTTCCTTCATTTCCTTATCCAAAATTCTTCCGGCGGCGTATCCCCTTTTGAAGGAGAAGGGGCAAATGGTGTGCCTGATTAAGCCACAGTTTGAAGCAGGAAAAGAAAAAGTGGGGAAAAAGGGTGTTGTACGGGAGGCATCGGTACATCGGGAAGTGATTGAAAATGTATTTGGCTTTGCCAGGGAAAACCATATGCAAATTCGCGCTCTGGATTTTTCTCCGGTACGAGGACCGGAGGGAAATATTGAATATCTGATTTGGCTGGAAAAAGGGGAAATGGAAGATTTGATTGGTTTCGACGCTATTGAGGCGGTTGTTGCCAGGGCACATGAGACATTGTAAGTAAGTTGCAAAAATGCGTCGAGGCAGCATATATGTTGCCTGTAAATGCAGGTAGCATATATGTTAATGATAAATGAAGCCTACATATATGTTAACGATAAATGAAAGCAGCAAAAATGCGTCGATGAATATGGATAAAAAATATGGCAGAGGAAGAAAATGAGAAATTTTTTCATTCTATCAAATCAGAGAAAAGAAGAAAGTTACCGGGTTGCCTTGCAGCTTGAGGAGGAAATCCGCCGGCAGTGCAGTGATGCCGGGGTATTTATTGCCGATGAGAAAAACCGGGATGTTGATTTTACCAAGGATCTGATAATTCCTAAGCAGAGTGAATGCGTTATTGTGATTGGAGGAGACGGAACGGTTTTGTCTGTCGCAAAAGCGGCCATGAATGAACAGATTCCGTTATTGGGGGTAAATCTGGGAAATTTGGGTTATCTTACGGAGGTTGAAATTGCTTCCATTCCAAGGGCAGTGGAACGGCTGTTGGCAGATGATTATATCGTGGAAGAACGTATGATGCTGGAGGGTGAAATTCATGGTCGTTGCATCAGTGCATTAAATGATATTGTATTAACCCGGAAAGGTGATTTGCAGGTGGTGGGTTATCGGATTTATGTGAATGGACTGCTGCTGAATGATTTCTTCGCGGATGGCGTGATTTTAAGTACGCCAACCGGTTCCACCGGGTACAATCTTTCCGCCGGCGGTTCTATTGTGGAACCTTCTGCGCAGTTGATTGTACTGACACAGGTATGTCCTCATACATTAAATGCCCGCAGTATAATTTTGTCACCGGAGGACCGGATTGAAGTGGAGATTCTTCCGCCAAAGGGAGAAAAAAGTGTCCATGTCGGTGCTTATTTTGACGGTGGCAACGGCGTGGATATTGAGCCGGGAGAGCGGATTACCATTCGCCGTTCCCCACATAGAACAAAAATGATAAAATTATGCGATGTAAGTTTTCTTAAGGTACTGCATCAAAAAATCGGAGAATAATAACAGATAATCGGAGAAGAAATAAAGTTTTATCGGCTTTACGAGAGTGCCGGAGAAGTGCTTACGTAAAGGAGAGAGGAATATGTTAACAAATTTACATGTGAAAAATCTGGCACTGATTAAAGAGTCTGAGGTGGAATTTACCCCGGGACTTAACATACTTACCGGAGAGACCGGTGCCGGAAAATCAATCATTATCGGTTCCATTGCTTATGCGCTTGGGGCGAAGGCAGAATCGGATTTAATTCGCGAAGGGGAAGACCATGCGCTTATTGAACTTGTCTTCCATGTGGATAAACCACAGCAGCGAAAAGCAATTGAGGAAATGGATTTTCCCATTGAGGAAGACGGTACCATTATCCTTACCAAAAAAATTACTGCCGGCCGCAATGTGCTGAAGGTATGCGGGGAGACAATTACGGCAAAACAGGCGAAGGAACTGGCGACAGTGTTGATTGACGTTCATGGTCAGCACGAACATCAGAGCCTGTTGCAGCCGAAGAAGCAGAAGGAAATTCTGGACGGCTTTGCCCAGGAGGAACTGGCGCAGCGAAAAGAAAAACTATCCGGCATGTACCGCCAATACTGTGAAATGGTACAGGAACGCGCTACTCTTGCTATGGACGATGCCCGTCGGGAAAGAGAAATTGCCATGGCCCGCTTCGAATTTGAGGAAATTGAAAACGCCGGGCTCACCATTGGGGAAGATGTGGAACTGGAAAAGCAATATAAGAAAATGCAAAACGGGCAGAAGATTTCCGATGCATTAGACAGGGTATCCGCAATTCTCGGGCAGGAGGAAAATGGCGCCATTAACGGTGTCGGGGAAGCTCTCTATGAACTGACGCAGGCTGCAGAACTGGACGAAGAACTCATTTGCTTAAAGGATCAGCTTGCGGATGCGGAAAGTGTTCTTCACGATGCGTATCACGCCATGGAGAACTACCGGGAAAATTATCTTTTTGACCAAAAAACCTTTGATGAGGTAACGGAACGGCTGAATCTTGTGAATCATCTCATGAACAAGTACGGACACAGTGTTGAGGATGTGCTTGCTTATGGGGAAAAGCGCAGGCAGGAGTTGGAAAAATTAGAGGATCTGGTAAGTTATCTGGAACAGTTAAATGCGCGGATTGCCAATCTGGAAAATGAGATCCGTCAATTATGCGGGGAAATCCACGAAATCCGTACCCGCCATTCCAAAGACCTTTCCCGGGAAATCAAAACCATTCTCGAAGATATGAATTTCCTGAAGGTCTCATTTGAAATTGCAGTCATAGAGAAGGAAGAATTTGGCAGTGACGGCTTTGATGATGTCGTATTTCAGATTTCCATGAATCCGGGGGAACGGATGAAACCCATTGCGGAGGTGGCCAGCGGGGGAGAGTTGTCCCGTATTATGCTGGCTTTGAAAGCGGTTTTTGCTAAAAAGGATGACATCGACACTTTGATTTTCGATGAAATCGATGCCGGCATCAGCGGAAGAACGGCGTGGAAAGTTTCAGAAGTCATGGGGCGTCTGGCAAAAACTAACCAGATTATCTGTATCACCCATTTGCCGCAGATTGCTGCTATGGCAGATACGCATTTCATGATTGAAAAGGCGCAGGTAGGCACCATGACGACAACGGACATTTATGCCCTTGACAGGGATCAGTCTGTGGAAGAGGTAGCCCGCCTGTTGGGAAGTGACACCATTACCGATGCGGTACGAACCAATGCAAAGGAACTGATTGCCAAAGCGCAGGAAATTAAAAAAGGGTAAAAAGTCCTGTGCCAATGCGGAAAAGATCTTTCCTGCACAGCTGCTTTTCCTTGGCGATTTTCGTATAATTCAAAAGTTATCCGACCATAATAAGAGGGACATAACAATCCGGGATTGTTGTGTTCCTTTTTTCTTTTTCCTGCAAACCGGAATTGCAGTTGAAGGATATGCTTTTCTGGAAAATGCAGGAGACCGGAATATATGGAGGACATGATTTCCGGAAATTGCAGGGATATTGCCGGCATTACCGGAGAAAATGTTCGAAGGATAACAGTTGAAATTGAAAAAGTGGGGATACGAAAATGGTGCGAAAAATGATACTTGGTTTTAGTGGTCTGTTTCTTGGAATAAGTTTAGTAGGATTTGGTATCTATTATTGGTATACATGGAATCATCTTCCGGATTGTATCAATTTAACTTCAAATTCCTGCCGGGAGTTCGATTACGGAATCCCGGTCAGTGGGGAAATTCGTCCGGAAACCGTGGAAACCATGGCAGGCGGGGAAGGAAGCAGTCAGGAGTGTATTTATGTTGATTTTTCCAAACCTTTTACCCTGACTACGGGAAAAAGTGAGCATTATCGCGCGTATTTAAAACTGTTTGGTTTTTTACCCTATAAGTCCGTGGAAATTGCAGTTTCCGAAGAGCAATTTCTTTATCCATGTGGGACTACCGTGGGAATCTATGTTAAAACGGAAGGCGTGTATGTGATTGATACCGGAGATTTCCGGGGATTGGACGGAGAAACAAAGGCACCGGCAAAACAGGCGCTGGTATCCGGCGATTATATTTTGGAGGTAAACGGGAATCCGTTGAGTAAAAAACAGGAATTCATTTCCTATGTGGAACAAAGCGGCGGAGAAGAATTAAATCTGCTGATTATGCGCAATGAAAAAAGGGAAATGGTAACCATAAAGCCGGAGCCGGATGAAAACGGAAATTATAAAGTGGGAATCTGGATTCGTGACAGTGCTCAGGGCATCGGTACCCTGACTTATCTAAGCTCGGATCAACAGTTTGGTGCCTTGGGACATGGAATAACGGATGTGGATACCGGACAACTCATGGAACTGGAAATCGGGGATCTGTATCTGACAAAAATTGTGGGTATCGAAAAAGGACGGGGCGGTACCCCCGGAGAAATTACGGGTATGATTCACTATGTGAAAGAAAACATTCTGGGGGAAATTGATGCCAATACGGGCTATGGTATATTTGGCGACATTTGGAAAATGGAGGAACTTAGCAAAGGAGAAGCCATGCCAATCGGATACCGCAGTGAGGTGCACAAAGGCGACGCCATTATACTCAGTGATGTCAGCGGTGCTTTGGAAGAATACTCCATAGAAATAACGGATATCCGTTTAGGAAGTGATGATAACCGGAGCATTTCCATTACTGTGACGGACCCGGAATTGCTGGCTCTTACCGGCGGCATTATTCAGGGAATGAGTGGCAGCCCGATTATTCAGGACGGGAAAATCGTGGGAGCAGTGACTCATGTGCTGGTCAGTAATCCCCGTAAGGGATACGGGATATTTATTGAAACCATGCTGGAACATTAGAGGTATCCGGTTTGAACATTAGAATAGTATCCCCTTTTGTTGACACTGCATTAAGGTTGTTTTATACTTGAACAAAGAATATTTTGAAAATCAAAATGATTGAGGACGATTGGAAAAATATTCAAATAATAAAACATTTGTTTTCTAAAAACAAAACGAAATTAACAATCAAAAGGAGAAAAAACATGTTAGAAAAGTTACAGACGATTATAGCAGATCAGATCGGAATTGACGCTGACACAATTACGGAGAATTCTAATTTCAAAGAGGATCTGAAGGTTGATTCATTAGACATGTTTGAAATGCTTATGGCAATCGATGATGAATTTGGAATTGAGATTCCGGCAGATGATTTGGAAAACCTTGCTACCGTTAAGGACATCATGGATTACTTAAAGAGCAAAGGTGCAGAAGAATAATACAATTTTAGAACTTGCGTGAAGCAAAATATGGACAAGAGTGAAAATTTACATTTTCACTCTTGACTTATGTAATCAAATAGTTTGAATATCAAACTTTTTATTGCTGCAAAAACGGTAGGGGAATCGAACCCCTGATTGGATAAAAATGGAGCAGATAAGATAAGCAGGTTGTGGAAAGGTAATGGTAATCGAAGTATGGAAACAAGAGTAACAAAGTTATTGGGAATTGAATATCCGGTTATTCAGGGTGGTATGGCATGGGTTGGTACCCACGAACTGGCAAGTGCCGTTTCCAATGCCGGCGGGCTTGGAATTATCGGTGCCGGTGGTGCCCCTGCTTCATGGGTGAGAGAACAGATTCAGAAGGCGAAGGAAGAAACGGATAAACCATTTGGTGTTAATCTGATGTTAATGAATCCGGAAGCGGATGAGATTGCAAAAGTAATTGCAGAGGAAAAAGTGAAGGTGGTAACCACAGGTGCAGGAAATCCGGGAAAATATATGGAAATGTGGAAAGAAGCCGGCGTATTGGTAATTCCCGTTGTTGCAAGCGTTGCTCTTGCCAGATTGATGGAAAAGGGAGGGGCCAGCGCAGTCATTGCAGAAGGAATGGAATCCGGCGGACATATCGGTTCCCAGACAACAATGACACTGGTACCGCAGGTAGTGGATGCAGTATCCATTCCGGTTATTGCAGCCGGTGGAATTTGCGACGGCAGGGGATTTGCGGCTGCCATGGCACTCGGAGCGGAGGCGGTTCAGATGGGAACACGCTTTGTTGCCGCAGAAGAATCCATTGTACATGAAAATTACAAGAAGAAAGTGATTTCCGCTAAGGATATTGATTCTGTTGTTACGGGAGCATCTACGGGACACCCAATTCGTGTCCTGCGTAACAAAATGACAAGACAATATCTGGAAATGGAACAAAACGGTGCCTCCTTTGAAGAATTGGAGCAGCTTACTTTGGGTTCCCTTCGTAAAGCTGTTGTGGAAGGTGATGTTGACGGAGGTAGTTTTATGGCCGGGCAGTGCGCCGGATTGGTTAAGAAAACAGAAAGTTGTGCTGATATTATTGCAGATGTAATGAGTGGTGCAAATTTATTAAAATAGAGTAGGAGAGGAATCATGGGCAAAAGATTATTTATGTTTCCCGGACAGGGGTCACAATATGTTGGAATGGGAAAAGAATTTTATGAAAAGATCCCTGAAGCAAAAGAGGTTTTCGAGCTGGCCTCTAAAGTAACCGGACTGGATATTCCGGCACTTTGTTTTGAAGAAAATGAGAAAATTAACATTACAGAGTACACACAGATTTGTATGCTGACCACAGAGGCTGCCATTTACGCAGCATTAAAAGCCAAGGGGATTACCTGTGATGTAACGGCAGGACTCAGCCTTGGAGAATATGGCGCTTTGATTGCTTCCGGAGCCATGACAATGGAAGATGCTTTCAAGGTTGTCCGTCAGCGTGGAATTTACATGCAGGAGGCAGTTCCTACCGGTGGTGCCATGTCTGCGGTAATCGGTATGGATGCAGAGCCGATTTTGGCGATTTGCGAAGAAACGGCTAAGGAAATGAACCAGGTAGTTTCCATTGCCAATTACAACTGCCCGGGACAGATTGTGATTACCGGTCAGGTGGAGGCGGTTACCAAAGCCGGCGAGAAATTAACCGAGGCAGGAGCAAAACGGGTTATTCCGTTAAAGGTTAGCGGTCCATTTCATTCCCGGATGCTTACCGGTGCGGGAGAGAAACTGGCAGAAACATTAAAAGATGTGGAAATCGGCGAAATTACCGTTCCGTATCTTGCCAATGTAAATGCGGAATATGTTCGCAGTAAGGAAGAGGTTAAGCCACTGCTTGTTCAACAGGTATCTTCTTCCGTCCGCTGGCAACAGACGATAGAAAAATTAATCGCCGAAGGTGTGGACGAATTTGTGGAAATCGGACCGGGTAGAAGTCTTACCGGCTTCATCAAGAAAATTGACCGCAGCCTCAATACAGTAAATATCGATAAGTTGGAGGATTTTGAGAAATATGTTAACCAATAAAGTTGCATTAGTTACCGGCGCAAGCCGCGGAATCGGAAGCGAAATTGCAAAAGTGCTGGCAGCAAACGGAGCCAAGGTAATTGTGAATTACAATGGTTCTGCGGAAGCCGCACAGAAGGTGGTAGATGAGATTAAGGCGTCCGGAAAGGAAGCCTATGCCGTAAAATGTAATGTTTCCGATTTTGATGCATGCAAAGAACTGATTGATCAGATTATCAAAGACGAGCAGCATCTGGATATTCTGGTGAACAATGCGGGAATTACAAGGGACGGTCTCGTAATGGCTATGAAGGAAGAAGATTTTGACAGTGTGCTGAACACCAACTTAAAGGGTTGCTTCAATACCATTCGTCACGCCTCCCGCTATTTCTTAAAGCAGAGAAGCGGAAAAATTATTAATATTTCCTCTGTGTCCGGTATTTTGGGAAATGCGGGGCAGGCGAATTATTCCGCAAGTAAAGCGGGGGTCATCGGATTGACCAAGGCTGTCGCCAGAGAGATGGCAAGTCGGGGAATTAATGTGAACGCCGTAGCACCGGGATATGTTACTACGGATATGACGGATGCAATGAACGAAAAAGCGAAGGAAGCAGTCCTTGCACAGGTACCGCTGGGAAGGGCAGGAAGCACAAAGGACATTGCTAATGCGGTTCTTTTCCTGGCATCTCCGTCCTCCGATTATATTACGGGGCAGGTGCTTTCCGTAGACGGCGGTATGGCAATCTGAAGGAATCGATGAAAAGCGAATGACACGAAAAGTGAATCGCAAATCGCATGAAAAGCAAATGATATGAAAAGTGAATCGCAAATCGCATGAAAAGTGAATTACAGGAAATGCGAATGACATGGAATGTAAATGACATGGAATGTAAATGACATGAAATCGATATGAGATACATATCAGAAATGGAGTAGAAATGAGCAGACGAGTAGTAGTAACAGGTCTTGGGGCAATTACCCCAATTGGATTAAATGTAAATGATTTCTGGGCAGGAATCAAAGAAGGAAAAACCGGATTTGACCGGATTTCAAAATTTGATGTAACCGACTATAAGGCAACGATGGCCGCGGAATTGAAGGATTTTGATGTTAAGAATTTTATGGATTTCAAGACGGCAAAAAGAATGGAGCCGTTTGCCCAATATGCAGTGATTGCAGCAGAGGAAGCAATGAAGGATTCCGGGCTGGATATGACAAAAGAAGATCCGTATATGGTTGGATGCTCCGTTGCATCCGGCGTGGGTAGTATGCAGGCCAATGAAAGAGAACATGTCCGTTTGATGGAAAAGGGACCGAATAAGGTGAATCCGCTTTATATTCCGATGATGATTTCAAACATGGCAGCCGGAAATGTTTCCATTCAACTCGGGCTCAAGGGAAAGAGTATCGATGTGGTAACTGCCTGTGCCAGTGGTACCAACTCGATTGGAGAAGCTTTCCGTACCATTCAGTACGGAGACGCTGATGTGATGTTTGCCGGTGGTTCGGAAGCTTGTGTCTGTCCGATGGCAATTGCCGGATTTACTTCATTAACCGCTCTTTCCACTTCAGACGATCCAAAGACCTGTTCCATTCCGTTTGATAAGAATCGTAGCGGTTTTGTTATGGGAGAAGGCGCCGGTATTGTAGTGCTGGAAGAGTATGAACATGCAAAGAAACGTGGCGCAAAGATTTATGCAGAACTGGTAGGTTATGGCTGTTCTTCCGACGCATATCACATTACTTCTCCGGAGGAGAGCGGTGTGGCAGCAGCCAGAGCCATGAGCAATGCGGTGAAGGATGCCGGTATTTCACCGGAGGATGTTACTTACATCAATGCGCACGGAACGGCAACGCATCATAACGATCTGGTGGAAACAAGAGCAATCAAAATTGCATTTGGCGATCATGCAAAGAAACTTCATGTTAATTCCACAAAGTCCATGATTGGTCATTTGCTTGGCGCTGCAGGAGCGGTAGAATTTATCACCTGTGTGAAGGAAATAGAAGAAGGCTTCATTCATGCAACCGTTGGTTACAACGAGCCGGATGAAGAACTGGATCTTGATTATTGCAAGACGCCATACGAGGAAGAAGTAAAATACGCACTCAGCAATTCATTGGGATTTGGCGGTCACAATGTAAGTCTGGTATTAGCAAAGTTTGAAGAGTAAGTATTAATGTTCGCAAATCCGCTCGGTTGAAACGACAGAGGAGATTTGTGACGGCAATGAGAAAGTGAGATAAAAACATGTCATTATTATCAACCAAGGAAATTATGGAGATTCTTCCACACCGTTCTCCGTTTTTGTTAATTGATACGGTGGAAGAGATGGAACCGGGCGTGCGCGCGGTAGCAAAGAAAAATGTAACCATGAATGAGCCATATTTTGTAGGGCATTTTCCGGGAAATCCGGTAATGCCGGGCGTTCTGATTATTGAAGCATTGGCGCAGACCGGAGCGGTTGCCATTTTATCCGAACCACAGTGGAAAGGAAAAACTGCGTACTTTGCAGGAATCAACGGTGCAAAGTTTAAGCAAAAGGTTCTTCCGGGAGATACCCTTATACTGGAAACAAAAATTGTTAAGATCAAAGGTCCAATCGGCGTCGGAGAGGCAGTAGCTACGGTAGACGGCAAACTGGTCTGCAAGGCCGAATTAACTTTTGCCATTGGTTAAGGAGCAACTGAAATGGGACAATTAAAGGATAATTTGAAAGAAAATATCATCAATAACTTTCAAAAGATAAATCCATTTTCGAAAAAAAGTGATTTGGAAGGGGAAAACCGGACAACAGAAGGGGAAACTAAAACTGTAGCGACAGAAGAGCAAAACAAAACGGCAGAAGCAGAAACAATCGCTCCGGAAGCAGAATCTCCTGAGAGAGAGACTGCAGAAACCTCGTCGCAGGAAATAAATGTACCTTCGGAAAACGGTTCACAGGAAGAAGATATTTCGAAAGAAAAATACTCCTTCCTGAGAAAAACCAAAAATGGTCTTTTGATTCATTTGCCTAACCGGGCAACTCTAAATCAAAACTGGAAAAAGATGAAGTACAGATTAGGAAACCTAAAGAAGGATGTGAAGCAAACCATGTCAGATAAAGATGCAAAGTTAAATCAGCCTGTAAAGATGGAAGTGAAACCGGAACGTTTTATATGCCCGAAATGTAATAAGGAACTGCTGAAAAATGATGTAGTAAGTGCCAATTATATCTGCTATGAGTGTGGATATTTATTCCGGATTTATGCGAAGAATCGTATTAATTTAGTGGTGGATACAAAGACATTTCAGCCTTGGTTTGAAGACATTACCACAGAGAATCCGTTGAATTTCCCGGGCTACGAGGAAAAGATGGCTCAGGTCAAGGAAAAAACAAAGATGACCGAGGGTATCATTATCGGTAAGGGTAAGATTTACGGCGAAGAGGCAGTAATCGGTGTCATGGATGCCAGATTCCTGATGGGAAGTATGGGGCATGTTGTGGGAGAAAGAATCACTCTGGCCATCGAAAAGGCAACCAGATTAAATCTGCCGGTAATTTTGTTCTGTTGTTCCGGTGGTGCCAGAATGCAGGAGGGCATCATTTCCCTGATGCAGATGGCAAAGACTTCCGAGGCGCTGAAGAAACATTCCGATGCCGGGAACTTATATATTTCCGTTTTGACGGATCCGACTACAGGTGGTGTATCTGCCAGCTTCGCAATGCTGGGGGACATTATTCTGGCAGAACCAAATGCGCTGATTGGATTTGCCGGACCGCGTGTCATTGAACAGACCATTGGGCAGAAATTGCCGGATGGTTTCCAGAAGGCGGAATTCCAGTTGGAGCACGGATTTGTCGATGCCATTGTGGAGCGTTCCGAGTTAAAGAGCACTTTATACAAGATTTTGCATATGCATCATAATAAGGGTACATTTGCGGGATTTGATCCGGCAAGAGACAACGATATGTATGAGCCGACAGAACTGATGAAGGAACGTGCGGCAAAGGCGAAAGCCATGACGGCCTGGGATAAGGTTACAGCGGCCCGTCAGATTAACCGTCTTGGTTCCTGGGATTATATCGAAGAAATTTTTGATGACTTTATGGAAATGCATGGAGACCGTTATTTCCGGGATGACCCGGCCATTATCGGTGGCATTGCAGAACTGGACGGACAGCCGGTTACCGTAATCGGAATCCAGAAGGGCGCGGATTTGCAGGAGTGCATGCACAGAAATTACGGCATGCCGTCTCCGGAGGGCTATCGGAAAGCAATCCGACTGATGAAACAGGCAGAAAAATTCGGTCGTCCGATTATCACATTTGTAAATACTTCCGGTGCGTATCCGGGACTTGAGGCAGAAGAAAACGGCCAGGGTGAGGCAATTGCCCGTAATCTTTATGAAATGTCCGGTTTGAAGGTACCGGTGCTGACCATATTTATCGGTGAAGGAGGAAGCGGCGGTGCTTTGGCACTTGCGGTTTCCAACGAAATCTGGATGTTGGAAAATGCAATCTATTCTATTTTATCGCCGGAGGGCTTTGCATCCATTCTTTGGAAGGATGGCAAACGCGCCACAGAGGCGGCAGAGGTTATGAAGATTACTGCAACGGATTTGCTGGAATATGGCGTTATTGAACGCATTGTCCCGGAATACGGCGTTGCTGACCATGATGCGCTGGTTTCCATTGCCCGCTATATGAAGAAACACATGAAGGAATATCTTCGTAAGCAGGAAGGCAAAACCGGCGAAGAGATTGCGGAAGAACGTTATCAGAGATTCCGTAAATTCTAAAGAAGCCGTGCGATTTATAGTCACATAGGATTCAGAAGCAAAAGAAAGAGATAACAACTATGAAAATAATTGGTACTGGAAGTGCGCTTCCAAATAAATCAATCACGAACTTTGATTTGGAAAAGGTGATTGAAACATCCGATGAATGGATTCAATCCAGAACCGGAATTGCAGCAAGACATATCGTGGATGAGGAGACCACCACCAGTTTAAGTATTGCAGCGGCAAAGAGTGCCCTGGAAGCAGCCGGAGAGACCGGCGAGAACTTGGACATGATTATTGCAGCTACCTTGTCTCCGGAAAACATTATTCCCATGCTGTCCTGTGAAATTCAGGCGGCGCTGGGGGCAACGAAGGCAATCGCATTTGATTTAAATGCAGCATGTTCCGGGTTCCTGTTTGCTCTGTCCATTGTGCATGCTTACATGAAATGCGGAATGATTCATAAGGCACTGGTGATTGGGGCAGAAAATCTTTCCAAAATGATGAACTGGGAGGATCGCAGTACCTGCGTCCTGTTTGGTGATGGTGCGGGTGCCGTTGTGGTAGCTGCAGAAGAAGGACATGTACTTGGTCTGGTACAGGGAAGCGATGGGGTAGGCGGAATGGCTCTTACCATTAAAAACCGTCCTGTAGCAAATCCGTTCCTTTCCGTGCAAAAGCCGGTGGAGAATCCGCTGGGATATATCGAAATGGATGGGCAGGCGGTTTACAAATTTGCGGTTAAAACGGTTCCGCAGGCAATCATGCAGGCTTTAGAGCAGGCAAATCTCACCCCGGACGATATTGACACATTTGTCTTACATCAGGCAAATATCCGTATTATTGAGTCTGTGGCAAAACGATTAAAGCAGCCAATGGAAAAATTCCCGACGAATTTGCAGGAGTGCGGTAACATTTCCGCAGGAAGTATTCCTGTGCTTCTCGACCGGGTTGTTCGGGAAGGTAAAATCAAAAAAGGAGATACCATTGTATTATCCGGTTTTGGCGCCGGATTAACCTGGGGTGCATTGGTAATGAAGTGGTAAGGAAGATGGATAATAAGGTATCCGAGGATCAGGCCTTAAATGAAATTCTGGTGGAAATCTTTCATGAAATTGTGGAGTTGGAAGGAAAAGCGTTAATTACAGGAAAGTTTTCGGAAATTTCCGTAAATGATATGCATATTATTGAGGCAATCGGAATAAACGAACCGAAACGAATGTCGGAAATCGCAAAACGAATGAATGTGACTTTAGGTACACTGACCACCGCCATAGACAGTCTGAATCGGAAAGGATATGTGAATCGAACCAGAGATACAAAGGATCGACGGGTAGTGAATATTTCCTTAACCGAAAAGGGAATCAAAGCATTTCGCCATCACGAGAAGTTTCATCAGACCATGATTGAGCAGATAAAAAATCACCTGAATTGTGAAGAGCGCAGAGTTTTGTCCGAAACCCTGCAGAAATTAATTGATTATTTTAAGCAGATTTATTAGAATGCAAACCGATAAATTGTTCTAAGAGGTTATATTGGAATTCGAATCGAAGAATGGTTTTAAAATTGGATTTTCGAAGCGGATTTATATAAGAGAATGGGGAATGGGAATTTATGGATAAAAAGCAACTCATGCTTTTGCTTGGCAGTGCGGGTACAATAATCTTATTGACGGTTGTATTGTCATTTTCTTCTTTCCGGCAAAAAGGTGTTATCAGTTTTTTGGAAACATCCGGCGGTTTTGTCCGGGATATTTTTTGTTTTGGAGATATGGTGGAAGGAAGTAAGCCATCGGATAGAGACACGCAGAATCCGGATGATTCCGCCAACGAGCCGCCGGTTGACATTACGGAACCGGAAGAGGATATTGATTCCGAACAGATTGCTTCTGATTTGCTGGAAGTATCCGGTGGCGTTGATGCGCCTTCGGAATGGGGTTTAGACGGATACGATCCGGCGTATGCTTATCTGGCAGAAAATCCCGGGTATCATCTGGAAACGCAGACTCTCGTTTTGGAGGAGGGAATGTATTCTTTTGATTTGGAATACCCATACATCGTATTTGATGACGGTAGAAATTGCGAGGAAATGAACCAGATTATCCGCGATAAGGCACTGATAAAATTCGACAGCATGTATCCTATTTTTCAATATTCGTTAGAAAATCCGTCTTATTGTGCAAGTACACTTCGTTATGAGATTACTTATATGGATGAAAATCTTCTTTGTGTTGCATTTTATGAACATTATTTTTCCGGAAATATCTTTTTGGAATTTGGGGATATCACTTCTGTTGTTTTAAATGTGAAAACCGGAGAGGTTTATAATCTGGAAGATGTCATTGCGGCAGATAATAATATGGCACGATATCTTTACGGTATAACCGTAGACGGTAATCCGGATTTTCAGGATGCCCCGGCATATACCGTTTATGATGCGGCAACCATTCTGGTGGACGGTATTTCCCAAAACCGATATAAATATGATTTGCTTCTATTGAGAGAAGGTATTGGATTTGCATTTACCTATCATTACGGAGGAGACGGTCTTATTCTGCGGGGAAGTGAACTCTATCTGCTGGATCCGCAAATCTATAGTGATTACAAACTCCCAAGTACCTTATGGGATTATTACGAAGAACAGTAAACAACAAAATAAATGGTCGAATAAAATTCGGTTGACGATAACAGAGATATATTCTGTTAACGCAATCGAATTTTTTTGTGGAAAAATCTTTTTTCTTCGACAAATAATTCTGCCGGGAAATGATTTGTATTTTGGAGAAGAGAATGAAAAGCAAATATGGAATTGCCGAAATTTCACTTTATTTACAAATATCGGGAGAAAAATAATCGCAGAACGCGACAGAAAAATTCCTGCATCGCCACAAATGGAAAATATCTTTGAAAAATTTCCCGGATTCAGAAATGTTATGAATTTTTTTGCGATGAAATCAGGTTGAATCTGCAGTCGGACAAATTTATAATAGGCTCATCCGGATGACAAAAATGGTAAATGTCTTACAGCAAATGATATCAATTGCTGTATGGGAAAGGGTTGATTGGAGGAATTTATGCAACAAACTGTGAAACTTACAGAGGATAATGACAATATGATGCGAATGCTGTCAGAACTGCTCAGTCAGAATCAGGAACTGAAAATAATGATCACAGTACCGGGAAAAGAGAGTAAGGGGGAGGAAGATTTTATTCTTCCAAAAAAGGAAACAAAAGAGAGGGATCTGGAAAAAGATGTTACGGATATGATTCATGAAATCGGCGTACCGGCGCATATCAAAGGCTACCAGTACCTGCGGGATGCCATTATGATGTCCGTGGAAGATACGGAAATGCTTGGCTCCGTAACGAAAATATTATATCCTACCATAGCAAAACATTATCAGACGACAGCCAGCAGGGTAGAGCGGGCAATTCGTCATGCCATTGAGGTAGCGTGGACAAGAGGAAAAATAGAAACGCTGGATGCGTTTTTCGGATATACGATTAATGCCGGAAAAGGAAAACCGACTAATTCGGAATTTATTGCGCTGGTTGCAGACCGTATCCGGCTGATGTATCGCAATAAGTAGGTTGGAAAGCGCTTTACCATACTTTGAACAAAAAGAGACCTGCAATTTTGGCTTTTATTCCTACCTTGTTTGGTATATAATGGAAACAAGGCATGGGCAAATGAAAAGCCCATATAATATTGTGTGGTTACATGCAAATGATTTGGAGGGCAGAGAATGAAAAATGTGCTTTTTGTAGCATCAGAAGGGGTTCCGTTTATTAAAACAGGAGGATTGGCAGATGTTGTAGGATCTTTGCCAAAATGTATTGATAAAAAATATTTTGATGTACGGGTTATGCTTCCTAAGTATACCTGTATGAATCAGAAGTGGAAAGATAAGCTGACATATAAAACCCATTTTTATATGGATTTCCATTGGAAGAATGAGTATGTTGGCATTCTGGAAGCGGAAGTGGAAGGTGTAAAGTATTATTTTATTGATAACGAGTCATATTTTAATGGATATCAGCCATACAGCGGCAATGTATTGGAAGATATCGAAAAATTCTCTTTCTTTAGCAAAGCTGCATTGTCTGCACTTCCGCTACTGGACTTTCGTCCGGATTTAATTCACTGTCATGACTGGCAGACCGGTCTGATTCCGGTATATCTGAAGGAAAGATTCTGCAACAATGATTTCTTCCGCAACATTAAGTCGGTTATGACGATTCATAATTTGAAATTCCAGGGCCGCTGGGGCGTGCGGGAAGTAAAAGATATTACCGGTATTCCAAGCAGTTATTTTACACCGGACAAACTGGAGTCTTATAAAGATGCGAATTTGTTAAAGGGCGGTCTGGTATATGCAGATGCCATTACCACTGTAAGTGATACTTACGCAGAGGAGATAAAAACGCCGTTCTACGGGGAAGGACTGGATGGCTTATTAAAAGCAAGAAGCGGTGATCTTCGCGGTATTGTCAATGGTATTGATTATACGGATTTTGATCCGGTGAACGACAAATATATTGAATTTAATTATAATCCAAAGAATTTCCGCAAAGAAAAGGTTAAGAACAAGAGGGCACTTCAGAAAGAACTGAATCTGGAGCAGGACGATAAGAAGATGATGATTGGTATCGTGTCCCGATTGACCGATCAGAAAGGATTTGATCTGATTGCGTACATAATGGATGAACTTTGTCAGGATGAAGTTCAGATAGTTGTCCTTGGTACAGGGGAAGAACGATATGAAAATATGTTCCGCCATTTCGACTGGAAATATGGGAACAAAGTATCTGCCAACATTTATTATTCCGAGGCTATGTCTCATAAGATTTATGCCGGTTGTGATGCATTCCTGATGCCGTCCATGTTTGAACCTTGCGGACTCAGTCAGTTGATGGCACTTCGTTACGGAACCATTCCGATTGTTCGTGAAACCGGCGGATTGAAGGATACCGTAAAACCTTACAATGAATTTGAAGGAACCGGTACCGGATTTTCTTTCAAAAATTATAATGCGCATGAGATGCTGGGAATTATCCGTTATGCAGAACAGGTTTATTATGATCGCAAGCGTGAATGGAACAAACTAGTGGATCGTGCCATGGCAGAAGATTTCTCATGGAGCGTATCTGCGAAGAAATACCAGGATATGTACGATTGGCTGATTGGGGATAAATAAGCGGTTCTGTTCCCAAAAACCATTGATAATTGCACAAAGTAAGACAGTCACAATTCTGAAAAGAAAAGTGACTGTTTTTTGGTTGAAAAATTTTTAAAAACAAAAGATAATAAAGAGGGAAATACTTGAGAAAAATAGGAAAATACCATTAATACCGGGGCGCCGGAAGGAGAATTATTATGAAAAAAAGGAAAGAAGTTTTGATGTTGATGGTGAAAAGAATGGTTGCATTTTGCATGGCGGCATTGTTATTATCATTTCATTATATGCTGGTGGTGCTTGCTGCGTTAGCACCGAATTCCCAGACAATTACCATTATGAATAGTGAAGGACAAAGTACTTCGTCTACTAATTTAACCCCGGGAAACTATAAACTAAAATATGAAGCTGTGATTACTTCGCCGCCTGCGACATCCGGAACCGGAGAGGTAACCCTGAGCATGGGTGGCTATACAACAAGTACGCCGGTTTCCTATGTTTTAGAGGGCGATATAATGACATTGACTGCAGTATTTGATATTACCGTGACCCCGGGGCAAAACCCGGAATGTGCGGTAAATGGAACTTTCGCGATGTCATCATATAATTATGAGACTGGACAATCGGTGAATGATGAGTATGAACTCTCACAGACAGCAACTGTTACAGGAAAAACATATGATATTGTTCTTGATATTCCGGATGTTACTTTGCCAAATCCCGTAACCTACAATCTGACGGTTGATGGTGCCAATGCTGTGAACAATTATGACTATCGAATTAGTTTTTCCGGTCCTGAGTCTACTGTTTATGCAAGCAATGCAGGAAGTGAATCCAGTGGCACTTTGCCGACAACGCCGGGAACATATACCGCGACAGCTACTGTTTCAAAGGGACAGTTTAACCTTGGAACTGCAACGGATACATTCACAATTTCAAAACAGGAGAGAACCGGCACAATTTCGCAGGATTCTTTTTTGGAAAATTATGGAAGCGTGAATCCTGACTATGCATTATTGAATGGCGCTTCCGGAACATTATCTGCTATCGAATACAAACTCCAAAGCGAACCGGCGACCGCTTATTCCACAACACAGCCGACAGCTGCGGGACAATATGACATAAGAGGTATTTGGGCAGAAGATTCTACATATTCTGAAACAATAGCAACTTCAACTTTTGAAATTTATAAAATGTTTACTTCGGCCGGGATCCAGGTGCCAAATATTACTTATGGTCAGACGGTTTCTCCGGTGGTGACGATTGATGGTGCGGAACCTTCTGCTTTCAATGGTGTTAATTATACCATTACTTATAAAAAAGCGGGTGCAGATGATTCTACCTATACGGAAACAAAACCGACAGCAGTTGGTGATTATGTTGCCAGAGTTGTGGCAAATTGTTCCATAGGGGGTTTGACCAGCCCGGATGTAACTGCAACCACCACATTTTCCATTGAAAAACGGGAGGGAAGCGGAAGTATTACCGTTCCGAATATTCGTTACGGCGCAGGAAAGGTGACGCCGCAGGTGTCATCGGATCGAAATGGTACCAACAATGTTACGATAACCTATAAACAGCAGGGAGCGGCCGACAGTACATATACATCAACGGTGCCGACGGTTCCGGGAAAATATACGGCAAGGGCAGTTTTCGCAGCAACGGATACCACAAAGGAATATACGGCAACAACGAATTTTGAAATAACGAAGGCGACCGGAACGGCTTATGTTACGGCTTCCGATATATATTATGGCGGAAAACTCGAAACTACTGTGTCCACTACGGCAGCAAATGCCGGAACTCCGGTGCTGGAATATAAACTGCAGGGGGCAGATAACAGCACTTATACCACCACAGTTCCGACAGCGGTGGGCGAATATACGATTCGTGCAACTTATCCGGAATCTGCGTATTATACCGCATTTTCGGCTACTTATAATTTTTCCATAACCTATATGCCGGCGCCGACCTATACCATTACGGGAACAAAGGGAACCAATGATTACTTTACCTCAGCAGTAACCATTACTCCGGAGGCCGGATACCAGGTAGCAACCGCATTGGATGGAGAATACGCATCTCAGGTGCGGGTTCTCAGCACAAAGGAAGTACCGTTGCTTTATTTCCGTAATGCGGAAACCGGAGGAAAATCTGATGGAGTGTCTACGGAAGATATTTTGATTGATGCTTCCGTACCACTGATTTCAAATACTCCGGAAGAGGATGAACTTTTTGAGGATAACTGGTATTTCACCGTTTCCGATTTGAACCTGTTTAAAATTTTTATCAACGGCGAGCCGGTGGATTTCACAGGAAGCTCTGCCCAGATTACATTTGACGCGGAGGGCGGACGCAAGGAGTATCACATTGAGATTGTGGACCGTGCAGGAAATGTGACAGAATATGATTTTGTATTATCTGCAAAATGGTTACAGGAAGGTATTATTCCGGTGGGCGAGCCGGTTATGCTGGAGCCGGATACCCCTTATACTTTGTCGGAAGGAGAAAGCGTCACCATCGAAGGAGACTCAACCTCATATGCCGGGGGAATGACCGTGTATGTGCGGGAAGCCGGACAGTTTACATTTAACTAGATAAAGAATCAAATACCTCCGCAGGTCTGTGGGGGTATTTTTCGTATAGAAGAGAATCTTTTTGAAAGGAAAATCTTCTTAAGACAAGGGAGTTATTTTTGCTGAAAAGAGAAGGGAGTTTTTCCTTGCTGAAAAAAATTTCAAAAATTGAAAAATAATACTAGACAAATATTATTTTTAGAGTATAATTAATTGGTTTAGCAAAATATTTTTATACATATTATCGTATAAATGTTATATGCCTTAATATTTTATATAATTTTGTTTTTATAGAGTTTAGATGTGTTTAAGGAGATGGGATTATGAAAAGTAAGAAAAATAGGATTATTAATCGAATTGTAGCGTTTTTTCTAATATTGTCTTTGGCGACAGTGATTTTTCCGCATCAACCAATAGTTGCAGCAGATCAGAATTATTTTAGTGATTATTCATGGGAATTATACAAAGGGGGAACGCTAGTTGGTAGTGAAAATTATAACACTTTAACACCTGGAAATTATACTCTAAAGTATACAGAAAGTATAACTTATTCTAGTCCAGTTTATCGTACTGCTACACCGTACTTGATAAATGAAATTATGATACTTGAGAATAATAACGATTATGTTTCAAGTGGAGAATTAAGTATATTTTTTACTGGGGATACTACAGAAGAAGTCGAAACATCTGAGGGAACGTATACCCTGTATAAGCGGTATTTCGGTGTTACTGTTAGTTTTGATATTACATTGGAAGCAGACAAACAATACAATTTTTCGCTTCGAAATAACTCGGGAGAAAATAAACCTGTATGTACTATTATAAAAACTGATGTAAGCAATAATAGTGATACTACAGATGATTGGTATATGCGGTTAGAATATTTATCATTAGCGACAAAATCCACTAGTACCGGTACCATAACACAGCAATCCTATCTTGAAAACACGAATTCAATTCCAAATCCGAGTTATAGTCTGGTAGCGGCAACTGCTGATGTGGGAGCAAGTCCGGATGCTTATTATTGTAAGTTATCTTCGGATACAGATTATTCATCTTCCATAAGTGTTCCAACCGGTATGCCAACTTCGCCGGGGCAGTATTCGTTAAAAGCTGTATGGAACGAAGGTTATTCTTATTTAGGGACGGAAGCTATCTGTAATTTCACCGTATATGATGTTTTTAGCACAGTTGCAATTCAGGTGCCGAATGTCACTTATGGCGAAAGTATATCTCCAACCGTAACCCTGGATGGCGCGAATGCCTCCGGTCTTTCCGTTGATTGTGCTTATCAATATAAAACTGCAGGGGCAGACGATTCCACTTATAGTGCAACCATGCCGACAGCGGTTGGTGATTATGTTGCAAAGGTAACAGCTAATTATGCTTATCCGGGAATTACAGATGAAATTGGAACCGCCACCACCACATTTTCCATTGGAAAGCGCGAGGGGAACGGAAGCATTACGGTGGCGAATATTCGTTACGGCGCAGGAAAGGTGACGCCGCAGGTGTCATCGGATCGAAATGGTACCAACAATGTTACGATAACCTATAAACAGCAGGGAGCGGCCGACAGTACATATACATCAACGGTGCCGACGGTTCCGGGAAAATATACGGCAAGGGCAGTTTTCGCAGCAACGGATACCACAAAGGAATATACGGCAACAACGAATTTTGAAATAACGAAGGCGACCGGAACGGCTTATGTTACGGCTTCCGATATATATTATGGCGGAAAACTCGAAACTACTGTGTCCACTACGGCAGCAAATGCCGGAACTCCGGTGCTGGAATATAAACTGCAGGGGGCAGATAACAGCACTTATACCACCACAGTTCCGACAGCGGTGGGCGAATATACGATTCGTGCAACTTATCCGGAATCTGCGTATTATACCGCATTTTCGGCTACTTATAATTTTTCCATAACCTATATGCCGGCGCCGACCTATACCATTACGGGAACAAAGGGAACCAATGATTACTTTACCTCAGCAGTAACCATTACTCCGGAGGCCGGATACCAGGTAGCAACCGCATTGGATGGAGAATACGCATCTCAGGTGCGGGTTCTCAGCACAAAGGAAGTACCGTTGCTTTATTTCCGTAATGCGGAAACCGGAGGAAAATCTGATGGAGTGTCTACGGAAGATATTTTGATTGATGCTTCCGTACCACTGATTTCAAATACTCCGGAAGAGGATGAACTTTTTGAGGATAACTGGTATTTCACCGTTTCCGATTTGAACCTGTTTAAAATTTTTATCAACGGCGAGCCGGTGGATTTCACAGGAAGCTCTGCCCAGATTACATTTGACGCGGAGGGCGGACGCAAGGAGTATCACATTGAGATTGTGGACCGTGCAGGAAATGTGACAGAATATGATTTTGTATTATCTGCAAAATGGTTACAGGAAGGTATTATTCCGGTGGGCGAGCCGGTTATGCTGGAGCCGGATACCCCTTATACTTTGTCGGAAGGAGAAAGCGTCACCATCGAAGGAGACTCAACCTCATATGCCGGGGGAATGACCGTGTATGTACGGGAACCGGGACAGTTCACATTTAACTAAGGGTTAAATCGAATAAATTGCAAAAATACAGAAATAAACAAAACATAAAAGATACAAAATCAAAAACATAAAAGATATAAATCAAAAAATCAAAATATAAAAATATAAAACATCAAAATTAAAAAAAGTACTTGACAAAAGTATTTTTGCGGTGTAACATATATTGGTTTAGCAAAATAATATTTTGTTAAACCAATATATTGATTATAACGGATTTTCTATCGTTATCATTTTGCAATTTATTATTTAAAGCCGTCATGTGGAAAGGAGAATTGTTATGGGGGAAAAGAGGAAAAGAAGATTTCATCGAATAGTAACATTTTTGCTGTTGTTATCTTTACTGTTGGCGTACATTCCGCAACAATCATTTGTGGTATCTGCGGCGGGGGATGTTACAGACGAAGGATGGTTGCTTTATGATGCTCAAAATAACCTGATAGCTTCCCGTTCGATGGCCGATGGTTTTATCGCCGAGGAAATAAGTTTGCCTCCGGGGATTTATTATCTTGAGTATTATGTTGATTTTGCTTATGGGATTGGGGGAACAGGTTTTTTGGGATTTAATATTTCTTCAAGTACCAATAATTTAACTAGGATTGGATTTGATTATTGTAAAATCGACTTGGGGAGAAATGAAACTTGTGATATTACTGTTAATGGTTCTATTTATTATTATAAAAAACAGCCAGACGGAACATTTGGAGGTCCACAATTTACAATTACTCCTTCGTATTCTCCACTTACCTTAAAAGGAATGGATGTATCCGTTGGTTTGCAAATTGACAATGTAACAATGCCGAATGCGGTCTCTTATGAACTAAAACTGGAAAAAGAAGACGGGACAGCGGAAGTAATTAATTCAAATTCTTCTTGGGGATATACCATAAATTTTAAGGGACCGGAAAATACAACCATTTCCAAAGCGCCGGGCGATAGCTCAATCACGGGCAGTTTTCCGACGACAGTAGGAGACTATGTGGCGGAAACGGAAGTGTATACGGAGGATGCGTCTGGCAATAAAACGATTTACGGTACGGCATCGACCACATTTTCCATTAAGAAGCGGGAAGGCAGCGGAAGCATTACAGTTCCGGATATTCGTTACGGCGTAGGAAATGTAACACCGCAGGTATCCTCCGATACTAACGGAACAAATCATGTAACAGTTTCTTACAAAGTGCAGGGAGCAGATGACAGTACATATACCACAACATTGCCAACGATACCGGGGAAATATACGGCAAGGGCAGTCTTTGAAGCAACGGATACCACGGAAGAATGCAGCGCAACGACGGATTTTGAAATATTGAAGGCGTTCGGAACGGCGCAGCTGGCTATGGCAAATGTTTATTACGGTGAGGTCATTACGCCGAGTGTGAGCGCAAGTGTAACCGGCGTAGGTACTCCGGAAATTACTTATAAATTACAGAATGCGGATAACGGTTCTTATGCAGCAACGGTACCGACAGCGGTAGGCAGCTATACCGTGCGGGCTTATTATGCGGAATCTGCTTGTTACTTTGGCTTCTCTGCTACGGCAGATTTTACGATTTCCTATATGCCGGCTCCGGAATATACCGTGACGGGAACAAAGGGAACCGATGATTTTTATACCTCTGCGATCACGATTACACCGGCGGCAGGATATGAGGTGGCAACGCAGTTAGACGGAGATTATGCTGCGCAGGTAAGTATTACGAATATTGGAGAGACTCCGAAGGTTTATTTCCGCAATGCCCAGACCGGAGCAAAATCAGACGGGGTATCTTTGGAAAACATTAAGATTGACGCTTCTGCGCCACTTATTACCGATGCGCCGGAAGAGGAAGAAGTCTTTGAGGACACCTGGAATCTGACTGTTTCCGATTTGAACCTTTCGCAAATTCTGGTAAACGGGGAACCTGTGAGTTTCACCGGAAGTTCTGCCCAGATTACATTTGATGCGGAGGGCGGACGCAGGGAGTATCACATCGAGATTGTGGACCGTGCAGGGAATGTAACAGAATATGATTTTGTGTTATCTGCAAAATGGTTACAGGAAGGTATCATTCCGGTTGGCGAGCCGATTGTGTTAGAGCCGGATACCCCTTATGTTTTGTCCGAAGGGGAGAATGTTACCATTGAAGGAGATGCAACGCAGTATGCCGGCGGTATGACGGTGTATGTGCGGGAAGCGGGACAGTTTACATTTAATTAGATAGCATATAGAATTTAATCAAACATTCTTGAATACATTATTATTCGAGGATGAGAAAATCAAATGTTACTGTTTGGGATTTTACTTTGCAAGGGAGAGAACAAGATGGAAAAAGGGAATGGGAAGAAAAAGTTAATCATCATAATTGCGGCAGCGGTGGCTTTGATAGGAATTATCGTAGCCGTTATCCTGATTTTGGTGAATCGGAAGGATGCATACCGTATTATTAAGGTGTATGAAATTCAAGGTGAGGCCATTATTGAACGGGCAGAAATTGGGGAAATTGCTGCATATGAAAATATGGTTTTAAGTTCCGGCGATAAAATTATGATGAACCAGGGGACAATGACGCTGCAGCTCGACAACGATAAATATGTGTATGTTGAGGAAGGCAGTGAATTTGAATTGCAGGCCACCGGAGATGCGAACAACAGCAAAACCGTTATTTACCTGACCCGGGGTGCAATAACCAACGAGATTCAGAATAAGTTAAGTGCAGATGCAAGTTACGAAGTAAATACGCCAAACTCTACCATGGCAGTGCGGGGAACCGTATTCTATGTTTCCGTTTTTGAGGATGATGACGGGGTGTTCTATACAAAGGTTTGTGTATTTGACGGTACAGTGGAAACCAATCTGGTCTATGCAGACGGAACGATTGCCGATGAAGCAAAGATTGTGGATGTGGATTACGGCAATCAGGTTGTTATTTTTGAAGATACGGAAACTACGGATTATCTTGACGGTATGCAGGAAATTGATTATCAGGATTTGCCGGATACGGTAAAACAGGTAGTGGAAAACATAATTGATGATACTGACATCATTCAAAAGATTCAGAATAGTTATTCCGGTAATTCGTCTAATTCGGATAATGGAAATGGTTCGGATGATGTGGATTACGGTCCGGGACCTTTTACCGTAACCTTCCTTTATAACGGCGCTTTCTTCGGCAGCCAGGAGGTAGAAAAAGGCACCTGTGTGCAGGAACCATTGCTGATGCCGGAACCGTCCGGTCACTGGGATTTCGATTTTAGTACGGCAATCATTCGTGATACAGAGATTACATGGGTATCGGAATAAAGAATTGCGGTGGGCACTGAATTGTCAGATGCCTGCCGTGAATATATTTATCAACAAATGGAATGATCTAGTTAACAAGAGGGAAAAATATGAATGCAGAAATATTGCGACAAATTCCGACAATTCAGGATTTCTTTAAAATAGATCCGGAGAAAGAACTGGCAGAAGGTACCCGTTTGCTGTTAGAGGCAATGGAGGAAGTTGAGATTCCGGCGGGGCAGGATATTGTTACCTTTGGGGCTGAGGCAACAGACGGAATGTATATAATTTTAGAGGGTGCGACAGATGTACTCAGTGCAAAAGGCGAGTTAATCAATACGCTGGGAGAAGGGGATTTTATTGGTGAACTGGGCCTTATCAATGACGATACCAGAGGTGCGACGGTGCGGGCCAATACGCCGGTCCGCTGTGCCAATATTTCCAAGGCATTATTTGAAGAAATTGCCATGAAGAACCGGAAAATATACGGCACCTTCATGAATATGCTTTATACAAAAACAACCAAACTGGTTTCGGAGCAGGAACGAATTAAAGCGGATCTTTCCGTAGCAAAGAGAATTCAGGAGAGTTGCCTGGAGGATGATTTTACGGATTTTAACCGCCCTTCCAGTTTCTGCATTACCGCCCGCATGCGACCGGCAAAAGAAGTGGGCGGCGATTTCTATGATATATTCTGGATAGATGAAAAGCATCTTTGCTTCTTGATTGCCGATGTATCCGGGAAAGGTATTCCGGCCGCGCTGTTTATGACGATGGCAAAGACACATTTGAAAAATTATGCAACTCTGGGACTTTCATTAGCCGAGGTTGTGTACCGGGCCAACAACCAGCTCTGCTATCGCAATGATGAGGGGATGTTTGTAACCGCTTTTGTCTGCGTTTTGGATGTGGAAAAAGACGAAGTTATTTTTGTAAATGCCGGTCATAACAGACCGTTTCTGTCAAAGGGCGATGGGGCATTTGAAATGATTTCCTGCAAGGCGAATCTGGTGCTTGGAATGATGCCGGATTTCCCATATAAGGAGCAGGTTTTGGAATTAAAACCGGGAGATGCACTTTATCTTTATACGGATGGGGTGACGGAGGCGCTGAATCCTCAAAAGGAATTATTGGGAGATGACAGATGTCTTGCCATGTTAAATAATCATATAACCCAGGCCGGTGACCAGGAAGCATTTCTGGAAGCGATGTATGAAGAAGTTGACGGATTTGCGGATGGGGAAATGCAGGCGGATGATATCACCATGGTATATCTGACGAGAAAAGTCTGAGATCGTGTGCGTGAGAGACGAGACTTTCGTGAGCGACGAGACTTTCGTGAGAGACGAGACTTTCGTGAGAGACGAGACCTCGTGAGAGAAGAGACTTTCGTGAGAGACGAGACCTCGTGAGAGACGAGACTTTCGGGAGAGAGGGGTAACCTATGAAAGTGAAAGAACTTTTGATAATTCCACAGATGCAGGAAATGGAAAAATTTCTTGCTCTGGCAAAACAATACGGTGCAGGATTCGAATACAATGATTTTTTCCTTCCGTCAATGCTGGATGATGAAAAAACATTGATGCAGCGAATGCATGAATATCAAAAATGTATGCAGGCGGGAGATTACCCGTCTTATTGCAATTTGCACGGTGTATTTCTGGATATCACCATTTTCTCGGATGATTCCCGCATTCGCCGGGTATCGGATGAGCGCATTCGTCAAAGTCTTGACATTGCGAAAACTTTGAATTGCAAAAGCGTTATTTTTCATACAAATTACCTGGCTAATTTTCTTCAGGAGAGTTACCGGGCGAATTGGGTATCACGAAATGAGGCTTATTTCCGTCAGATATGCGGGGAATATCCGCTTCTTACCATACTTATGGAAAATATGTTTGATTCGGATGCAATCCTCTTGGCGCAATTGGCAGAACGCATGAAGGATGTGTCTAATTTCGGCGTGTGTTTTGATTATGCCCATGCGCATGTTTTTGGGGATGCGACGAAAATAATGGAGTGGGTGGAACAACTGGCTCCTTATACAAAGCATCTGCACATTAATGACAATCATCTTATCTGTGATGACCATCTGGCGCTTGGAGACGGAAAACTGGACTGGAACCGGTTTAAGGAATGCTATGAGACGCATTTTCCTCAGGCGTCCGTACTTCTCGAAGTCAGCGGTGTGGAAAAAGCAGAAAAATCACTTCAATTTTTAAAAAATCTTTGAAATCTCTAAAAATAGTTCCCAAAATTTGGTACAATAAGAAGAAGGCTGACTGCTACTACCTAACAAGGCAGAACAGGACGCGCTGACTTTTTGCAGTTAATGGGGGAATGCGTGTGCAAAAAAATACAAAAGTAGAAAATATTACAGTGGAAGCTTCGATTGATAACATGAAGTCTGTTCTGGATTTGGCAGAAAACCTGTTAACAGAAGCTTCGTGTCCGCTTCCTGTGGTGACACGATTTTTGTTGTCCATTGAGGAAATCTATGTCAATGTTGCAAGTTATGCTTATGGGGACTCGGTGGGGAATTGCCGCGTGCAATACACTTTATCCGATTCGTCCATGGCGATTGATGTGTGGGACAGCGGTATTCCGTTTAATCCTTTGGAACGGGAAGACCCGGATATCACATTGAAGGCAGAAGACAGGAAAATTGGCGGACTTGGCATTTTTATGACGAAGACCATGATGGATGAGATTACTTATGAGTACAAAGACGGACAGAACCACATTTGGATGAAAAAGTCTTGGGCGGAGTCGTAGCGCAAGAGCATGAAAAAGTCTTGGGCAGAGTCGTAGCGCAAGAGCATGAAAAAGTATGAAATATTTTGGGCAGAGTCGTAGCGCAAAAGGATGGAGGAATTTGAGATGGATGTAAAAGAAACGAGAAATGGGAAAGAACTTAACATTGCAATTGCCGGCCGGCTGGATACGGCAGCAGCACCTGCATTTATCCAACAGTTAAATGAATTGTTGGCGGGAGATGTGGAAGATTTTGTTTTAGATATGAAAGAGTGTGATTATGTTGCCAGTTCCGGACTTCGGGCGGTTCTGAATGCACAGATGACAATGACGAAAAAAGGTGGTCATATGGTAGTAAAGAATGTGGCACCAAGCGTTATGGAAGTATTTGAGATGACCGGATTTGCCGATATTCTGACAATTGAATAAATTCGGCTGGAACGGACAGATACGGTTGGGACGACGGTGAATGCAAAGCAAATGATGGAGCGGGCAGACACGGTTGGGACGACGGTGAATGCGAAGCAAATGATGGAGCGGGCAGACACGGTGGCAACCGGGTGATGAAAATAGAAAGGAACGGGATGTATGGATTTTAAGAATGAAATCGTAGATTTTGTGACGAATAAAATCGGTGGGATTATTATTGTAGATGACGCGGAGCATACCATCGCTTTTGCGGATTCTTTTGTAACGAATCGTTTTGGCGCAGATTTGCCCGGAAAAGTTGCAATGGAAGCATTGGAATGGTTAGCGGAATGTCCGCCGCTTGGTGCAGAAGTTACGGAGTGGGAATTCATTGAAGCAGGTTCCTATTATCAGGTGCATTCCACTGTTTTTGAAAAAGAGGGAAAGAACTATGCATTACATAAGGTTATGGACATTTCCCTTTATATGAGCATGAACCGTGATATGACCCGTTATATGTCCTTTTTCAAGAAACTGTCCGGCTTTCAGGCTGCTGTGATGGAAAAACTGCAGTCTACTTATTATGAGTTAATGCCGATGCTGGCAGATTTTTTCAAGAGCGAGCGAATCTATGTAATGTTCCAGCGGGAGGATCAGCTGGATGTAATTCAGTATGTTGCACCGCAAAAGGCCTTTGAAAGCACAAGAATTCCATTTTGCGATGAAATTATAAATATGAAATCAGAAGAGTCTCTGTTTGGCGGAATTATTTCCCAAAAGGCGAAAAGGATTTTCACCATTCCGGAAACCGGGGAATTGGATCATTTTCAACTTTTGGTAAATGGTGAGGTTTCCATGCAGAAATATGCCATTTATCTTTCCGTAGGACCAAAAACGGATCAGGCTTCCATGAGCGAAGGAATGATTATCAGCGTGGTCCGGCTGTTTGTGGAAAACAGTATTTTGCGGGAACAGTTGATTTACAACAGCGAGCATGATTCTCTTACAGGTCTTTACAACAAAGGAAAATACCTTTCTATGGTGGAGGAAAGTTATCCGAAACTGGACAGCATCGGTATCTTTAATCTTGATGTCAATAATCTGAAGAAAATGAATGATACCTACGGTCACGAAATGGGTGACAAACTTTTAATCAAGGCGGCAGACAGTATTCGCAAGGTGACCAACCAGAAGGTACATGGTTATCGAATGGGTGGTGATGAGTATCTTATGGTGGCCTGCAATATGACAGAGGAAGAAGTAAATTCCATTAAAGACCGGTGGGAGAAGGAATTGGCGCATCTTAACACTTTGGACGACGGCATTGACTGCGTGGTAGCAGTGGGATTGGTTTACGCTCAAAAACCGTATGATTACGAGGCGCTTTGCAAGGAAGCGGATGCGCTTATGTATGAAGACAAGAAGAGAAAGAAAAAACCGGGAGAAGAGATTCGTTAAGTATTCTTTGCTACCGTCCGGAAAGAAAATGTCTTTTCGGGATAGAAAAGGAGAATTTTTGCGAGAGCAGATGGATGAAACAGCATGGCATTTGACGGAATTACCGTTGCTGCGGTAACGGAAGAATTAAATCGAACATTGACGGGCGGTCGCATTTACAAAATCGCCCAGCCGGAGGCAGATGAGTTGCTTTTGACGGTAAAAACCCAGACGGGGAATTATCGTCTTTTGATGTCAGCAGATGCATCTCTGCCGTTAGTATATCTGACACAGGCAAATAAGCAGGGGCCCATGACGGCCCCAAATTTTTGCATGCTTTTGCGCAAACATTTGCAAAATGCAAGAATCATAGGCTTTACCCAACCATCCATGGAGCGTATCATTCGCATGGAATTGGAACATTACAATGAAATGGGAGATTTATGCCGTAAATTTCTGGTGATTGAAATCATGGGAAAGCACAGCAACATTATTCTTTTAGATGATAATAATGTGATTCTCGACAGCATCAAGCGCATTTCCGCACTGGTAAGTTCTGTGCGGGAGGTGCTTCCGGGGAAACCTTATTTTATTCCCGGGGCAGGTGAAAAGCAGGACCCTACCATGGTAGTGAAGGCGGATTTTGTGGCGGCTTTTTCCGAAAAACATATGCCGGTCTACAAGGCGATTTACGGCAGTTATACCGGGTTGTCTCCGGTTGTGGCTAATGCCCTCTGCTATGGGGCTAAAGTGGAGCCGGATATGGATACACAGATGTTATCCGGGGAACAGACGGATGATCTGTGGGAAGAATTTTCCAAACTGACCTACTGCCTGAAAAAGCAGGAGTATCACCCGGAAGTCTATTACGAAAATGGGATTTTGAAGGAATATGCAGCAATTCCTTTGAGCGGATTCCGGGAGAAGAAGGAATATGACAGTATTTCAAAACTGCTGTATGAATTCTATGCACAGAAGAATCTGCAGATTCGTATCCGGCAAAAATCCGGGGATCTGAGACGCATTGTGCAGACTGCAATGGAGCGTAATGCAAAAAAATATGATCTGCAACTGGCGCAGCAGAAGGATACGGAGAAAAGAGAAACATATCGCATTTACGGAGAATTGTTAAATACCTACGGATACAGCGCCCCGGAAGGCGCATGTGAAATTGAGGTTCTGAATTATTATACCAATGAAATGATAACCATTCCCCTGGACGAGAATTTATCCGCAACGGAAAATGCGAAAAAATATTTTGATAAATACGGAAAATTGAAGCGCACCTATGAGGCTATGCAGCAGCAGACGGAAGAGACCAGACGGGAACTGGAATATCTGGAAACGGTAGCCAATGCCCTGGACATTGCTTTGAAAGAGGAGGACCTTGTTCCGATTAAGGAAGAGTTGACGGAGAGCGGATTTATACGAAGAAAGGGCGGCGCGAAAAAACCGAAGATTACCAGCAAACCATTTCACTATGTCAGCAGCGACGGATTTCATATTTTTGTAGGAAAAAACAATTACCAGAACGATGAATTAACGTTTCAGTTGGCAGGCAATAAGGACTGGTGGTTTCATGCAAAGAATGCTCCGGGTTCCCATGTGGTAGTTCGCACCGAGGGAAAGGAATTGCCGGACCGGACATTTGAGGAGGCAGCGTCACTTGCAGCCTACTACTCCAAGGTTTCCGGGCAGGATAAGGTGGAAATCGATTATACGCAGCGGCGGAATGTGAAAAAGCCGGCAGGGGCAGCACCGGGATTTGTTGTTTATTACACGAATTATTCCATGATGGCGCGGCCGGACATACGCAATCTGCAACTGTTAGATTAATTCTGTAATTGCAAAACCGCACAGAAAAACTGCGTGGCAAAGGACGCAAAACCGCATCACGGAAGCATATAAAAGGGCGAAATGGGAATAAAATGCATAAATACGGGAAATAATTATTGTGAATTATGGTCATATGATGTAGAATAGTACAGATAAAATTCACATTTGCCCGAATTCTGCATATTTTATTTTATATGCAGTTTATGGGAAAATGCGGAATCAATTGCGTTATTTTTTTACAAGAAATCTTACAAAAAAGGATGGTAACCACTATGGCACTTTCATTATCGAAGAAATCAGAACAGGTGAAGCCTTCATCTACACTTGCCATTACGGCAAAAGCAAAAGAGATGAGAGCAAACGGGATTGATGTGGTTGGATTTGGAGCTGGCGAGCCGGACTTTAATACGCCAAAAAACATTTGTGATGCAGCTGTAAAAGCGATTAACGACGGCTTCACAAAATACACCCCTGCTTCCGGAACAAATGAATTAAAAGAAGCGATTTCCAAGAAATTCAAAGAGTTCAACGGGCTTGACTATGCACCGAACCAGATTGTGGTCAGCAATGGTGGAAAACATTCTTTGTCGAATATTTTTGATGTAATTCTGAACCCGGGAGATGAGGTCATTATTCCTGCCCCATACTGGCTTAGTTATCCGGAGATGGTAAAACTTTCTGACGGCGTTCCGGTATTTATTCGCGGGACAAAAGAGCAGAATTATAAAGTAACGGCGAAGCAGATTGAAGAAGCGGTAACAGAAAAAACAAAGGCATTCGTACTTACAACCCCGAGCAATCCTACCGGTATGATTTATACCAGAGAAGAGTTGCAGGCCATTGCCGATGTTGCCGTGAAACATGATTTTTATGTGGTGGCAGACGAGATGTATGAATATCTGACTTATGGTGAAGAAAGCCATGTCAGCATTGCTTCTTTGGGAAAAGAAATATATGACCGAACCATTACCTGCAGCGGTGTTTCAAAGAGTTACGCCATGACCGGTTGGCGAATCGGATACACAGGTGCGTCTGTGGAAATTACGAAACGCATGAGTGCGATTCAGTCCCATGCAACTTCCAATCCAAACGCCATTGCCCAGAAGGCTGCTGTGGAAGCGCTGAACGGTCCACAGGATGATTTGTATACAATGAAGAAAGAATTTGACCGCCGTCGCGAGTATGGATATCAGCGCATTAAGGCAATGCCGCTGGTTGACTGTATCGAACCGATGGGTGCCTTCTATCTGTTTGTGGATGTTTACCAGGTGTTGGAGAAAGAGTACAAGGGAGAAAAGATTGGTTCCGCGGCTAAGATGGCTGAGATTCTGATTAACGATTACAATGTTGCGGTAATTCCTTGTGCCGACTTTGGCTTTGACGACCATATCCGTTTGTCTTATGCAATCAGCATTGAGCAGATTGAAAAGGGATTGGATCGTATCGAAAATTTCCTGAAAACATTATAATGAAGGTAAGAACCTCCGGTAAATGGAATTGTTCACATTTGCCGGAGGTATTTTGATTATGACAAAGAATGGAGAGATAGAAAAATGAGCAGTACGGGAAACGAAAAACCGGAGGAAATGATAGTGAAACGCTGCAACCGGGAACTGGTAGCGAAGGGAGCGATTTTGTCCTATTATCATGATACGGTCCGGATACCAAACGGCAATCTGGAAACTTTTGATTTTATTATGCATCAGGGTGCGGCAGCGGTAGTTCCGGTGACGGAAAAGGGAACCCTTCTTATGGTTCGCCAGTATCGTAATGCATTGGACCGCTTTGCATTGGAAATTCCGGCAGGAGGGCTGGAATCCCCGGAGGAACCAACCATAGAGGCGGCAGCCAGAGAACTGGAAGAAGAAACCGGATATGCATCGAAGGATTTGGAATTTTTGATTTCCATTTTTCCTACCATTGCATACAGCAATGAAAAAATTGATGTGTATGTTGCAAGAAATCTGAAGAAAACAAGCCAGCATCTGGACGAGGACGAATACCTGGGAGTCGAAGAGTGGAAAGTTGAGGATTTGCTGGAACTTATCTATCAGGGGAAAATTCAGGACGGAAAAACGGTGGCTGCTGTACTGGCCTATCATAATAAATACAACAGCAAATGAAACCGACAAATTCTCGTTTTCAATAATTATGATATTCGATAATGATATTTGATAATGATATTCGATAACGATATTCGATAATTATGATATTCGATTATGTATCATTAAGAAAAAATGACAAGCATATACTTCCATAAGAAGAATTGTTTTGGAGAGTTGTTTTGTTTCAATTTTTTCATCAGGAAGAAGGGGAAAAGTGCTCCAACCGGTATCTGCTTTGTTTCTTGTTTGGATTTATGCTTGGTGCCATATGGTTTCAGTTCTGGGGAAAATCCGTAGCGTCGGAAAGCGGGCTTTTCTCTTATGCCTGGATCGACGCGTTTCTTAATGTGCAGATTGAATCCGGTCAGTTATTCTGGTTTTGTTTCTGTAAACGATTTCCTGTTTTGCTTTTTCTTCTCATTATGGGGATGACAAAATGGCGGAAATATTGTATTTCTTTATTTCTCGGCATTTGCGGCGGGCTGTTTGCCATTGATTATTGTGTTGCTGCTTACCGGCTTGGACTAAACGGATTTCTGCAGGTGTTTTGCATGTTGTTTCCTCATTATATTTTCTATGTGGCAGCCTTTGTGCTGTATTTGAAGTGGTGCGACTGCGAAGTTTACCATAATGTACGAAAATGGCAGTTACTCATTTTTATGTTACTGTTTTTCGTCGGTTTACTGGCGGAAAGTTATGTGAATCCAATTATTTTACATAAAATATTAAAAAAAATTTACTGAAATATTACAACATCTTGTATGAGAAATGAGTTAAGATTTCGATATCTTGTATTCCTGCCGAAAACCCCCAATTTTCAAGCGAAAATATGGTAAAATAGTATTTGATTTTCTTAAAAAATGTGCTTATAATGATACCTAGACATCCAAAATATGACAAAATTGTAACAAATTATTCACATAATTTTGGAAGTTACGAAAAGGGAGAGAGGCAAAAGGGAAATGGAAAAAGAATTACAAGATTTCATAATGTATTTACATAACATTAAGAAAACATCGACAAATACGGAGTTATCCTACAAACGGGATTTAACAAAGTTTGTAAAGTACATGGAGATGCAGGGGATTAAGGAAGTGAAAGACATGACGGCCACTTCGCTGCAGTCCTACATTCTGTATTTGGAAAAGAATAATTTTGCAACTGCTACGGTTTCCAGAAATATTGCTTCCATAAAAGCATTTTGTCATTATTTGTTCAAAAATGGTTTAATTGCGGAGGATGTTTCCGAAACTTTAAAGGCACCTAAGATTGAAAAGAAGATGCCGGAGATTTTAACGACGGAAGAAGTAAACAAATTGTTGGAGCAGCCCAAAGGTAATACACCAAAGGATGTTCGCGATCGTGCAATGTTGGAACTTCTCTATGCTACCGGAATCCGGGTGTCAGAACTGATTAATTTGAAATTAAGCGATGTTAATCTTCAGGTGGGATACATTGTTTGTCGTGATTCCCATAAGGAGAGAGTGGTTCCTTTTGGAACACCGGCAAAGCGGGCTTTGACCGAATATATTCGTAATACAAGAAATATTTTGCTGCGTGACAAAACTTCTGATGTTTTATTTACCAACTGTTCCGGACAGCCAATGAGCCGTCAGGGATTTTGGAAGTTGATTAAACATTACGCGAAGAAAGCGGGAATTACCGCAGATATTACTCCGCATACCCTTCGCCATTCCTTTGCAGCACATTTGGTGGAAAATGGTGCAGATCTTCGTTCCGTTCAGGAAATGCTCGGTCATTCTGATATTTCCACCACCCAGATTTATGCAAATCTGACGCAGAATAAGATTCGTGAAGTATATGCAAAGAATTTCCCAAGAGGATAAAATGAAATTTATCGAAAATTTTCCCAAATAAAAAAGGTCACATATGTGACCTTTTTTATTTGCGGTTTTTGTTATGCCCTATATTAACTTGCAGAGCAGGCAATAATTTCTTTTTGGATGTTGGCGTTGATTTCCTGGATGATTTCCGGATTTGGACGGGCAGTATAATATCCCTGAATCAGGTCCACATTTAACTTAATCACCGTCTCCAATTCTTCCTTCGTTTCGATTCCTTCCGCCAGCACCTTGAAGTCATTTTCATGGGCGAAGATAACAATATCTTTAACGAAATGCTGTTTTTGCGGATTGTCCTGAATGCCGGACAGGAGCATGCGGTCAATCTTAACATATTGCGGCATATAACGAAGCAGGTTAATGATGTTGGAATAGCCGGTACCGTAATCATCAACGGCGACCTCAACACCAAGGCTGGTATATTCCTGCTTCATTCGTTCCAGACTTTCGTCATCTGCCTCGCTTTGCTCCGTTAATTCAACAACGACTGAGGAAGCAAGGCTGTCTAACTTATTTACAAGAATTGAGGCATCCTCCGGATTGAGTTTTGTACCGGGTATGCTGTTAATAAATACCTTTTTCCCATCAAATTTGGAACGGTTGGAATTCACCTGATCCAGCACATTGAAAAAGGTGGCTTTCTCCACATCATGAAGACGATCCAGATGAGTTGCAAATCGCAGTATTTCCAATGGAGAAATGAAAGGTTCCACCTTGGCACGCATCAAAGCCTCGTAAGCAAATATGGAACCGTCATGGGCATCCACAATTGGCTGGAAGAAATACTGAAACAGATTTTCGTCCAATATTTTTTTTACCAGATCAACCTGTGTCTGTTCTTCCTCTGTAAGCTGAATAGTGAGACGCATTCGCTGTTCACTGGTTTTATTACCGTTCTTGTTGCTGACAGCGGCATTCACCAAATCTTCCATCTGGGAAAGGTCCTGTAACTTTCCTGTGGCTTTTCCGGTATGTATTTTTAACGGATACTTAACTCCTGGCAAGTGATTGCGCTTTTCAATCTTTTCGTCAATGCGGCGACTTACCTCGTGAATTACGCTTTGGGAAGCGTCCTTTGTCAGTTCCGCAAGAATAAATTCGTCATTTCCAAGGCGACAACACATGGCGCCCTCGTCTGCACTTTCCAGAATAATCTGGGACAATTCGTAAATGGCGTGATCCCCTTCTTTTCGACCAAAGGAGTTGTTGATTTTATCCAGTCCGGATAAATCAATGGCGAGAATGGAGTGGAACAAATCGCTGGTCATGCCTCGTTCGATCATTGGCTTGGCATGCTTGGTAAAACCGGCATAATTAAACATTCCTGTGAGGGAATCGGTAATGATTTCCTTCCGGGCAACAATGTTTTCCTGACGCAAAATCATATTTCGGCGAAGACATTCCAAACTGGTCATAAAGCTTTTTAACCACATTTTATAGGTCTCGTCATAAGCCTTCGGTTCATTGCCATAACTGATGCAGGCGTAACCAAAGGAAATGTTATCAAAGAAAAGCGATGTGAAAAGAAATGCTCTCGGATGGTCAGATTCTTCATAAAGTTCCGGAAGCATACGGCTTACCGGAAAGGTCTGTTGAAAATCAAGCCGGTCGGCACCTTTTCCGCTAGGTCCGCAGTGAAGCAGCATCATCATATTGTCGGTGAAACAATCCTGCAGCTCTGTTAAGCGAGCATCCTGAGAAGCCTTCTGCCACACATCATTCAGACAAATATTAAAGGATTCAAATTCCCGAATCTGATAGGTATAAGTCTGCGTGGCGTCCATCAGTCCTTCAAATGAGGTCTGTAAAATCAGATCTTCGGTTAACTGGCTGAAACTCTTAAAGTAATTGTGGGCTGTATTGCGGGTAGACCACTGATCCCGTACCATTAATTTTGGTGTCAGACTTTCGCAATGACAACCGCAACTGCTCCCGATAAATAGTGGTTCATCGGAAATGAATTCCGGCAATCCTTTTTCATTTATCATGTGATCAATACAGGTTGATGCATAACAACCAAAGGATTTGGCCGGAAGCGGAATTGAGGTAAGCGGCTGTGGACTGCTTTGACCGACTTCCACAGAATCGTAACCGACAATGGCAATGTCCTCCGGAATTCGTATTCCGTTGGCGGTAAGTACTTCGGCAACACCAATGGCCATGTAATCATTGGCGCACACAATGGCCTCTGGAAGTGAATTTGATTCCAGCAATTTTTTCGCAAAATCATTGCCGCTGTAATACCAGTAATCCCCGTAAGCTATCAGATTTTCATCAACGGAAAGATGATGCGCCTGCATGCAGTCGCGAAAAGCCTGTTCCCGCTGCTTGGAATGGCTGTGGTATTTGCCGCCGTTCAAAAATGCAAAATGTTGATAGCCGTGTTTCTCAATCATATGGGAAATGACTTTATAGAACGGTTTATAATGATCGATGGTTATGTATGGGAAATTTTTGTTTTCCTTATCGACATAGAGTACTTTGCCCTTGAATTTATCCAGTAACTGTTTTTCCAGTTTCATTAACATTCCCGTAATGCGAATGGTATCCGGTAGAATGACAATACCGTCAAAGGCATCGTAGTTTATAAGATTGAAAATATTTCCGTCGCCGATTCCCTGTAATTCGGAAGCAGGAGATTTTAAGAAGGGAGAGAATACACAAACATCATAATCACTTTCCAATGATTTTGACAAAAATCCCTGAACGAATTCAGATTGATATCGTTCTTCCAATTGTGAACATAAAAGGGCAATTCGTTTTCTGCTCATATGTAACCTCAACCTTTCGAATTGAAAAAAATTAGGAAAAATACACAATATCTCCATTTAAATATATCATAATGTCGTACAGAATGTCCATAACGGACAGGAAATGGAATTGTGAATTTTTGACGCATATATTTATGGCAGAGATTGAAAACAGAATCAGGTGACAGAATATGGAAATGTAAATCTGTAAGATGTTGTAAGAAAATCAGAAAAACAAGGTAAAAAATGGGTTATAATACAGGAAAAATGTATATTTTCTGTGTGTTTTGCCGAAATAAATGTTAAAATAAATTGTTAATGTAAATGCGTAAATAATATAAGTGCAAAATTGATTTTGGGATGGAAATCGGGGTTCGTGATGAAGGAATTACAAAAAGACAATCGTGGAGCATCACTCATTATTATTGTAGCCATACTTGCACTTTTTCTTGTTCTTGCCTGCAATGTTCTGATGGCATCACAGGCCACAACCACGGGACTGGACGAGGAATATGAAGTTCAGAGAGTGAATATGTATGTGAGCTCCGTTCATAATTGTATCAGTGAAAAGATTCAGTCCGGGGAGATTCGCGGTATTTTTTCCGACGGACAGACCCATAATGTAACTCTGGATGGTTTTGAAGGCGGACAGGTAACTCTGGCGGCAACCAAGTTATCCGGGAAAATGGATGCGGAGGTAGTCTTTACCATTCCCTTTGAGGGGAAAAACTATCGGATTTCTACGGTTTATCTGGTAAATGGTAGCACGATTACGCTGAAAAGTTGCTCTGGTATTTTAACGGATGAGTGACAGGAGGGAACCGATGAAGAAAAAAGATAATATGCTTCGCTCCAACCGGGGAGAAACCTTAATAGAGATGATTATCAGCATAGCGATTTTTTCCATTATGGTGGGTTTGCTTACGGTTTCCTACAGTGTTTCCCAAAATGTGTTGCTGGGTAATTTTGAAACCAGAAATGATATGAATGCGAAAATTATTTTCGTAAATGAAGCCACCCCGGAAAATGCCACGGAAAAGGGGTTGGAAGTCAGTGCAAGCAATACGAAAATTACATGGCAGGTGGATGGTGGTACCGTGTATTCTTTTTATGTAACCACCATAAAAGACAAGGAGCACACCATAGAGAAATATGTGAATGTTGATGCGGAATAACAAACCGCCGGAATATGACGGATGGCTATATTTGGCTCGGATGAGATAAGAGGCCGGTGCCGGCGGATGGGCATAGATAAAATGGTTGGGATATGACAATGCGATGGAAGAGGAAAAAAGACAATAAAATATGTCAGGTGAATCAGGGCTTTACCATGTTGGAAATGATTGTAACGGTTGCCCTGGTGAGCATTTTTTTCGGTGCCATAGCAGTGGCCATTCCGAAAAATCTTCAGACTTATCTGATGGAAAAGCGCCTGGCTAAGGGACTGGAAATGTCCACCATTATTGAAAACGGGCTTGCCCAGGAGTTTGGGGCGGCGTCCGGCATTTCCATCGTTACAACAGAGGATGGCACCTATCTTAGTTATGTGAAGAATGTGAAAAACGGAGATGCCATGACTACCCGGCAGTGCTGGTTTCCGGCTAATTATACAGAGGATGATGTTACGGTTTCTTATAGCGATGAGGCGGTGCATTCCAATACCAGTTCCTCCCTGGAAAGTCAGCCGGGACAGCCGATTGTATTTACCTCGAAGGCGATTTACCTGACGGCAGAAGGAAAACCACAGATTTTTCAGACAATTCTGGATGAGGATTTTTATGATGATATGGAAGCGGAGATCACGGTTTACTATGACGCCGCCGGTAATAACATGAGCATGAAGGTGCGCATATATGACGGGGAGGGAACCGTCTGCACAACGGAAAAAGCAATTCTGCTTTACCATTAATATGAGGGATAATACCGTCTCATCGGATTAAAAAAAGCAATTCTGCTATACCATTAATATGAGGGATAATACCGTTTCATCGGATTGGAAAAAGCAATTCTGATGAAACATTAAAATGCAAATTAAGAGAATATTCAAGTAAGGAGCAACAAATGCCGGAATATAAGTACAAAGCGAAAGATATGACAACGGGAAAAATGGTAAGCGGTATCATCCAGGCCGGCGACGAAGCAGCATTTTATCGTGAAATGGAGCGGAAAAAACTTGCCTGCGTTTCGCTGAAGGAAAAGGGGAATGTGGACAGCGTGGAACTTCCCTATCGTTTTAAACTCAAGGAACTTTCCGTTTTCTGCCGGGAATTTTCCATCATGCTTTCTGCCGGTATCCCGCTGGTGGATGTGTTAAACAAACTGAATCTGCGAACCACCAAAAAAGAGAAAAAGCGGGTCTATCTGTATTTGATTGAGGCTGTGGAAAAAGGTAATTCCCTGGCTGTATCCATGGAAAAACTGGGGAAAGTTTTTCCTTCCATGCTGGTGGAGATGGTTCGTGTGGGAGAACAGAGCGGAACTCTGGAAATCGTTGTGGATAAAATGGCGGTTTATTATGAGAAGGAGTATAAAACAAAAAGCAAGGTGACCACGGTAATGATTTATCCGGTCATTCTGCTGGTGGTGACCTTTGCCATCATGATTTTGTTATTTACTTTTGTTATGCCTAAGTTTTTCACCATTTTCTCCAATATGGAGTTGCCTGCCATTACAAGATTTTTTATGGCCATCAGTAATTTTTTGATAAATGACTGGCTTTACCTGATACTTGGAATTTTGGCTGTGTTTGTAGCCGTTTCTGTGATTAATTCCACGAAAAAAGGGCGTTTCTGGTTTGACCGGCTGAAGGCGAACATTCCCGGATTTTCCGCATTGTGGATGAAAGGGATGATTGAACGGTTCGCGAATACCATGTACATTCTCACCTCCAGCGGTATTGTGATTATGAATGCTTTGGAGATTTGCGGTGCCACATTTGGCAATACTTTTTTGCGGAGTAAATTGGATAACGCAAGAGAGGAAGTGCAAAAGGGCGTGGCCTTCTCCCGGGCGCTGGAAAAAGAGAATTTGTTTGAGGATTTGGTCTGGTCCATGATTGCCACCGGAGAGGAAACCGGTAACGCGGATGAGATGTATTTGAAATTGTCCAAGTATTATGAGCAGGAGAGTGAGGACGCCACCTCGAAAATGCTTGCGGTTATGGAACCTTGTATTCTTCTGGTTATTGGTGGAATCATCGCCCTCGTGGTAGTAAGTATATTAATTCCGATTTACTCCATGTATCGGCAATAAAAAAATACGATCAAAGAAGGAAACAACGGAAAAAGGAGTGCCTATGAAAATATTAGCAATGGAATTTACGGGAGAATTTATTCATATGCTTCACATTTCGGTCAGGAAAAGTCAGACCTTTGTGGACAAAATCATGCATGTTCCAATGCCGCAGAATTGTTATGTCAATGGTATGCTGATTAATAATGACCGAAGCGTTTCCGACACTATTGTGGAAAAACTCCGGGAGGAAAAAATCCGGGATAAGAAAGTGGTGCTTTCCGTTTCCGGCAATGACTGTCTGATTGAAGAATTTTCCGTTCTCCAGGATAAGAAGGCAAAAGTGGTAAATGGCCTGGTGGAGCAGGAACTGGGCAAACGCAGAAAATTAAACGGCAATTATATTTATGATTATATTGTTGTGGGACCGGATCCTTTGCAACAGGGATACATCAAAGTCAAAGTGGTGCTTTGCCCGAAATCCCTGATTCAGAATTATTATGATGTGATTCGCAAGGCGGGACTGGAGCCTTATAAATTGGATTTAACCAGCCATTCCATGGAGTATCTGGCAGAAAAGAGTCTCCTCAGTACCTCTTCGGAGATATCCATTCTGGCCTGTATTAATCAGGAGGAACTCCATTTTCTGTATTGTGGAAAAAATGAGGAGCCATATTACCGGCATGCCACCATCAGCAAGGACGACATGCTGGAGGAGAGCATGTTCGTACTTTCCGCCTCATCAAAATTCAATCTGGGAATGGATCAGGAAGAAAATCTTGTGGAAACCGTCATTGAGAATCTTACGAAAATGACCAGATTTCACTCCCAGCGCCATCCTGACATGAATATTAACGGAATCTATGTCTACGGGGACTATAAGGATATTCCTATGTTGTGCGACCGTATTACCAACGCACTTGGCATAAAGGCAAAAACATTTAATCCCATTTCCAGTATCGGCAATCTGTCCATGCATTCCGCGGAGCCCCTTAACGGAAGCGTGAATGTCATGGGTACGGTTTTATCTGTTTTTGATGACAAAGAAAAGGATTTTTGCTTTTTTGAAAAACTGGAAGCTTCGAAGCAGGAGAAGGGAAGCAATCTTTTCTGGATGCCTACCATGATTGCAATTCTTTTGGCTGCCGTTTTGATTTGTGTAACCCAGAGTTTCCGTATACAGAACAAGGCTTTGCAGGAAAAAGTGCAAGAAGAGCAGGAATATCTGGAAAATCCCGACAATCTGGAATTGTATGGTACTATCAGTTATTTTATCGATGAAATTACCAATCATTATACCTACAATGACAGAGCCCTGATTTATATGGATTATTTCCAAAATGTGAACCGCTTCGGCCGGGAGGAATTTGATATTTTGGACGCTATGGTGACAGAAGATATTACCATTGATTCCATACAGTATTACGATGAAGTGATCTCCATTCATTGCATCGGTACCTCCCAGAACAGTCCTGCCACATTTACCCGGAGGCTGTCCCAACTCGATGCTTTTGCAAATGTGGCATACACCGGATTTACCGGCTATACGGATTACACCACGGGCGAACCGCTTTATTCCTTTACCGTTACCATGAATTTATCTCAGGAAGGAGGAAACTAAGATGTCAAAGCGCGAGAAAATGTTGTTACAAATTATGATTTGCATCGGTGTGGTTGGCGTTTTAGCCGTATATGTGCTTCTTCCTCAGATAAAAAAGCAAAGAGCATTGAAAGAAGAATACGAAACGGTGCAGTTTGCGTCCGATCAAATGGCTATGATTTTGTCCCAGGGCGAAGTTGTGGACAAATTGGAAACGGCAACGGAAACGACGGAGAATACCTGGGACTTTTTTCAAAAGGGTCTTTCCAGTTATGAAATTGACTCCTTTATTAACACCCTGGCAGAAGAAAATAATCTGAAGATTCTGCTTTTGAACATCGGCACCTATGAACCATGTTCCGATGAAAGTCTTGGACTGGTGCCCACCCTGGTGGAAGAGGGGGATGATACTTCTTTCGACGGCAGTGTGCAGGTGGAAGATATGCTTTTGCAAAAGGCACAGGTGCTGGTAAATGTGGAGGGGGATTACCCGGATATTCTTGCTTTTATGGATGCCATTAACCGGCGCAGCGAATGCGTGCAGATTACCAATTGCATTACATCGAAAGATGATACGGTGGTTCTTCGTGATGCAGAAGGCCAGGCAGTGGAGGACTATGAATATTTCCGGGCCCAGCTGACCATTGATTTGTACAGTATCATTTCCTATGATGACTGGCGTGAAAATGCGGAAAGCCGGGTGGAGACGGAAGAAGAGGAAGGTGAAGTCGTATGGTAAAGTTGAGACTTGGCGAAGTATTGGTGGCCGGAGGCTATATTACGGAGGAGCAGTTAAATCAGGCGCTGGAACTTCAGAAAAACGGTACGCAGCGGAAAATGCTCGGAGATACTCTCATTGACATGGGACTGATTGACGAGGATCAGATTTTGGCGGAACTTTCCAAGCAGCTGGGGGTACAGATTCTCCCATTGGAAAAACTGACCTCCTCCGCAGAGGTGATTGCCACAATTCCCCGGGAGATTGCCACAAAATTGTCCCTGGTGCCTTTAAGCATTGATAACGGACGATTAAACGTGGCTACGGATAATCCGCTGAATTACTACGGATTTAAGGATTTGGAGGATATGATCGGAAAGGAAATCTATCCTTTCCTGGCGAAGAAGGAACATATTCAGATTGCCATTGAACAGAATTATGCCAATAAAAGCATGTTCAATGTGGTAAATGAAGCAAACCAGATTTACGACCAGCAGGAAGAAGATGTGCGGGAACAGTCGGAGACCTATCAGCAGATGATGGATCGTGTGGACAGTTCTCCGGTTGTAAAACTGACCAATACCATTTTAACGCAGGCAGTGTCCATGGGAGCTTCCGACATCCATGTGGAGCCGAAACAGAACAATATCATTGTCCGGTTCCGCATTGACGGAGATTTGATGGAGGTTATGGTATTAAATTCCTCCATTCACCAGTCCCTGGTGACCCGTATGAAAATTATGTCCGGGCTTGATATCGCAGAAAAGCGGGTGCCGCAGGACGGCCGTTTCAGCATGGAAATGGGAGCCAAAGTGGTTTCCTTCCGTATATCCACATTGCCAAGCGTGTACGGGGAAAAAGTGGTAATCCGTATCCTCGGTGACAACAAGGTGGATGTTGTTCCGGTAACGGAACTGGGAATGCTGGAGGAAAATTTCAGAAAATTAGACAAACTTATTCACAATCCAAACGGCGTTATCCTGGTAACCGGGCCAACCGGTTCCGGTAAAACCACCACCATTTATTCGGCGCTAAATGAGGTGGCAAAACCCAATGTAAATGTGGTTACCATTGAAGATCCGGTGGAAAAGGTGATGGACAACATCACCCAGGTACATATCAATACCAAGGCGGGAATCACATTTGCCAAAGGATTGCGTGCCATTATGCGACAGGACCCGGACATTATTATGGTAGGGGAAATTCGTGATGAGGAAACTGCCACAATCGCGGCCCAGGCGGCCATAACCGGACATCTGGTACTCAGTACCATCCATACCAACGATGCGGCCTCAACCTTCATGCGTCTCATTGACATGGGCGTGGAGCCTTATGTGGTGGCTTCCTCTGTCATTGGTATTATCGCACAGCGTCTGGTGAAGACAATATGTCCGGATTGCAAGGAAGAATATACTCCATCCCAGGAGGATGTATTAAACTGGGGCAAGGGAGAGATGCCGAAAATCCTTTATCGGGGCAAAGGCTGCAAACGATGCAACTATACCGGTTATCGGGGAAGATGCGCGGTGCATGAAATTATTGTGGTGAATCATGAAATCCGGAATCTGATAATGGACCGGGCATCCGCCCAGAAGGTAAAAGCCATGGCAGAGGAATTTGGATTTACGGACATGGAATATAATGCGAAGCGGCTGATTTTTGAAGGAAGAACTACCATTGAAGAGATGCGCAAAGTGATTAATTTCCTGCAATAAGAGAAAATATGTATCGCACGAAAGTTTGGACAGTACACGCTTTCAAAAGTATTTGCAAAAAAGTGCATGGCAATTGCAGAAAAAGCCTTAGGCGGGTTTGTTTTTGGCGAAGAATACCGATATAATAATTGTAAGGATAAGTGTTTTTCAAACGATCACTTTTCGTAAAACAGTAAAAATAAGCAATTTTGCCACAACGGTATCAGTAATTTAAGTGAAAAACAATTTCACAAAAAATAATAAAAAGCAAAGGAGAAGGAACTATGGAACGATTCAAAAAATTAAAAAAGAACAATAAGGGTTTTACTCTTATGGAAATGATCATTGTGGTTGCAATTATTGCAATCCTCATTGCACTGATTGCACCGAACCTTACCGGATTTTTAAGCAGTGCGACACAGACTTCCTATGAGGCAAATGCAAAGTCATGCTACACAGCTGCAAGTGCCTGGGCCGTTCAGCAGAAGATTAACGGTTCTGCAGTAACCGCCACCAGCATTACTGTAGAAAAATCAGGTGTCACAAATCCGTCTAATCTGGCAAATAAGGCTGCACTGGAGGAAACGATTGACTGTGCCGCATTAGATTCCAGCGCCAAGGTGGTAATTACACTGGAAGGCGGTGTAGTAAAATCTGTGAAGTACTATTCTGATTCCAGCGCTTCAAGTCCGGCTGCTACTTATCCAAAGCCAACTTCCAACTAAAGGAAGGAAAGCCGATTTGATATCGGCGATCTGAATTGGAATATGTTTGCGGGGCTATATCGGAGTTAGGGATAGTCCGCTTTGGAAACCCCTGATTCTATCAGGGGTTTCCCTCTTTAAGGATGGATTAACGATTTTGGAAAGGAGATGATTGCATGCCATTCTGGACAGAGAAAAAACAGAATAATAAGGGCTTCACCATGATGGAAATGATTATCGTTGTTGCAATCATCGCGATTTTAATTACGGTGTCTGCGTTTGGTATACGCGGTTATCTTCACAGTGCGGATAAACTGGAACGGCAGCAGGTGGCAGAAACCACCTTTTTGGCGTTGCAGAATCATTTGACCCAGTTGAAGCAAAAGGGTCAACTTCCCGCATTTAATGAACAGGTCAATCAGCGCACCGAAGATGTGGCCGGACTGACCTGCAGCGACCAGTTGCAAACCGTTATAAGCAATTACTATTCTTCGGAAGAATACGATAGCCGTTATGAGGATTACTGCCGTAATCATGAGGAAAGTACCATTGTTACGGTGGTATTTTCCAATGCGGAGAAAGATCATCCATTCTATGATGTGTTGTTCCGTTGTCTGGGGAATGAAGATATATTAGAGAACGCATTTGCCATTGAATATAACCAGACTACGGGAGTGGTAATGTCTGTATTTTACAGCAAAAGCATTGACGCATTTTCGCCTGCCTCCATGTATGATGACGCCGATCTTTTGGGTAAGGGTAATGTGGTACTTCGGGACATCGACAGTCTGGATGAAAAAGAGCAGGGCTATTACGGCGTTATCAACACAGCATTAAATGGGGTGGAGGTTCCACCTGTAGATGAGGAACTGGAAAGCAGTCTTTCCATTGTCAACAGCGACCGGGTGTATCTCACATTTACGGATGATGCGGCTATGGTCAACGCCGGAAGTGAAGTTTGCTATGAAATCACCCTTTTTGCAACAGGGGCAGACAATACACAGACAGTGGAACTGGGAAAAATCTCCTATCATGTTGCAGATATGCATACGCAGGTGTATCAGAAACGGGTATCGGAGATTCTTGATCTGGTGGACAGCGAAACCGCAGTTACTCCGGATGCGGAGCGGGCAGTTCGGCTGACCAATTTTTCCACCGCAGATGGGGAAACGGATAAGTATTTCCTGGTGTTGGACTGCGACGATTTGTACCGCCTTCATGCAGGACTTCGCTATGACCTGGAGAGCGGTAAATATGTTTCTGCCATCCAATCACTGAATACGCCGGTGGAACAGTTAGCCATTACGGCCACTATGGCAATCTATGTGGATGGGACTTTACAGGGTACTTCTTTGGCATTTCCGGGCAGCATAAATCCGGTATTTGCTTCCTATGACGCCACTTATAATTATTATGGAATTTCCTGTACCAGACATTTGAATAACATTCGTGATTTTGCCAATAATCGCAAATACATATTATGCGGAGATGTGAATCTTCTTCAGTATGAGCGGGAAGAATTTATGGATTCTCTGCTGACGGACGAAGAAACCGGTCTTTCCTATCTGGATCTCACCCAGGAGGAAGTGGCGTCCTTAACTGCTTCGCCGGGGGATGTACAGCGCCATTGTTTTTCCGGATTTGAGCAGATTAAGTGCAGAAATGCGCTGGGAAGTTACGAAAAGACCAATTTTGTTTTGGAATATCTTTTGGAGCAGCGCACACTCTATACATATGCGAACGGCAGAGACGGTTTTGTGCGAAACGGAGATACCGGTGAGTGGTACTGGGTCAGCCCGGAGGGGACAAGACAGCGGGTGGAACGCCATCAATCCAGCGGAAACCGGGACGGAGAGGCAGTTCTTTTCCGTGGTATGCTTCTTGGGGTGAAAGAGCCAACGGAGGAATTGCTGGAGCAGGTAAAGGAAGTCTGTGAAGACGATCCTTCCTATACCAATTCCGATGCATACGATGCACTGGATCAGCATCTGGCTGCTCTGGATGCTTCCGATTGCTATACGATTACCGGAATCTGTAACTCGGATACCAATATGAACTTTAACGGTTTATTTGCCTGTATAGCCAGGGAAGCAATTGTGGGCGGCCTTGGCTTTGAAGAATGCTCCGTTACAGGGTGCAGTAATGTGGGACTGCTTTGTGGCGTAAATCAGGGACATGTGAACGGAATATTTGCAAAAAATATTTCCGTATCCGGTCGATTTTACCTTGGGGGACTTATGGGAAGATGTGAAACCTCGGTTTCCAATCTCCATATTTCCGGTTCTTTGTCGGTTACTTCAAATGCGCAGGGAAGTTCAACTTATTTCCAACCGGTGGGCGGATTGTTCGGTTCCCTGATTAAAGACACTCTCATGACAGCCTGCCTGACAACAAGTCCTACGGATATTAAGGTTACCAATTGTTCCGTTGATTGTCTGAATCAGGGAAGTGAGATTACTTCTCAAAAGTCCAAGGCGATTGGAGGAATTGCGGGCGAGGCTTACGCCTGGATTGATAATTGTACCGTAAAATGTGATAAAATCATGGGTTACGGCGATACTGCAGGTGTGGCAGGAAAAATGTACGCCGGTATCGTAAGCAATTGTACGATTTCCGTTGGGGAAATCAGCTGTTATGACAAAGTCTGCTACGGTGGTGTTGTAGGCTCCGCAGGGGATTATTCCCTGGTAAAAGTAATTACGGACGAGGATGAAAATGCCCTTTATATCAGAAATACCGTTGTAACGGAAGAAACCAATGTGATTATCCGGAAAAACGGCAATCCCAACTATGTGGGCGGTATGGTCGGAAAGGCGATTAACCTGCGAATATACGATTCCGCATTTAATGGTAATGTGGTGCTGGACAGCGCTCTGGGAACGGCAAATGTAACTGTTGTGGGCGGTATATTGGGAAATAGTTATTATAATGTGATTATGGAACGGACCTCTTTCGGAGGAAAGATGATTGCTAATTCCAACTGCAGTCTCACTACGGTTGGAGGCTTTATCGGTTCCTTCCGGGCGCATGATGTGTCAGAAAGGGATTCCTCTGCAAGTTATTCTCTGACAATGAAGGATTGCACATTTGCCGGCAGTTTCTTTGCTGAAGGGCAGACCGTTAATAACATGACGGATTGTGGACTGCTTGTTGGATATATCACCAGTGACAGTTCTGCGGGGTATACCGTAGTCATGGATGGCTGCAAGGTTATGGCCGATGCACAAATCGATCAATTCCATGCAACAGGAACTCTGAACCGCTGCGGTGGAATGCTGGGGTACATGAAGGCATCGGATGATAATTCCTCCCTGACCATTACAAACGGTCAGGTATCTGCCCGCATTCACAATGACGGGGAAATGCAGAATGTGGGAGGTTACATAGGGAAAAACCAGGTATATGAAACAAGTATTGTAGATTGTGAAGTAACGGATCTGGTGATGGAATCCGGAAAACGAATGTACTGTGTGGGGGGTATTGTCGGAATTACGGAAGGAAATCATTTGCAACTTTTGGCAAATCAGGAAACCGTATACACACTTGATTTAAATTCGAAAGCAGGTTCTTCATTTGTGGGTGGATTGATTGGTGCCTGCGATAGCAGCGCTGATTTGAAGAATCTGATTTTTGCCGGAAATATCAATGCGGAAAATCTGACGGATGCTTCCGGCGGTATTGTAGCAAAATTCAATCCGGCAGATGCGGATGCCCTTCTGCAATTGGAAGGAACCATTCAGAACCGGGGCAATATTACGGCAACGGGTACCATGAAAAATGCGGGAGGCGTCATCGGAGTTCTGGCGAAGGGCAATGTTACCTTTACGGACGCCATCAGCAACAAAGGACTTTTAACAGCCGGCGGAGATATGAATATTTGCGGCGGTATCTTTGGCGAAATCAGTGCTCCGGTCGGCAGTGCCAATTGGACATTTACGGATTACAGCAACGAAGGTGCAATCAGCAGTGGCGGTAATGTTTACAATGTTGGAGGTCTGATTGGCCGGTACATGGGAAGCAGCACTCTGCAATTTTTCCGGGCAGAAAATAAAGGAACTGTTACCGCAGGAAAAAATGCGGGAAATGACAATGGTGCAGGAATTTGCGGCATTGTGGCTTATGCGAATTCTTACCTCATTATGAATGATTGTGTCAATGAAGGTTCGCTGATTTCCGGCGGAACCATGAAAAATTCAGCCGGTATTCTGGGACGGGGTGGCGGTAATTTTACTAATTGTTCCAGTTCCGGAGTCATCCAGGCAGCAACCGGAATGACCAATGTGTCCGGCATTGTGGCATGGACCCAAGATGGTTTGCAGACACATCAGCCTACCAAAATGTCCGGTGTTACCAATCAAATGACGATTACAAACACTACCTCCGGAAAGATGCATTATGTGGGTGGATGTATTGCAGTGGCAGAATATGCGTTGGAGATTACGGACGCAGGAAATGAAGGGAATATTGTTGGTGCGGTTGCAACGGAAATGGACTGCATCGGCGGCATTGTGGCATCATCCCGAAGAGGTGTTACCCTCACTAACGCAGTGAATAACGGTGATATTAGTTCATCAAAAACATTAAAATACTCCGGCGGCATTATTGCGGAGGGCTGTGGTAACATTACCAATGTGACCAACAATAAGTCTCTGACCGCAAATACCGGTATGCTGGTGGTAGGTGCCATCATGGGACAGATTCGCGATATGAATGGGGTATGTGCCTCCATGACTATTTCAAACTGCACCATGCACACCGTGATTGCCAATACCACCTCCGGAAATGTGGAAGCGGTAGGCGGTGTGCTGGGACGACACGCTTTGGAGAGCAGTGACACTACAGTTGCGCTGGTGATTGACGGGGTAAAAGGTGATGTACAGTTTACGAATGAGTCAGCAAATGATTTATTTAATGTTGGAGGTATGATTGGCTATTATAATGATGCCAACAGTGTGATTCAGCTGAAAAACAGTAATTCGGATATATTCCAATTCTCATTAACTTCCCAGGGCGTAATCAGACAGACCGGTGGCAGCGTGGGATATGTGGAACGGGCAGCCTCTCTTTCGCTGGACAACATTGTGATTGCCGGAAAAATAGAGGGGGCGAAACGCATCTTGAATTGCAGTGGTCTTGTGGGCTATGTCAAATGCTCTGCAACTCTGACAAAGAGCATCAATGGTGTGAACATTACATCTTCTGCAGATATGGAAAATGTTGGCGGACTGGTGGGCAAATCTGAGGGAACTTCGTCTCTTGTGATAACTGATTGCGCCAATAATGCGCCTATTGTTTCCGACGGAAATATGCTTTGTACAGGCGGTATTGTGGGATATGCATTATCTACGGCAGATGGTTCCTATCTGACGGTGGAAGGCAGTGTAAATAATTTGAATCTTTACAGCAAGGGATATATGCGTGATGTGGGCGGCGTAGTTGGAAAAGCCCAGATGAAGAGTACAAGTATTTCTTCCTGCGTTATGAAGAACTCGCTTCTTGGCGAGAAGGGTCTGTGGGATGTTGGTGGAATTTTGGGATTTTCGGACAGTGTGGATTGCTCTATTTATTCCATTCAAATGACGGAGCAGATTCTTATTCAGTCCAATGATTATGCGAAGATTGTTGGTGGCATCGTGGGTGGAAGTTTCCAGAATCTAACGATTCATGATGTAGAATGTGCGGGAAGAATTATTTCCCAGGTAAATTCTTCAGGCGAAGACAGTGGCGTAGGTGGTATTGTCGGCCGGTGGAAACCGCAAAATACGGTAGCAGATCCAAAACTCGCTATTGGAGATAATGTGAAATTTACCGGTACCATGGAAACCATAAACGGCATGGACAATACGGGTGGTATTCTGGGATATGTGAACGGCGGCACGGTTTCTCTTTATCAGGTGCGCAGCGAAGCGGATATTACCTCCGGGGCGGCAATGGCATCCTGCGGCGGTGCTGTGGGTTATATGAAGGCGTGCACCCTTTCCGTGGAAGATGTTTCCTGCCATGGTGATATTACTGCTACGGCCCTGATGAAAAATACAGGTGGTATGCTGGGCAATTATGATAGTTCAAATGCTTTATTACTGAAAAATTGTAATGTGACAGGAAATATTCGTACATCGGCTGATATGGGTAGCGGATCCACGACAGGAGCCGGCGGTATTGTGGGATATTCCCGGGGAAACTGCAGTATGGAGACATGTTCCTTTACGGGAGAAATAACAAGTGGTGGCATTATGACACGGACCGGTGGTCTGCTGGGTTGCACGGATGGCGAATTTACAGCATCACAGGTAACCCATACAGGCATTTTCACCTCTACGGGAAATATGAGTTATGTGGGCGGTATTGCAGGATATTTGAAGCAAAGAGTTACCATTGATACTGCACTCCATACCGGTGAAATTCATGCCGGTGGAACACTCAGTGGCTGTGGCGGTATTTTGGGTAATTGTGAGAAAATGACATGGGTCGTTAAGGCAACCAATCATGGTAATCTGATTGCCGATTCCACCGCAAAATCGAACAGGGTAGCCGGTATCGTGGGTTGTAGTAACTCAGTTGAAAACGCAGCAAATAGCGGTGCGGTAATGGAGGATTGCGTCAATATCGGAGATATTGTGTGTAGAGGAGAAGTGCAGGATATTGGAGGTCTGCATTCTCATGTGCTGGTGAATGGTGATTCCCGGATTACGCACAATTACTCCATCGGAAATATTACTTATGGAAAAGTTTCGTCCACAACTTTGGGCGGATTGTTTGGCTACATGGATGTTCGAGGTGCTGGCGCTGAGGTAAAAGAAAATTATTTTGGCGGTAAAATCCTTTGTGTAGGGGAACCGGCCATATATTCCGGCGGCTATATTGCGGGATATATTAATGCGACCAATGCGATTGAAATTTCCACTTGCTATGCTGTCGGAGAGGAAGAGAATCTACAGGTGCCTGCTTCTACCTATTGCGGAAAAATCGTTAATGCCGGTAATCTGACATTTACTTCTCCTACATCTACAGGGGATCATAACAATTATCTGTTAAATGAAACGGAATTCAGGGAATTGTTAAACTCCTTCTCACGAGATCCGGATACTTATTCTTTTGATATAAGCAATCCGGAGGTCATGATACAGATCCTTCTGTATGGAACTGCAGGCAGCGGCGGCGAAAGTGGCAGTGGAAGCGAGTCCGGAAGCGGCGGTGAAAGCGGAAGCGGAGGCGAAAGCGGCGGTGAGAGCGGAAGCGGAAGCGAAACCGGAAGTGGAAGCGAAACCGGAAGTGGAAGCGAAACCGGAACCGGTGGCGAAAGCGGAACCGGAAGTGGAAGCGAGTCCGGAAGTGGCGGTGAAACCGGAAGTGGAAGCGAAACCGGAAGTGGAAGCGAAACCGGAAGTGGAAGCGAAACCGGAAGCGGAAGCGAAAGCGGAACCGGAAGTGGAAGCGAGTCCGGAAGTGGCGGCGAAAGCGGAAGCGGAAGCGAAACCGGAACCGGTGGCGAAAGCGGAACCGGAAGTGGAAGCGAGTCCGGAAGTGGCGGCGAAAGCGGAAGCGGAAGCGAAAGCGGAACTGGAACCGGCGAAAGCGGCAGTGGAAGCGAGTCCGGAAGCGGCGGTGAAAGCGGAAGCGGAGGCGAAAGCGGAACTGGAGAAAGCGGAACCGGAAGCGGGACCGGAAGTGAAAGCGGAACCGGCGGAAGTGACTCCTAAATATTTGAGAAAAATCGAACAAAATAAAGACATCCGATATTGGATTAAGTTCTAGGAAAAAGATTTTGTGTCATATATCAGTAGGAAATAGTTATATTGCGAAGGGAGTTTTGAATTATGACTCATGATGAAGCAATAGCAAGTTTATTGAAAACTTGTGAAAATCTTAAAGATGCAATTGAACAACTACAGGAAGAAAATGCATTTCTTACTGATACTATAGTAAAGAATAATCTTGGTCAGATAAAGTCTGAAAGACGAACTCTTTTATCGGAAAATGAAAAATGTAAAAGAGATAATGATACTATTCTTAAAAAAGCAAATCAGATTGAGGCAGAATATAAAACTAAAATGACCGAGGCTGATAATAGGCTTGCTGATGCAAGAAAAAAGCAATCAGATGTTGATTTCTATATTGAATCAGAAGCGGATAAAAAAATTGAAGACATAAAACTTGAATATGAAGAATATAAAAAAGCGAATGATAAAGCATTAAAAAAGCATAAGAAAATGGTTGATAAAAAAATGAAAGAAACAGAAATGTTATACAAAGAAAAGAATAAAAAATGGATTGTTTTTGGTACTGTAGGCATTATTGCTATTATAATTAACTTTTTAACTTATATATTATAGGAGTTGATTCTATGCTAATTTATAAAGACGAAAATCTTGAAAAATATAAAAAAGAAAACTTAAATATTAATCCAAATTGGAATCGTCGAAATTTTGTAAATTGTGTATGCGATTATGCAAATTCTTCAACTGAAAAAATTCTTGCTATAGGTGGCTTGCGTGGAACAGGAAAAACGGTTGGTATTTTACAAGCCTTAGAACATCATGATATTTTATATCTGTCATCGCAAGAAGGTGAATCTGAAACGGCTGAGGATTATATTAACTTATTGAGAGATACTGACAAAAAAACAATCGTAATTGATGAATATAGTTGGATTAAAGATAGAGAAAAATTAGACAAGTACTTATTGACATCGGTTCAAAATCATAAAAGAATCGTATTGACTGCTACGGAATCTATATCTCTTGAGTTTTTGAATTATGGTAAATTAAATCATAGAGTTAATACAATTCATACTACGATGTTTACTTATGAGGAATATCTAAGACTATACAATAAAGAACATAGTAAGGCTAATTGTAAAAATTTTTTAATGACTGGTGGACTGTTTGAAGAATATGTAGTCATAAATTTTGATTCTGCAAGGCAATATATTGACGATGCTATTGTTTCAAATTTAGCAGGGTATTTAAAAAATGAAATGAATTTTGATGTGGCAAAAACTTTAACATATTCAGTTCTATATAAAGCTATTTGTCCGTCAAATTTATCAGAAGTCCCTACCCTGCGTAAAAACCATACTACTTTAGAAAATTTTTTGGAACAAATGGGAATAAATACGGATTATATTCCTGAAGAAAAAGATATTCTAAGGGTGGCTGATGTTTTTAAACAAGCCGGAATTATTGAGCGAATACCGAATTTTGATAAAAATAGTGAATTAAAAGAACAATATTATATAGTTAACCCCTCTTTAACCTGTCAACTGATTAAGGAAACTTATGGACTCGCCGATATTGAAAATTCTATTTTAGGTCATGTTTTTGAATCAACAGTGGCTATTCAATTATCAGCGAACATGTTGTCAGATCATGTAATATATTTTTACAATAACGGAAGTGAGAAAAATAATCCTGATAATATAGGATTAGATATAGTTATAACTGATAAAGAGCAGGAATTTGCATATTTATTTGAATGTAAATATAAACAGAGTGATACTATTTCTTCGGATAAAACATTGCGAAGTGGTTTTTTAGAAGAACACGAATTTAAGGATATTGATATTCTTGGAAGATATGTGGTATATAATGGGAAACCAAGTGTTCAGGAATATGAGGTTGGAACCGTTATTTTTACACCTATTGGCGATATTCTGAATAATTATTTTGAGTTTGATGAAAATGTAAAAATTATATCTTCATTAAAAATTCATAATCAAAAAGATGATAGAAATAAGCCAAATGGACCAACATCGGGAATATCATCTGCTACAAAATCTCAGATAAATTCATGGCATGAATTTGGTAAAGAAGTGAATAAAAACATCAAAAAGATTGTTTCGGAAGAAAAAGCAAGGGTTCAATATTCCTTTGAACACATAGTAAAACAAATTGAACATAGTATTGGATTGAGTCGATAAAAAAATTAAAACCACTACTTGATTTGAAAGTGCTTTATGATATTCCAAAAGGATGAAAGAAAAATACCCCTCTCATTTTCTTGAAAGAGAATGAGAGGGGTAATGTCAACTTTACACAAGATCCGCAATGTCATAGATTAATTGTTCGGAATCGGCCCAGCCAAGGCATGGATCGGTAATGGATTTTCCGTAAATGCCTTCCCCGATTTTCTGGCAACCTTCCTTGATATAACTTTCTACCATCACGCCTTTTACCAATTGGCGAATGTCCGGATTAACCCGTCTGGAATGAAGAACTTCTTTTACGATACGAGGCTGCTGTTCAAATTTCTTGCCGGAATTGTTGTGATTGGAATCAATTACGCAAGCCGGGTTTTTAATGTCTCTTTCCGCGTACATATCACGAAGACGGGCAAGGTCTTCATAATGATAGTTCGGAGTGGAGTTGCCATGTTTACTTACAGCACCACGAAGTACGGTATGTGCATATGGATTGCCGGAAGTTTGTACTTCCCAACCACGATAAATGAAAGAATGTGGGTGCTGCGCTGCGTAAACGCTGTTCAGCATTACGGAGAAGTCACCACTTGTGGGATTCTTCATACCGGCAGGAACATCAAAACCACTGACCGTCAGGCGATGTTGCTGGTCCTCTACGCTTCGGGCCCCGATGGCAACATAGGATAAAATGTCGGAAACATATCTCCAGTTTTCCGGATAAAGCATTTCATCAGCGGCGGTAAGCCCGGTTTCCTCCATAACGCGAATGTGCATTTTACGCATAGCGATGAGCCCTGCAAGAAAGTCCGGTTTACCCTCCGGATTTGGCTGGTGCACAATGCCTTTATAGCCGTCTCCAGTGGTTCTCGGTTTATTGGTATATACACGCGGAATAAGAATTAATCGGTCCTTCACTTTATCATTGATTCGTGCAAGCCGATTGACATAATCGCATACGGAATCTTCGTTGTCAGCGGAACAAGGTCCGATAATTACAAGAAATTTATCACTTTCGCCGCTGATAACAGCGCTGATTTCTTTGTCTCTTTCAATTTTTAATTGTGCCAATTTTTCAGGAACCGGATATTGTTCTCGTATTTCCGAAGGGGTTGGCAGTTTTTTTATAAAATCAAAACCCATTCTTTTTTCCTCCAAAATTGTTGTGTAATTTATGCGTCTATGTGGACAGATACGATTGTTGCACAGGCGCAACGGCTTTATTATGATAATACAAAATGATGCAACTTGCAATTGCGAGAGCGAAATTCCTGTGTTACAGAGAGCGAAATTCCTGTGTTACAGAGAGCGATTTTCCAGTGTTACAGAGAGCGATTTTTATGCAACTTTTTTGTAACAATGAACATGTAATCATAGTGGAAGGTAATCCGGAATTCGTCCATGAAATACACAGTACTGCGTAAAACCGCACGCAAAAAGTAAATCTCTCACTTTATCAAAATCAGATGCAATTCGTTCCGGGGTATGGGCGTCAGACCCAATGGTAATAATTTCGCCGCCCAGTTCCCTGTAACGCATAAGGATTTCCCGGCAAGGATGAGGCTGACCGAGACCGTAAGATAATCCGCTGGAATTCACTTCGATTCCTTTTTCGTTATCAATAAGCAGTTTCAAAATCCGGTCAATTTCCGTTTTATAATTTTCATACCGGAAATTTCTGTTTTTATTTGGCCCGTAGCGAAGAATATAATCCAAGTGACCGTACACATCAAAATTGCGAAAACCGTAAATGCAATCATACACATAATTGAAATATTCCCGATAAGCTTCTTCCTCCGTTTTCTTCTCAAAGAACGAAGGATTGTAGGGGTCTTGACCGTTGCAAAGATGGGAAGAAGCAATGACAAAGTCAAATTCATGGTTTTTCACATAGGCCGCATTTTTTCGGGATAAATGAGTCTGCATACCCAGTTCCACGCCAAAATACACCTCAATCTGATTGGCATATTTTTCCTTTAACTGCAACAGTTCATACAGATAGGAGTCCGTATTAATTTCAAAAAATTCCTCCGGATTTTCCTCTTCATACACATAGTCAAAATCCTGATGTTCGGTAAAACAGATTTGTTTCAGCCCGAGAGAAATGGCCTTCTGAATCATTTCCTCCATGGGCGCTTTGGAATCGCCGGAAAAAGAAGTGTGCATATGATAATCGCTGATAATTGCCATGACAAAGCCTCCTTGATTAAAGATATCTTATTATAATTTGGAAATGTAAATGAATCAATAAATAAGATGTAAGGGAAGCATAATAAAATAAAAGGGAAGCAAAATAAAATTAAAAATGATGTTGACAAAATTACAATATTTGGATATACCATTACATAGGTAAAGAACAAAGATTCTTTCGAGGGGCACAACAGGATAGCACCTCTTTCCCTAGTGGGGGACGCTAAATATACCATGACTGCTCGGCAATAGGTTGTATGTTGTCAGCTATCCGTTAATAAAAAGGCTTGTTTCCTAAGAAATGGGCCTTTTTATTATGTCTGCCCCGGAATAGAAAACACATCAGTGAGAACAAAATCTGTGCCACATCAAAATTCGATGTGTGATAAGTCATAATTGTGTATAAACTATTTAAAATGTGAATTGTATCTTGAATTTCAGCGATAAATTCGATACAATTACATTACTTTGAGATGTTTGGAAGCATGGAACCTGATTAAGCGGTTTCAATGGTTTCAATAAATCAATAAAATTTCAGGAGGAAATAAAAAAATGGCAGTAAAAGTAGCAATTAATGGTTTTGGTCGTATCGGTCGTCTTGCATTCAGACAGATGTTTGGTGCAGAAGGATACGAAGTTGTAGCAATCAACGATTTAACATCTCCTAAGATGTTGGCTCACCTTCTTAAGTATGACTCTTCACAGGGTAAATATGAGAAGGCTGATACAGTTTCCGCTGGAGAAGATTCTATCACAGTTGATGGAAAGACAATCAAGATTTACGCTTTCCCGGATGCGAACAACTGTCCTTGGGGAGAACTTGATGTAGATGTAGTTCTTGAGTGTTCAGGATTCTATACATCAAAAGAAAAAGCACAGGCTCACATCAATGCAGGTGCTAAGAAAGTTGTTATTTCTGCTCCGGCAGGTAACGATCTTCCTACAATCGTATACAATGTTAACCATACAACACTTAAGCCGGAAGATAAGATTATTTCTGCAGCTTCATGTACAACAAACTGCTTAGCTCCTATGGCTAAGGCTCTTAATGATTTGGCTGGAATTAAGTCTGGTATCATGAGCACAATTCATGCTTACACAGGTGACCAGATGATTCTTGATGGTC